>CAVFBA010000012.1:0-65564 GCA_963620665.1 bacterium
CCCCAAACCCGTACCCCCCAAAAAAAAACCTACATCCCCACCACCCCACCTATCGCCTCAATCAACGCCTCACCACGATAATCCCTCCCTATGATACGCCCATCCTGACCAATCAGCACGCACGACGGAATCGAGTGGACGCCATACTTAACCGCCGGCCCGCACTGCCACCCCTTCAAATCCGACAACTGAATCCACGTCATCCCAAGCGACTTCACCGCACCCTCCCACGACTGCCTGTTGCTATCCAGCGACACCCCGACAACCTCCAAACCCTTACCCTTATACAACTCATACGCCCTCCTCACCGTCGGCATCTCCATCCGGCATGGCCCGCACCACGATGCCCAGAAGTCAACAAGCGTCACACGGTTAGCCCTCACCACGTCCGACAGCTTCACCTCCTTCCCCTTCATATCCTTGCAACTGAAATCCGTGAACATGACCCCCGCGCCCGTCGCCTGAGCCGCCGCCGCTTGAGCCTCCTTAGCCCTAACCCTCGCGTAACCCGGCAAGGCCGGGCGGTTAGTCGCCAACAGCGCCATCAGCCTCCTCCTGTCCGTCTCATTCAGCGCCTCTGCATACATCTCAAACACCATGTCCGCCGCCAACGTCTCCTTATGCCCACTCACAAACTCCACCACGTTAGCCATCCTCAGCGTCGTCAGCGAATCCAATGTCGACAGATACGACTTCCTCGCCACCATCGCCAAACCAGGCCTCTTCAGCATATTCACGTATGGCTGCGACTCCTCCACAAGCTCACCATCGCGCACCGCAAACAAACGCCACAGCGAGTTAGTCATATTACCCACCACATCCGCCTCGCGCCCCGTCTCCTTATACATCCTCACATTGATGCTCCCAGGCTCCGCCACCATGCTCGTCCCATACGCCACCTGCCTGTCGCGCATCCCCACCAGCACCACCAACTGTGCCCCCTCCACCTGACCACTGAACTCAAACGTCCCACCCTTCACTATCGACGTGTCCAACGCCGTCAACCCGCCCGAATTCGGCACAGCCAAAATTATCGTGTCGCCATTCACTCCGCCCATCAACGTCCCCCTTATCGTATACAACCCGCTCGTCTGCGCCGACACCCCCATGGCCAACGCCATAGCGCACGCCACACCCAATAACCTTTTCTTCCTTTTCTTCATCATGACCATTTAATCTGATAATATCTACAACTTCTTATCTCTCGCAAAGATAACCATTTCCCACATCCCCCCAACGCCGCACCCGTATCCCCAACCCCGCAAGGCGTGCCCCAAAAAACGCCGCACGCGTACCACCCCCCCCCGCGTCATTATGCTTCCCCAAACAACCCGCTCATTTCTAACCATATACTCCTCGCCCCGAAAAATAATTCAAAAATATTGCCCCTCACCCCTTGCCAGTTACGGAAATGGTGCTACCTTTGCATCGCAATCGGGAAGAAAACAAACACCTCCCGAACGAATCGAAACGGTTTGGTACCGTAGCACAATTGGATAATGCCTCTGGTTACGGCCCAGAAGATTGGGGGTTCGAATCCCTCCGGTATCACTCCTCAGAGTCTCGGATTTACTCCGAGACTCTTTTTTTATCCCCAAACCTCACCACCCCCCAACCCCGCAACCCGTACTCCCCCAACGCCGTAAGGCGTAATGTAGAGACGTCCGCCCGCGGCGTCTCCCCTTAACGCCGCAAGGCGTACTCCCCCAAAAACGCCGTAAGGCGTACCCCCTCACCACATATTCACTCCCCAATGCATAAAATCTCACCCGTGCCCTCCAAATCGTAAGCATCACACCCCTATTTCCGCTTTTTTAATAGCAAACACCCCCACATCCCCACATATACTATTGCTACTCTCCTTATCTTTTCATAATCTTGCACTCGGAAATAAATACTACTCCAGTAGCTCTACCTCCATCACGACAATCTAATGCACAAGTTCAACATTATGAGACTTAAGCTCTTTCTCGCGTCTCTGCTGGTCGCCTCCTCGGGCAATCTCCTCGCGCAGGTCTCCCAACAAATCGGCGGGGTCGTCCTCGACGACAATGGTCAACCCGTCATAGGCGCGCAAGTGGTCATTCAGGGCACAACCATCGGAACCGTGACCGACATCGATGGCCGCTTCTCGCTGCCCAACGCCAAGCCGGGCGACTCCGTCGTCGTCTCCTTCCTCGGCATGGACGAGCAGGTCATCGCCGCAGCAACCGACATGACCGTCAACATGCACACCCTCGACAGTGAACTCGACGAGGTCATTGTCGTAGCCTACGGTGAGCAGAAACGCTCCTCGTTCACCGGCTCCGCTGGCGTCGTCGACTCCAAGTCGCTCGAGAAACGGCAGGTCAATAGTGTCATGGACGCCCTGCAAGGCACCGTGGCCGGACTCCAGTCCTTCCAGTCCTCTGGCGCGCCCGACGCCTCTCCCGAGTTCCGTATTCGTGGCTTCAGCTCGCTCAACGCGGGCAACGACCCCCTCATAGTCCTCGACGGCGTGCCCTACGATGGCGCATGGAGCAGCATCAACCCTACCGATGTGGCCTCCATAACCGTCCTCAAGGACGCCGCCTCCAACGCGCTATACGGCGCGCGTGGCGCCAACGGCGTTATCATCATCACCACTAAGAAAGGTGAGAAAGGAGGAGCCTCTGTGTCGCTCGACGCCAAAGTGGGATGGTCCTCTCGAGCCTCGAAACGCTACGACACAATCGACGCCCCGGGCGAGTATATCGAGACATACTACAAAGCCCTCTACAACGCCAATATAGCCAAAGGGCAGACTCCCTATCAGGCGCACCAGAACGCCAACAACCAGCTCTATAAGTCGCCCTCCGATGGCGGCCTCGCCTATCTCCCCTACACCGTCCCCGATGGCGAGTATCTTGTGGGCGACAATGGCAAACTTAATCCCAATGCCACTCTCGGCACCCGTGTCTACAACAACGGCAATATCTACACCATCCTCCCCGACGATTGGATCGACGAGACCTATCGCGACGCTCTCCGACAGGAATATAACATCAGCATCAACGCCGGCAACGACAAAGGTCAGTTCTACGCCTCCCTCGGCTACCTCAATAATGAGGGCATCGTCGTGGGCTCCGACTTCGAGCGTTTCACAGCCCGCCTCAAGGGTAGCTATCAGGTATACCGCTGGCTCAATGTGGGGGGCAACGCCAACTTCACTCACTCCGACACCAATACCGCCGACGAGGATGCCACGGGAGGCAATAACCTCTTCTATCAGGCTGCCCTCATGGCTCCCATATACCCCGTGTATATCCGCGACGCTAATGGCGACATACTCTACGACGAATATGGCAAGGTGGGAGACTATGGCGATGGCGCAACCCTCGGCTCCGACTATGTGCGCCCCTATCTCACACAAAGCAATGGCGTGACAGACGCTCCCCTCAACACCTACAACACCATCTCCAACTCGTTCAATATCGACGGCTATGCCGACATCGACATCTATGGCGGGCTGAAACTCTACGCCAGTGGCAACGTCTATTACAGTGGCAACCGCATGACGCAGACCATCAACCCCTTCTACGGCTATGGCAACATGAGCTACCCGGGAGGCTACGTCTACAAGTATAGCTACAACTACTATTCCGTCAACTTCCAGGAACTGCTCAAGTATAACAAGACGTTCGCCGATGTGCACAACCTCTCCCTGCTCGGCGGCCATGAAAACTACACCTACAAGTACGACTACATGACCGGCGACCGCAAGAATATGTTCTCCTACTTCGGCAATCAGGAGCTCAATGGCGCGACAACCTATATCTCCAACTCGTCGTACGACAGTAAGTATCAGACCGAGGGATGGCTCTTCCGTGCCTTGTATGACTACGATGGCAAATACTTCGGGCAGTTGTCCTATCGCCGCGACTCCTCGTCGCGATTCCATCCCGACCATCGGTGGGGCAACTTCTACTCTCTCGGTGGCGCGTGGATTATGACCCGTGAGGATTGGATGGACGACATACCGTGGCTCAACACGCTCAAGGTGAAGGTCTCTTTTGGCCAGAATGGCAACGACAATATCGACGACTTCCTCTATACCGACACCTATACCATCGAGAAGGGTGAGGGCGACGAGATTGGCCTTGTGCTAAAAAATGTGGGCAATGAGAATATAACGTGGGAGACTGTGTCCAACACCAACGCGGGTGTCGAGTTCGAGCTGCTCTCGCACCGTCTTCGCGGTGGGGTGGACTATTTCTACCGCAAGACTACCGATATGCTCTGCACGGTGCGTGTGCCGCTCTCGCAGGGCTATGCCGGCTACTCGTCTAATATCGGCGATATGGTCAATAAGGGAGTGGAGGTGGAGCTTGAGGGCGAGCCTTTTGCCAACGAGGCCGTTAAATGGACTGTCGGGCTTAACCTCACGGCCTATAAGAACGAGATTGTGCGCCTTAACGACGATAACAAGTATAACGACCTTGAGGGCCATGCGGGCTATACAAGCGGCAGCTACTACTATGGCGAGGGGCTGCCGATGTACACGTGGCGTTTGCGCAAGTATGCTGGCGTCTCGTCCGACGGTCAGTCTATGTGGTATCTGCACGACGCGGACGGCAATCTCGTCACCACGACGAACCCCTCCGACATATCGGACGACAGGGATTTCTTTGACTGTGGCACTGCGCTGCCCGACTTCTATGGTGGCTTCAACACGTCGGTCAGCTTCTTTGGTTTTGACTTCAACGCCTCTTTTGCCTACTCGGTTGGTGGCAAGGCTATGGACTGGGGCTACCAGTCGTTGATGTCTGTGCCTACTGCCGGCTCGACGGGCATGGCCCTGCATAAGGACTTGCTCGACGCGTGGAGTGAGGCCAACACCACGTCGGGCATACCGCGGTTGCAATATGACGACACCTACTCCGCAGCCACGTCAGACCGCTTCTTGACTGATGCCAGCTGGCTTGCCTTGCAGAACGTCTCGCTGGGCTACACGTTCCCTAAGGACTGGGTCAACACGCTCAGGCTCTCTAATGTGCGCCTCTACGTGTCGGGCGAGAACCTGACCTACTGGAGCAAGCGCAAGGGGTTCGACCCGCGTATAAGCTATGCGGGTTCGGTGAGCAGCGATGTGGCGTATGCCCCGGCTCGTACTGTCACGGCTGGTATCACGATTCAGTTCTAACACTATTTGATTACTTACTATGAAAAGCAAGATATTATACGTCAGTCTCCTTGCCTTGAGCCTTTTGCCGGGCTGTATTGACGAGATTGAGCCTACCGACGTGGCCTCGAAAGAGCAGATAAGCAGAGACAGCGAGTCGTTCAGCAAACTCGTCGTCGGGCTGAAGTCCAAGATGATACAAGTGGACACGTATGGCTCGGAGTCGGGCAGTTTTACCGAGGCTGTGGCGGATTGGGGCTACCCCTGTTATATGATATGGCGCGACGTGTTGCTCGACGGCATGCCTACCACCGGCTCGTCGTGGAACTATCAGCGTTATTTTGAGAGCGCGACGTATCTCACCTCATATTCGGGCTACCCTTATTACTACTACTACAGTTTCATCAACAATGCCAACCGCATAATAGCCGCGCGCAACGAGGATGGGGCGACGGAGTCGGTCAAGCAGTCGCTCGCCATAACGCGCACCTACCGTGCGTTGTGCTATATGCACCTTGCCATGATGTATGAGTTCTATAAGACGGGTATTGAGCCGCTCGACCAAAAGGCGGTCTCGAATGGGGTTATGGGGCTGACGGTGCCGATTGTGACCGAGAGCACCACGGCCGACGAGAGCAAGGACAACCCGCGTGTGCCGTTCTATACCATCTACCGGTTTATATATAGCGACCTTGCCCTTGCCGAGGCTAATATAGGGTCGTATAGTCGTGCGGAGAAGAATGATATAAACGCGGACGTCGTGAATGGCATATTAGCCCGCTTCTGGCTGAACCTTGGCACCCGTTTTCTTCGTGCTCCCGACGACCTTGCCACTCAGTTGCAGCATGAGGGGGACGACGACGGGTATAAGTCGCTTGGCATATCGACCGCCAATGACTGTTTCGCGCGTGCGGCGGAGTATGCCGAGCGGGTTATCGCCGCTGGCTATTCGCCCGTGACGGAGTCGCAGTGGCATGACGCTAAGACCGGCTTTAATACGGCCAATCAGGCGTGGGTGTGGGATATCAAATACAGCTCGACCGAGCAGACGCCGCGCTATTGGATGACCATCACGGGGACGTTTGCCGTGGAACCTGCGTGGGCGTTTCCCGCGTATACGAAGGAATATCGTTGCATCAGCAAGCGGCTGTATGACCTTATGCCCGATGCCGATTGGCGCAAGACGACGTGGGTAGACCCCGAGGACGCGGGGGCGGCGGTGGTGCCGTCGGGCAAGTATCAGACGGTGTTGCAGGATGAGACTGCCGCCAGTGTGCAGGACAACCTCAATTGGAGCCGTGTGCCGGCCTATGCGAGCCTTAAATACCGCTCGGCGGGTGGTGATTTGGACTCGGAGGAGAAGGGTTTGCTTGTGGCTATACCGCTTATGCGTGTTGAGGAGATGTATTTCATCAAGATGGAGGCGGCGTTGCGTCTTAGTGGCATGGCGGAGGCTAAGAGCCAGCTTGAGTCGTTCCTCAACGCATATCGCTATAAGGGCGCGTCGTATACGTGCCAGGCGGCAAGCATTGACGATTTTATAGGCGAGATGATAGCTCAGAAGTATATCGAGTTTTGGGGCGAGGATGTGCTGTTTGCCGACTATAAGCGTCTTGGGCTGCAAGTGAACCGCAAAGATGAGGATACGAACTATCTCGAGGCGTACCGGTTGAAGTCTAAGGCCGGGTATGCCGCGCCGTGGTTCAACTTCTACATCTCGGATGTGGAGAAGAGCTTTAACAAGGCCATCGTTATGAACCCAGACCCGACGGATTACGTCAAGCAATATTGCAAATAAACACTCCTGAAACGTAAGTAAATGATTAAGTCTGTATTACATATCTCCCTGTTGCTGTTGGCACTTGTGGTCATTGCCTCGTGCGACGACAGGAATGACGACTTTGCCCCTGGCGACCCTACTCGTGAGGGGTCTATGCAGGTGTATTTTGACGCGTCGAACCCGAGTGACTTTATAGACGAGCCTGGCGCGAGGACCTCGATAGATGTCGCTGTGTCGCGTGTGGACACGAGCGCGGCGGCGGAGGTGCCTATAATATGCCAGTCGGCGGCGGCGGGTTTGTCGGTGCCGTCGTCGGTGACATTTGCGGCGGGTCAGAAGACGGCATATTTGACTATAAGTTTTGGGCGACTCGCGGTGTCGGAGCGGTATGGTTTCTCGTTGGCTATATCGGAGGATTATGCCGACCACTATACCCGTCTTGACGGCTCGGCGGTATACGCGTCGTATGTCATGGCGGCCACGTGGTCGACATACGTCGAGGGTGCGCAGATGTATTACACCACGAGCGGGATAGTCAACTCGTGGTATGTTGATATAGAGCGTCTTGGCACGACCAGCCGTTATGCTATACGCGATTTCCTTGGTTCGGGTGTCGACATGATATTCACCGTTGGCGACGCGGCGCAGGGTCAGGCGGGCTATTATAAGATTTCGCCCTATACGAACTATGTGGACTACGTTGATGAGGGTGTCACGGCTTTTTATTTCTACGACACGGCCAAGGGTGTATATCCTGCGTGGGCTGTTGGCGAGAAGAGCGTCGAAGAGTTGTGCATACTATCGACGTATGGCACGACGGACTACTCGTATATAGCATTCGACAAGGGCTATGGGCAGTTTGGCACTTATTGGTCCACGTATGCAGACGGCTCGTATGATTATTATAACTACGTGAAGCTCTATTTCGACCCAGTAGAATAGTTTAACCGATAATCCATGATGAAAGAGATAATAACCCTGCTATTTGCCGCCACGGTGGCATTGAGCGTTTTCACGGCATGTGATGATGATTCGGACGGCATTGTCAAGAGTCCTCTTGATAGTCCCGCGCCTATGGCGTATAACACCAAGGTAAGCTCGTTGTCGTTCGCGTGGGAGAGTGTGGCGGGCGCGACTCAGTATGCGTATGAGCTTGTCGACGCGGGCGGCGAGGTGGTCCTTGGGGGCGTCACGACCACGACCTCGGTGATTGCCACGGGGTTGAAGCCGAGCAGTGGCTACACGTTGAACGTCTGGGCATACGCCGCTTTGGAGGCGGACAAGACGACCTCGCCCACGGCTACTCTTGTGGCCCGCACGGCCGATGTGACGCGGCTTGGCGAGCCTGCGCCAGTGGCTACGACGGCTAATGGCGTGGTGACGATCTCGTGGCCAGCGGTGGAGAACGCCACGGCGTATAGCTACGCTTATACGGTGGATTCGGTCGCTGTGGAGGATGAGACGGCGTATAACAGCCTGACGTTGCGCGGGCTTGAGGTTGGGGAGTATAGTATCGTGATACGTGCCACGAGCGAGGATGAGGCGTTCTCGGACTCGGAGGCTATAACGTTGACGTTTTATCGGAACAAGGCGGAGGTGATGCGCGAAGAAGGCACGTATTACTCGGTGGTGTTGGGTGAGACGTATTCCGCGACGCTTGTGCGGTATGACGACGGGTCGTATAGTATTGAGGCTCCATATGGTGTGGAGGGGTATGCGATAAGTTTCGCGGCGACGGAGGGGTCGTCGGCCATTAGTCCGGTAGACCCTTATTATACTGACGATTATTATTACGCGTACTATTACGTCTCGGCCGACTATTACGTCTGCATGTATCCCTACGGGGAGTATTCCGAACTGATTGAGAATGAGGGGGCGGGGAGTGTGGAGTTTTATGTGTATCTCTATAATGCCGATGGTAGCGCGGTCGGGGACGATGGCGGGAAGGACAAGTTCACGTGGGGCGAGACGGTTGCGCCGTTGACGCTTGGCGACGTGGTGGGGGATTATGAGGGTCATGTCGTGGGGTCGGACTATTTCTCGTCGGACTGGTCGGAGCAGAGTATAGACCGGACGGACGAGATGAGCATAAGGGCCAACGAGGATGGGAGCGTCACGATAGTGAATTTCTATGATTGGGGGGTTGACATCGTGGCGACGGTGGATTTGGAGTCACGGACGATTACGATACCCGCGACGGAGTGGTATGGTGGTTATGTTCTTGCGTCGACCATGTCGTCGGGCACGGGTGTTGTTGGCACTGTTGGGAGTGACGGCGCGATTACGTTTGCGGACTTCACGGCGTGGTATGGGGATTATTATTATATCGGCGAGGGGACAAAGTGCGTCATGACGAAGAAGTAGCGTTGAGCGGAGATAAATGGAGCGTCCCTGACCCGAGGAGGTGTTGGGGGCGCTTTTTTTCGTGTTGTCGGGAGGTGGTTGTGGGGGGTGGGGTGGGGGAGAGAACGCGGCGTTGTGGTTTTTTGGGGTGTAAGGGTCTTGGTGTCAGTGGTTTAGGGGGTGTATGACTGTGGGGCGTGGTGTTCTGTTTTTGGAGTTGTGACAATGGTGTGACGAAATGGGTAGAATGGGGCTTGTACGATTGAGAAATGGGCGTTGTGGGATGGGGTTGTAGGGGTGATATTTGTGGTAAGAGCAAAAAAGTGGTGGTTGGAGTAGCCATTTGTTGTTTTACGAGGAAGCGCGAATGAGTCGCGGAGCATCTGGCATGCATCCGCGGAGCATCTTTGGAGCATCCATGGAGCATGCATGGAGCATATAGTGGCGTTTTTTGGGTATTTGGCGCGTGATGTCGCGTTAGGCTATTTGCGGTCTATCCGGACGTGGGAGATGTCGTCCTTATCGACCATGACGGAGGAGGAGTTGTTGGTGGTTAGTGTGACCTTGCATCCGCCTGTGGCCACTATGGCGCAAGAGTTGTTTGCGGTGATGTTGGCTTGGCACTCGTTGGAGGCTGTGAGGTGGAGTGAGTTGACTTCGGCTTCGGAGGTGTTGAGTTTGCTTGCGCCGAGGAGTGAGGCGTCGATGATGTTGAGTTTACCTGTGAGGCGTATTGAGGAGTGGTTGTTTGCGATGATGCGTACGGACTGTGCGCGTGCGGCGAGGTGGATGTCTTCGGCGAAGTCGGCCTTGATGACTACATTGTTGAGGCGTAGGCATCCACGGGTTTGTATGTTGCCGCCCGATGTGCCGTGGATTAGCCTCAGAGTGGAGTCGCAGAGGACATAAATGTCGATACGTCGAGAGCGTCGGTATTTGAACTTTTTGGCGGATAGGGATAATGTGCCGTTTTCGACGTGGCAATCGACGGCCTTGACTACTGACGGCTCGCCTTTCACTACGCACATTTTTCCGTTTTTCTTGTTTATTCGCCTTGCCACGTCGGTGGGCAGCAGTGCGGTTTCGTCGTCCATTACGAGAGTGACGTTGATGTTGGGCGCCACTATGATGCTTTGGAAGGGGTCGATGCCTTTCACCACGCGCCATGCTACGCTCTGGGCGTACGCTTGGGAGTAGGCGCACGCCAGGCATATCAGAAGCGCGAGTTTAGAGAGTAGAGTATTCGCGCGAGTAGCGGAGCATCTGCTCGGTGTATGTCTCATCGTAGGAAAGCTCGACGTTGGCGACGTTGCCGTTAGTGTCTTTAATGAGCGTCAGGCGCGGGTTGACGAAGCCGGTGAAGGGGGCTATACCGAGTTTGGCATATCGCTCTCTGACTTCTTGGTGGAGGGTGGGGTCGATTTGGACGCCGTAGGTCTCGATGAGGGATTGTGCGGCGTAGTAGTCGCCCTCGCTCTTGATACGTTGCACCTCGTAGAGAAGTTGTCCGAACAGGGTGCGGATGCCTTGGTAGTTGGATATGGCGATATAGTGCTTATTGTTGTTTTGGTACATCGTGACATATCCGAGGTGTTGTCCTTGCTCTAAGACCCATCGTGCGATCATGGCGCGGTTACGCATGTGCGCTTCCTCGATGGTTCGTCCTTGCTCGATTCGGGATAGTTGGACGAGAGCGCCGCTACGGAGGTAGCTGTCGTATTGGGCCCATGCTACGTCTTCGCATTCGACGATGCCTAAGTCGCGTAGGTGTTTATCGGGCATGAAGAATAGAGCGAAGAGGTCGGCCCGCGCTTCCTCGATGGTGCTGCCATACGCCCCGAGGTTATCGAGGGTGACGCCGTCGCGCATTTGTCCTGATCCGTGGCCGAGACATTCGTGGAGGACGGTGTGCAGTTCGTCGGCCGAGCGTCCATAGCGTTTGCATCGTGCTATCTCGTTGTCGGATGCGGCGAACTCGCTAAGTACTCCTCCGGAGGTTTTGGCTTCGTCGTGTATGGCGCCGGATATGTTGGAGAGTGTGATGGACTTAGATCCGTATTGCTCGCGGATCCAGTCGGCGTTGGGCAGGTTGACTCCTATCGGGGGGGCGGGGTAGCAGTCGCCCCCGAGCATCACGGCGTTAATGACCCTCATCGATACTCCTCGTACTTTCTGCTTTCTATATAGCGGGTCGATGGGGGAATGGTCTTCGAACCATTGAGCGTCGGCGGCTATTGCGGCGATCTTCTCGCTGGCTTTCTTGTCGGCCAGTTGGACTATGCTCTCCCACGTGGCTTTGAGACCCAGAGGGTCGTCGTATACCTCTATGAAGCCGTTGATGAAATCCACGTCGCTATCACGTTCGGAGAGCCAGAGAATCGAGTAGTCGTCGAACAGCTTTGGGTTGCCCGACTCGATATATTCCACGAGTTTGGCTATTACCTCGGCCTGCTTTGGGTTGGCAGCGTAGGATATGGCGTTGCGCAGCTCGTTGGCTATCAGGGTCAGTGGGTTGGCATATTTGCCCTGTTGCGCGCACCATACCTCTTCGGTCAGTTGTCCATTGGAGTCTTTGGTGAGCTTGCTGTTCAGGGGGTGGTGTCCTGGTGTGGCGTAGTAGTTTGTGGCGTCGTCTTGTGAGACGTTATTGCCGTAGAAGTTGACGGAGGAGTCTTTGATGAGGTCGCCCGAGGAGTCGAGAGAGACTTTCTTTGGCGATACGTTGGGGTCGAATATCAGTGCGAGGAGTTCAGGGGTTAGGAGGTTGTCGATGTTGGCTATATGCGCCTCGTGTTTGAGTTCCTCGGGGGAGAAGTCGGGCGAGAACTTGTCGTTGCTGTAATGGTGGTGTGGGCCGTTGGCGAACCATACGCGTTTAAGGTATGTCTCGATGTTAGGGTTGACCGTGCCCCGTTGTTGCTCGTTGAGGTATATGGCCTCGAGAGCCTTACGCAGTTGTAGGCCGAGGGAGCAGTTTTGGTCGTAGAATATGTCGCGTCCGTAGAGTGCTGCACGGCTCAGGTGGTATAGCAGCATCTTGGTGCGCAGTGGCAATGTGTCGAAACTTTCTATCCGATAGCGTAATATGCGCACATCGGCAAACCTGTCTATCATGTTGAAATATTGCTATTATAGCCCGATCTCCTTGCACGCTTGGGCAAGGATTGCCGCGGCGTCGCTGTTGTCGCATCCGGTGATGCTTAGGCTGTCGTCGTCGGTCACTCTTACGAAATACTCTATGAAGTGGCAAAGGCTCTCGCGTCCCGTCTCTTCGTCGTTTGGGGATAGTGTGCCGGTCTTTGCCCCGTGAATCAGAGAATATACCACTATTGCGCTGACGTAAGCGTCGACGTTGTCCTTGTGCGTGCTGTCGGTCTTTGCCGCCCATAGGCAGCAGTGGGGGTTGCGTAGGGCGATAAGGCTGTCGGCTATGGCACGTGCGCTTGTGTCGCCATGCTCCACCATGTTGAGCAGCAGTAGGGCTTGCGCCTTTATCGTGCTGTCGTTGTCGGTGGGGCAGGCGGCGGGCATGGTAGTGGTTGCCGTGCCGTTGGACAGTGCTGCCGACAGTGGTCGGCCATCATCGTGCGAGCATGCCCCAATGATGGCCGAGATGATGATTGCTATATATACGACGCGCCGGCGCATCATTATGCTACTTCTTCTCTATCAAGAGCCACATACCTACGTACTCTGGGTGCTTCTTACGCATCTCTTTAATCTTGGTTCGGGCGGTAGTCTCTGTTGATGACGAATATACGCCTACACGATACATACCCTCCTCGTTCTCCATGATGCTTGGCAGGAAATCCTTGGCTATGGCGTCCTCGCATAGTTGGCGAGCGTTTTGTAGCACTTTGAACGAGCCTATGATGATATGGTAGCGGTGCGACTCGTCGATGTTGGCTTTAGACTCCACAATCTTCACCTTCTCTTCTTTAACCACCACCTTTTGTGCCGCGGCCTCTTTAGCGGCTTGTTCGGCTTCCTTGGCGGCTTGTTCGGCCTCTTTAGCAGCCTTCTCGGCATCAGCCTTGGCCTTTAGAGCGGCCTGCTTGGCCTCTTCGGCTTCTTGTTTGGCTTTCTGCTCGGCTGCTTTCTCCGCCTTGATACGTGCTGTGCGGTTGGCTGCTGACTCGCTTGAGGTCTGCTTCACTTTGGGAGTTTGGCGTGATGTGGTGGTCTGCTTATGGCTTGCCAGGCTCGAGCTGCCTTTATGTGAGCATGAGCCGGCAAGCATCGCGACCATAAGGCCGCATACTGTGAGGAGGAATCTTGTGGGTTTCATATCAGTTGATTTATAGTGCTTCGAGTCGTGCGAATTTAAGGAGAAGAGTCTTCTCTCCTTCATGCTCGAAGGCGATTCTCAATTTCATATCATCACTATTGCCGCCAATAATCTCCTTGACGGTACCTGTGCCGAAGCGTGAATGCTTGACTCGTGAGCCTAACTTGAACTTACCGTCGGGGGTCTCGGTCAGTGTCGTGGTCTCTGTGGCCAGGTCTTCGCTCGTCAGGCGGTGCTCCACCTTTTTATATCGCGAGGGAGGGGTTAAGGGTGTCACGTTTCCTACGGGTGTGAAGGTCTGCCTTGGTGTGCGTGGCACGAACATCTGCTTGCGTTTCATGGTCCATGGGCTTGCCGCCAAGATATCACCCTCCTCAACGAAAGCGTCGCCGGATGGCAATGTCGACAGTTCGCGCAAACCATCGCAATAGTCCATGTTAAGCTCCGATATAAAGCGGCTGCGGCTGCATGGCGACACGTTGCCAAACCGGTAGCGTGTTGTGGCATAGCTCACCGTCGCCACATCCTTGGCTCGTGTCAGTGCCACGTACATCAGCCTACGCTCCTCCTCTAACGAGTCTGCATCGAAACCGCACCTGTCGCCGGGGAATATCTCCTCCTCCACGCCCACGATATACACGCACCCGAATTCAAGTCCCTTGCTGGCGTGTATCGTCATGAGCGTCACCTTCTCTCCCTCGTCATCCTGGTCCATGTCGGTTATCAGGCTCACTTGTTGCAGGTAGTCTGATACACGTGCCGGTTCGTCTTCACTACCGTTCTCGTCCACATACTCCTTTATGGCGTTGAGTAGTTCCTGCACGTTGGCATACCGTTCCTTGCCTTCGTCGGTAGTCTTCTCTGTGTTGAGTAGGGCAAGTAGGCCGCTTTGCGACAGCACCTCGACTGTGAGTTGGTAGGCGTCCATCTTCTCGGACTGTTGTGTCAGGGTGTCTATAAGTGCCGTGAATCGTGATATCTTGCTTAGAGTCGCCTCTTTGAGGCCGGTTTGCACCATTTGTGTGCTGATGGTCATCACGTCCCATGGTGTCGAGCCGAGTTCTATTGCCGTAGCTTCTATTTTGG
Organism: bacterium; assembly: GCA_963620665.1. GTDB lineage: Bacteria > Bacteroidota > Bacteroidia > Bacteroidales > Marinilabiliaceae > W3P20-009. The sequence goes on from CAVFBA010000012.1 coordinate 14,638, forward strand.
CCACTGTGGTGTCGCCTATCTGACGCTTCGGGTAGTTCACTATGCGGCGCAAGGCCTCTATGTCGTTATGGTTCACTATGAGGCGCAGGTATGCCAGTACGTCCTTTATCTCCTTACGCTGATAGAACGCCAAGCCGCCATATATACGGTAGGGGATGCCCATGTTGCGCAGCTGCTCCTCCATGGAGCGGCTCAGGAAGTTGTTGCGGTACAGTATGGCGCAGTCGTTCAAGGAGTAACCTTTCTGTGTTGTCCGGTTGTGAATATCACCTACCACTCTACGTGCCTCGCTCCTGTCGTCACTGCTCTCCCATACGTGTACAAACTCCCCTACATTGCCCTTCGAGAACACGTCCTTATGTAGCTGTCTCTTGTTCAGGGCTATAAGTTTGTTCGCCACGTTGACTATATTCTGAGTCGAACGGTAGTTCTGCTCCAGTTTGAACACGCGAGTCTCGGGGTAGTCCTTCTGGAAGTTCAGTATGTTCTCTATCCTCGCCCCGCGGAAGCTGTATATGCTCTGTGCGTCATCACCCACCACGCAAATGTTCTTGTGCGCCTTGGCCAGTCGGTTTATTATGGCATATTGCACATGGTTCGTGTCTTGGTACTCGTCCACGAGGATGTGCATGAACCGTTGCTGGTACTTCTCTAATATATCCTGATGGTTGGCGAAGAGTTGTTCCGTGTATAGCAGGAGGTCGTCAAAGTCGAGCACGTTGGCCTTCTTGCACTCCTCCACATACCGTTGGTACACTTGCGCCGTCTTGGGCCTATGTGCCGAGGTGTCGCTGAACATGCGGTCCTTGTCCTGCGCGTAGGCCGCAGGCAATACAAGGTCGTTCTTCGCCTTCGATATTATCGATGCTAAGTCACGTTGCTTATAGCTGTCGCTTAGCTCCATCTCCTTTATGATGTTCTTGATGAGCTTCTGCGAGTCCTCCGCGTCGTATATGGTGAAGTCGGGCGATATGCCAAGTGTGGCAGCCTCGGCACGCAAGATGCGTGAGAATACCGAGTGGAACGTTCCCATCCATAGCTCTTTGGCCTTAGGCCCTACTATGTTGGCTATGCGCTCCTTCATCTCCCTTGCCGCCTTGTTGGTGAACGTCAAGGCAAGTATGTTGTAGGGCTTGACACCATTCGCCATGAGGTATGCTATGCGCATCGTCAGGACACGTGTCTTGCCCGAACCCGCCCCCGCTATCACGAGCATAGGCCCCGGGGTGGCCGTGACAGCCTTGCGCTGTGGGTCGTTGAGCCTGCCTAACTCACTGTCTAATACTTGCTCCATCAGTCGTAGAAATTCCAAGAGAGGCCAAACTTAAACGTGTGCGGGTTGGCTGGGTAGTGTATAGTGTTGAAGTGGTCGTTCGAGCCCCATAGGTTGTTGATGTGTTCCATCTTGACGTATGCGCGTATCTTCTTCAGGTGGAAGTTGATGAACGGGTCGAAATAGCCATAACCGCCTACCTCACGCTCCGACTGTGGCACAAATTGCATGATGCCTGGCATGTAGGCCGGGGTGTAGTATCTCGTGTCATAATGCACGTCGAACCCTATCTGCGTCAGCAATACGCCAAAGAACTTACGCTCCCAGTATGACGAGGCGTATAATGCGAAAGCAGGTGCCGGCACTACGTCATTATCCGATGTCTTCTGTATTGCCAGGCGTATGATGGAGTTGAAGTTGGTGTGGCTCTGCACCAAGTGCGCCCTGGCTCCTATGCCAAACACTTGTGTCACGTCACTCTTCTGCGACGGTATGCCCTCCTGGTTGAAGTATACACGGTCGTTAAGAGTCGCACTGAATACCGACACGTCAACTCCTATACCAGGCACCTTCAGCCCGCCACTGATGTTGAGCGACTGCTCCCTGTCGAGTGCCACGTCCCATTTGTAATGGTTTGAGCAATAGCTCTCCTCCCATAACGACGGTGTGCGCAATTCGAACGACGCCTTGCCATATACGTCCGTTGCCCATCGCCCACTGCCTATCGTGACGCTCAGCAGCCCATTGACATCAAGGTCGCCTGCGTTATACCCTTGGAATATGAACTTTATCCCGGCGTTCCATCGTAGCCTGTCGCCTATATTCTTGAATATCTGACCACCGAAATATGAGCTTACCCTGTTCTCCTTATTCCTATGAAACTCCAGTGTCTGCTCTTCCGTCTCCGTGTCTATCACCACATCAGTCGGCGCGTCCCAATAGTATTGCCGTATGTCATTGCCCACGAAGAAGCGTACGCCAAAACGCAACAAGCTGTTAAACTCCTCATTGAGTTTCAACTGGAACATATTGCTGATAAGCATATACTTACGCCTGTCGTTGGTGTACGATGGGTTGGTGTATATGGCAGGGAAATACGAGTAGAAGTCCTCCGCATAGTTCGACAAGTCCGATACCGTGAACTCATGGTGCGACTTGTCTGCGTAGAACTTATAATACGCCGTCGCAACTGGCACATCATACTCCACAGAGTCGCCCTCAGTCCTTGTCACGCTTCCAATATCCAGACTGTTGGCCCATAGCAACCTGTATGATGCGAGACGGTTGTTGACGTCCATGAAACGCACGGGATAATCCTCCGCGTTGTCATAGTCAAACAGTTCAGGATACATCACTATGCTGTCGTTCGTGATGCCGCCATTCTCATCAATGTCATACTTCTGATACCACGCTTGCAGCTGCGTCTTATAGTAGTCGCCATCCACCGAGAACCACATCCCAAACTTGCTGTTATATGTGCTCATGCCTTCATATCGTCCTATCGTGGCGTTGATATCCAGGCGGGCGCCTATATTGACTTTCTTGTTGATGTTCTGGGTGAACAGTGCTGAGAAAAACTCCTCCCTGCGTGCCTTGGGTATGCCTTTCTGGTACGTCAGGTTGGCGTATGGTGTCTTGGTGTTGAAGAATCGGAAGTCCTCGGGGTTAAGCATGATGGGCAGCAAAGCCGTGTAGAACACGTTGCCCTCGTCGCGTCTTATTGCAGGGTAGTATGTCGTGAGCGATGGCGACCCGAGGTTTCCTAAGGTCACGTTGGCGGGGCTGCGTCTCCATATTGGGTTATGCACCTGATGCTCCGCCACGATGGTGTCTACTGCCACGGTGTCTGCCAGGGTGAAGTCGTCCGTCATGCGCCACGTCTTCACATGGGGCAGCACCTTAGCCGCGTCCTTGTTGCCCGTGCTGTTGGATTTGCCCGTAGCCTGGGACTTCTGCTGTCCGTATGCGCCGATAGCCGTCGCCATCAAGACGATGGTCATGATGAGTGTGCGCATGAGGGATATGGAGAGTTGGGGTTGATGGTTCATTCGAGAACTTTGCCGCTCTGCTTGAGGTTCTTCAGTATGGCGAATGCCGCGTCGACATCTTCCTCGGCCACGATTATCGTGAACTCGTTGGTTGTCGATATCACCTCCTTGACGTTGATGCCCTCCCACGCTATGAATTTCAATATCTGATAATAGAAGCCTACGAAATGCACATTGCCTGTCGACAATTTCAATGTTATGGCCGACAAGTTGGAGTTTCTATATGAGCACTCCTCGTTCGAGAAATACTGGTCCACAAGTGGGCACACCTCCGCCCCCACAACCAGCGTCGACTCAAATACGCCCCTCACCATGGTGTAGAACTGGTCCTGACGCCCCACCAACTTTGTCATCAACTTCACATGGTTCTCTATGATGGTCGACGAGTTCCTGAATGTGTAGTCCGTCAAGTCAGAGCGTACTATGATATCACCCAGCGACGTTATCATGTTCCTGTACGTCATCTCCGTGTTGCCCTTCAGGTTTGGCACCAGACGGTTCAGGGCCATGACTATCGCGCCTTGCTTGACTTCCTTACCCGTAAGTTTCTCAACCATCGGGTGTATCTGGCGCGACAACGATGATATGTTGATGAGGCCTTCGCACAGAGCTTCCGTGACGAATGGTTTCACCTTGACAACCTTTTCGACTGCCTGGCTTATTGTAAGCATATATTCACAGTTATGATAGATTTCGGGATAATTAGTGACTAAAAGACCTTATTGCGTCTGAAATTCACAAATCCTCGTCTCTTAGTGATGGCAAATATACGGAGTGTTAAACAAATAACAAAGTGTGCCAAGGTGTTGGTTGTGTTTTTTTGAGTCTTGGGTGAGTGTGAGTCTCCCCTTAATATTGTATAGATATTCACTCAATGTGTATACTTCTGCATTCGGTGTAAGAAATGCCACTCCGATATTGTGCAATTCTCTCTTAATGTGTAATTTCGCGCATCGGAATACAACGTCGACATTCAAACAGATATTATAAATATGCGCTTTCGTGAAATGACGGCTGATGAGGCCGCAGAGTATATCAAAAACGACTATGTGGTAGGTATAGGCGGCTTCTCCTCAGTAGGTACCCCCAAGGCTGTGCCTACCGCCCTCGCCAAACGTGCCGAGGCCGAGCATGCCAAGGGTAACGAGTTCCGTGTAGGACTTATCACGGGTGGCGCAACGGGCGACCCTATCGATGGCGCACTCGCTCGCGCACATGCGGTGAAGTTCAGGACACCCTTCCAGTCGCACAAGGATATGCGCGCCGCCATAAACAGCCAGGAGGTGCAATATTTCGACCTCAACCTCAGCCATGTGGCGCAAGATCTCCGCTATGGCTTCCTCGGTCATATGGATGTCTGCATCATTGAGGCTTCGAGCATAACCGAAGACGGCAAGGTCGTGCCGACAAGCAGTGTTGGCATCTCTCCCACTCTCTGCAAGAGCGCAGATAAGATTATCATCGAGCTCAATGCGCATCACCCCGAGGCTATCAGGGGCATGCACGATATATACGAGCCTCTCAACCCTCCCTACCGTAAGGAGATACCTGTCTACTCCCCTGGCGACAGGATTGGCTCTGATGCTATACAGGTTGACCCGTCCAAAGTGCTCGGCGTGGTGTGCACCAATATGCCCGACACCATTGCCGCCTTCACCGAGCCTAACCCCGTGACGACCAAGATAGGCCAGAATGTCGCGGAGTTCCTGATAAGCGAGTTGCGCAAGGGCATCATACCCAAGGAATTCCTGCCACTCCAGAGTGGTGTGGGCAATATTGCCAATGCCGTCCTCGGCTCTCTCGGTGAGTGCCAAGACATTCCTCCCTTCGCCATGTTCACCGAGGTCATCCAGAACTCCGTCATACCCCTCATGGAGAATGGCCGCATATCATTCGCCTCGGGCAGCTCCCTGACTCTCTCCGACGATATGCTAAGCAGGGTCTACAACAATCTCGATTTCTTCAAGGGCAAGCTCATGCTACGCCCGCAAGAGATAACCAACCACCCCGAGCTGATACGCCGCCTCGGCATCATCGCCATCAACACGGCTCTCGAGATGGATATCTTTGGTAATGTCAACAGTACTAATGTCAGTGGTCAGAAGATGATGAACGGCATAGGTGGCTCGGCCGACTTTGCCCGCAACTCCTACCTCTCTATCTTCACCTGCCCATCGGTAGCCAAGGGTGGTGTCATATCCGCCATAGTCCCTATGGTGACGCATACCGACAGCAACGAGCACTCCGTCAAGATTGTGGCTACCGAATATGGTGTAGCCGACCTCCGAGGCAAGAGCCCAGTGCAGAAGGCACACGAGATTATCGAGAAGTGCGTGCACCCCGACTACAAGCAGCTCCTCTGGGACTACCTCAAGTTGCGTGAGGGTAAGTGCCACACCCCTATGACCCTCGCCAAGGCTTTCGCCATGCACATCGCCTTTGAAGAGACAGGCGATATGCGCAACGCCAAGTTCTAAAAAGATAGGTAATATATATGCGCTCGCCCCGAGGGACTGTAGTCTCTCGGGGCGAGCGGTTGTTATGTTTTGTTATCTTCGCATAAGGACAATATAAGCTCAGAGATGAAATATCCCATTGGTATACAGATATTTTGAAAAATCAGAGCGGCTATATGACTGTGAAGGCCTACGACGCCCGCAAGGAGAAATTCCTCCTCGACTTTCCCAACGATGAGGTTAAGCGTGGCTTCTTGGCTCTTGTGGCGGGAAACTACTTGAAAGGCGGGAAGAGAGTGGGCAGTTGGTTGGACGAGGCAGTGGAGGCGTTGGATGGGGGGTGACATTGATAAATTTCGTGACAACCTGACCTCATTCCTTGCGAGCATTCCGTATGATGTTAGACGCAAAGATACGGAGCGTGAGCGAGAACGTAGCTTTAGCTACACTTTCTACCTCTTGTTGCGCATAGCAAGCACATACGTCACATACACCGAGAAGAGGCAGAGTCAAGGACGTGTGGATTGTGTGATAGAGACAGCAAACTACGTATATATTTTTGAGTTCAAACTTGACGGAACGGCACGTGAGGCTCTTGAGCAAATTGAGATAATGGGTTACGCACGAGAGTATGCCACAGAGCGCAGAAAGCTATTCAAGATAGGCTGCTCCTTCTCGTCGGAGAGTGGTACGGTAGGTGATTGGCAAGCAGTGAAAGGTTAGTTCTGTGCTGTTTTCCTCTCTTCCCCCTCTCGCGTTTCGTCACCGAATAAATGTCATTTCGTCAAAATCCGGTTCTTTGCCAATCCACAGTTGAAGATCAGCTTCCGCTTTTAGGCGGCATTAGTGCCGTAGGGCGGATGAATCAAGGACACCCTGCGCTTCGGGATAGACCTGAGGCGTGGGGTTTTGTTTAGCATGGGTAACGTTTTTTAATAGGCTCGTGATGCTTAAAGTCCTGATAGATAGACACAAGACTTTAATACGGTTTCTAAATAAGGGTGGGCAATTAAAAAAAATTAAGATAATTCTTGCGTATGTATTTAAAAATACTGATATTTGCATTGTCAAGATAAGAGAAACACGGGCTTGGTGGAAGAGAAACCAAGTCTTGTCAAGATATAAAAACGCCGTCGTGATGACGGAATTTTCATCTGTTGTTGTCTATTGTTGATTAAAGCCTCGTGCCATATACGGCGCTGAGGCTTTAATTGTTTTCTGCGCTATCCATCTTGTCTTTCGGGGTGCGGGGGTGACGGAATGAGCGGGTGCGAGAAGTAGTTAGTGTTCAAAATCTTAATATAGTTACAATCATCGAACAGAAATGGAATACAATTTCGAGACAGTAGCCGAGCTGGACAAGTTTGTCGAGCAGGTGAAGTCGTGGGGCGTGTCATTGCCTGCCGACAGGGCCGAGGAACTGGCGGCCAAGCGCAAGGAGCTCGTCATGAAGGAGACGGCAAGCGCGAAGGAGGAGTCTGAGACACCGCTCTTCAGTGCTATGAAGAGGCAAGCCAAGTATCCCTATACTCAGGAGTTCCTCGACTGCGTGACGCATACAGTTGACAAGCTTATGGTTGACGAGAAGGATGACCCTCGCGCCACGGAGCCGGGATTGCTGCTCGGCCATATCCAGGCGGGCAAGACCAACACCTTCGAGCATATCATAGCCTTGGCGTTCGACAAGGGCATCGAGGTGGCGATAATCTTGACTAAGGGAACGAATACGTTGGCCACGCAGACGTTGGAGAGGGCAAAGAGCGACTTCGGGTATGCTAAGGAGACGTGGAATAACGGTCAGCCTATGACGGTCTACGTGAATGACATCATGAAGATCAGGAGCGAGGGCGTGGCAACCAAGCTGTTGACCAACCAGACGAAGCGGCAGATTATAGTGTGCAAGAAAGAGACCAAGAACTTGCAGAGCCTCATAAAGTTGTATACGGTGAAGTCGCCGCGCTTGCAGCAGGAGAAAACGTTGATTATTGACGATGAGGCGGACTTTGCGAGCAGAGTCTATAAGGGTTCGGGAGTGAATGTCGAGTTGGCCAAGTTGGCGGAACTCATAGACCAGTTCCGCGGGATACCCGAGTATTGCCGCTATTTGCAGGTGACGGCCACGCCATATAGCCTCTATTTGCAGCCCAATGGCATGTTGTATAATACCGAAGGTGGTAAGTTGGGAGAGCCATTTCGCCCAAGGTTTACGGAAGTTGTGCCGGTGCATAGCGCATACGTGGGAGGCAAACAGTATTACGAGGATAGTGAGAATGAGGAGTCGATGTACAATCACCTCTTCATGCAAGTGGAACCGGATTGCGTTGAAGCGCTGGGCACTCCTAACAAGAGGTATCTGTCGTCGTCGTTTGAGTCGACAACTCTTCAGGGAATCGTGTGCGCCATTGTGGGGTACTTCATGGCTGGCGCAATACGTGAGATACAGCAATTGGAGTTGAAGAATGAGGAGTATAGGTCGAGTTTTCTGATACACGTGGAGATAGCGAAGAAAAACCACGAGTGGCAGGTGAGTCTCATCAAGAAACTCATCAAGGACATACGCGAGCATTTACTTAGTGGAGAGAGGCATGAGTATTTGGATGGGATAGTGGAAGGCATGTATGACAGCTATGTGGAGTCGCACGACAAGGGGGTGCGCGAGGGCAAGGTGAAGGCCGAGTATAGGATGCCGTCGCTTGAGGAGACTATGGAGCAGGTGCGTGAGATTCTTGATGACGATGATTACGCCATCAGGGTAGTCAACTCAGATCATGAGGTGGAGAATATGCTTGATGATAAGGGTCAGTTGAAGTTGACCAACACGTTGAATATCTTCGTAGGTGGCAGTATTTTGGACCGCGGCATCACGATAGCCAACATGTTGTGCTTCTTCTATGGTCGCAATCCTAAGAAGTTCCAAATGGACACTGTCAATCAGCACTCACGTCACTTTGGTGCGCGCAGCATGGTGGACATGTCCGTCACGAGGTTCTACACCACAGCGCGGATATATGGCGCCCTCAAGACCATGTATGAGATAGACAAGTACTTGCGCGAGTTGCTCGTGCACCTTGATGAGAATGGCAATTCGGCTCCCCTGAACGCCGTCATAATCGGCAAGGGCGAGGGCATCAAGCCGTGTGCTTGTAACAAGATTAAACTTTCGGAAACGAAGGTGGTGAGTGGCGGCACACGCGTGTTGCCAGTAGGATTCCAGACAGGTTCGGAGGCAGAGATAGGAGCGACGGTCAAGAAGATAGACGAGATATTGCAGCAGCAGCCTGGATTCTCGGCTAAGGAACCATTCTTGATTAAGTTCGACGTGGCAGTCCAAATACTCGAGCTTATCGAGTCGACCTACGTCTTTGATGAGAAGTGGGGCAACGGTGATATGGCATGGAAGTCGTCAACCATGCTGCTGCCTATCGTATATTGCTTTGACTTCCAAAGTGACCCGAGTGACAGGCGTGTATGGTGTCAGTATCGTGAGGGTCGTAAGATGTCGAGAAAGAGGGCTGACGGCAGGTTCATCGACTCTCCTGAAGATGGCGACAGTGATTTGACTCCGGCGAAGAAGTTGGCCGATACGCATCCCGTCTTGACCTTGCTGAGGCAGGAGGGTGCGGAAGAGCAAGGATGGCGTGGCACGCCGTTCTATTGGCCTGCCTTGCTGATGCCCAATAAGATGCGCAACGCAATATTCGCACTCGACAACCAGAAGGTGCTGGAACCACGCAAGGAGGGCAGTGAGGAGTGGAAGAAGATTGTGGCTAACATTCCCAAATCGCAGATACTATTCCTCACTATCAAGTCGGATTGTTTGCGCGAAATTTACCTTGGGGCTAAGCATGTGGAGAGTCGCGAGCTAAGGAAGCATACGGCCAACAAGTACTTGCTAAAGGATGAGGTGACCGATGACTTCATTCTGGCTGAGGGGGTCGACCCGTCGGCAATAACGGCAGGAATCCGTACATTCAACCATGGTGTCTTTCCGTTCGTGCTAAGGAAGTACCAGTATATGGTGTTGACGAACTCGCAGTGCGGTGCCGGCAAGACATTTGTGTTCAAGCTGGACAACACTGGTGGTTATCCGAAGGCGGAGATCCAAGGACAAGGGCGTAAGGACTTTTTGATCGACAAGTATGGCGATGAGGAGATGGTGATATATGATAATGAGTGCCAGTGGCTTGTTTTCTACAAAATAGGCATGTTGCTTGGCCCGAAGGACGCTGATTGGGATCAGTGGGGTGTTGACAACGCCCTCGAGGTGGAGCGCATTAAGGCTTGGTACGAGGCTATTGAGCAAGGTGGTGAGATAGATCCTGACGAGGATTTAGACGACGAGGAAGAGGGATAGCCCCCCCTCAACGAGATACGCCCCCGACTTGGCAGAACCGAGTCGGGGGCGTTTGTGGTAGGTATGCGTATGGGGAAGGGTTATTGCGCGTAGAGGGCCTCACGCTTGGCTTTGATGGCCTCGTCTTGCATATAATCCTCGAAGTCCATGTATTTGTCGATGGTGCCGTTGGGTGTGATCTCGATGACGCGGTTGCAGACGGAGCGTATGAACTCGTGGTCGTGGCTGGTCATGAGGATATTGCCGGGGTAGGTCTTCATGTTGTTGTTGAAGGCCTGTATAGACTCCATGTCGAGGTGGTTGGTGGGGTGGTCGAGCATCACGACATTGGGGTTGGCGAGCATCATTTTGGCAATCATGCAGCGCATTTTCTCGCCACCGGAGAGGACGTTGCACATCTTCTTGATATCCTCGCTGCCGAAGAGCATCTTGCCGAGATATTGGCGCAGGAAGAAGTCCTCGGTGTTGGGTGAGAATTGCGCAAGCCAGTTGGTGAGGTCCATCTTCTTGTTGAAGAACTCGGTGTTGTCGAGGGGCAGGTAGGCCATGGAGATGGTTGTGCCCCAGGAGTATGTGCCGGATGTGGGTTGCAACTCACCGTTGAGTATGCGGTAGAGGGCTGTCGTGGCGCGTGGGTCGTGCGCGAGGAGGCATATTTTGTCGTTGCGCTCGACGTTGAAGGATATATCGCCGAATAGTTTCGTGCCATCCTCCATGGTGTAGGCGAGGTCGCGTATCTCGAGGACCTTGTCGCCCGCGGGGCGTTCGGGTGTGAAGATGATGCCAGGGTAGCGGCGTGTGGAGGGGGCGATCTCCTCGATGTTGAGTTTCTCGAGCATCTTCTTGCGGCTTGTGGTCTGCTTGCTCTTGGCGACGTTGGCGGAGAAGCGGGAGATGAACTCCATGAGCTCTTTGCGTTTCTCCTCGGCCTTCTTGTTCTGTGCGGCTTGCTGGCGCAGGGCGAGCTGTGAGCTCTCGTACCAGAAGGTGTAGTTGCCCGAGAACATGCGAATCTTGCCGTAGTCGATGTCGACTATGTCGGTGCACACATTGTCGAGGAAGTGGCGGTCGTGGCTGACTACGATGACGGTGTTTGGGAAGTTGGCGAGGTAGTCCTCGAGCCATAGGACGGTGTCGAGGTCAAGGTCGTTGGTAGGCTCGTCGAGGAGCAGGTTGTCGGGGTTGCCGAAGAGGGCTTGCGCAAGGAGCACTTTGACTTTCTGCTTACCCGAGAGATCCTTCATGAGCTGGTAGTGGAGATCCTCTTTTATGCCGAGACCGCTGAGGAGGTTGGCGGCGTCGCTCTCTGCCGTCCATCCACCCATCTCGCCGAACTCCTCCTCGAGTTTAGCCACCTCGTCGCCATCGGCATCCGAGAAGTCGGGTTTGGAGTAGAGTTCGTTCTTACGTTGCATATTGTCCCACAGTTTCTTATGGCCTATGAGGACGGTGTCGAGCACGGTATGCTCGTCGAAGGCGAAGTGGTCTTGGACGAGGACGGAGAGCCTCTCGCCAGGAGCCATTTCTACGAAACCTTTAGTGGAGTCGAGCTGTCCGGAGAGGATTTTGAGGAAGGTAGACTTGCCGGCACCGTTAGCGCCGATGACGCCGTAGCAGTTGCCTGGGGAGAACTTGAGGTTTACCTCTTCGAAGAGTGGTTTCTTGTTGAATTGGATGGCGAGATCCGTGACTGTTATCATATTGTATTGTCTGTGTTTCTGTGTGTTGAGAGAGAATTTGGGTGCAAAGTTGCTAAAAATCAATGAGAATGCCGAGGGTTGGGTTTAATTTATTGTTCCACGATGGGTATGAGGAGTTGGAAGTCGGGGATTATATGGTCGGCCATAGCGAGCTGGTCGGGCGTGGCGTTGCCGTATGTGACGGCGCATGTGGCGGTGCCGGCGGCCTTACCCATGAGGATGTCGTAGGGCATATCGCCGACTACTATGGCGTCGGTGGGTAGGGCGTTGAGGAGGGTCAGTGCTTTGATGGCCATCTCGGGGTGCGGCTTAGCTTGTTTCACGTCGTCGGCCGCGACTATGGCGTCGATGCAGTGGGCGATGTGGAAGGTGTCGATGTAGTTGATGAGCGAGGCACGGCTGCGGCTGCTGGCAAGGGCGAGCTTATGGCCGTGTTCGTGCAGGTGGGCTATGGTGGGGATGACGTTGGGGAAAGGTTGGACAGGTATGAGGAGTTTGTTGTCGTCGAAGATATGTCGGTAGGTGTCGGCACAGCTCATGGCGTCGTCGTGTGACAGGGTGGGGAAGAGCGTGGCGAAGCACTCGTCGAGGCGCAGACCTATGACCTTGGCGCATTGCCGCGTGGGGAGGATGGGTAGGTTGTGCGCGGCCATGGTGTCTTGTAGGGTCTTGACGATGAGTGATTGGGTGTCGGCTATGGTGCCGTCGAAGTCGAGTATGATGTTGTGGATGTGTGGCATGGTGAATTTGTTTGTGTAGCTTGCCCCCTGGGTTAAGGCCTATGATAGCACTGAGACGTCGTTGGCCAACGCCTCTATAATGTGATTTCTTGAGCGTTAGTTGCTTGCCCGTTTGTAGAATTATACCAGGCTATTCCTTTTACAGATAGCAAATATCTCTGCCTTGGGTGGCGTGGACTCTCGGGATGAAGATGAGTCACCCATCCTTGTTGGATAGCAGGGTTCAGATGTTTGAGCATGAAATTGTCACGATTTTTCATGCCCAGCGAAGTCATTAACTCTTTTACGGAGTACTCTTTATTTCCAATAGCCAGTAAAAGAGGTTGCATGTTTTGGGGTGGGGTAAGCATTTCTGGTGACAACTTGCCCTCTACTTGCCCCATACTTGCCTCGTACTTGCCCTGTGACCATTCCTCGGGAGGATTGACCAACATGAAACGATTCTTCAATCCATGGCTCTCTTTGTAAAGTAGATTGCGGAGGAAGGCGACAAGGAAAGAGTTATCGCAGTCGATGCCTTTGGCGATATTGCGGTAATTGGCACGCACGAGGGCGTTGCGGAAATACCATGAGTTGTTGGCAAAGAGGGTGTTGTCGGCATCGAAACCAAGGGAACGGACATACTTTATGAAGAAAAGTGCCGTGGTACGGGTGTTACCCTCGCAAAAGGGGTGGTTCTGCCACAGGAGAGAGACGAAGTGTGCGAGATGTGCGACAATATCGTCGGAAGAGAGCCCTTTGTACGAGAACCGCCGTTCTTGCTCTATGTCATATTCAAGGGCCATACGTATGTCGGCAGCACGACCATAGAGCACGGTGTCGCCACGTAGCACCCATTCCTTCTTCGTGATGTCGTATGTGCGCAATTGACCAGCGTGCTTGAACACGCCACTGAAGATATGGCGATGGATGTTTATTAACTCGTTGGCCGTGAAAGAAAATGAGGGTTCGGATAGTAGCTTGGCGATATTGGCGGATACCATGTCTGCCTCCTCCTCACCGTCGTTGGTGTGGCTGGTCTTGGAGGTGTAGTACGATTTGATGCGTTGGCGTGCCTCGTCGATAGAGATGTCGCCCTCGATGTGTTGCTCGGCGGTTTGTCGCAGGTAGTCCGATACCTGAAGTCCGTCGACTTGTTGCAGCCCTATGGCGGTTTGCCAGTTGGCGGCACGCTCGCGTTTGTGAGGTTCGCTGGCTCGTTGGTAGAGCTCCCAGTCAATGTATTTGTTGTCTTGTGGGGGCATGAGGGGTAGATGGCAAATCCTACTGTTCTGACAAGAACTTCTGCAACTCAGCCTTCCATAGCGCAGCGAACTCGAAGGAGTCGTTGAACCCCCACCCATGACCGCCACGAGGATAGCACACGAGGGTCGTAGGGACGCTATCTGTGGCAAGGGCGGCGGCGTATGCCAGACCATTGGGCACGGCTGGCACGATATCATCGTCGAGCGAGAGGGCTATGAATGCCGGGGGGGTCTGCCGAGAGACCTGCTTGTCGTTACTATACAGCTCCTCGAGAGCGGCAGAGGGCTTAGTGCCAAGTAGGAAATCGTGCGACCCCTGATGCGTGCGACCCGGCTCCATGGATATGACAGGATACAGTAGTATCTGGAAATCAGGAAGATCCGTATGCGTGGCGACAGTCGAGGCAAGATGCCCACCGGCCGAACTCCCCATGATGCCCACCTTAGAGTAGTGGCCAAGACTATCGGCATGAGCACGGGCATACTGGAACGCCTCGGCTACGTCAGTATTAGGGACACTGGGATCAGCCTGCGGGAAACGGTACAGAAGCACGAACGCCGTCTGACTGTCACGACACATCCACGTGGCAATATCACGCCCCTCATGACCTTCGGCAAGGAAACAGTAACCGCCACCAGGCAGAATGACCGTGGCAAGACGTGCGGTGTCCGACTGTGTGGGAAACACGAGCAACTTAGACCCACTGGGCAGGTCGACGGTCTGATATGCGATGGTGTCTTGAGCCAATTGTGTCGATGGTTGCCGCGTAGGGGCATTGGGCGTGCATCCTACGAGCGACAGGGCAAGGGGAAGTGTGGCAAGAAGATGTTTCATGGGGTCTATAGTTTTAGAGTACGGATACTATTTCAGTGATATAAGTTGCTTTGGCTGATACTTGGCACGTAGGGCGTCGATGATGTCCACCTCGGCTATCGATTGCAGGTCGGCTATGACACGCCCACGGCACTGCTCAAGAGGCATAGTCGCGCCATTACTGATAGTGCCGCTGACCACCACAAATGGCGACACAGGCGTAGCGGGCCACAATATGTCGTCATATATCCCCCCCTGCTTGATAGGCCCGCTGACCACCTTCAGCGCCATCGACGCGGCCTTATCCAACTTGCCCTTGGCTATTAACGACCGCACCTTGTCGGCCACCTTGACGCTCGGGCAGAAGTATATGACCCCGTCGAACGTGCCACCCGTGGCATACCTGCCCGGCAACGCCTCATACTGCCTTTGTATGGCCACACTATCGGGGTTGATGCTCCACACCTTACGCTGCATAAACTCGAAAGTCAGCAACCCGTCACGATACTCTGCCGACGAGTAGCGGAAATCAGCACTCTTGTCTGCCAGACGCTCCTTCTCATAGTCGGCTATGATGTCGTGGGCAATATCCCGGGCATTGTCCGACGGCGTATTGCGCACGTTCCAATGCGATATATGCCTGCGCGCGTCGGCAAAGGTGAATGTATGACCCTCTATCGTCGCAAGCGGCCTACCCGCCACACGGTCTATCGCCCCCTCCCGCGACGTGGCGGTATGGTTGATTATCATGATGTTGATGAGCGTATCGCGAGCCGACTCCACCCACCTGAAGCCATATTCCCTGGCTAACTGGGCAAGCCGCTCCCGACGTGGCGCCTGGCGTAGTATAGGAGCCTGGCCTTTAGCGCGGTCTATCATGGCGTCGAACTCCTCTTGCGGCATGAGCGCCCGACGATCCACCCTGCATATTATATGCCACCCCGCCGATGTGTGCACCGGCCTGGAAATGTCCCCATTAGCTTGCAGGTCGAACGCCGCCGTGGCAAACTCCGGTAGTATCTGATTTCGAGAGAACCACGGCATAAGCCCCCCACGCGATGCGCTCTGACGGTCATCCGAATAGCGCATCGCAAGAGTGTCGAAGTCCGCGCCATGATTCACAAGAACGTCATACAAACTGTCTATCTTGACCTTGGCACGATCCCTCACGCCTCTGTCCCCCTCATCGTCACCATTGAGTATCATGATATGCTTCACCCGAACCTGACCCTCCACCGGCCTACGGTCATAGACATGTAGAAAGTGAAACCCGAACTGGGTGCGAAACACTGCCGACGTCTCCCCAACAGGCGTACTATACGCCGCATCCTCAAAGGGCATAACCATCTGCATGGCCGAGAAGTAACCCAAGTCACCCGCATTCTGCCGTGCCGACGGGTCGTCCGATATCGCCCGCGCCAGGCTCGCGAAATCAGCACCCGCCACCACCTTCTCCCGTGCCTCGAGAGCCTTGTTATAAGCCTTCAGCGTGTCGGCCGGCACAGTGCTTGGACGGCAACTAATGAGTATATGCGCCGCGTGCACCTCCTCGGTCGACCGCCGACGCTCCACACTCGCAAAGCGGCCTATCGCAAGAGTGTCAGTCAGGTATGGCCGAGCCAACTCGTCAATATACCCCTCTACCTCCTTCATATACGCCGCCGTGGTGTCAATCCCCAACGCCTTGGCCTCCAACGCCTTGAGCTTATAATTCGTGAATAGCGTGGCATACTCCTGCTCACCTATCGGCAGCAACGACGCATCCCGATTCTGTAAATACAGATGGTTGAACTCACCATACGAGACGGTCTCCCCGCCAATCCGCAAGAACGGGCTCTCCTCCTTCTGCGCCTGCACCGACGCCGACAAAAGGATGAGAAATACGACAACCTGCGCTTTCATTGTCTTAATGGATTACGTGTTAATGAAATGGGCTTCCGGCTAACATGACGGAAACTACATATTAAGTCTTCGCCCGATCGCTCAACATGACCGAGAAGCGATATGCAAATATAATTAAATCCCACTTACCATCCTCCTCCCCACTTCCTCCCCACCTCCTCCACCCTTCCTCCCCAAATTATCCAACATACTGACAATATACTGATAAAACTACACCACAATGCTGACACTATACTGAACCAAAACTGACCCCAATGCTCCCCCAACGCCCCGCGCCCCCTCCCACGACACCAAAAATGACGATTTGTCCCCCATAAAATGTCAATTCTTCTACGGTATACAAATCACGCGAAAAGCATACACAAATCATGCAAACTGCTCCCAGTTCACAAAAAATAACCCACACCCCCTCCCGCCCGTTAATACTTCATAAATCCCGCCAACCCACTAAAGCCGCCCCAACTCCGCCGGCAACGCGGCATACAACGGGTCCGACTTGAGTATCTCCGTGTCGCCCACCACTATCAACTGCTCCCGAGCACGCGTCAACGCCACATTCAACTTCCGGTCTATCACATGACCCTCACAATCCGTAAACTGGCTGTCGCGCAAGAACTGTAGTTGCGACAACGACGACACCGTGAACCCATATATAATCACATCGCGCTCACTGCCTTGCAGACGCTCCACAGTGTCTATCGTCAAGTCCATGGCGATGCCCGTCAGCTCCGGCGCTTTGTCGTCCACAAGCGTCACCAGCCGCGACCGTATGGCCATAATCTGGCTCCTATACGGCACCACAATCCCAAGCGTGTTCTCGTCCACCTTGCACCGCAAAGTCAGCACCCTGTATGCCACGTCCGCTATTATGTCGGCCTCGTGCGGGTTCACATTGTCCGTCGGGCGCGGCCTCCCATCGCCGCCAACGCTGTGCGAGTCGATAAATAATGTCCGACGCGTGGCAAGCGCGCGCGTCAAGGCGTCCGCGCCAGGCCTCACCCCGAGGTTCAACGCCCCCGTCTGATGCGCCAGCGGTATCACCTCCAACGTGTTGTTATAGAAATGCTTATTGCAAAAACGAGCCACCTCCTCGTGCATACGCCCATGACGGGTCAGCCTATACACCAGCGCCTCGTCGTCCCCATACAGCTTCATCATGCGGGCGAAAAACGACTCGCGCGCGTCGTTAAGGCCTATCCCATGCAACAACGGGTCGCCAATCGCGCTCTGCTCACGCCGCTGCTGCACCACCGCGGGCAACTGCTTCTCGTCGCCAATAAGCACAAAACGCCCCACCGACGGCACCTCCACGCCCCCCGCCAACTGCGTCCGTGAGCATAATATCCCGATTATCGACGGCTCAAGTATTTGCGACGCCTCATCCACTATGGCGAGGTCAAACCGCTTCAGGCGAAACAAACCCTCCGACGAGCTTATCGACGATGTCGTGCCAACAACTATCCGCGCGCCGACTATCGCCCGCCTTAATTCTTCCACATTCCCAAACTCCCTCATGCTCAGCAATTTGGGCTTATACTCATCGGCGCACGAGAACCGCTGCCCTATGCGTATATAGTCCAGCTTGCCATTCTCCAGCTTGCCGCAAATCTCGTCCACTGCCCTGTTGGTATACGACAGCAGCAGCACCGCGTGCCCCTCGCGTGCCAACTCCTCACGCAATATGCTCATTAGGCCACACGTCGTCTTGCCCGTACCCGGCGGCCCCACAAGCAGAAACAGATCACTCGCGCCAAGCTCCCTCTCCACCATCTCGTTCATCGTCTCATGCTCAAGCCTCCTCCCCTCACGCCTCGTGCCTGGCCTCCGCTGCGCAAGGATAAGGTCGCGCCGAGCCGCCGATGTGCCAAGCAGCGACATCACCTGCCGTATCTGCCGCCTGCCACACGCGGCAATAATGTCATGCTCTATCGCCCACAACCGCCTCTTCTCCTTAAAATATTTGACATGCATAGGCACCTTCATCTTTATGCGTATCAGGTCTTCTTCCTGATGCGTCTTTATGTCGAGTAGCGTGGCGCGTATGTCGATAGTCTTCCTTATGTCCGGCTCGCCCTCCGCGGGGTAGTCGCAGAGGATAATGGGGTCGCCAGTGCGGAAATTAGGGAATGGCGTAGGCGCGCCAGCAGCATGTTTATAGGCCATGACGACGATGCTGCCGTCTGATACTGTCGGGGGATAGAGCGGGTCGTCCACCTCGTCGCGCTCTATATGGTGAAACGTCAACGATGCGAGCGTCTCCCCATGCTCCACACGCTCCTCCGCTTTACTGTTCCATAGCGATGCGAAACCATCACGCCCATGCTCCGACCCCCCAAGCCTCGATATTGCATCCTCACGATGCAGAAAGGCCATAAACTGAAACACGTACGCGCGTGCCACATCCGACGCGTTCCTAATCATGTCAAACACCGACACTATCCGTGGCTTGACGTACTGCCGCCAAAGGGTGGTGTTCGGATTATTGGTAAACTCATCGGCCGACCATGTCATAAGGTCATGCTCTATCTCCCGCGGGTCCTGATAGCGCAGCATGTCGTGCGCTATGCGGTTGCGGAATTCCACGAGGGTGGGTCTGAGTTCCTTTGAGGGTGATTGGCCTATACTCATAAGACCAATCTTAGGTTCATATTGGGAGTAGAAAAGGAAAAAGGAGGTTAGGTTGTTATGGAACTGTCCGTAGCAAGCATCCATCATGAGCATGTAGAGGTTGACTTGGTTGTAGTGGTCTTTCTTCCACAAGCCTGTGACGAAGTCCACCTTGCCCGACTTTTGCTCGAATACGAGATTCCAGTCGGTTTGCATAAGGTCAGCACGACCTTGTATACCGAGAGAGGGTCCAAAGAGTGTCACCTCGGTGGCGGCATCATCAGGGCAGAAATGATGGTCTTCTTTTATGGCCACCATTGCGGCGTTCACATTCTGCTGCTGGACTCTTGCCTTGTCGTGCCACGCGCCATCTATCCCCTCGGTAGTGGCGAGGGCGAGTGCGTTATGGCGGAAGAAGAGGCGGGTGGAACGCTTATAGTCGTTGGGCATTGCCGCCCTCTGACGTGCCGCCACCAACGCCTCCGCCAAGAACTGACTCGCAAGGTTGCCCAACAGGGTATGCTTGCTCGACGAGTCGGCCGATATGGCGTTAATCGTGGCAAGCCGAGGGTCGTCGGTCGTAGGCCCGAAGCACGACGCCACGGTCGTGACATCAACCAGGAAGTCCGGCTCATACACCACATGGTTCAGCTCCTCGCCGAAATACAGCAGGATCAACGTAGTGCCACGCCTAAGCCACGACGACATATACCCATACGCCGACAAGTCCACACGCCTGTTGTCCGTGCCTTTCTCATTAGCCAGCAGCGCACGGCTCATGTCCTTAGCGTCGACCACCGTGACACGCACCGCCTTCCACCCTTTCGCCTGCTTCTTAGCCCTCTCGAGCGTCTCCTTGGTGTCCTCACGTTTGTCGTAGTCTGGCGCCTTGCCATAGCGCAGCAGGTGGATCATGACGCGCATGGCATATATGTCGGCATCGGCGGTCTGTGCCACGGCTTCGCTATTGGCGTCGTAGTACCGACAGTTCAGCCTCAGTCGACGCAGGGGACGGGAGTGGCGCATCGCCGCGTTGGCTATGACGAAGGTCAGTTGGGCGTATGGACCGGGCAAGGCGTATGGCACGTCGGCGGTGAGGAGCTTGAGTATCTCGTTGAGGATAGTGCCAAAGCGGTGGTAGCGTTGCCGGAGCGTGGGCGCGTGTATGGCGTCGTCTACTCGTTGCTGATATTCGTCTGCGAGCGATTGGGGATACGATTTGATGCTTGCCATGGTCGTGTGGATATGTGTGTTCTGACAAAGATAGCCGAAAGAGGGCTGATGCGCAAGCGTGACGTCGACATGCGCTCGGCGAACGTGCCGTGCGGGTGTGGGGCGAACAGTAATCGTGCAAGGAGGGGGAGTATTTTGGCAAAAGTGTGGTGGTGGGGGTGATAAGCGGGAAAAAGTGTGTATATTTGGATCAATAAATTAGAAACATAAAACATTAGATAATGGAAGACAAGGAGCTGCTAAAGGCAGTAGAGGCGAAAGCCCAGAGCTGGCTTGACGGTCAGTATGACGCGGCCACTAAGGCGGAGGTGCGCGCCATGATGGAGAGTTCGGACAAGAGCGCGTTGATTGACGCATTCTATAGGGACTTGGAGTTTGGCACGGGCGGTCTGCGCGGCAAGATGGGCGCGGGCAGCAACAGGATGAACATCTATACCGTGGGCAGCGCCACGCAGGGGCTGTCGAACTACCTGAACCGGGAGTTCAAGGGTCTGAAGCAGATTAGCGTTGTGGTGGGTCATGACTGCCGCAACAATAGTCGTCTGTTTGCGGAGACGGTGGCCAACATATTCTCGGCTAATGGCATCAAGGTGTACTTGTTCGACGGTTTGCGCCCTACGCCCGAGATGTCGTTCGCCATACGGGAGCTGGGCTGCCAGAGTGGCGTCATCATCACGGCGTCGCACAACCCGAAGATCTACAACGGCTATAAGGCCTATTGGAGCGACGGCGCGCAGATTATAGCCCCTCACGACAAGAACATCATCGACGAGGTGAACAAGATTACGTCGGTGAGCCAGATTAAGTTTGAGGGCAATAGCGGTCTTATCGAGATTATCGGCGAGGAGCTTGACGCCAAGTATGTGGCCAATATCAAGGCGTGCGTGCTCGACGAGGAGCTCATCAAGCGTCAGCACGGCATCAAGATTGTGTATACGCCTATACATGGCACGGGCCGTCATATCATACCGCGCACATTGGCGGCTATCGGGTTCACCAACGTGACGCACGTGTCGGCGCAGGATGTCATCTCGGGCGACTTCCCGACAGTAGCGAGCCCTAACCCTGAGGAGCCCGCGGCTATGGCCATGGCTATCAAGAAGGGCGAGGAGATTGACGCTGACATCGTGATGGCGTCGGATCCTGACGCTGACCGTATTGGCGTGGTGGTGAAGAACGATGAGGGCAAGTATGTCATATTGAATGGCAACCAGACGTGCCTGATCTTGACGTGGTTCCTCTTGAACCAGTGGAAGGAGAGCGGTAAGATTGACGGCAAGCAGTTTGTCATCAAGACTATCGTGACGACGGAGGTGATACGTGAGATGGCGAAGAAGTATGGCGTTGGATTCTATGACGTGTATACGGGCTTCAAGTGGATAGCGGCTAAGATTAAGGAGGAAGAGGGACGGACGAAGTATATAGGTGGTGGCGAGGAGAGCTTTGGCTACCTGCCTTACGACGCGGTGCGTGACAAGGACGCTCCGGCGTCGATAGCCCTAATGGCGCAGATTGCGGCGTGGGCTAAGGACAAGGGTATCAAGCTGTATGACTTGCTGAAGCAGATATACGTGGAGTTTGGGTTCTCGAAGGAGAAGATGATCTACATTGTGCGTGAGGGTAAGGCCGGAGCGGACGAGATACAGGCGTTGATGAAGGGTTATCGAGAGAATCCGCCTGCCACTATGGGCGGCTCGAAGGTGGTGATAGTCAAGGACTATCAGAACTTGACTCAGAAGGATTTGCGTACGGGCGAGGTTACGAAGTTGGATATGCCTGCCACGAGCAACGTGTTGCAGTACTTCACTGAGGACGGGTCGAAGGTGTCGGTGCGTCCATCGGGTACGGAGCCTAAGATTAAGTTCTATTTCGAGGTGAAGGGTGTGATGAAGGGCGTGGGTGATTGGGCTAAGGCTAATGCGGAGGCTGATGAGCGTATTGCCCAGGCTGCCAAGGATATGAAGGCTGTGTAGGTCTTTGTAGGTATAATGTTTTTTGGCTCCGCCTTCTTCCTGCGTGTGTGTGTGGGAGGGAGGCGGGGTTGTTTTTGGCGCGCCTGCGACTGTTAGTTTGGGTACGCCTTCGGGGTTTGGGGGAGACGCTGCGGGCGGATGTCTCTACATGCGTGGGGTGCGGCGTGTGGTTTTGTTGTGTTGCGTGGGGTTAGTATGAGGAGGGGTGGCGGTGGCAGATGTGGGTGTATTGGCAGTTGGAGCAGGGGGAGTTGTGGGAGTCGGGGGCTTGTGTGAAGGGGATTGTGGGGTCGAATATTTGTGAGATGGTGTTGAGGAGGAGGTTGTCGAATTCGTGTGCGAGGGTGTCGGAGTAGATGATTGGGGTGTTGGGGGCGGTTTTGCGGGTGTCGGTTTTTATTAGAGGGGCGCGGTCTTTGCGTCCGCCGTCTTCTTTGTGGAGTGTGGACATGGCGAAGATGTTTGGGGCGAGAGGCTCGTGGATGTTGAGGGCGTGGCGGAGGAGGTAGCAGTAGATTAGGGTTTGAGTTATGGGTTTGTTTTTCTTATGGGTATTCTGGTCGAAGAGGTCGTTGAGGGAGTTGATGGTCAGGGGGAGTTTGATGTTGCCTGTTTTGTAGTCGACGACGTAGAGGAGTGGGGAGTCGGGGAGTCGGTGTTGTCGGTCGATGGTGCCTTGTAGAGGTACGATGCGTCCGGAGGGGAGTGTTATGTCGAGGTTTATTTTTTGTTCGGTGTTGGTGACGAGGGTGTTGGGGATTTCGGATTTTATGGCGTTGACGATGAAGTCGCGGACTACGCGGAAGGAGAGGATGTTGCGTCCGTTAAGGTCGTCGATGGTTTTGAGGTAGGGGTTGTTCATTGCCTTGGCGAACTCGTCGATGATGAGTGAGTCGAGAGCCTGTGGGTTGTCGAGTATGGAGTTGAGGTATTGCTGAGTGAGGAGTTTGCCTGTGGCGTGTGGTTGGGATTTGTAGAGGTGTTCCATTACGGCGTGGAATATTATGCCGAGGTGGCGCATGTCGGCGTCTTCGGCGAGGTCGTCGTCGGTGTTGAGACGAGCCACGCGCTGGAGGAAGAATTGGAGTGGGCACAGGATGTAGGTGGATATGGCTGTTGGGGAGAGTTTTATGTCGTCCATGAGGTGGAGGACGTTGGCTTTGTTGACCACGATGGGGGAGTCGTGGCGTATATGGGCGTCGCGTTGCGCGGACAGGTGTTTTATGGTTCTGTCGTGGAGCATTTGTAGTTGTAGGGCGTAGCGGGAGAGTTGTGTTGGGCGGTTGGTTGACGCGCTTTCGTAGAGAGGTCGGATGAGGGTGACGTGTTTGGCACGTGCGAGGAGTCGGTAGAAGTAGTAGTGGTATGTGGCGTCGCGTTCGTCGGATGTGGGCATGTTGTTGCCCCGTCGTATGACGCGGGGGATCATGGATTCGATGGAGTGGGAGCGTCGTGGCCATTTATCCTCGACGATATCGAGGATGGTGACGTCGTCGAAATCGACGGCTCGTGTCTCGAGTATACCCATTATCTGGAGGCCACCGAGTGGCATGCCTTTGAAATCGACTTTTTGCTGTTCGATCATGGAGCAGAGGAGGAAGAGGAGCATATTTGGGGAGAGTATATCGTCGATGACGAGAGGTGTTATGGAGGCGAGTTTGCGGGTGACTTTCAGGGCTTCCCAGATGGCTTCGCGGTCGAGTGTGGCTTTCTCGATGGTGGCGAAGTGAGCGAGGATGCGTTCGAATATGGTGGTTATGTAGGGGACGACGCTGTCGGGGGCGAGTTTTTGGATTATTTGCGAAGCGAGAGGGAGGGGGGCGAGGAGAGGGTCGGAGGGGGCGAGGAGGGTGATGTTTTGTGAGAGGATTTTATTGATGACTTGGCGTGAAGGCTCGAGGCCGTCGACGGCGGAGAGGTAGGGGTGGCGGAGGATTGGGATGATGGCCTTGGTGTTGAAATGTGTCACGCCGGCTCGGAGTCGGCAGTTTAGGCCGTTGTGGAGGTTGGCGATAAGGTTGGCGAGGCTGTATATATTAGAATATTTAAGTCCATAGCCCATTGTGACATTGATATTTGAGACGATGTCGGTAGGGATGACGCTGAGGACTGGGAGGAGCATTTGCTCGTCGGGGAGGACTATGGCGGTGCGCTTGAAGTTGCGCTGTGCCGCGGCGCGGCGGGTGTCGGGCTCGGCGAGGGGGTTGGTGACGGACTGGAGGATATTGGAGGCCACGACATTGGCTTGTGATTGGGGGTATGTGACTTTTATGAGCCTGATATTCTGAGTGTTGGTGTTGGTTTGTCGAGGGGGGTGGTAGGAGAAGGGGGCTGGGTATTTTTTTATCCATTGTGATACGGCATATCCTGCGCCGTGGATGTTGTCGCCTTCGGCCGGGGAGAGCATCCAGTCTTGATAATCCCAGAAGAACTGCGCACGGTGGGCGGATTGGAGACGTGAGAATATGGCGTCTTCGGCTTTTGAGAGGAGGCTGAAGCCGATGAAGACGTAGGATTTGGAGGGGTTGTCCCAGGCGTTATTGTTGGAGGACAGGGCCGCGTCGCGGAGGAGCATGGCGGGGTAGGCGAGTTCTTTGAGACGCAGGCGGGATTGGAAAGTGGAGTAGAGTTGCTCCATGCGGCCGTAGGATTCGACGAAGCGGCGGTGGACTTTGAGGGGTTGTCCAGTGGGGGACACGTCGTCGGTGAATTCGATATTCCAGAAAGACTCTATTGCTTGTCGCTGGCGTTCGGAGATGTAGGAGAGGTCGTCGGAGAGAGATTGCCAGTCGGATACGTTGCGGTAGACTGTCGCGGGGTTGGCGAGGGCGAGGTCGATGTCTTGGAAGTCGTTGAGGATTATGGAGGCCCAGGAGTAGAAGGAGTCGAATTTGAGTGGTTGGGTGTCGTCGGTGAGGAGTGATTTGTAGACGTTGTAGAGTTCGCAGCGGAGGGTTAGGGGGTCGGCGATGTGGAGGTTGGAGCCTTGGAGGAGGAGGTCGGCGAGGGTTGTGGTGTGCAGTCCGAAGATGACGTGTGGTTTATTGGCACGTTTCAGGGCGGCGAGTTGAGCGGATAGCGCGTCGGCGAAGAAGACTGAGGAGCGGTGGTTGGGGAACACGAAGATTGTGTTGGGCCAACGGTCGGGAGATAGTTGGCGGATGAAGATACGCGCGACGGAATGCAGGAAGTCCATGAGAGAGTAAGATTTTTGGTAAAGGTAGTGAAAAGGGAGGAGAAAAGTGTGGTGAGCGTAGTTGTTTGTGACGAGAGACGAAGAAAGTGTGACGAAATCGTGGAGCAGTTGTTTCAGTATTGTTTCAGTATTGTGGTGTATTGGTGGTGCAGTTTTATCAGTATATTGTCAGTATCTTGGATTATTTGTGGAGGATGTGTGGGGGATGTGTGGAGGGTGAGGGGTATAGAATGTTAACAGGGGTATGAAATGTTATATTGTTGGGGTGAGGGTGTGGGAGGGGTGGTGTGTGTGGGACTATTTTTTGTTGTAGTTTTGTGGGTAGAGGATTATATTTGCGTGGAATAAAACGAAAGCAGATGAAAATAAGGATAGCAGCCATGATGTGGGCGTTGGCCATGGTGTTGGAGGCGTTTGGGTCGACTCCGATTGTGAAGAGGCAGGAGACGGGTAAGAATATTGTGGATTTCAGCGTACGGGTCAGGGGGTATGCGGGTAAGCCGGTGGTATTGGGTTACTACTTCAACAATAAGATGTTGGTGAAGGACACGGTTATGACGGATGCGGGGTGTGTGGCTCACTTTCAGCGTGACACGTTGTATGAGGAGGGTTTGTATTTGCTTCATTTCCCGGAGAATGGTGGTGTGTTTGATATTTTGATGCCTCATGAGCAGAAGTTCAGCTTGGAGTGCGACACTATGGCGCATCAGGTGGAGCGTGCGCAGGTGTCGGGTAGCAGGGCGTTGGGGAACTTTATTGAATATCAGCGGTATATCACGAGGAAGCAGAGAGATTATCAGAAGTTGAGCGATGAGTATAGGGAGGCACAGGGGGACAAGGGTCGTCAGGAGGAGATACGTAGGCGTTTTATGGAGGAGGATTCGCTTGTTCAGGCGCATAATGAGGAGGTTATCGAGGAGAACAGGGATAACTTTTTGTGCAATTTTTTGCGTGCGTTGAAGGAGGTCAAGGTGCCTAAGTTTGATGTGCCGGCGGGATATAGTGATTTTCAGCGTGACTCGTTGCGGCAGATGAAAGGTTATTATTACTATCGAGCGCATTTCTATGACAATTTTGACATGACGGACAACAGGTTGCTGCGTACGCCTTTCTTTTTGCAGAAGATAGAGAAGTATTTTGATGAGAGCGTACCACAGATACCGGACACGGTAGCCGCGGAGGCGGAGCGACTCATCGAGATGTGCCGTGGCGACGAGGAGATGTTCAGGTTTTTTGTGTCGACGATGTATAACAGGTTGAACCAGAGCAATATCATGGGTATGGATGCCGCGTTGGTCAAGATAGCGGACCGGTATTATTTGTCGGGAGAGGCGACGTGGGCGGATAAGAAGTTCATTGATGATTTGAGGGAGAATATTGATGGATTGCGGTATACGTTGATAGGTTTGAAGGCTCCAGACGTTAAGATGCCGTCGTTGTCGGGGGAGTGGTTCAGGCTAAGTGAGGTTAATGCGCCATATACGGTGCTGGTGTTTTGGGAGCCGTCGTGCGGGCATTGCAAGAAGGAGGTGCCTCATTTGCGTGAGGCTGTGCTGGACAAGTTCAGGGATCGCGGGGTAAAGGTGTTCGCGGTGTATTGCCAGGTAGACAGGAAGCCATGGGAGGAGTTCATCGAGGAGCATCAGTTGGAGGAGTTCATCAACGTGTATGATCCTTATGGACGTAGTGGGTTCAGGCAGTATTATAACATAAAGAGCACGCCTACGTTGTTCGTGTTGGACAAGGATAAGACGATAGTGGCGAAGAAACTTAACGTGGATCAGATAGCGGACTTCTTGGGTCATGAGATGGGGGATAAGAAGTAGGGTGTGGTGCGTGGCGTGCTTGGCGTTGTGCTGTTGTCAGGACGATTCCAGTAGGGAGCGTGCGCCGAGGGTGTATTTCGGGTCGAGCGGGCAATATGAGATAGCTCCTGGCGACACGTTGGTGCTTGAGCCAAAGATACTATACGACAATGAGTCGGAGTACCTGTGGCGGGATGACGAGGGTAATGTATTGTCGAGCGAGAGGGATTTGGTGTTCGTCACTGAGTCTATGCGGGATTACCGGTTGACGTTCATGGTAAGTACTCCCGCGGGTGCTGACACGTTTGGGGTAGATGTGTCGGTGCAGAAGTGCGCCACGTTCTCGGACATGGAGAACTATTCGACGAAGAAGTCGTCGGTGTTGGCGTTGATGCCAGATACGCTTGAGGGGGCGTTTCGGTGGAGTGGGGTGGAGTTTGCCAATATGGTCAATAGTGACACGTCGATGTGGTATGGGTTTGCGTTCTCTAACCGGACATCGTTGCAGAGCACGTTGACGTCGCAGTCGATAGGTACGGCGTATGCGTCGGGGGGGGCGTCGAACGATTACTTGGCGGTATGCGCGGTGTCGTCGGTGGCACGGGTGAGGTTTTCGAGGGATTATAGCGTGAAGTCTGTGGACATTGCGAATGACAATTTCGTGTATTTGGCGAGCAAGTTTGGGTATATGACGACGGATTCGGCGGTGGTGTCGCCTGCGGGGTATGGTGACTATTATCGTGTGGTGGTCGAGGGTGTGGGGTCGGACGGAGAGGTTACGGGGTCGCGTGTTAGTGTCGACTTGGTGGACTGTAACTATGACAATCCTGCCAAGTATGTTCGTCAGACGGTGTGGAGGAGTGTGGACATGAGTGGTTTAGGGGTGGTTCGTGGATTGTTGTTCAGTGTTGAGACGTCGATGGGGAGTTTTCCTCCGTTGTTCTGCATAGACAATTTGCGGTTGCAAGATTAGATAGGCGATGACAGAGATAGACCGTCCTGCTGAGTCGCGTGGACTTAGGGGGCATTTTATGGATTTCATGGGGCTCTTCTGGTCGTTCTTCAAGATAGGGTTCTTCACCTTTGGGGGCGGCTTGGCGATGATACCGTTCATCGAGGATGAGTTTGTTCAGAAGCGTCGTTGGATATCGGCCGATGATATGCGCGAGATGGTGATACTCTCGCAGACGTTGCCTGGCGTGGTGGCGGTCAATGTGAGTATCTTCGTGGGGCAGCGTCGTGCGGGGTGGATGGGTTCCATAGCGGCGATCGTCGGTACGGTGTTGCCGGCGTTGATATCCATCGTGCTCATACTTGTGCTGCTCAAGGGGTTCGAGGATAACAGGTACGTCAAGATGGTATTCGTGGGCATCAAGGCGGCGTCGGCTGCGCTGATACTCGACACTGTGGTACGCATGAGTCGTAAGACGTTGGGAGTTGATACTGCCTGCTGGGTTGTGGCGGCTTTGGGGTTGTTGATAGTGATATTGGGTTTCTCGGCGGCATGGGTAGTGGTGTTTGGGGCATTGGTGGGGCTGGTATATTTCTATAATCGGGAGAGGAGGAGATGATGGTCTACTTCTACCTGTTTGTCATATTCTTCAAGGTCGGTCTTATAGGTTTCGGTGGAGGATACGCCATACTGACCCTCATATTCCAGGATGTGCAGACCTTCGGCATGATGTCGGCCGAGGAGTTCGGCAATCTCGTGGCACTATCGCAGGTCACCCCCGGGCCCATAGCCATAAATGCCGCCACATACGTGGGCTACAATGTCGCGGGACTCTCGGGGGCGATAGTCGCGACCATAGCCGTATCCCTGCCCTCGTTCATACTGTGTATGCTCGTGCTGACCTTCCTCGACAAGTTTAAGAACAACGTCATCGTAGCCTCCCTACTTGCCGGCATACGCCCCGCCACGGTAGGACTCATGGCAAGCGCGTTCCTCTTTATGCTCCAGACGGCGATATTCCCCGCCTACGACACCTCTAAGTCATTAATTACGAACATGAGTGACATGGATTTGGTCGGACTTGCTATATTTGTGATTACCTTCGGTGTGATACTCCTCCGCAAGTTCGGGGCGATAACCCTCACACTTGCCGGGGGTGTCTTAGGGGTGATACTATGTTCAATATTCACTAATTGATGCACGAATGAGGATCTCAGGACTTATCTCGCGGGCACTGGCTCTCTTATCTCTTCTCACAATTAGCCTGATGGCCAACGGTGCGCAATACCGTGTCCTCGTGCTATGCTCCTACAACCCTGAGTCCAACAACCTCGCCAACACCATCAACACCTTCGAGAACGAACTTAAATCTCACGGCGTCGAGAGCACCATAATCGTCGAGACTATGGCCATCGACAACTTCTCCGACTACGTAGGCTGGCGCAAGAAAATGAGTGCCATACTCGCCAACTACCACGCACAAAGCAAACGACCCGACGCCATGCTTATCCTCGGACAAGAAGCCCTCGCCACATACCTGAGCACCGACATATCCGAAATACCCGACATACCCGTATTCTGCGCACGCTGTAGCCGCAACTACATCGAAATACCCAAAGACGACAACCCCAACTCATGGGACCTCGACTCGCACGACATACTCGACGCCAACTCCCTCTACAACATCGTCGGCGGATGCTTCTACGAATACAACATCGACCACAACCTCTCACTCGTACGACAACTACGACCCGACATCCACAACATCACCTTCCTATCCGACAATAGCTACGGCGGCCTCAACATGCTCTCACTCATACGATCCACCGCCGCCCGACACCCCGACTTCCACTTCAACATACTCGACGGACGCAACCTCACCATCCTCTCCGCCGCCGACTCCATAGCCAACATACCCGACAGCTCCGCTCTCTTCATCGGCACATGGCGATACGACAAGGACAACCGCTACTACATCAACTCCTCCATAATGATGCTGCGGCAAAACAACCTCAACCTCCCCGTATTCACCATATCCTCCACAGGCCTGCACGACTGGGCCATCGGAGGATACACTCCACGCTACGACGAGTCCGGCCCACAACTCGCCAAACTGTTCATCGACTACCTCGCCACCGGCAAATCACACCTCTTCTTCGTCCCTTCCCACTACATCTTCAACTACGAATCACTCGCCAACGCCGGCATCAGCGAAAGCAACCTCCCCGAAAACTCCCAAATCATCAACCGACCAACCAGCGTATTCCGACTCTACTACCTCCAAATACTCTCCGTATCCGCCGTAATACTCATCCTCCTGTCCGCCCTCATAATAGCCGCCAACAACCTCCGAAAAGTCCGACACCTGACCCAACACCTCAAACAAAAACAGCAAGAACTTATCGAGGCCAAAAACAAAGCCGAAGCAAACAGCCTCCTCAAGACCTCTTTCCTTACCGACATGAGCCACGAAATACGCTCTCCTCTCAACGCCATCATCGGCTTCTCGCAAGTCATAGCCGAACAATGCGACTCACTCTCCAACGACGAACGAACCAAAATAGTCGAGATAATCAACAAAAACTGCAACCTCCTAACAGGCATCCTCAACTCCATACTCGACATATCCAGCATCGAATCCGGACGCGCCAAGTACGACATCGAGGACGTCGACCTCGTCGAACTCTGCAAAGATATACTCGCCGACGCGCAAAACTCCAACCCAAACTGCGGCCTCAGCTTCTTATTCAAGACCGACATGCTCGCCTTCGTCCTGCGAACCGACGCCAAACGCGCAAGGCAAGTCATATCACACATCGTCAACAACGCCATAAAATTCACCAAAGACGGCTCCGTAACACTATGCCTATGGCGTCTCGAAGACGGCGCAGCCAAAATAACCATCGCCGACACAGGACGGGGCATACCCCCCGACAAGGCCGAGGAAGTATTCTCGCGCTTCGTCAAACTCGACGAATTCTCCTCCGGCACAGGTCTCGGACTATCACTATGCCGCCTCATAGTAGAACGTTTCGGCGGCAAAATATGGGTCGACACCACCTACACCAAAGGCGCAAAACTCGACTTCGTCGTACCGCAAGCCGACGAAAACGCCTTCAACGACGCCATCTGACCACAACCACCCCCATATAACATCCTATACCCCTCTATATAACATATCATACCCTCACCCTCCACAAACCCCACGCAAACCATCCAAGATACTGACAATATACTGATAAAACTCATCCCCCGATGCTCCACAATACTGAAACAACACTGAACCCAATCCTCCACAACCCAACCCAATTTCGTCACTAATTCTACCACCCTTCGTCACAACTCCGCGTCTCATACCCACTCCCCTCCCCCCTCACTACGTATAAAAACGTATCACACCCCAACTCCCAACACCCACCTGCCAACCACCACACCCCCACGACACACACACATCCCATATATCCCAACTTCCTGACAAACACGACACTACACCCGACAACCTCCCCCGTTTACATTTATTTAACGCCCCACACCAACCCCGCACGACCCCTTTTACCCCCAAAAATTCCGAAATTGCGTCCGTATTTAACCGACAAAACATAAAGACACATACATACTATGAAAAGGAGAGTTGTTATCACTGGCCTCGGAATCTACTCCTGCCTTGGTAAGACACTTGACGAAGTTCGTGACTCACTCTACAACGGCAAATCGGGCATCATCTTCGACCCAGTCCGCAAGGAAATGGGCTTCCGCTCCGCCCTCACTGCCAAAGTCGACGTCCCCGACCTCAAAGGCCTCCTCACTCGCAGCCAACGCGTCTACATGGCCGACGAAGTCAAATACGCCTACCTCGCCACACGCGACGCCCTCGCCAACGCAAAGCTCGACCAAGACTACATCGAAGCTCACAACGTCGGCATCCTCTATGGCAACGACAGCAGCGCCGACGCAGTAGTAAAAAGCGTCGACATAATGCGCGAGAAGAAAGACACCACACTCGTGGGCTCCGGAGCCATATTCCAGTCCATGAACTCCACCGTCACCATGAACCTCTCCTGCCTCTTCAAACTCAAAGGCATGAACCTCACAGTCTCTGGCGCTTGCGCCTCAGGCTCACACGCCATCGGCCTCGGCACGCTCCTCATCCGCGAAGGCCTGCAAGAGTGCATAGTATGCGGCGGCGCGCAAGAGGTCAACCCCTTCTCCATAGGCAGCTTCGACGGCATATCAGCATTCTCCGCCCGCGAAAACGAACCCACCAAAGCCTCACGCCCATTCGACCGCGACCGCGACGGCCTTGTTCCCGGTGGCGGCGCCGCAACAGTCATAATAGAAAGCTACGAAAGCGCAGTAAAACGCGGCGCGCCTATCCTCGCCGAAGTCCTCGGCTACGGTTTCTCCTCCAACGGCGACCATATCTCAACACCAAATGTCGACGGCCCAGCCCGCTCACTAATCATGTCTATTGAGCAGGCCGGAATCGACCTCCGCGAGATCGGCTACATCAACGCGCACGCCACATCCACTCACGTCGGCGACCAGAACGAGGCAAAAGCCATCGACCGCGTCCTCGGCGACTACAAACCCTACATCACATCCACCAAAGGCCAAACCGGACACGAAATGTGGATGGCCGGCGCCTCCGAAATCGTCTACACAATCCTCATGATGAAAAACGACTTCGTGGCTGCCAACCTCAACTTCGAGAACCCCGACGAGGACTCCGCCAAACTCAACATCCCCGGACAGCGCGTCTCACACCACTTCGACACATTCCTCTCCAACTCCTTCGGCTTCGGTGGCACCAACTCCACCCTCGTCGTGCGCAACCTCTAAGATTAGACTGCCAGCCCAAAATACCCGACCTGTCGCCAGGCCAAGCACTAACAACGGATATTTTTCGCCCTCACTCTTTTCTTTCTCGTGCCGAAAAGCTACTTTTGCACCATAATTGCGCAAACCGCGCAACAAAAGTAACTCGTAAACACAACAAGTCATCATTACATACAAATGGAAAAGAACGAACTGATTAACAAGGTCAACGAGGTTCTCGCCGACGAGTTCGAGGTCGAAGTCTCCGACATCACCCCCGATGCCAACATCAAAGAGACACTCCAGCTCGACAGTCTCAGCATCGTCGACATGATCGCACTCATCGAGAGCAACTTCGGCGTTAAAATTCAAGGCACTGAGGTCGGATCTATCAAGACCTTCAACGACCTCTACGACTATCTCGCTGCACGTGCTTAATAAACTGATGATTCTGTCATCAGCTTATTGGAGAGCCTCGCTTCACTTCAAGCACACACCACGTGAAGTCGGCATAACCAACGTTATTACCGATATTTAGGCTCACGAACCCGACTCACTCAGACCCATATCTGACTGAGTCGGATTCGTGGCTATTTTGCGTTTATACCCCCGACAACCCCCCAAACACACACACCCTCATCCACCCTATTCAAACACTATAACCATCTTTCATGACAAGGATCATCCTCGCAATATACCGTTTCCTCGCAGTCCACAAGATCTTCCGATGGGCCTCGCTCATCGTCTCCACCATCGTGTTCGCGCTCCTCGCAACACAACTACACTTCGAGGAAGACATCACAAAACTACTCCCCTCAACAGGCGATGAAAACGAGACCCTCGCCTTCTCTCAGCTACAAGTAAAAGACAAAATATTCCTCCAAGTCACATCAACCAACGAGCAAGAACCGCTCGAACCCTACGAGCTCGCCGACATAATGGACGAACTCGCCGACGGCATCCTCTCCGCCGACATACAAGCCGCCAAAGACCAACTCCCCGACTCCGTCTCCATCCTCTCCGACCAAGAAGAACGTGGCCTCTACGTCTCCGACATCCTCTACCAAATCGACGAGGATATGATGATCGACGTAGTCTCCTACCTCGCCGACAATTTCCCCTCCTTCGTCGATACCGCATCCTACTCCCAGCTCACCGCGCTCCTGACCGACTCCTCCGTGACGGCCAACGTCTCCAAAGTCCGCAATATGCTCTCCTCACAAGCCGGACTCGCCATGAAGGATATGCTCGCCGCCGACCCCATCGGCATGCGCTCCGTCGTCCTCGAACGTGTCAAAGACGTACGAGACGGCCTCGGCAATAGCCAAATAATATTCGAAAACCACCTCTTCACCCCCGACACCACTGTCGCCCTCGCCTACCTCTCCCCTTGCTTCAAGTCCTACGACTCTATGAGCGGACGCAAACTGATAAAGCTCATAGAAGATGAGGTCGACAAGGTCAAAGACGCTCACCCCGATGCCGACATCCTCTTCCACGGCGCACCAGTACAAAGCGTCAACAATAGCCGACAAATCAAATCCGACCTCTGCTTCACTCTCGCCATATCTCTCCTGCTCGTATGCATAGGCATCGGCATCTGCTTCAAGAACAAGTCCACCATCCCCATGCTCGTCTTCCCCGTGGTCTACGGCGCCCTGTTCGCTATGGCGATGATGTACCTCGTCCGAGGCACAATGTCACTCATGGCGCTCGGCATCGGCGCCATAGTCCTCGGCGTCGCCCTAAGCTACTGCCTCCACGTCATAACGCACTACAAATACGTAAGTACCCCCGAGCACGTGCTCCGCGACCAAGCCACACCCGTATTCCTCGGATGCCTCACCACCATAGGCTCCTTCCTCGGACTCCTCTTCACCAGCTCCGAACTCCTGAGCGACTTCGGACTCTTCGCCTCCTTTGGCCTCGTGGGCACCACCTTCTTCAGCCTCGTCTATATCCCACACTTCTTCAATCCCGAGCGCAACCGCCGATCCAAGAAGGCTTTCCGCGCACTCGAGCGGTTCAACTCCCACCGCTTCGAGAAACATAAATGGCTAATCGTCCTCATCGTGATAATCTCCGGCGTATGTTTCTACACCCAACGCTACGTGACTTTCGATGCCGACCTCACTCATATCAACTTCACTTCCAACGAGGTGAAACGGAGCCAGGCCCTCCTACAACGCAAGACCCAACCCGGCCTCGTCACCACCTACTACGCCACATCCGACTCCTCCCTCGACGTGGCTCTCACCAAGAGCCGCTCCATGTTCACCGTCCTCGACTCCCTCAAAGAGCGTGGCAAAATACGTGGATTCTCCAAAGCCGCAACCCTCTTCCCCACGGTCGCCGAGCAAGAGGCACGCCTCAACGCATGGCATGACTTCTGGACTGACGACCGGCTCGCCTCCACCAATGCCATGGTGGCACGTGCATGCGCCAAGAACCGTATGTCCCCCGCATTCTTCGCACCCTTCAACGATGTCGTAACCACTCAGTATGACATAATCGACCCCTACGCCGACCAAATCATCCCACAAGGACTGATGGCCAACATCATCGAGTACACCGATGGACAATACCTCGTCTTCACCTCTGTCCAAATGAGGCAAGAAGAAAAGAAAGCCGTCGGACGTGCCCTCGTCGACGCCACAAACTGTATCGTCGCCGACCCCATGTTCTACACCGAGGAAATGGTAATCACCATCAACAATGACTTCAACACCGCCCTCAACATCTCCATGGCGTTCGTGTTCGTCATACTCCTACTCTCCTATCGCAACCTCGTCCTATCCATTGTCGCCTTCATCCCCATGACACTCAGCTGGTACATAGTCCTCGGAGTCATGGGAATCCTCGGCATGCAATTCAACCTGATTAATATCGTCATCTCCACCTTCATTTTCGGCATAGGTGTCGATTATAGTATATTCGTCATGGATGGCCTACTCTCCAAGGCTAAGTCACAATCCGAGCCGCAGCTGCTCGTCTATCACAAAACGGCCATATTCTTCTCCGCCGTGACCCTCATCGTCAGCACAGGCTCACTCCTCCTCGCCTCACACCCGGCACTCGCCTCCATC
The DNA here is from genome assembly GCA_963620665.1 of bacterium. Classification (GTDB taxonomy): domain Bacteria; phylum Bacteroidota; class Bacteroidia; order Bacteroidales; family Marinilabiliaceae; genus W3P20-009. Next base: position 50,836 of record CAVFBA010000012.1, read on the forward strand.
GGCGTGGCAACAATCATAGGCATGTCCTCCGCCGTAGTTCTCGCCTACACACTCCAGCCTTTCCTCTACCACGCACTCGTACGCCTCATTCTCCGTATGGGATGGAAAGCCTCATGGCTCGAGGATAAGAATAAAAAATAACCATGTCCAGCACCCACTACGATGTCATTATCATAGGCGCCGGCCTCGGCGGACTCGAGTGCGCCTATATGCTCCAAAAGGTAGGCAAGCACGTGCTCGTCCTCGAGGCCGATGCCCTAATCGGTGGCTGTCTACAGTCGTTCCGACGCGCAGGACATCTCTTCGACACCGGCTTCCACTACGTTGGTGGGCTCGACGACGGTCAAATGCTCAACCGTCTCTTCTCCTACTTCCACCTCATGTCACTCCCGTGGCTCCGTCTCGACAACGACTGCTTCGACGAGGTGACGCTCCCCTCCGGCTCCTACCCCTTCGCACAAGGCTACGACAACTTCCGTGAGTCCCTCACCTCCCGCTTCCCACACCAGGCCGATAACCTCAACCAATATGTCGCCCTCCTAAAACAGGTAGGCGACAATATCGCCCATAGCTTCGACCCACGACAGCCCGACGACGTCTACTCCCGCTCCCTGTTCGCACGCTCCGCACACGACTTCCTCACCTCCACCATATCCGACCCCACTCTCCAAGACGTCCTATCCGGCACATCCCTCAAAATGGAGCTCCGTGCCGATAAACTCCCCCTCTACGTCTTCGCCCAGATTAACAGCTCTTTCATTCAGAGTGCCTACCGCATACAGGGCGGCGGCATGCAGATAGCCGAGTCCCTGCGCTCCTCCATCGAAGCCATGGGCGGCACAGTCCTACGCAACAAACGAGTCACCTCCTTCGAGGCCACCGACGGCAAAGCATCCGCCGTATTCGTCAACAACTCCGACGAACGTTTCGAGGCCGACACCTTCATTTCCGACGTTCACCCCGCGCAGACTGTACGCCTGCTCCAGACTGCCGGCCTCGTCCGCAAAGTGTTCCAACGGCGCATAGAGAACCTCGAGAACACCTTCGGCATGCTCACCGTCAATGTCGCCCTAAAGCCCGGCATGCTCCCCTATCAGAACCGCAACAAGTTCATCTACACTCAGCCCGACGTCTGGGCTCTCCACTCACAAACCGCCTCCCCAGTCAAGGCCATAATGGTCAGTTTTATGCCCCCAACCGACGGCTCCACCTACGCCCCAGGTCTCGACATCCTGACTCCAATGAATTGGAATGCCGTCTCTAAGTGGTTTGGCACGAAAATTGGAAGGAGAGGAGATGACTATGTCGAGCTCAAAGAACATATCGCCAACGAGTGCCTCGCCCTCGCCTCACGCCACATCGACGGCTTCTCTCAAGCCCACGATGCCCACTGGGTCAGCACCCCTCTCACCTACACGGACTACACAGCCACGGAGCACGGCTCAGCCTACGGCATACGCAAGGACTACAACGCCACAATGTTCACTGTCCTCACGCCAAAAACTCCCGTCCCCAACGTATTCCTCACAGGCCAGAACCTCAACCTCCACGGCATCCTCGGCACCTCTATGACCTCCATGTTCACCTGCGCCGAGATTATCGGCATGGACACGGTCGTCAACGAGCTCAACGCATAAGTCTTCATCCACTCGATTGACAACAAAGCACTATTTGAAAATGAATCTTAAACTTACATTCCTCTCCCTCGCGGCAATCCTCTCATCCTCCCTCGCCTCCGCACAGCTCAAGAACATAAACGGCAACGCCGAGGTGACTAAGGTCGAAGAGGCTAACAAGCAAATCTCTTCCATGCAGTGCCAATTCTCCCGCACCACTAAGATCGCTGCACTCAAAGACGCCACCAAAGCCGATGGCGACTTCTACTTCGCCGCCCCCTCCAACCTCGCCATGAAGTACGCCAATGGCGAGCTGCTCGTAGTCACCAACGACAATGTCTCCATGACCGTGGGCGGCAAAACCCGAACCCTACGCTCCTCCAATCGCCATGTCGAGGACCTCTCTGCCACGCTCCTCGCCTGCGTCAAGGGCAACATTTCCGCCATCGACGGCACTCTCAAGTCCGCCAAAGCCAACGGCCAAGCCATAACCTTCAAGATCGACGCCAACATGAAGGTAGGACGCAGCTCCATCAACGCCATCGAGCTATCCTACAACAAGAAGGACTGCACCCTCAACTCCCTGAAACTCATCGAGCCAGACGGCAGCTACCAACTCTACGAGCTCAAAACCAAAACCCTCAACTCCACTATCGACTCCGCCACTTTCTCTCACCCCAACACCAAGAAACGTCGATAACACACCACCCACAGCACTCTACCCTCCCCGACATACACAAACTAACCATGAGAGACGTCGACCCCAACGCCTCTCATTTTTTCTGCCCCTCCCAACCCATCACCGGCGCATAACAACCCCTACGTCGCACCCCTCCGCACATTATCTCCTTCCCCCAATTGCGTCCACAGCGCAAACGCAATTCTATCATGCTGCCATTCAATTCATTACCTCATGTTTTCCTCCCCAATTTCCCAGTCTCACATAATTTTAATATGTTTGCATCTGAAAGAACTATATGCATTAAGTCATAAAATGACTTTAGCGGACTGTAATGTTTGTCACCATGAAAAAGAAGCTTTGCACTTTATTTCTGACCCTGCTGTCTATTGTGGCAGTGGCGCAAAACCCCTACCTCCCGCTCTGGGAGTTCATACCCGATGGCGAGCCATACGTGTTTGAGGACCCCGACAACCCAGGCCAATATAGGGTCTATATCTACGGCTCGCACGACACACGTGTGACAGACTATTGCGGTCTCGACCTCGTCGTATGGTCAGCTTCAGTCAACGACCTCCAGCATTGGCGCTACGATGGCGTGATATTCCGCTCCGACCGCGACGCCAATGGTAACTTGCTTAATCCTAATGGCGAGAGCGATGTCCTCTTTGCCCCCGATATCGCCCTCAAGACAGACCCCGATGGCAAAAAGACATACTACCTCTACCCCAACAATCAGGTTGGTGGACGTCAGAATATGGTTTGCCGCTCAGCCCGTCCCGACGGCCCATTTGAAGTATGCAACTGGAAGAAGGACAACCCGCGTGAGACGGAAGGCCCCTTTAAGTTCGACCCCGCCGCCTTTGTCGATGACGACGGACGTGCATACGGCTACTGGGGATTCTGCCAGTCCAATGCCGCCGAACTCGACCCTACGACTATGAGCACTGTCAAGCCCGGCACGGAGATAGTGAACAACATGATTGCCGGCAAAGACGACGACCAGCTATACCGTTTCTTCGAAGCCTCGTCTATCCGCAAGATTAAGGACAAGTATGTGTTCATCTACAGCCGCTGGACCAACGAGGGCGAGTGTGGCATGCCACAGACCAACTATACCCTCGCCTACTGTTACAGCAACAACCCCCTCGGCCCATGGACGTATGGCGGCACGCTCATTGACGGCCGTGGACTCGAACACCGCCACGATGGCACCACTGTCGCCACAGCCACACCTTTCGGCAATACGCATGGCAGCATCTGCGAGATTAACGGCCGATGGTACGTCTTCTACCACCGTCAGGCCGGCACGACCGAATACTCCCGTCAGCCAATGGTCGCTCCCATAGATGTCGAGGTGCGCGAGGGTAAAGACGGATATGTGAGGATTTCTCAGGCAGAGTATACTTCCGAAGGTTTTGCCCTCGACGGCCTGGACCCTTACACCCGTTATGTTGCGGGCATCGCCTGCTACTACACTGGCCCAGGTGCGGCACATCAGGAATACCCCTACGTCTACTATACTGGCTCACATAGCGAAGTCGTACGCCTGACCTACGATGGCAAAACAGACCCATACGACGCAAGCATCAACCGCTGCCCCATGGTCAATAACACCGCCGGCTCGGTAGTGGGCTACAAGTACTTCAACTTTAGCAAGACATACGGCACCAAGGGCTTGACCCTCTCTGTCAACCTCCTGCCCGAGGGTGTCAAAGGCGAGATAGAAATATACCTCGACCGCCCGTCAGAACAAGAAGGTGGCGTGAAGTTGGGCGCCTGCCAGTTGTCGGGCAAAGAGAAAGGCGAACCACGTGAGGTCAAGATAGCAGTTCCCAATTTGACTTACCACAACGGCAAGCACGCCCTATTCTTCGTCTTCAACTCGGAAACAAAAGGCAAGTCCCTTTGCCAACTCAACAGCCTTCACTTCGAGAATCTCACTATGTAGCCCCCGCACCAAAGCCTCTATCCGACAGACTGATAGCAATATAGTTTACCGCCTGACTTTAAGCGCAAGCCTAATGTCAGGCGGTAACTCGTTCTTTACTTCACAAACACCCTATTCCTCCACAACGCCCACCACTTCCCCCAAAATCCTACACTCCTCCCCAAAATCCTCCTTTTTCTCCAATTGCGTTTACTATTGTTAATGCCACGCCCCATCTCTTATGTTTTACTAAGTCTATAACCTTGCCCTCCTTAATACACTATTGATAAAATTGTTACATTTGCATTGACAATAGCGGGCAACAGCTTCAGCGCCGCCCATCTCCCCAAGCGACGCTCACTTGCCGCCTAAGAAAACAAGTAAATAAGTACAAACTGACACTATACAACGATGAGACTCTTTTTTGCATCGTTAGCCCTTATGGGCTCCATCCTCGCCAATGCGCAGCAGATTCTGTCCCTCGACGAGTGCCGCTCCATGGCTCTCGAGAATAACCACGAGATTAAGGCGGCGCAAAGTCAGACCGAGAGCGCCAACTACACCCGCAAAAGCTACCGCGCCAACTACTTCCCCACCATAACCATCAACGCCATAGGACTATACAGCACCATCGATGGCTCGAAGGAAATAGGCATAGGCCAACAAAACCTGCCTGTATTCAAGCCCGACGCGACATTCCAAGCGCAGACTCCACAGCTCACCGACAAGATGTGGCTCGTCCAAAACCTCACGGGCTACGCCTACTTCCCTGGCCTATCCGCTGCCCTCGACTATGAGGTAGGCCCCATGTTCCTCGCGGGCATATCTCTCCAACAGCCTATCTACATGGGCGGCAAGATAGCCAATGCCACGAAGATCGCCTCTAAGGCCGTCGAGATGTCTGAGGCAAACGAGACTCTCACCAAGGTCAACGCCATAAAGAAAACCGACGAGGCCTACGCCCTTGTGGTCAAAGCCAAGGAACTCCAGAAGGTAGCCATATCCTACAACGCCGTGCTCCAAGAGCTCATGACCAACATCACCAAGGCCAAGAACCAAGGCATGAGCACCGGCAACGATGTCCTCAAAGTCCAGGTCAAACTCAACGAGAGTGAGCTCAATATGACCAAGGCCGCCAACGCCGTGACACTCGCCAAGATGAACCTCTGCCACGTCATAGGCATGGACCTCAACTCCGATATCGATGTCACCGACACCTACCCGCAGATTGAGACCAAAGAGGGCAGCATAGCATCTCGCCCAGAGTCACAACTCCTTGCCAAGAAGGTCGAGATTGCCGAGGCCAAAACCAAGGTAGAACGCTCCTCCGTACTGCCCGAGGTCGGGGCGCAACTGTCCTATAACTATGTCAACGGCTTCAAGGTTCTCGACGAGACCCTCTTCAACGATGCCGACTTCACTGCCATTGTCAAGGTCAAGATACCCATCTTCAACTTCGGCAAGAACACCAATAAGATCCGCGCCGCTAAGAGCTCCCTCGAGCAGACGCGCATTGAACAGCAGAACATAACAGAGCAACTTGAGCTTGAGCATCAGCGTGCCGTCAACATTCTCGCCGAGGCGGAAAAGGAACTTGCCGTGGCCGACAACTCACTCCGCCAGGCGGCAGAAAATATGCGCTCCTCAAAGAGTCTCTATGAGAATGGCTACGAGACACTAACCGACTATATGCAGAGCCAAGTCCTCTGGCAACAGGCCATGGCAGCCAAGGTCGATGCCGAATACCAACTCTACCTCGCCAAGGTCGACTTCAACCGCACCAGCGGCACCCTCATCGATTAACCTCTACCACCATGACGGATCATATCGACCCCTCAATACTCGCCTTCCTCGCCGACATTGCGGATAACAACAACAAGGCGTGGTTCGATGCCAATAGGACACGCTACCAAGCCGTGCGCAATGCCTTCCTTGAACTTGTCGAGGTCATGGTGGCTCATACGCAGTCCGTCGATAGTAATATAGGTGTTCAGGATGTCGCCAAATGCCTATACCGCATAAACCGCGACACCCGCTTCTCGCCCGACAAGTCGCCCTATAAACGTCACTTTGGCGCTTTCGTGGCTCCTGGTGGTCGCACAAGTCCACTCCCCGGCTACTACCTCCACATCCAGCCTAACAATGAGAGTTTCTTCTGCTCGGGCAACTACAGTCTCGACGCCTATCTCCTGAAACGCCTACGCACCGAGGTGTCCAACTTCCCCGAGGAGCTCGACGCTATCCTCCACGACCCCGCCTTCCGAAATCGCCTGACGCTTGCCGAGGACGAGAAACTGAAGTCTGCGCCACGTGGCTTCTCCATCGACCCTCGTTACGCCGATTATCTCAAATACAAGACACTCAACGCCATGGTGCGCTATACTGACGATGAGATCACGGCTCCCGGCTTCGTCAACCGCCTGTGCGACGATATCTCCCTTGCCCAGCCCCTCAACGCCTTCTTCTACCGCGCCCTGACGACCGAGCCCGACGAGGAGTGCAACCTATGAGCCCCCTTGCCAATAAACTATTCCACACGCCCGACGAGATAGTCGACGCCGTGCTTCGGTTTGGCTTCCTGCCCTTCTTCCGTGGCGATATACCCTCATTCTCTATCGAGGAGCATACGCCAAGCGAGCTATGGTTCTCCGACACCCAAGATGGCCCATGGGAATGGAAAGGCCCTATAATACGCTCTGGCAAGGTGGCGTACGCTAAGCTGTTCCGCAATAAGGCCGCCTTCATCGCGCCCGACCTCCTTCCCCATATCGTCAACGTGCGGCGTCACGCCCGTCCTATGTCCTACCATGAGGAGCGTGTGCTGCGTGCCATCATCGCCAACGAGAGTATGCTTTCCACCGAGATACGCGACGAATGTGGCTTCGCACCCCGCTCACGTGCCGATATACTTCTCAATGCGTCCGACGGGCTTCGCCTGCCCTCCCTCGACTCCCTCCTCTCGCGCCTGCAGATGGCCGCCCAAATCGTAGTATCCGATTTCGAGTACAATATCGATAAGAAAGGTCGTCCCTACGGTTGGGGCATAGCGCGCTATTCCACGCCCGAGATACTCTACGCCGACTGGTTCGACCTTCCCACCGTCACGCCCGATGAAAGCCGTGCCATCCTCGCCTCCAAGATCCTCACCGTAGAGCCATCACTTGGCACGAAAATTGTCAACAAGATCATAGGCTGACCGCCAACTATCCCCGTTCGCTGAACTTTTGGCCACTTTGGTTGAAATCAGCGTTGTCCGTTATATCCTTTTTCTCTATCTTTGAGATGCAAAACGATTAATTGATTATGAAGAGAATCTTTGCCCTTGCCTTGGCCACCCTCATAAGCATTATGGCCTTCGCGCAAAAGCCTATCATCAAGTTCGACGCCGAAAGCTACGACTTCGGTGAGATACTTGAAGCCAAAGGCCCCGTCTCATACTCCTTCAAATTCACTAATACTGGCTCTACCCCCCTCGTCATCACGCAGGTGCAGGCCTCATGCGGGTGCACCACGCCCACTAAACCACAGAAGCCTATACGCCCAGGCGAGTCCGACGAGATTACAGTCACCTTCAACCCCGCAGGACGCATAGGAACTTTCAATAAGACCATAACAGTCTCATCTAACGCTGAGCAAGCCAATGTGATGCTCCGTATCTCTGGCAAGGTTCTTGAACGTGAAAAAACTCTCGAAGATATATACCCCTACGTCATGGACAGCTTGCGTCTCAAGAGCAATATGTTGCCTTTCACTAAGATACATCCCAACGAGACCAAGACTGAAACACTTGAGGTCATCAACACCTCAGCCTCAAGCCGCACCCCGCAGTTCATCAACATCCCCAAGCACATCACTATCGAGTGCCAACCCGCCACGATAAAGCCAGGAGAGACGGGTCACATTGTAGCCACCTACGACGCCTCGCTGAAGAATGACTGGGGCTACGTCTCCGACCGCGTATACGTCACCTTCGACGGCAAACGCCAATATAGCAACCAGATAACGCTCACGGCAAGCATCGAGGAGGACTTCTCGCAAGTTGATGCCGCAGAGGCTCCTGTCATTCAGTTCAATGAGCGTTCGCACGACTTCGGCACAGTCCAGCAAGGCACTAAGGCCGTGTGCGACTTCATCGTCACCAACAACGGCAAATCTCCTCTCGCCATCCGTAAGGTCAAAGCCTCTTGCGGTTGCACAGCAGTGACCCCCAATAAGACTTTGCTTGTGCAAGGTGAGTCGACCGAGATACATGTGGAGTTTGACACCCGCGGCAAGTCTGGCAGGCAGAGCAAGACCGTGACCGTCATCTCCAACGACCCTAAAAGCTCTAATATCTTGCTCCGCATCCAGTGCAATGTCGTGTTGCCAGGACAGGAAATGAAGTAACAACCTAAAACCATATCACCATGAGCCGGCGACTTCATCAAGCAGCCGTCACCCTCATAGCATCAGTTGCGTTGGTAGCTTGCCAGCGCAACTCTTTGCGCATAGATGGTGACATCAAAAACCTACCCGACGGCCCTATAACCCTCGCCCGTCTGGACTCCACGTTCCACTGGCACCCAGTCGACACCGCGCAATCACGCAACGGAAGGTTCACTTTCGATGGGCGTGTGTCGTTGCCACAAGCCGAGTGCGTCGTGCTATCCGTCGCCAATCAGAACATGGTGGTCTTTGCCGGCAACGACAATGTCTACATGACCGGCAACGCCCTGCGCCCAGAGAATATTGAGGTCACAGGCTCATCACTCAACGACGACCTCGCAGACTTCGCCAATAATGTGCCAGGCAAGGAGAGGCTTGCGCAAATCATGGCGCAGCTTGCCGTGATGGGACCCGATGTGGACCGACGCGAGGAACTCAACGACGAGGTTGTCGAGATACAGAAGTCGCAGCTCGACTACATACGCCGCAGCATCTACGACAACGCCACATCGCCCATTGGCCCGTTCATCCTCTTCAACAACATGAGCCTCTTCTCGTTCGAGGAGGTTGAGACGTTCCTCGCCACGTTCAAATTGTCCATGCCCACGCACCCCTATATCCACTTCCTCGAGCGTGAGATAAACAACCGCCGTGAGCAAAATGAGGCTCTGAAACGTGTGCAACTGGGATGCCCCGCCCCCGACTTCCCCCTCACATCCAATCCCGACGACACATTGAGGCTCAGCTCCCTCCGCGGCAAGATAGTGCTGCTCGACTTCTGGACTCCCGCCGACATACGCAGTCGCAAGAATAACGAGACGATAGCGGCGGTCAACTCCAAATTCTCGCAGATGGGTCTCGAGGTGGTAGGTGTGGCGATAAACACCGACTCAGCAGGGTGGCGCAATGCCATATCGTCCGACAATCTCCCAGGCCATCAGCTGCTCGACGACGGCTCCATATCCGCCCTCTATGGCATATCCACCGTCCCCACAAGTTTCCTTATCGACAAGGCCGGCAATATCGTATCGCGCGACAAGACGGGCAATATATTCGACGACCTCGGCACACAAATTCGTAAATAAATAACTCAAGCAGTGTCTCTAATAAAATCTATATCGGGCATCCGTGGCACTATCGGAGGCCAACCTGGTGACGCTCTCACCCCGACCGACCTTGTGCGTTTCGTATCGGCCTACGCCACGTGGGTCAAGAAGAGTGCCAACGCGCCAAGAGTGAAAGTCGTGGTGGGGCGTGACGCACGTATCAGTGGGCAGATGGTGCGCAATATCGTGACGGGTGTCCTTATGGGCATGGGTGTCGATGTTGTCGATATCGGCCTTGCCACGACCCCTACCACGGAGCTTGCCGTGACGGCCGAGAAGGCCAATGGCGGCATCATCATCACAGCCTCGCACAACCCTAAGCAGTGGAACGCCCTGAAGCTGCTCGACAATAAGGGTGAGTTCCTCTCGGCGGCGCAAGGTGCTGACGTGCTCGCCATAGCCGACAGTGGCGACTATGTGGCCTCGGATGTCGATTCGCTTGGCACGCTCACCACGAAAGATTATGCCGACTATCATATCGACCGTGTCCTTGCCCTTAAACTTGTCGACGCCGACGCCATACGCAAAGCCAACTTCACCGTGGCCATGGACACCATCAACTCCGTGGGTGGCATCATCTTGCCTAAGCTCCTTGAGCAACTTGGCGTGAAGACGGTCTATGGCATCAACCTTGAGGCTAACGGGCATTTCGCCCATAACCCCGAGCCTCTGCCACAGAACCTTACCGACATTGCCGCCCTCGTGCGCAAGAAGAAGGCCGATATGGGCATCGTGGTAGACCCTGATGTGGATCGCCTCGCCTTCATATCCGAAGATGGATCAATGTTTGGCGAGGAGTATACGATAGTCAGCATTGCCGACTATGTGCTTGCCCATACGCCCGGCTCAACCGTCAGCAACCTCTCCTCTTCTCGTGCCCTGCGTGACGTCACCGAGCGACATGGCGGCACATACGCCCCCGCGGCGGTAGGCGAGGTTAATGTCGTCACGATGATGCGCCAGACGAACGCCGTGATAGGTGGTGAAGGCAATGGTGGCGTCATATACCCCGAGTGCCACTATGGGCGCGACGCGCTTGTCGGCATAGCCCTCCAGCTTACGCAGATGGCCAAGACGCGAAAGACGCTGACACAGCTCCGCGCCACATATCCCGACTATATCATCTCGAAGAACCGTATCGACCTGCGACCAGGTGTCAATGTAGACGCCATACTCGCCAAGGTCAAGGATGCCCATAAGGCAGATAAGGTGGACGACCGTGACGGTGTGAAGATAGACTTCCCCGAGAGCTGGGTGCACCTGCGCAAATCGAACACCGAGCCTATCATCCGCATCTATGCCGAGGCGCATACACAGGCCGACGCCGATGCCCTCGCACAGTCCATACGCAAGGAGATTGAGGCTCTCATCTAATATGCTCCGCGATGACGTGCCGCCATGCCTTTCTTTGGCCTCTGCTCGCCGCCATCATCTTCACTATCGCGCCCTGTGCCGAGGCTCAATACGCCTATACGGGTGTCAAGGGCATAGCGCATTTCGAGATATCCGACCGTTGGCTCGCACGTGCGCACCTCGCCCTGGGGCATGGCCATGCCGATGAGCCGTATAACGCTTTTGGCGCGGCATTAGGGGCGGGGTTCAAGCTGAGCCGCGACGCTATGTTGGCGGGTTCCTGCTCCCTGACGCATGCCAATTATAGCGGCCTCGACAACAACGATCTGATATTGCATCTCACAGAATCTATAAGCTGGAGAAGGCCCTCGGGGTTCTTCTTCGGCTTTTACTTTGAGCAGCGGCGGCTTATCTATCGTCCATCGGACTATAAGATCAACACCTCGTGCTTTGGAGGTCTTATAGGCTATGAGCATACGTGGCAGAAGACGGGCATCCTGGCGCGGGCTTTCGCTGTCGTCACGGCCAATGCCAAGAGCGAGAACTCGTCCGCCCAGTTCATACAGCGCGTCAAGGGCTTCGTCTCGCTCCGCAAGAGGGTAGGGGAGGTCGTAGCCATAGGGGCAGACTATTCGTATGCCGTGGGCGGTGAGCATCAGATATATATTGCCGACCGTGACGGGCTGCACCTGTTGAATGTGGCAGTCGACATATCGTTGCGCAGCCCATCGTCGCAATAACCTTGCATGGAATAAGAACCTTTTCAAATTGACGCTCCGCACCGTTTTGATAGTTGTACTTGGCAAAAACCCATTATCTTTGTCATAACAAAAAACAGAAGCCACCAAGCGATTAGAACCCGCACCGTGGCATAATAAATTAAAAGAACATACTTTTATGGCTTACAAGATTAGTGATGATTGCATCTCGTGCGGCACATGTGCTGGCGAGTGTCCTGTTGAGGCTATCTCCGAGGGCGAGAGCCACTACGTTATCGATGCTGACAAGTGCATGAACTGCGGTTCGTGCGCCGCTGCTTGCCCCACCGAGGCCATCAAGGAGGAGTAGTCCTACCCCATAGCCGCCTTTATGGCGACAAAAGAGATAACCGTCGGGTCCGTTCGCGACCTGGCGGTTTTTTATATGTGGGGGGGGGTCTTGGGAGGGTGGGGTGATACGCCTTCGGCGTTTAGGGAGACGCCGCGGGCTGACGTCTCTACATGCGTGGGTTCCGACGATGGAATAGGAGTGTGTAGGTGTTGGGTGCAGATTTTTTTTGTTTGTCAATGGGCTATTTGTCAATGCGTTATGAGGGAGAGTTGTTGTGCTGAATGAAATAATCAACGAAATGCTTTGTTACCGTTTTTTTTTTTTACACCTTTGCGCAAGGTATAACAGGTCGGGATTCAACAAGCCCGACAGTCTCTAACTAACAACTTAAAAACGTATTATTATGCTAACACTCACACGTCGCCTTATGGCATCGGTCATGGCCATTTTCATGGCGCTCACCATCTCAGCCCAGGAGGCTAACAGCGGCACCGGATGGTCCTACAACGAATCGGAACAGACGCTTACTCTCACGGGAGCGGAGGTTGACTGGGACGCTGTCTCTACCTTCTGCCAGGGTGAGTCGACAATCAAAGTTGTCGTGTTCGACGAGAATTACGAATTGACGGAAGCGCCTAAGGGTTCGCGTTACCATAGTAAATTCGAAGGAAAAGAGGACGAAATAGAGGAGGTCAAGTTCTTGTCCGATAAGATTGAGAGTATCGGAGAAAAAGCGTTTTACAATTTCTCTAATATTGCCAAAGTGACATTCCCCAAAAACCTTAAGACTATTGGCGCAAGCGCATTCGAAAATTGCGCGAAAATTGTGGAGCTGAACCTGCCTGATAATCTTACGACCATCGGGGACTGCGCATTTCAGACTTGTAGGGGAATCGTCTCCCTCGTCATCCCTAACAAGGTCGAGACCATTGTACGTGGGGCTTTCACTTCCTGCTCGAAGCTTAAGTCGGTAACCCTCCCGGCAAGTCTCAAATCTATTGGTGATTATGTTTTCTGCAACACAGCTCTCGAGACCGTCACGTTGCTCTCTAATGGTACGGAAGAAAATAAGCACTATATCCTTCTCGGCGATGAATTCAGCGACGACGAAACGGAAGAAGAGAAAAAGGCTAAAACGGGAAATGCGGTGTTCGACAGCAATAAGATTACCTTGATTTATGATTCCAGCAAGACATGGATTGGCGATGATGACACTCAGAACTTGCTTTACTACTTCGACGCGGAGCATCGCCAAGATACCAAATCCTCCACTTCCATGCAGCGCACGTTTGCCGATCCCAACTCTCCCGCCCAATATTACGACCTTAGCGGGCGCAAGGTCAACGCGGAGAACTATAAGGGTGTAGTGGTGAAGGTGCAAGATGGGCAGTCTACAATGATGACTATCAAGTAGTCGGGCTTAGTTAGTTGAATATTAGTGAGACCTGGGGTTTGTGCCCTGGGTCTTTTTTTTATGGGGGTGGGGTGGTGTGCCTTTCCGCGTTTAGGGAGACACCGCGGGCGGACGTCTCTACATTACGCATACGCGTTTAGGGATACGCCTTTTGGCGTTAGGGTTTTGGGAGGAGGGTTTGCGTGAGGTAGGGGCGGAGGGGAGCGTGGCGCACGTTATAGGTGTCGTCGAGGTATATTATGCGGACCTGCCTGCCAGTGTCGAGGGTGTAGAGGGGGAGGGAGAACCATAGGGCTATGCCGAGCGACACCGCGATGGCTTTGGGTGCTATGAAGCGTAGCTGCCCATGTAGGCGTGACAGTATCACTCTGCGCCACATAAAGTATAGCACAATGATTATCACCATCTTGTAGAATGGTGAGGTTATTATCATCCATGCCACAATCAGTATGAGCGAACGTAGGCATCTCTTTTTCATGGAGGGTGTCGTTTTTATGTGATACGCATGGTGGTGTGTTTTATTGCTTGGCGAGGGGAGAAAAGCGTAAAGACGTTCCGGGCAACGGGTTTACACCAGGCGTGGGGTGGTACGCTTCGGCGTTTAGGGGGAGACACCGCGGGCGGTGGGGGTACATGGGTGGGTCCCGACCGTGGGTTAGGAGTGTTAGGTGCTGATTTTCTTGGCGATTTGTTTGAAATTGTATATATTTGCACAAAAAGTTCAAGAGATACACTCTCAAGAATTGTAAAATTGAGAGGAATGTTACTTTCTGACAAACTAAAGGAACTTCGGGGGCAATCAAAACTGCCACAGCGAAAGGTTGCTGCCGCGCTCGACATAGACACCGCTACCTACAGCAAGATAGAGAACGGTAAATATGTGCCGAGCCGTGATTTTGTGCTTCGCCTCGCTTATTTCTTTGAATACGATAGTGAACAACTCATCAAATTGTGGCTTGCCGACCGTTTGATGGACGTGGCAAAGGACGAGAATATGGCTAACGAGGCAATGAAGCTGGTGACTGACCTTATGAACGACAATCTAAAAGACCTCCCTTCAAATAAGAAATTAGACTTATGGCAATAAAGAAATCAGAACTATATAGCACGCTTTTCGAAAGCTGCAACCAACTTCGCGGAGGTATGGATGCCAGCC
>CAVFBA010000013.1:0-63290 GCA_963620665.1 bacterium
CTAATTGCAAACTTACCAATGCCATTACGCCGCCTATCCACATGACGGCAAACAGGAGATGGGCAATCTTCAACACTTTGAGCCCCATAGTTCCAAATGTCTTCATTTCTTTGTTTTATCTCGATCGGGGGCAAAGGTAGAGACTATGGTAGCCATGCGACGATAACATTTGTAAAGAAATGCAGACGCTCTATCGCTGGTTTCTGATTCTTGAAAGGGAAACTGGCGTTATGCCAAGGTAGGAGGCGATATAATGTTGTGGCACCCGTTGTATGATATGATGTTTTTCCTTGAAGAGCTTTTCGTATCTCTGTTGCGGTGTGTATTTTATGTGGTCGAGGAACAGCTGTTGATACGTATGAAAACGCTCTATCAGTTTATCCTCATAGAGTTTTCTTGCTTCAACTGACTCTTCGATTAGTTTGTAGAAATCGTCTTTCTTTATGACAGACACCTCTGTCGGCTCGATGCTCTCCAGATAGAAACTGCTGGGAAGCTGATAATACATGCTGTCGAAGGAGGCCACGATGTCGTTCTCGAAGAAGAACTGAAACGTAATGTCGGTCCCCTCATGGTAGAAATAAAGGCGCAGGCACCCTTTGTGGATAAGGTAAAGCCGGTCGGCCACCTTCCCTTCCTCCAGCAATACTGTCTTTGCGGGAATGGAAAGATGTTTCCCTCCTGTCAGGTGCATGAAGTCTTGGATATAACTGTTGTTCAACATAACTCGTTCGGCGGATTTTCAAGTTCCCGCATGTCTTCCTCTGTCGTTGCCCAACTCGTCAGGGGGCGGCAGACGATTTCGTCGGTCTTGGCTAAAACGTTGCAAGGTAATCAATTTGTTTGGGAGACGGCGTTAATTCTCAACTTTTTAGCAGGTCGCAGCCCAATCTCTTTATCGAAGATGTCAATGTATATTTGTGTTTTTGGTGGACACTCGTGAGTGTGCGTTTGGCGTTTATTTGGTTATTGTCGAAGGAAACGGAGGGTGGGGGTGTTCGTCACACTTACGGTTGTGGAATGGGAGATGGGAGGGGGTGTGAAGTTGGGGGGATTTGTAGAAAGGGTGTGGAATTGGTGAAAAATCGGGGATGAGGGAATTTTTTGGAGTCTTACGAGGAAATGGGTGCGAGTCGTGATGCTTCGGGGATGCTTCATTTATGCTTCGTTGAATAATCGTTGTAGGAGTTTGGTAGGAGTTTTGGAAGAGTTGGGAGGGGGGATGGGGATTGTGTTATTCGATGGGGGTAGAATCTTCCCTAAAAAATCTTCCCACCACCCTGTAACCTTCCGCAAGGCCTTGCGTATAAATCCACGTTCAACGTTCCCAACAAAACATCCGTTCCCCCCCTCTGCGCGACGACCGTCCCAACCCGACAGCCGCCCCGAGACCTACCCCCAAAACAAAACACATACCCATGAGACAATTCAAGATTATACCCACCATAACCGGACGAGACAGCGCCGCCCTCAACGCCTTCCTCGCCGAAATAGGACGAATACCTCTACTCTCCTCCGACGAGGAGGCCGAGCTCGCCTGCCGCTCCCGACAAGGCGATTGCGACGCACGCAACAAGCTCATAGCCGCCAATCTCCGCTTCGTAGTCTCCGTGGCCAAACAATACCAGGGGCGTGGGCTCGACCTCGTCGACCTCATCAGCTCGGGCAATATCGGCCTAATCCGTGCCGCCGATAAGTTCGACGAGACTCGTGGCTTCAAATTCATCTCCTACGCCGTATGGTGGGTCCGGCAGTCCATCATACAAGCCCTCGCCGAATATGGACGTGTGGTGCGCCTGCCGCTCAACCAGGTCTCAACCCTCAACCAGATTAACCAAGCCATATCCGACTTCGAGCAGCGGCACCACCGCCGCCCAGCCCCCGAGGAGCTTGAGCATATACTCAATATCGACGCCGGCAAAATCAAAGACACCCTCCGCCTATCCGGGCGCTCCGTCTCCACCGACGCCCCACGCTCCGCCGAGGAGGATAGTGGCCTCGTCATCGACACCCTCCCCAACACTTTCACCCACGACACCGACTCCAACCTCCTCCACGAAAGTCTCAACCAAGAGATAACACGCCTCCTCTTCACCCTCGACGAGCGTGAGGCCGACATCATAACATGCTTCTTCGGCATCGGGCAGAAACAAGGTCAAACGCTCGAAGAGATAAAAGATAAGTTCAACCTCACCCGTGAGCGTGTGCGCCAGCTTCGCGATAAGGCCATACGCAAACTCCGGCAGGTGTCCGTCAAGTCCACCCTTCACGAATATCTCGGCGAGGTCGGATAAGCTCATCCCGCCATTAGCTGTTTCTTGTAAGCCGACTCAAACCCTGCTGTCACCCTGCCATTCTAAAACTACTCTCGGCTCCTCTTTCTTGCCTCCCTGCTCACTTTCCATCTGAACGTATACTCCTCATCTTCCACTGGCACCACCACCGTCATCTCTTCACTATTCTTCCGCTTCACATACACCATGCCACGTGCGCTTTCACCGGCTCCAATTGTCGTCGCCTTCAAAAGGTCTCCATCAATTGCTCTGTTCACCAATTTGTCAGTCGGCTTACCACTAGTCAGCTCATGGACGAACGCCGTCAGTCTCATATACTTCTTTGGTGAATACACCTCCAACTCCTCCACGCTCCCATCTTCATCGTATTTTGTCGCTTCGATATCCCTCGGGTCAAACGAGCACGGCCTGTCCGTCTTGTTCTCTATCTCCACCATAAGGCAATAAAACCTTCCAAGGTCGCTCGCCATAGCTGAGTTCGATACCGCCACCACATATCCTCCTCTCTCAGTAATTCCACACATCTCCCCATTGCGAAGTTCGCTTCTGAAAGTCGCGCTACCTTCTGGCACGATAAGTTCCTGGGCAGTGCACACCGCCCCGCTCATCATCATTACTAATGCTAATACATTCTTTCTCATAATCTTATAAATTAAACTTTATGTCCCCTTTCCCCCTCTATCCCCTCCAACATCTCCAGCATTGTCTCAACTCTCCACATCCTTACGCCCACACCACGTGCCGCCTCCACCACGCGCCTATACAGATACTCCAGCTCCATCTCTCGCCCTCTGTCGTAATCCACCCTCATGCTCGGCGAATACGCAGGCATGCCGCATGTCATATCCATCATATCATCACAATCCTTATCCGTAATGCCCACCCCTGACGCCCGTGCCGCCTCCATGACCTCTCCCATCACCGCACGCGACAGCCTGCCCGCCGCGCCCCTTGTCAAACCATCCGTCTGCATGCCCATAATAACCGACAGCCCATTAAACGGCACATTCCACAACGCCTTCCTCCATCGTGCGTCGGCATAGCCCATGACACGTGTCGGCACGCCCGCCACGCCGAAATCCTCCGATATACTGCGCACCACATCGTCACCCACATTATACCCCGCCAAATTGATGCTGCCGAAAAACTGATGCCACACTTCACCTGGTCCCTCCTTAGTGGCGCATATAAACGCCATGCCACCCACCAATCCCACGCCTGGCAGCATCTTCGCCACGTCATCCTCCACGCCAATGCCATTCTGGATCAACACAACCACCGTCCCCTCGCCCAACATCGGCTTCACCAGCTCACGTACAAGCTCCTCACGAGTGGTCTTCAGGCATACCAGCACCACATCCACCACGCCCACATCTTCCGCCTTTGCATACGCCTGCACACGTGGTAGTGCGAAATCTCCCATATACGACCGCACTCGCAGCCCCTTCTCTCGCACCCACTCATAATCGCTATGCAACAAAAATCGCACGTCAAAACCCGCCTGCGCCAGCCTGCCACCAAAATATCCACCCACGCCGCCAACGCCCACCACCGCATAACGCCTTCCCCCGCCATTCAAGCAAACACCCATATCTTCTTTCATGTCATATCATTTACTATCACAAACATACAAAAAAATCCCGCCCCCGAAGATTACCTCTTCAGGGGCGGTCAAACTATCTTGGGGGTGAGTAACCGGGATCGAACCGGCGACCTCCAGAGCCACAATCTGGCGCTCTAACCAAGCTGAGCTACACCCACCGTCTTGCGTTTTGCGAGTGCAAAGTTTGCGCTTTTCCACTACATTTGCAATACCAGACCTCAAAAAAATCTCCCCATAACAACTTTTTCTCTCGCACACCATGGAACAACAATACCTCCGTGAACTTAAAATACAACTACGGCGACACATGAACGGCACAACCGCCGCACTCATGAAATCCCTCGACAACCCCTACAAAGCCAACTATGGCATCTCTCTGCAACACGCACGAGATATCGCCGCCACTCACCCCCTATCCCCCGACGACTGCCTATACCTCTGGAACACCCAATGGCGCGACCTCATGCTCATCGCCGCCGCCGCCATGCTGCCCCACGACCCTGAACCCGACACGCTCCTCCCGTGGGTCGACACCATCCCCTCCGTCGAGATGACGCAGATGCTCCCCTTCCTCCTCGCAGGACGCATCACGCACGCCCCTGCCCTCGCCATCCAACTTGCGCAACGGGCGCATGCGCACGACCTCACCGTGGCCTTCGCCACCCTCGGCCGACATATCCAGTTCAACCCCTCGCCCGATGACGACCCCGCCGCGCAGTCGCTCCTGACCATCGCACTCTCACTCCCCCAATATACCGCACCCCAGGCGCAAGCCCTGAGCCTGCTCGCCCGCCAATGTCTACGCTCCCACATCGCCCTCCCCCTCGTCCAGTCGCTCCTCTCCATCGCCCAATCACGCCCCGACACCCAATCCCAGCTCCTCGCTACCCAAATTGCGGACGAGCAGTCTTTCCTCTCGGGCAACAACAACGTATAAACCAATGCGATAGAACTCAAAGACTAACCATCTCCCCGCCCCGTCTTAACCTTCCGTTTCCCGTCATGCACCACACATCACAGCCTATCCTTATCTCCTTGTATGTCAAATTTAGTTAAATAGGGGGGGGTAAAATTGTTATTATTTATTTTCGCGCGACAAAAGAATAGGGGTGCCGCACAACGAAATCCCGCACACAAACAACTTTTTAGCGAAAATGAATAGGTTTCTATCTATCTTGGCATGTCTCGCTTGCCTGCTGACCGCTTGCAACGACGACATCGACAAAGTCAATGAACGTGTCGACTCTCTCGAAGCCACCGTCTCCGACCTCAAGTCAGCTCTTCAGTCTCTCCAACAAGCCTACGCCGATGGCAAGGTGATTACCTCCGTGTCCGCCACTTCCGACGGCAGTGGTGGGTATGTCATCACCTTCTCCGACAACTCCTCCATCAATATCCAAAATGGTATTGCAACCAGCATTGTCGAGGACGAGAAGGCAAGCCTCATCACCATCACCATGGCCGATGGCTCATCGTTTACGTTTGGCAAGGAGCGTGTGGTCGTGACTGGTATCGCGCTCCTTACCTCCGAGGCTGTCTATATCTCCGATTCAGCGGCCATTACGTTCCGCATTAACCCGCAGAACGCCCTGTTCAACTACGACGTCAACTCTGATAGTTGCGACATCGCCCTCGACCGTGTCGGAGCGACCAACAAGGTGGCAGCCCCCGACGAGTACTCCCTTGTCAAGGTTGAGCAGTGTCTCGACGAGCAAGGCAACGTTATCCCAGGGCAATATAAGGCTATCATCAAGGATGCTGGCACCTCCGTCCTCTACGACGACCAGCTCGCGCTTGTGGTGTCTACCACCGACCTTAATGGCGAATCTACCCGTGTCTCCTCCTCTGCCTTCCGCCTTGTCTACACGAATAACTCCATAACCGCCTTCTCGTTCACCAGCGCTAAGAACGGCACCAACGTCCTCAAAGATGTCGTAGCCACAATCGAGGGCAACAACATCACTATCTCGTCGCCCTACATCACCAAGGCTTCCGCCCTTATCGCCAATTTTGATTGCATTGGCAATGTCTATGTTGGCGACCAGCATCAGGTTAGCGGCTCTTCTGTCGTGGATTTCTCCGACGATGTGGTTTATAAAGTGGTAGGTGCCGATGGCAAAGAGAACCTCTATACCGTCGATGTCAAATACTCTGGCCTGCCCGTCATGGAGATTGTCACACCCGACAGCGTGGCCATCACCAGCAAAGAGGATTGGACAAAGGGCGTCTCGTATAAGATTATCAAGGCCGACGGCTCTATCGACTGCGAGGGGACTATGCAAATGAAGGGTCGTGGCAACACCACATGGGCGTATCCCAAGAAACCATACGCCATAAAACTCGACTCTAAGGAGAAAGTGCTCGGTCTCGCCAAGGAGAAACGTTTCAACCTACTCGCCAACTGGATGGATAGGACGCTGCTCCGTAATGATGTCTCCTACAAAATAGCTAATCTCACCACGACTATGGGATGGAACCCCCGTGGCGAGTTCGTCGAGGTAGTCCTCAATGGCAAACATATCGGCAACTACTACCTATGCGAGCATATCAAGATTGGCTCTAACCGTGTAGACATAAACGAGATGGAGGCCACTGCCACAGAGGGTGAGGCTATAACAGGCGGGTATATCATGGAGCTCGACACCTACTACGACGAGACCTATAAGTTCAAATCCGCTATCAAGCAGCTCCCCTACATGTTCAAAGACCCTGACGAGGTTAACGACGCGCAGTTCAACTACATGAAGAACTATGTCGACACACTTGAGTCGTCACTCTACGACGAGACAAAGTTCGCCGCACGCAAGTTTGCCGACTATATGGACCTTGACTCATACGTTGACTGGTGGCTCGTCTATGAGCTTACTGGCAATACTGAACCCAACCATCCTAAGAGCTGCTATTGCCACAAGGATATTAACGGCAAGATGGTAGCTGGCCCTGTATGGGATTTCGACTGGGGCTCGTTTGTTTACGGCTCATGGGCAGCCAAGGGCAGTCTCTATTACCCCCAGCTATTCAAGGATGCCGAGTTTGTCAAGACAGTCAAGTCTAAGTGGGCAGAGCAGAAGTCTCTCTACGAGGAGATGACCGGTTATATCGAGAGTCAAGGTGAGTACCTCTCGCACTCCGACGAGATGAATATCGCCCTCTGGCCTATAAGCTCGACTGCCAATGGTGACGAGTCTATGTCTTACTCTGACGCTGTAAACCGTATGCTCACAAGGTATAAGGCGCGTATAGAGTGGCTCGATTCCAAGATTAACAGCTTATAGCGCGCGTCGCTCCTCCCCGCCGCATCGGGCCGTCCGTCTCGTCTATGTGCGAGCGGGCGGCTTTCTTGATTCATCTTTTTGATGCCCGCCGCGCTCAAAAAAATAGCGGTTCATCCCTTGTCTTTTCCAAAACTATCCCTAACTTTGCAACGCTTTCGAGAAAGGATTGCGGAGTAAGCTTGACAAATAGAGCTTGTCTCAGGGAGAGATGGGTGAGTGGCTTAAACCAGTAGTTTGCTAAACTGCCGAACGCGATTAGTGTTCCGGGGGTTCGAATCCCCCTCTCTCCGCAAACTTCTTTTCCGAAATCGGGGTGTAGCGCAGTCCGGTTAGCGCATCTGCTTTGGGAGCAGAGGGTCCCCGGTTCGAATCCGGGTACCCCGACTTCATGCGGAAATAGCTCAGTTGGTAGAGCACAACCTTGCCAAGGTTGGGGTCGCGAGTTCGAGTCTCGTTTTCCGCTCTCTCTTGCCAATGTAGCTCAGTGGTAGAGCACTTCCTTGGTAAGGAAGAGGTCACGGGTTCAAGTCCCGTCATCGGCTCATCTGCGAGGATATATCCCTCGCCTCCTTTCAATCAAAAAATCACACGACAATCAAAATCCCGTTGCGGAAATAGCTCAGTTGGTAGAGCACAACCTTGCCAAGGTTGGGGTCGCGAGTTCGAGTCTCGTTTTCCGCTCTCTCTTGCCAATGTAGCTCAGTGGTAGAGCACTTCCTTGGTAAGGAAGAGGTCACGGGTTCAAGTCCCGTCATCGGCTCCATACGAGGTTCACGTGGGTGAGCCTCTTTTTTTGTGCCGTCGCCGCAACGTTCCGTAAAATTTATACCCGCTGTCATTGTCCGTCGTCCTATCTTCGCAGACGTAAACATTAAACACGGAACATCATGATTCTCTCGAATATCAATTCTCCTGCCGACGTCAAGGCACTCCCTGCCAGCCGGCTTCCCGAGCTCGCCATGGAGATGCGTCGTGCCATATTGCAGCGCGTGTCTATACATGGCGGCCATGTGGGGCCTAATCTTGGGTTCGTCGAGGCTACTATCGCGCTGCACCGCGTGTTCAACGCGCCGGAGGATAAGTTTGTGTTTGACGTGTCGCACCAGTCGTATCCGCATAAGCTGCTTACGGGGCGTGCGTATGGGTTTACGGACACGGCGCGCATCGACGATATATCGGGCTATTCCAGTCCTGCGGAGTCGCCATTATACGACATGTTTGAGCTTGGGCACACGTCGACATCGATAGCCCTTGCGGCGGGTTTGCAGAAGGGGCGCGACATTATGGGTCGTAGGGAGAATATAATAGCTATTATCGGCGACGGGTCGCTTAGTGGCGGTGAGGCCTTCGAGGGGCTTGACACCGTGGCCGAGGCGGGGACTAACCTCATAGTCGTGGTTAATGACAATGAGATGTCTATCGCGGAGAATCATGGCGGGTTGTATCGTAATTTGGCGTTGCTGCGGCAGACGCATGGCGAGGCGCAGTGCAACTTCTTCCGCGCCATGGGGCTTGATTATATTTACGTGGAGGAGGGCAACGACATTGGCGTGCTTGTCGAGGCGTTCTCGAGGGTCAAGGATATAGACCATCCTGTCGTGGTGCACGTGCATACCCTGAAGGGGTGCGGATATAAGCCCGCTGTCGACAATAAGGAGCGTTGGCACTGGTCGATGCCGTTTGATATTGAGAGCGCGCAGTTGCTGAATCCGTCGTCGGCGGAGGATTATGGCGACCTTGTGGGGGCGTACTTGCTGGAGCGCATGAAGGCGGACCCCACGGTGGTGGCCGTGACGTCTGGCACGCCTGCTGTGGCGGGTTTTACTCCCGACCGCAGGCAGGCGGCCGGGGCGCAGCATGTGGACGTGGGGATTGCCGAGGAGCAGGCGGCGGCACTTATATCGGGCATCGCCAAGGCGGGGGCGCGGCCGGTGTGGAACGTGTATAGCACCTTCATACAGCGTGCGTACGACCAGTTGGCGCAAGACTTGTGCATCAACAACCAGCCGGCGGTGATTAACGTGTTCTGCGGGTCGGTGCTTGGCATGAATGATATAACGCATATTGGATTCTTTGACATACCGATGCTTGCCAATATACCGAACCTTACGTATCTGGCGCCGGCGTCGTGGGAGGAGTTCGTGTCGATGGAGGAGTGGGCCATCAGGCAGACGCAATGCCCCGTGGCGATACGTGTGCCAGGGGGCGGGGTGACGCATTCGCAAGAGACGTTCCCTACGGACTATGCCTCGGCACGGCGCGCCCGAGTGGTGAGGCGCGGGTCGCGGGTGGCGTTGATAGGTTCCGGGGCGTCTATGGGATGGATTGGCGACGCGGCGGAGATACTCCGTGGGCGTGGCATTGAGCCTACGATTATCTCGCAGACATTCCTTTCGGAGCTTGATACGGAGCTGCTTGACTCACTTGTGGAAGACCATGGGGTGGTGCTTGTGGCAGAGGACGGGTGCGTGGATGGCGGTTTTGGGCAGAAGATAGCGGCATATTATGGGGCTACGCCTATGCGCGTGGTGGTTAATGGTGTGCGCAAGGCGTTGTATGACAGGTATTCGTATTCGGAGCTGTTGGCGCAGTCGCATCTCACGGGAAGCGCGATTGCGGAGGATGTGATGAGGGTGATGGGGGAGAAGTAGGAGTTATTAGGGATGAGTTTTTAGAGATGGAGGATATTGCGGAGAATGGCCCAGAGAATGAGGATGATGGCGATGGAGAGGGCGAGGTGGCGGTTGTTGAGGGCGTGGTAGAAACGGGGATGTGATGTGCGGAAGAGGGCGGCGATGAGTTGGAGAGTGACGAGGGGGAGGGAGAGGACGAGGAGGGCGTTGTGGCGGAAGGCGGCGGGGATGTCGAGGTGTAGGAGGTCGTGGAGCGCACGCTGACTGCCGCACCCGGGGCATAGCAGGCCCGTGAGGGTGCGGAAGGGGCATCGTGGGAAAGGCGTGGTGGAGGGGTCGAAGAGATAGTAGACGGCTATGGCGGCAAGTGTCGCTATGGCGAGGAGAGTTATGAGGAGAGGGCGCGGCACGAGGGGTTAGTAGGGCGTATATTCACCGTATTTGACGCCGAGCCATACGCAGACGGCAACGAAGATGAAATAGAGGACGATGATGGCTACCGCGCTGAAGAGACCCCATAGGCACCATTTCTTGGCTTGGTCGCTGGACTGTTGCGCGGCGGCGTAGTTGCCGGCGTTGTAGTAGCCGTCGACACGGCTGGCGTAGACTATGGCGGCTATGCCGAAGGGGAGGCAGCAGAAGAGCGTGACGAGGATGGCCCATACGAGGTATGAGGAGGGCATTGGGGGGCGCTGCTGGCCTTGGTCGAACTCTATTTTGGTGTATTGCTGTGACATGGTTTTTTGTTTTGTTTGAGTGTTGCGCGAAGATAGTGAAAGTTTGTTTAGTGGTATGGAGTATGGCATGATTTGATTCGGGGAGGTGTTTTTGGGGCGAACAGTTGTGTGGCGCAGATTTAACATTAAGGAGGGGGGTGGGGCGTTTTTTTTGAGTGGGAAAGGGTGTTTGCATGATTTGTGTATGTTATTTGCACGATTTGTATGCCGTAGAAGAATTGTTAGCCGATGGGGGAAAAATTGTTAGAGGGGGGTCGCGGTGATGGCGCGGGGAGCGTGGGGCGAGCATAGGGTTCAGTATTGTTTCAGTATGTTGGGGTGTGCGTGGAGCAGTTTTATCAGTATATTATCAGTATCTTGGTATATCGGGGGTGTATGTGGGCGGGATGTGAGTCGCATTATGGGGAGTTTTGCCATGATTGTCAAATAACGTCGCTATGTGTCAAAAAAGCATTATATTCGCTGATATTAGTTCACCAGATAACAATTATACGCTTATGTCTATCTTCAGCCCTGATGTTGACGACGAACAGTTTGATGACGAGGATTATCTCGACGGTGAGGAATACCTCGGTGACAGAGACGATTACCTTGACGAGGAGCCTATCTATGGAGATGAGGACTCCTCTCCTATGAGTTGGGAGCGCCAGCCGGGCGAGTCGGATGAGGACTATGAGGAGCGGATGGACGACTATGAGGGTCTGGTGTGAGATTTGAAGGCTTTCCTGATGTCCTCCGCTGGTGCGCTATTTTGCTATTGTCACTAATAACTGTGCCATATTTTTATCGTTTATTATCGCAAATATAATTCACAGTCATAAACGAGGCAGCCTCCTGATGAAAAACCAGGAGGCTGCCGTGCATATCTTGTTGGAGTCTTAGAACGGGAGGTCGTCGCTGTTGCCCGCACTGAGAGAAGAGCCGCCAGTTTGCGCCTGGGCGGGTGGGGTCTGCTGCTGCTGTGCGCCGCCCATCTGTTGCTGCTGGTAGCCGCCCATTGGCTGTTGCTGATAGCCCATCTGCTGCTGATAGCCGCCCATAGGTTGCTGATACTGACCCATCTGTTGCTGCTGATAGCCACCCATGTTGACCTGTGGAGTATAGAGGTTTATCCTCCAAACATTTAGCCTATTGAAGAATACGGTTCTACCCTCGGGGTTTACCCATTTGCGACCATTGATGTCGAACTCCACGACCAACTCCTGACCTACCTGAAACTGGTCGATAAGTGTCGCACGGTTGTTGACCAGTTGGAACAGTATGTGGTCCGAATACTGGCTATTCTGGCTCTGAACCTCCAACACGAACTCCCTTACCTGAAACGTGTCACTGCGTTTCACGAGTTCGTGCACTTCCTCCAACTTGCCTATTATCTGCATCTTAGCTATTATTTAGTGTTACAATCCTTGCTTTGGGACGCCTACCGTCAGCGTCTCGCAAAATTATGCAAACCTTTTGACAATTACACCCGCCAGCTAACCCATTATTGTGGCAACAAGCCGCCTTTCGCCGCCGTAGTTTCTAAATTCACACAGGTATATGCCTTGCCATGTGCCAAGTGCCAGCCTACCACCACTAATGGGTATGGTCAGTGAGCATCCCACGATGGTTGACTTGCAATGTGAGGGCATGTCGTCGGGGCCTTCATCAACATGGTCATACAGTCCGCCGCCTTCTGGAATTATACGGTCGAGGGCTCTTGTCATGTCGGAACGCACATCGGGGTCACAATTTTCGTTTATCGTGAGACCACAGCTCGTGTGGCGGACGAAGAGATTGAGAAGCCCCACCTCGGGCAGCTCTCCTATCCGCTCCAATATCTCTCGTGTTATCAGGTGACATCCCCTTTTACGGGCGGTCAGTGTGATATTTACTTGTCGCATCATTATCCACTCTGTTAAATTTCATCCTCAAATTTAAATATTCTCACTATCTTTGTCATCGGCTCTTTTATGCCACCCCCTAATATAGCGATGCCTTTCGCCATATCTGCTTAAATGACAACAACTAAGCGAATATCTAATTCTCTGCTCTGTGCCGTGTCGCGCGTCATGGCTCTAATTGTCGTTGCCCTTATAGCAGTGCCGGCTTCAGCGTCGTCCATCTCATTCAAGCACGTGGGGCTGGAGGCAAATATATCGCACCCGAGAGTCAATAATATCACCGTAGGGTCACGTGGTTTCGCTTGGATATCAACATTTTGGGGCATAGATCGCTTTGATGGCAATGAGCTTATCCCTATCAGGATGCCCGATTTCTTCTCGCAAGGATTTGAGATATATTCCACTCAAGAGTTGGGACCAGACTCGTTGCTCATCAAGTCATCGAAGGGTTTCTTGCTTTATTCCCGCAGTCGGGCGGAGTTCTTGCCTGCCGATGCTTTCTTCCACTCCATAGGTGTGACAGACGTTGAGGACGCCCTTGTGGATAACAAGTTCAACTTGTGGATGCTCTCTAACGACAGGATCACCGTACAACCTGCCGCAGGACCGCAGGAGTCGTTTGCCCTTCCTCCTGCCACACGAGCCATACGAGCTTGCAGAACTCGTTTTGGTGTGGCTATATTGCTTTCTAATGGCGTCATACTCCGTTGCTATGCCCCTAATGATGGCGACATGCCAGCGCCGCAGATGACTATCTCGCCCCTCGTGGACGGATGCCGTCAGATGAAGTCGGACTTCGAGGGTAACCTTTGGGCGCTATCAGCGCAAGGTGACAGCTTATGGTTCAGCCGCCTCTCTGGCAACGAGTGGGAACTGTATAACAATTCGCCCACGTGGAATAAGGAACTCCCCTCTAACATCATCGATTTCGCTCCCGATGTTTACGGGCGTATATGGCTCGCCACGGAGCGAGAGGGCATCACGATACTCGACTTGAACACTAACTCGGCTATACCCCTGCGTCACGACCCTTCACGCCCATATTCGCTGCGTAGCAATACATTGACATGTATACGCTCCACGGCAGAGGGGTTCGTCTTTGTGGGCTATGCTTTTGGCGGATTTTCCTATTACCACCCAGCTAATTTTGTGTTCAACGACATCAACCTATCCGATGAGCACCTCCATCTGTCCGATGTGTCG
Organism: bacterium; assembly: GCA_963620665.1. Classification (GTDB taxonomy): domain Bacteria; phylum Bacteroidota; class Bacteroidia; order Bacteroidales; family Marinilabiliaceae; genus W3P20-009. The sequence continues at coordinate 13,629 of CAVFBA010000013.1, forward strand.
TCGATAGCCACTGGTGCGGGTGAAGCGTATGTAGCCTCGACATCGCAAGGACTGCTTGAGGTCGACATTAAGACCCTCGTAGCCACTCAGGTGGCACCACCCTCTCTCGGCCCCATAAACAGCGTGGCGGTACAGCCCGATGGCACTCTATGGTTCTGTGCTGATGGTCGCAAGGTGGGTCGCCGCACGAAGGGAGGTAAGGCTACGATACTCGACAGCTCGCTCCTCCCAGCGGCTATGCGCAATGGACTGCCATGCCAATTCTCCGTCGATGATGCCGGCAATATATGGGTGGCGTCGAACGATGACGTGGCGGTCATACCCGAAGGAGCATCACTCGCTGATGTCATAGAGTTCAAGGTGTCAGATGTAGTGGTGAGTTTGTCTCGACCTGCTGATGGGGCGGGCGTGGTAGTGCTGTCACGCTCCGATGTTCTGCGTGCCACACGCTCGCTGTTCACTATACACGTAGACACTCTCGTTAACCAAGGTATTGCAGATTTTCGCCCCACGGATGCCGTGGTGGATGAGATCGGCAACCTATGGGTGACGTCTTTATCGTCAGTTCGCACTTACGTCAGGGACAATAGCAGGCGTTTCGGTCAGGTGGCCTCGCTGGATGTCAGTATGCCTGTTTCCATTGTTCCTAACGACATGAACGGGGTCGTGGTGGCCACTCCTACCGAGGCGTACACCTTGCGCTACGCACCGTCGTCACGAAATCCGGCACCACATCTCTTCACTATCTATCATCGCCGTCATCAGCCTTTCTCGTGTGGCAACGCAAATACCTACGCCTCATGCCTCATGCCCGATGGCACGGTATGGCTGGGTGCGGAGTTTGGCATAGTGTCTTATTCTCCGAATGTCGTTAAGCATGAGGATGTCAGCAACATAACTTTCTGTTCGCTTAAGGCCAATGGCAAAGAGGTAGCGCCAGGACAGAAGTTTGGCGAGTGCACCCCCCTTAGAACAGCATTGCCCTACGCAGACCATATCCAGTTGCCGATATCTTCAGACATCTTCACGATACATTTCGCCACGCCAAGCCACCCCGATGTCTCATACGTCTACCTGTGTGAGCTTGACGGGGCTAACCAGGCTCCATTCAAGACGTTCGACCCCTATTTCACCTTCCACAATTTGCAGGCGGGCAGCTACACCTTGAGAGTCAGGGTGCAGGATTCACATGGAATAGTCTCGTCCGATTGCGCCGAGATAAATGTATCCGTGCGAGCACCATGGCGAGAGTCGGCATGGGCAAAGGGATTCATGATAATAGCAGGGTTGATGATGGCAATCCTCTTCACGTACATCATCATGAGCTATCGTAACGCGGCGAAGCTCAACGAGATGGCAAAAACGCAGGCCGAGAAGGCGTTGAGCGTGGCGGAAGTCAAGCAGTTGCGGCGTGAGGCACTTGTCGGTATGGCGTCCGACTTGTCGGAATCGCTTGGGCCGTTGGCAGAAGAGGTGCAGAAATTGACCAAATTGAGGGGTGTGCAGCCTGAGGTAGGATTCCGCATACAGAGACTCAGTGACCGTGTGTCGGCTACTAACCTGATGATAGGTAAGGCTATACAAACGGCTGAAGAGTCGGATATTGGTGAGTTCACTCCAGTGCGCAATGATATCTACGCATACGTCAAACGCATCTGCGAGTCTATGCGCGAGGTGACGCATGGAGCAGTGAACCTGCAGCTCTCGTGCCCCGAGAAAAGCCGTATCATCAGTTTCGACCCGTTGATGCTGCGCTTCGTGCTTGTGGATATACTATCGGATGCTGCTGTGGTAGCCCAGAATATAGGGACTGTGGAGGTGGAAATTAAAGGTAGTGGTACATTTGAGAGTGTCGTGGTGATAAAAATATCTGTCGGTGGCGTGGATACATCGACGAGCAGATATTTCAACGGGAAAGTGGGTGATTATCGCCCATCAGTCTACCAACGACTGCTTAAGATGAATACATCGCTCAACTTCATGCAGGATGGCGATGGGGTGTATAACACCTTCATTTACTTGCCTGTAAATTAACATTTGGAAGATTTGGTGAGAGCGTGTCCAAGAGGTTGTGCTGAGGAAACTTTGGCCGTCATCTTTTTAGTCATTGAAAAATTATGTGAAAAGGTCGGTATTATCTATCTTTGCACGATGAATTACCTCCCTTGTATGGCGTACACTGATCTCAAAAAGTGTGCCTGACGAGGGCGGGTCGTTTTGTAACGAATTAGAAATCAAATATCAATAGAGCTATTTTAACAAGATGGCAGCACTTCAAACGTTGAGAAACAAGGCGGCTTGGTTTATTACCGGCATCATTGCCTTGGCACTCCTGGCTTTCATCCTGACCGACCTCCTCGGCAGCGGCAACAGCCTTTTCATCGACCGTGAGACAGTCGGAGTAATTGACGGTGAGTCCGTCAAAATTCAAGAATTCCAAAATAAGATAGAGCAGGCAGAAGAGTTTGCAAAGATGAACTCTCAAGGCTCGCTCACCGATGAGGCGCAGAACCAGATTCGTGAGCAAGTATGGCAAGAGGAGATTACTAACATCACCTTTGGCAAACTCTATGAGAAATCTGGCATCGTAGTGACGGCCGAGGAACTTCTCGACATGGCTATTGGTCAGAATATATCGCCTATGCTTCGTCAACTCTTCACCAATCCGCAAACTGGTATTTATGACAAGGCACAGGCCGAGAACTTTCTCCGCAATAAGAACTCCGACCCTCAAGCTTATTTCTTTTGGGCTAATGTGGAGAGGCAGCTCAAGCAGAATCGTCTCGCTGAGAAGTATATGAACCTCATCAGCAAGAGTGTGGTCTGCAATAAGGTGCAGACAGAGCTTGAGATGACAAAGCGCGCAAATGCATATAACGTCAACTTCGTCAACGTGCGTTACTCTCTCATCCCTGACAGCACTATTCAAGTTAGCGATGCTGAGATACGCGACCGTTACAATAAGGACAAGGAGATGTATCGTGTAGGTGAGGGACGTGACATTGAGTATGTGTCGTTCCCCATCCGTCCAACTGACCTTGACCGTGAGGAGACCATCAAGGCGCTTGAGGATCTGAAGGCTGACTTTGAGAATCTTGAGACTAACGCATACGACTATGCCCAGATGAACTCTGAGACTCCTGCCGTAGAGCGTTATTTGCGTCCCGCGCAGCTTAACTCCTCGCTTGCGAAGTTTGTAGAGACTGCGCAGGTAGGTGAGGTCTATGGCCCTTATCTTGATGGTGCGACATATAAGCTCTCTCGTCTCGCCGCTACGGCTATGAGGCCCGACTCGGTCAAGGCACGTCACATACTTATCCGCGACAGCAAGGAGTTGGCCGATAGCCTTCTCGATGTGGTCAAGAAGGGTGGCAACTTTGCCGACCTGGCACGCCAGTATAGCCAAGACCCAGGGTCGGCCATTAATGGTGGCGACCTCGACTGGTTTGCTGATGGTGTTATGGTTCCCTCATTTAACGAAGCTTGCTTCACTGGTCGTAAGGGCGATGTTGTGCTTGTACAGTCACAATTCGGCTACCACATCATCAATATTCAGGATCGTGGCGCAGAGGTTAAGAAATATAGTGTTGCGACTATCGAGAAGTCTCTCCAGTACAGCCAGCGCACGCAGCAGCAGGTCTATGCGGAGGTCAACGCATTCGCTGCCAATATCGCCAAGGCTGGTTTCCAGACTGTGGTAGACACATCTAACGTCATCAAACGTGTGGCTCGCTCTATACGCCCCAATGCGCAATCCATCAATTCTATACGTCATGCGCGCGACATCGTCAAGTGGGCATACGAAGATGCATCGGTTGGTGATGTCTCGAAGGTGTTCCTCTGCGATGATGAGTTTGTCATTGCGCAACTCACTGGTGAGCAAGAGAAGGGTTACGCAAAGGTATCTGATGTCTCCGCTGGTATTGCCAATACTATCCGTCGTGACAAGAAAGCCGACGTGATTGCTGAGGCTACCCAGGGTAAGAGCCTTGAAGATATTGCCGCACTCTATAACACTAAGATCGACACAGCGGCATCCATATCTTACGCACTCAATTCAGTGCCAGGCGCAGGCATGGAGTCAGCCCTCGTAGGTAAGATATCTGCTTCTGAGGTAGGTCAGATAGTGACGGGAGTCAAGGGCAATAACGGCTCTTACGCATTCGCCATCAGTGGCGCTGAGACTCAGAATATCACTGAAGCTCAGGTGCGGGCATCCTATGCACAGCGTGCACAGCAAGTGACCTACGCAGTAAGGCAAGTTGTCACGGATGTCGAAATCGAAGATAACCGCATCAAATTCTATTGATTATAAAGCTCTAACGATATTGCGAAGGCCGAGACCCCAGTTTGGAGTGTCGGCTTTCGCCTTTTCCCCTAAGTCCCCATAAATGGCAGACAGCAAGACGACATCACCATCCACCCAGTTCATGCAGCTATACCAAGGCGACGCACGAGTAGAACGCCTACGGCAGCATTATGACTCCACAACGACGGGCAAGGCTTTCACTGTGGCATCTTTGGTGGCGTCGGCACGTGCGGCAGTTGTGGCGGCCGTGGGAGGCAAGCGGATTGTTGTGGTATGTGCAGAGAGGGACGACTCCCCATATGTGTATCAGGACTTGTGTTGTCTGCTTGGTGATAGCCGTGTGTTTTTCTTGCCGTCGTCATTTAGGCATGCGCCTAAGGCTGACGGCTATGATGCGCAGAATGTGCAGTTGCGTACGGAGGCGTTGTCGCACTTTGCCTCTCATGCGGAGCCTGTCATTGTGACGTATGCGGCGGCTATGGCAGAGAAAGTGCCAGCGGCTAAAGTTATGGGGAGTGACTTCTTGACGTTGCGCCGTGGAGACAAGATATCGCAGTCGTTCTTGGTGGAGACACTGATAGAATACGAGTTCACAAGGGTGGAGTTTGTCAGTGCGCCTGGACAGTATTCGGTTAGGGGAAGCATTGTGGACTTCTTCTCATTTGCGGCAGATAGTCCTACGAGGGCGGATTTCTTTGGTGACGAGATCGACTCGCTACGTTCGTTTGAACTTGACACGCAACTCTCGACAGAGAAAATAGAGCAGGTGAATATTGTGCCAGACCTTGCACGTAATGATGCGCAAAACGCCACACTCGCACCATTCTCCGAGTCAATCACTGCGGACACACGGTTGTGGTTCTTCTCTCGCTCATTGTGCGCGGAACTTATGGATGCGCACTATACCTCGGTCATAGAGTCGGACGACACGCAGTATCCCATATCAAAGCAGACTTTTTGTACGTCTGAACAGTGGATGGGGGCGTTGAAATGCCGATATGTGGACATTCAGGATGCGAAGACTGGTGCGGATTTGGACTTCCAGACCGTGTCTCAGCCGCTATTCAAGAAGAATTTCGACCTGCTCGAGGACGACATATACTACAAGTCGGCTGATGGGTATAGGGTGTATTTGATATCGGACAATAGTCGTCAGTTGCAGAGGCTGCGGTCAATATTGAGTGAGAGGAAGAGGAAATTGTCTTACTCTGAACTCAACTTGGCGCTGCATGCGGGGTTCGTGGATAAGCAGGCGCGGGTGTGCTTCTATACCGACCATCAGATATTCGACCGATTCCAGCGAGTGACGCTAAGAAACGACGTGATGCGCCAGCAACAGCAGAGCATAACGCTCAGAGAGTTGTCTGCGCTCAATATAGGTGACTATGTGGTGCATATAGACCATGGTGTGGGCGTATTCGGAGGTTTAGTGACGCAGAAACAAGGAAATAAGACCTTCGAGGCGATAAGGTTGACGTTTCAGGGGGGAGACACGCTGCTGGTCAACGTGCAGTCAATGCACAAGATAAGTAAATATAGGGGTCGTGATGGTGTGCCGCCCAAGATAGAGAAGTTAGGGACGGCGCATTGGGAGAAATTGAAGTCAAAGGCGAAGAGTAGGGTCAAGGATATAGCGAGGGAGCTTATAGCGTTGTATGCGAAGCGTAAGGAGGAACAGGGATTCGCCTTCTCGCCTGATTCATTCTTGCAGCAAGAACTTGAAGCGTCGTTTCTCTATGAGGATACGCCGGACCAATACAAAGCGTCGCGAGCCATAAAAGCTGATATGGAGAGGCAAGCGCCTATGGACAGGTTGGTGTGTGGTGATGTGGGGTTTGGTAAGACGGAACTTGCCATACGTGCAGCTTTTAAGGCTGTGGCAGATGGCAAGCAGGTGGCGGTGATGGTGCCGACGACAGTGTTAGCATTTCAGCACTATAACACGTTCCGTAATAGGTTGGAGGGGCTGCCGTGCAAGGTGGAGTATGTGAGCAGGTTGAGGAAACCGGGCGAGATACGGGAGGTTCTGAAAAAGCTGACGTCGGGTGAAGTGAATATCATCATTGGCACGCACAGATTGATAGGGAAAGATGTGAAATTTCAAGATCTTGGACTGTTGATAATAGACGAGGAGCAGAGGTTTGGTGTGGGAGTTAAAGAGAAGTTGCGCGAGATGAAGGTCAATGTCGATACGTTGACATTGTCGGCTACACCTATCCCGAGGACACTGCAATTCTCGCTTATGGGAGCTCGAGACCTGAGCGTTCTTGCCACGCCACCTGCCAACCGCCAACCTGTTGTCACGGAGGTGCAGACGTTTAGCGAGGAAGCGATGTCGGATGCCATATCGTTTGAGGTGGCAAGGGGAGGACAAGTGTTCATCATCAATAACCGCATAGAGCACCTTGTGGAACTTCAAAGGGTGATAGCCAACCTGTTGCCACAGGTGAGAACTGTGGTGGCTCATGGACAGATGGAGGGTACAAAGCTCGAGAGCATCATGCTGGACTTTATCAATGGGGAGTATGACGTGCTACTGGCCACGACAATCATAGAGAGTGGACTGGATATACCTAACGCTAACACTATAATCATCAATAACGCCCACCAGTTTGGACTAAGTGAATTGCACCAGCTGCGTGGGCGTGTGGGACGTAGCAATAAGAAGGCGTTCTGCTACCTCTTCGCCCCACCACTGTCGACTCTGACGCAAGAGGCAAGACGAAGACTGCAGATTATTGAGGAGTTTGCGGATCTTGGCTCAGGTTTTAATATAGCGATGCAGGACTTGGACATACGTGGCGCAGGTAATGTGCTTGGTGCCGAGCAGTCGGGATTCATCACGGACATGGGTTATGAGACGTATCAGAAGATATTGGCGGAGGCTGTCATAGAGCTGAAAACGACGGAATACAGGGAGCTGTTTAAAGATCAGGGTGAGTCATCGTCGGACGTGATACCGCAGTTTGTGGCGGACTCGCAGGTGGAGACGGACGAGGAAATACTATTCCCCGACAGCTATATCTCGAGCATCTCGGAGCGCATGAGACTCTATAAGGAGCTTGACTCGATGAGCAGGGACGAGGATATAGACAAGTTTGGAACGCAGCTGGTGGATAGGTTCGGTGAGATGCCCAAGCAATCAGCGGAGTTGCTTGAGGTGGTGAAGATACGCATCAGGGCGCAGCGGTTGGGCATAGAGCGAACATTGCTGAAGAATGGTCAGGTGACGTTCTACTTTGTGCAGGATCAAAACTCGGCATTCTATCAGTCGCCAGTGTTCTCATCGATAATCAATTGGATACAAGTGCATCCGCGAAAGGCTCAGTTGAAGCAAGTGAAAGAGAAACTTGTGATGGTGATAAAGGACGTGCCGACTCTTGCTGATTTGCGGGCGTTGGTGGACGACATACTCGCCTCGTGCATGAGCGTGGCGGAGCAAACGACTAATTAAACACATATACATGATGACATCCCTATTGGTTGGTAATATACTCATACTTGTCTCGATGTTGATACTCTCTGCCTTCTATTCGGGTAGCGAGATGGCGTTCTTGTCGTCGAACAAGCTGCTTATAGAGATAAAGCGATCGAAGCATCCACGACTTGCTAAAATACTGGATGTGTTTTATGCCAAGCCTTCGATGCTGATAGCGACGATATTGGTAGGCAATAACGTCACGATGGTAGTGTTTGGTTTGGTGTTTTCTGACACCGTGGGGCCAGCATTGTCGTCATTCTTCAGCTCGGATACCCTGACGTTACTGGTACAGACGATTTTATCGACGATAATAGTGATTGTGACAGGGGAGTTTTTGCCCAAGAGCTTGATTCAGATAAACCCGTCGGCGATGTTGTATGTGTTTGCTGTGCCGTTGTATCTCTTCTATATCATCTTTTATCCTGTGAGCGTGATAATGCAGAAGTCGGCAACGTTTTTCATACGGTATATTTTGCGGTCGCCGACTACTGATGATGCGGCGGCAATAATACCTGGCAGGGTCGACTTTGATGACCTTGTGACTAAGCAGGCGGAATCGGCGACGGAGAGCGCGCCCGACGTGAGTCTGGAGGCTAAGCTGATGCGAAACACGCTCGACTTCTCGAAGATTAAGGTGAGGGATTGCTATGTGCCGCGTACGGACATGGTGGCGATATCAGTGACGGACACCGTGGAGCATCTGTATGAGAAGTTTATGGAATCGCGCTATTCAAAGATACTGGTCTATAGGGGCTCGTTTGATAACATCATAGGCTATGTGCATGTTAGTGAGATGTTCAAGGGGGCAAAGAATATCACGGAGATGATGTCGCCAATAGCGGTGGTGCCAGAGACGATGCGGGCGAACTTGCTGCTGAAGCAGTTCACAAGTCAGCATAAGAGCATAGCTATCGTGGTGGATGAGTTTGGTGGTACGTCGGGTGTGATAACGCTGGAGGATGTGTTGGAGGAGATATTTGGGGAGATAAACGATGAGCATGATGAGGATGACCTTGTGGAGACAAAGTTGGATGAGCACACGTATGTGTTCTCCGGTAGGGCCGAGGTGGATGATATCAACGAGAAGTTCGGCTTGGGTTTGCCCACATCGGACGACTATGACACGTTGGCGGGGCTGATATTGAGTGAGAAAAAGTCAATACCGACTCAGGGGGATGTGGTGACGATAGAGAGGTTCAAAATGACGATAGAGCAGGCGGGTCATGCTACGATAGACAAAGTGAGGTTGGAGGTGCTGTAAAAATGGCTTTTTCATCGGGGGACTTATTTTAGGGCGTGTAATTCAAAATAAAGGGCTATCTTTGTCAACCGAAACCGTAGGGGAAGCCGTGTGCTTTGTAATACGCGCACGTTTGCGTTGTTTCTAAGTGAAGCTATGCGTGTCTCTGATGTTTCAAATCCCAAACCACACGTTCTTGCGTAGGCGGGACGTCACTACAAACTACAAAATCATCCATAGAGCATAAAAAATGAGACAGTTTTTTTGCGCCATCGCCTTTGTGGCGGTAATGCTCACTTCTTGCCAAAATCCTCAGGGTGCCAGCACGAGTGCTGTCGCAGCAAATGATTCAGCTTTCAGCATTGCTTTTGTCAATACAGATACTCTTTTGAGCAAGTATGACTATGCTATCAAGATATCAGAGCAACTCAACAGCAAGGCTGAAGATTCTCGGACTAACTATAACGAGAAGCTCAGGACTTTTAACCAGGATTTGGCAGAGTTCCAGCGTAAGGTGCAGAATAATGGTTTCCTCTCTGTGGAGCGTGCTCAGAAGGAGCAAAACCGTCTTCAGGAGCAGGAGCGTAACCTTCAGATCCTGAATCAGCAGTTGAGCCAAGATTTGATGCAGGAACAGGCACGGTTGACGACTGAGTTGCGTGACACTGTGTCGAACTTCTTGAAAGAGTATGCTGCTGGTAAATATCAGCTTATCTTGAATAACAATCTGTCGAACGACATTGTGCTTTACTCCGTGCCTGCGATAGACATCACAGACGACGTTGTGAAGGCGCTCAATGAGCGTTACGCAAGCAAGAAATAGTCCGACAGAGTAGGAGATAATCCCGTATGAGGGGAGGCGACGGTTGTTGCCTCCCTTTTTTGTTGTGTGTAGGTGGGGAGGATAATGGGGGTATTGCTATCTTTATGTTCAAAAAGAAATCGTCATCCTTATGGACACTCATAACGCTCCATTATCTCCTCTCGCATGTATAGACGCCGTGTCGGAACTCGTAGGGCTTGGATTGCCACGTCATGACACGTTGCAGCAGGTGGCAGGCATCTTGCCACGAGCCTTCGGTGATAAGGCTACAGCCGTGATAGACTACGCTGATATGCAGTTCAGATCGGACTCCTATACGCCATCGCCTAACTTCATAGCGGCAGACTTTGTGACGATAGACGACAGGAAAGGTCGTGTGGTGGTGGCGGCTGTGAATGGAACGTTGGAGTTCACGCAGGATCAGAGACGTATGGTGACGGTTGTGGCGAAGCTGGTGTGCGGGTTCATAGATAGTTTCAGAGGACGTGATATATACGCTATGAGGCCAAGGGAAAAGGGAACGTCAGTGAGTGAGGATTTCCGCAAGGCGTTGACCACGGATAAGAAGCCATTGCAACTGTTCTTCAATAAACAGGTGCTGGATCGGTATGTGTATCTGGACATGATGAAGTACAAGATACACAACATACTCTTCGTTGCGACATTGTACGACGCCTTTACGCTCGAGAACGATGACAGCTTCTTTGAACAGTTCATGGGCGAGATATACCAGTATAGTCTGTTCTCGTTGCCGCGAATCACGGGTGTGGCATCGCCAGAGGAAGCATTGGAACTGATGAAGACGACCCGGTTCGACATGGCGTTGCTGATGGTGGGTATCGACATGGACACCCCTATGCAACTGAGCAAGGAGATTAAGACTCGGCAACCCGATATACCGGTGTATCTGCTTGCGAGTCAGCGGAGCAGTGTGAAACAGGTGGAACGCAAGGCGGCGTTGTGGCCGTCGGTGGATAAGGTGTTTGTGTGGGGCGGTAATTCGGATGTGATATTCTCAATAGTGAAGTCGACGGAGGATGCCGTGAACGTGGTGGACGACACGCGGATAGGACTTGTGAGGGTGATACTGCTGGTCGAGGATTCACCAGAGTATTACTCGAAGTATCTGCGGATATTGTTCTCGACGGTGTTCGGACAGGTACAGAAGCTGCTTCAAGAGGATGACCGAAATGAGATAAACCGTGTGTCGAAGATGAGGCAGCGTCCGAAGATATTGCATGCGCGTAACTATGAGGACGCGATGTATATCATCGAGAGGTATCGGGACTATCTGCTATGCGTCATCTCGGATGTGGAGTTTGAACGTGGGGGAAAGATGGATGACAGGGCGGGGTATACGCTATTGAAGACGCTTAAAGGCAAGTTGCCACAGCTGCCTACGATATTGCAGAGCGCAGTGGCGGATAACAGGGCGTTGGCAAATGAACTTGGCGTGACGTTCTTGGACAAGGATTCTGACACATTGACTGCCGACTTGAATAACTTCCTGACCAGCAGGCTCGGGTTCGGCGACTTCCAGTTCCGTAATAAGGATGGCAAACCAGTGGCTCAGGCACGAGGAATACGTGAGTTTGAGACGGTCTTCAGGAACATACCGAGCGACAAGTTGAAGCTGCAGTGCCGAGGTTACAGAATATCATCGTGGTTGATGAGCCGCGGTGAGATACCCTTGGCAAGGACCTTGCACGCCATATCTTTGTCCGACTACGACGACCCCGAGGAGTTTCGGGCAGAGGTGATAAGGCTGATGGACGAGTATCGTGACGACCGTAGACGTGGCAAGAAACTGGACTATGACGAGGTCGATGTGCCCGACGAGAAGAACATCATCATGCTGTCTTCCGGCAAGCTCGGCGGAAAGGGTAGGGGACTGGCGTTCATCAACACTCTGATACAGAATATGGACACGGCAGAGTTCGATGGTAAGATAAACTTGCGCATACCCATCACGGCGATAGTGGGGACAGACGAGTTTGCGGACTTCATGGCACGGAAAGAGCTTATGCCATACGCTATGAGCAATCCGCCCTACGAGGAACTTAGAGAGAGGTTCGACGCATCGCCACTGTCAGACAAACTTATGAAAAGGCTAAGGAGGTTCTGCTCGCAGGTGAGACGGCCGTTGGCGGTAAGGTCAAGCTCCCTGTCGGAAGACTCGCTCAACCAGCCATTCGCAGGAGTGTTTGACACATACCTCGTGCCGAATAATGCAGACACGGCAGAGGAGAACGCGGCGGCTGTAGCTCAGGCAATAAAGATGGTCTACTCGTCGATATACTCGCCTACGAGCCGTGCGTATTTCCAAAGTGCAAAGGTCAATATCGAGAAAGAGCAGATGGCAGTGGTCATACAGGTTCTCGTGGGTAATGAGTATGACGGGTATTATTACCCTCATGTGAGTGGCACGGCGCAGAGCTTCAACTACTACCCCGTGGCGCACATGCTGCCAGAGGAGGGATTTGCCGTGGCGGGCTTCGGACTGGGTTATTACGTGGTTGGTGGAAGCAAGGCGTTCCGATTCTCGCCCGTATGGCCAGCGGTAGACACTATGTCGATACAAGACATGGTGCGGAACACGCAGGTGGATTTCTTGGCGGTGGACCTGAGCAAGAAGAACTTGGACTACGTGCATGATGGAGAGAACGCGCCACTGAAGACACTGGACATACTGGACGCCGAGAAGCATGGGACGCTGAGACACTGCGCATCGGTATATAACCCGCAGAATGACACCATAGAGCCAGGATTGCGCTCCTATGGGCCACGTGTGGTGAACTTCGCGGACATACTGAAATACGACTACATACCCTTGCCACGGCTATTGTCGGTGGTGCTCACCACGGCTAAGGAAGCGTTCGGCACGCCTGTCGAGATAGAGTGGGCGGTGGATCTCGAGGAGGACGAGAAGGGCGTGCCGTCGTTCTACCTGCTCCAAATGAAGCCTATCATAACAGACTTGCGAGGAGATAGCGTGGAGGTCACGCCACCAGAGGACAGTCAGAATGCGATATTGTATACCACGCAGAGCCTTGGCAACGGCAGCCCAGACGACATCACCGACATCATATACGCCGACCCAGAGACGTTCGACAAGATGCAGACCGAGCAGATGGCACGTGAGATAGGCTACCTCAACGACCTGATGATGAAGGAGAACCAACGTTATGTGCTGATAGGCCCTGGACGCTGGGGCACGCGGGACAAGTTCATAGGGATACCTGTGCAATGGTCAGAGATATCCAACGCCAAACTTATCGTGGAAATGAGCCTGCCTGGTTTCCCCTTAGACTCATCTCTGGGGTCGCACTTCTTCCACAATGTGACCTCTATGAACATAGGTTACCTGTCTGTGCAGGATGGTAGCAGTGTGGATTTCATCAACTGGGATGCTATACACGGTTTAGAGCAGGTGCGTAGCACGACATATTTCCGCCAGGTGCGCGCGCCACGCCCTCTCGACATCCGTATGAATGGCAAAAAGCGTGTGGCGGTGGTGCGGCAAAAAGAGGATTAGAACCCTCTCTCACTGAGGTAATGCTCGGCATCAAGGGCGGCACGACACCCCGACGCGGCGGCTGTGACGGCTTGGCGATACGTAGGGTCGCAGACATCGCCTGCGGCAAATACGCCCTCGATATTAGTATGTTGACCGCGGCCTGCGACCCTGATATAGCCCTGACCGTCGGTGGCTACCTCGGGAAAGGCTATTGTGTTGGGCACGTGCCCTATGGCAAGAAAGAAACCCTGTATGGATATTGTCTCGTGTGCGCCAGTAGCGTTGTTGATGAGCACCGCGCTCTCGACTCTGCCGTCTCCTTGGAGTCCAAGTGTCTCATGGCGATAGAGAATCTCAATGTTTGGCGCTTGGCTTAGCCTCTCCCGCATCACTTGCGACGCCCTAAGGACATCTCGGCGGACAATCATATACACCTTGCGGGCGAGGCCGGCGAGGTATAGTGCCTCTTCGGCGGCAGTGTCGCCACCACCCACCACGGCGACATCCTTACCACGGTAGAAAAAACCGTCGCACGTGGCGCAGGCCGAGACCCCGGCGCCGGCGTATTTCTGCTCGTCGGGCAGCCCAAGGTAGCGAGGTGAGGCGCCAGTGGCGATAATCAGGGCGTCGGCAGTGAGGATGGAGCCATCGTCAAGGGCGACTTGCAGCGGATGCTTGGAAAGATCCGAGGAGACAACTTGTCCCATGCGCATCTCGGTGCCGAAGCGGAGAGCCTGGTCACGCATATCTTGCATAAGGTCGAAACCCGCGCGCCCGTTGGGAAAACCCGGGAAGTTCTCTATTTGCGTGGTCTGCGTCAGCTGCCCGCCTTGTAGAAGGCCGTCGACGAGGAGCGGTTTACGTCCTGCGCGGGCGGCATAAATGGCGGCTGTGTAGCCTGCCGGGCCCGACCCGACGATTAGGAGGGGATGGTGAGACAACGAAACATCCATGGTATCTTAATATGTTCGAGTTGTATATGCCAACATTATGAGGATATGCAAAGATAATCGCAATGTTGTCAAGTTGAGAGGGACGATGATTTTCTTGGCGTGGCAAGAACCGCAATTTAGTAAGTAACACCCCACCTCAACTTCTCCAAAACTCCTACCAAACTCCTACAACGATTATTCAAAGAAGCATAAATGAAGCATCCCCGAAGCATCACCACCCGCTCCCATTTCCTCGTAAAACTCCAAAAAAAATACCTCATCCCCGATTTTCCGCCAATTCCACACCATTTCACCAAATTTCCCCAATTCCTACACCTCCCGCATCGCCCATTTTTCGGCCGTAAGTGTGACGAATACCCCCACCTCACTTTCCCTTTAAGTATAACCAAAAATGCCCTACTCTTACCACCCCTGCCAAACGCTCTCCATTCAACCTCTCCACAACTCGACTATAGGAGTGTGGCGGTGCTATCGGTGGGAATGGTGTCTGTGGGCAGGATGAGAGATAGGGAATGTTGGGTAGACGAGCCTACCAGACCAAGACCGCCACTGACATTGGTGTGTACAGAGGATGTTGAGAAAATGGGGAGGAAAAGGTAGTTTTGGGCCTGTGCGGATGTTTGCAGGAAGGTGTAGTAGTCTTGTGAGATGTGGTGCAGGGTGACAATAAGCGCGGCACTGTCTGCCGCCCATTGTGCTAGCCGTATGTCTGGCCACGAGGCGGTGAGGGTGACGGGCGAGAGCCCGTTGGGTAGTGTCTGAAGTCGTGTGTCGTCAAATATGCCGAGCGAGCGCACCGACGCGGCAAGAGAGGAGGTCGTGCCGACGAATGCCGTGCTGAGGTATTGGCAGTTGAGGGTGGTGTAAGACGAGTCGGAGTTGACCCACGAGCGTATACCGACCTCAATTTGGTAAAAGTCGTCTGTCTGTGTGCTGTCGCGCAGATAGGCCGTGAGGCGTAGCGTCTGGCTGTCGTCAAGCGACAGAGTGTCAAGGCGTTCCACTCGCGTCTGCGGCATGACTTGTGTCGAGCCATAGACCTCGTCGGCTATGGATGGGGCGCGGGCGGATATGGTGACGGTCTCGTCGGGCTCGAGGGTCATAGGCGGGAGGGTGACGCTGGTTTGCCCTTCGGGCATATAGGCGAACTGACGTACTGCGCCGTTGATAGTGGCGGTGACCGTCACACCGTCGATTATTGTCAGTCGTGCCGTGTCGGAATATGAGGCCGAGCCGTAAACGTGGACGGTGATGTCATCGCCTTGGCTTATTATGCAGGACAGTATGGCCGTTTGCTGACCGCCAACGACGAATATGCCCGTGGCATCGCTCTCGCACGAGGTGACGAGCACGAGAAGAGGAATGCTCAGAAGTGAATGGAGTATTTGATGTATGGACATGGAAAGGCTATTAGGCTGAACTGTTTGAGGGAATAGGCGGGTATGTCAGAATCGTCAGAGGGCCGCCAATATACGAACATCGGGTTCTTACGCCCGTATGCGTTATATACCCCGAAACTTAAGACGCTGCCAGTGCGTGAGTTGCCAAACTTGATATTGCAACCCAGGTTGAGCTGGTGCGCGGCGGGTAGGCGCATCGCATTGCGTCGTGCCGGCACGGCGTATGTGCCATCCGAAGAGGGCATACTGTAGTGCTGCGTGGGGAGCGAGAAGGGCGCGCCACTGCCGTAGCTCCAGTTGGCGGATATGTCAGCACGGTCAGTTATCTTGACCATACCGAATAGTTGTATAGAGTGCAGGCGGTCGTTGTCGGCTGGAAAGAAGTCGCCATTGTTGATTTCTGCATATTGAGTGCGCGCCTTAGAGAGCGCATAGCCCGCCCATCCAGAGATACGGCCTTTGCGCCGATGCAAGAAGAACTCTATGCCCCGGGCATAGCCGTGACCAGAGGTGTAAAAGTCGTCCCAGTTATGGTTCTGGAGAATGTCGTAGGTGGATAGGTTGCTATATGTGGCAGACTTGACCATCCACTTGTTGTAGGCTTCTACGACGAGCGAGAAGTCAGGCGAGATGCTTATCTCGGAGGCTACCGACAGCTGCCATGTGCGTTGCGAACCAACATTCCTGGGTACGGGTAGCCAGAAATCAGCAGGGGTGGCAACGTTCATAATCCTCATCTGATAGGTGTTCTGGGAGGTCAACGAGCCGCCAACTTTAATCTTCAAATGACGTGAGGCCCCCCATACGGCGAGTAGCCGTGGCTCGGCAACAAAATAGGGTGAGTCGTTGTCGCGGCTCTCGAAGGTTAGATGCACACCCGCCATGAGGTAGAGTGGACCATGATGCCACCTGTCCTCAAGATAAGCGTGGTATTCAAGACGGTGTATATCCGTATCGTCACTGGCACTGGAGTTGGACGAGGAACTATCAGAGACGTCATATAGGTCTGCTGAGTCAGGGGTAGGGGAGTATAGGGTGAGCATAGGATTATAGACACGGTAGGCCACCCATGCGCCGAGACGAATCTTACCAAGAGGCGGCAGTGACGGATAGATACTGACATCGCAACGTAGACCCATATCGGCTATGCCATTAGAATAACTATTGCCAAGATACCCGCGCGACATCGACGTAGAACCCACACCATAGCGTTGACTGTTCCGAAAGAGATATTGCGAGTACCAAAGGGTGCTATTGGTGAACACTTTGGCCCCGAATACGTGACTCCACCGTAGCGAGCCAAGGGCAGTACCCCATTTGGATTGCGTCTCGTCAGAGGTCGTCAGCAGACGCGGTGTATCCTCCCCATAGTCAAGCGTGACGTTAGACATATTGGAGTCGTCAGATAGACAGTCACGACTATAAAAGAGACTAAGACGCAGCCGGTCACGCTGCGAGAACTGCCAGTTGAGCTTAGCATGGAAGTCATAGAACATGTAAGAATAACGGTTGTCGTCATTCTGCAACTGATAGAGTATAACGTCGAAATATGAACGCCGTGCGGAAAACAAGTAGCTGGACCTCCCACGGCGCATAGGACCCTGAACAAGAAGCGACGATGCCACAAGACCAATATTGCCATCACCCTCAAAATGCTCCATATCACCATCAAGCGTCTTGACATCAAGCACGCTCGACATCCGACCACCATACCGTGCCGGAAAGCCGCTCTTGAGCAGGGTGGACTGACTTATAGCCTCCGAATTGAACACGGAGAACAACCCGAGCATGTGGTTAGCGTTATAAAGGGGCGCATCGTCAAGGTAGACCATATTCTGATCCTGCCCCCCGCCACGCACACTCATACCACCAAACCCCTCAGAACCACTCTGCACACCCGGCGTCTGCTGGAGGGCGCGTGTAATGTCAGACTCCCCCATAAGTGTCGGCATAGAGCGCACCTGCTCCATCGGTAGTGATATGACCCCCGTGCGGGCTATGTCGGCCTCTTGCTCAAGGGGCGCGCGGACGTTGACAGTAGGTAATAGTATACGAGGTTGCAAGCGCAGCTCGACCAGTGAGTCCTGACGCAAGGTGATGGTGAGAACCTTCGGATTATACCCCACGTATGAGGCGCGAATAGGCACTCGCCCTGTCGGTAGCGATATGCTGAAGAACCCATATTCGTTCGTAGCCGTGGCACGACGCAAGATGGTGTCCACCACGTATGCGCCTATCAGGGCTTCACCAGTCAACGCGTCACGACAGAATCCGCTTATGGTGCGAGATCTGACACTGTCCGATGCCACGACAATCTTACCCTCACGGCATACATAGTAGACGTTAAATCGGGCGAAGGCCACATTGAGACACTGCCGAATGGAGTACGACCCCGCACGAAGTCGCACAGCACATTGATGCGTCACACGCGACGAGTAGGCAATATTTACACCCGACTTACGTGATATTAGCGCGACAAGCGAGTCAGGAGTGCCGACAAATGGGGTAGTAATGTCGAGCCGTTGGTGCAGAATGTCGTCACGACGCTGCGCAAGCGTGTCAGCAGGTATCAGACAGAGCACGAACGCCGTGCACAAGAGTATGCACAACGAAAAAAGGCACCAGGGTTGGCGCCTTTCAAACAAATCACCATGTATATCTGTCATCGATATCTGTGAGGCCCCCACGTTTGAGGTCTAAGTTAATCAGATATTGTCAGATAACCATTGCGTAAGGATAGATTTTTGTCGAAGTGCATATTGAGCTCTTCAACAACAGACGAGAGCGACTGATCCTTGAAGGACGTGGTGATAAGGGTGCTGTCCGGCCGACAGTTCATCCTCACGCCCTTGAGCTCGCCATGATAGCATGTCATAAGCTCTTGCAACACCTGCTGGAGCGATGCCGCATGGAAGACCATCTCGCGCAAGTCAACCGATACGTTAGGCGTCGCCGAACGCATCTTAGTGAGTGTGCCATGGGAGAAAGTAGCCTCCTCGCCTGCAAGTAGGCTGACAGTCTGACTCAGGGCCGACACTGCCACATGACCCTGCTTGACACGAGTGCGCACACGGTCTTCATCAGCCCAATGCTCTACCAAGAAAGTAGTACCGAGAACCCGCACCGTGGCATCACCGGCACTGACCGTGAAAGGGCAACCGTCGTCATGCCGTACGTCGAACAACGCTATGCCCTCAAGCAATGCGCCGCGGGAGCCAGAGTTGTTGGTGAAGGCAAGTCGAGAACCCTTGCCAAGAACAACCTGCGAACCGTCGGGTAGCAAGAACGTGTCGGCCTGAGTGGTCGTGGCATAGTGCAAAGTCTCCGCGCCCGTGGCACGCTGAACAAGGAAAAGTGCCACAAATGCAACCGGGATAAGCACAGCCGCTATGCGAAGCAGTATGCGGACCGGCGAGGCGTGTCTGGCTGGGGATATACGCCGCTCGACGGCTCGCCATGCCTCACCCCTCCGACCGTCGATGCGCAATGCTCGCCCGAGCGCGTCGGCATCATTGAGGATCTCCTCAAGGGTCTGCTCGTCTATGTCGTTAATACTGGCCATTGTCGTGAGTTAGTGGAAATTGACGACATTGAAGATGTTGACAGGCTGTATCTCCGTAGCCTGCTCCTCAACTATGGCGTCGTCCGTCTGCGCCTCGGGGGCTATCGCTTGAGGTTGCTCAGAGTCGCCCGTGGCGAGCATCTCTGCGAAGAGTTCGAATATGAATTCCATGTTCCGTGAGTCGTTATGTCATGGGTGGCGCATGGGGAAGTGCCACCATGATAGTCTGGCTTTTACCCCCATGACAATTAACGCAGTTGTAACACGTATTGCAAGTGAAACTTTTTTAGCCGAAGATTCAACCCCCATCAATGACAGATACCCCATCCACCCCTCCCAACTCCTCCAAAACTCCTACCAAACTCCTACAACGATTATTCAACGAAGCATAAATGAAGCATCCCCGAAGCATCACGACTCGTCCCCATTTCCTCGTAAAACTCCAAAAAAATCCCTCATCCCCGATTTTCCGCCAATTCCACACCTATTCTACAAATTCCCCCAACTTCTACCCCTCTCCCATCCCCCATTCCACAACCGTAAGTGTGACGAATACCCCCTCCTCCCATTCCCTTCGTTTATAACCAAACACACCCCACGCACATCATCCCTTACCCCACCACGGCAACCCGCGCATGTAAAGACGTTGCCCAGAACGTCTCACCACTTACTCCCCTAACTCCCCGTCAATCATTCATCTGCACGACAACATCAGCCATCGACAATGTCTCCGCAGAATGTGAAATAAGTATTATCGTCTTCCGCTCCCCCCTCAATCGGGCGATATTGCGGTGCAGGGTCTGACGTGCGGCAGGGTCAAGCGATGAGGCCGCCTCGTCAAGTATGAGTATATCAGCACGAGAGTAGAGGGCGCGCGCAAGGGCAAGACGTTGCCATTCGCCACGACTAAACATCTCAGAACCAGGAAAATCAGAGCCGAGTTGCGTATCGTAGGCGTGCGGAAGCGAGGATATCAGGCCATCCATATCAGCATACGCGGCAGCCTCATGTAGGCGCGTGTCGTCAAGCGGGTGCAGATAGTCGCCAAAGTGTATATTAGCGTCGGCTGGGGCGTTATAGAGCCTGAAATCTTGAAACACGGCCGTTATATGTGCCGATAGCTCCTCGGGCGGAATATCGGCAATAGGGGTGCCGTCAACGCCGACCGTCCCATCGTCAGGACGTAGCAGCCCGCACAGCATCTTGGCAAGGGTCGATTTGCCACAGCCGTTAGGCCCCGCTATGCCCACCACCTGACCGCGCCGTATAGAGAACGTGACGCCACAGACCGCCTGACGGTCAGACCCCGGGTACCGGAATGATACGCCATTGACGTTTATAGCCGAGAACGAGGCAGGGAAATGTGCCACTACGTGTGGCGGCTCACGCATATTGAGAAACTCAAATAGCGAGCGCACATATAACCCTTGACTATGAAGCGACACAGAGCGGTGTGCGGCATCAGCCACCGCGCTCTCGGCTCGCCGTATAGTCATGAGGCACATCGCAAGTCGGCCTATCGACCCCCCAGTCGACGCAAGCAAGGCTATAACACCGACAAATAGCGCAAGCAGCACGACGGTTGACAATGCTGATGCTACAATCTGCGCCAACGCGGCACGTCGCGACAAGGCAAGGCGGGGGGCGACAACGGCGGAACGGGCTTTAGCAAAGGCAGCGCGAAAGTACTGCGCAATAGAGAACAAGCGCAACTCGGGGGCGAAACTGTGGTGCGTGAGCACGCGGTTATAGTAGTGCATCTTGCGCTCGTCGACCGTCTGCGCCTTGTATAGGTCATACGATTGGCGCGACGACCATAGCCGTGCCACGAGGATTGGCGTACCGGCAACAAGGGCAAGCACCGGTAGCCACCACGCCACGCCGAACATCCACACGCCCAAGACCATAAATGTCAGAGCCGATTGTAGCAACGACAAGGCGACAAAGAAAATACGCACAGGACGCTCCGTCGAGCCAGATATGGCTCGAAACGCCTCCGTCTGAAACTGTGGACTCTGGAGCGTCTGGTAGCTCAAGCGCGACATCTGGTCATGGGTGAGCAAGCCGACACGTAGACGTATATTCTCAGCAAGATGCTCCGAGACAATGTCCGCAATAGACACCACGGCATAGTTGCCAAACATAGCCACGCCAAATATGGACAGCGGTATGGCTATCGCACCCAACCCCGCCGCAAGTGAAGTCTGTAAAAGGGGAAACGCCCCAAGCGTGGCATCAACAAGCGCACCCATAGACCACAAGACAATGAGCGGCAAGGCGGCACGCATCGCCACAATAACCGCCTGAAGCATGGCAAGCCGTGGCGAGGAACGCCATACAAGACGCAGCGACTGCATAAGTACCGACGCGGTAGACATCAACTCTCTCCCTCCTCCCGCCGTGGCGCAAATCGGCGCATGGCACGTGCTATAATGTTGTTGATACGATGCGACACCCTGGAATGACGTACCATCCACCGACGCCAAAGGGTGTTACGCATGACACACTTCCGGCCATAAAGGAAACGGCAGGCGACAACACCGAGTATCTCAGACGCGGGCGAGGCAGGGTCGGGCACGAGGTTAGAGTCTCCCTGAGTGGTGACGTAATCGGCTGTGGCGGCAATCACACGGTGCGCTATGAAATGCGTGTCGGCATGGGCAAAGTCATCTGTGCGCACAAGAACTACCGCACCCACAGGGGGTATCTCCGACTCGCGGAGAGGACGGACTATAATCCACGAGTCAGGAAGTATGGATGGCGACATGCTGAAGCCCGTCACTTTGATACGCACACTAAGTCCCGAGTCCAGAGCCGCAAGGATTAGGGCGGTACGCTTGTCACATTCGGGGATAGTGCGCCGCGCCTGCGTCATTGGTCATTGTTGATGGCAGAACGGCGACGTGGTGGACGCGACAACTCAGCCACGAGTTTGCGAATCATCTTCACCACCTCGCCCGACGGCTCAAATGCCAGTCGGTAAGAGTGTATACCCCCGAAGCACTGCCACACGTTGCGGGCTATGGTGTCGCAATTCCATGCGTTGATAGGCTGCTGCACCGTATTGGCAAGCAATTCGGCAACAATTTGCGATGGTGAGGTGATAGGAAGCAGATTGTTATGGTCGGCTTGCGACAAGGCAAAAGCGGCCTTGAGCGTTGTAGAGGCTGATCTCTGCTTATATCTGTATGTCGGTATGTTGTACGCCCGCGGCTGCCCCCCCTCACGTTTAGGCGGGCGTATGGCCACCATATCGTCGTTTATGACCACAGAACGCGACAGGTTGGCAAAAAGGTTGGCTATGGTGGTCTTGCCTGTGCCAGATGGAGCCGTGAATAGGAGGCCCTTGCCTATGCCCATGCACACCACAGACGAGTGGATTAAGAAACCACCACGGCGCAACAGGACACGCGAGAGGAAGAGGTTGAAGAGGGGAAACACGTACGGCGGCATGGCTCGCGTATGTGGCACCTCCGGCTCTACGTACATCTGTGCGCGCGTATTGTTGAAGCGCACCTGTGCTGCCTTTATAGGACCTTGCAGGAACAAGGTCGTTATGACCTCGGTGCCATCGGCAAGGATCTGCAGTGTCCAGTTGGCGGCATAATCTTGCAGCTCGGCCACATTGGCAGGCGAGTAGAATTGCTCCTTATATTCGGTATCAGGCTGGATATTAAAGGCTTTACGCAACTCAACGATGATAATGTCGGTTGGCGCAGGTTGCCAGTCGCGAGATGGGGAGGCTGAGCCGAAGCCGCCGAAGCTGAGTTCGGCGAAGTGCGTGCCTATGGCAAAGAAGTCGAACCTAAGGTCGGCCACCGTGACACTCATCGTCTCATTATCAGGATAGGGCATTGGCATAGATAGACGTGTGTAAAAAGGTTAGCGTCTGCGCGACGTGCGAAAGGAGATAAAGTTAGACATCATCATCATCGGGCGAGAGCTCGATGAGACCCATGTCAATCATTTTGGAGATAAACTTCGCCACCGACTCACTAATTACGTCCTTGTCGGTGTTAGGGTTGCTTGCAACCATCTGGTTGACGACCTCTTGTTGAGAGAGTCCCTTCTGTATGGCCTCGAGTATATCCGCGCCTGTAGCGTTGAGGCTCATAATCTGACCCATGTCGGCGGTAGAGTCGCAGACTGGGGCGACAACAGCCTCACCTCCTACACGTGTCATGATGTAGCGAGGAGCGAGACGATGTTTTGTGTTGTGCATCATAGTGTTGGTTAGTACTCGTTAGACGACGGTGCGCGCAAAGGGAGCAGCGTCGAGAGTGGTGAACATATTGCGCTGCCACTTGCGATAGCCTGCCGAGGCTACCATCGCGGCATTGTCGGTCGTGTAGGCAAACTTGGGGATAAAGACATTCCACCCGCGGCTCTCGTGCAACTTGACAAAGGCGTCACGCAATCCGCTATTAGCCGATACACCACCCGCCACAGCCACGGTCGTTATGCCAAGGTCGACAGCCGCACGCACAAGATTCTTCATGAGTATATCCACGACGGTATGCTGGAGCGACGCACAGAGATCCTCCTTGTTCTTCTCGATGAAGTCAGGGTCCTTCTTGAGCTCATCACGAAGGGTGTAGAGGAATGAGGTCTTGAGCCCACTAAAGCTGTAGTCGTAGCCGCTGACATGAGGGCGTGCAAAGGAGAAGGCTTTAGGATTGCCTATATTGGCAAGTTTATTTATCACAGGACCACCCGGATAGCCGAGCCCCATCACCTTGGCGCACTTGTCGAACGCCTCGCCTGCCGCGTCGTCGATGGTCTGACCGATAATCTCCATGTCCATATAGTCCTTGACAAGCAGGATTTGGCTATTGCCGCCCGAGACGAGAAGACAGAGGAAGGGGAGTTGTGGCAGGGGCTTGTCATCTTCGACTATGAAATGAGCCGAGACATGAGCCTGCAGATGGTTGACATCAATGATAGGCTTGCCAAGAGCCATGGCGAAACCTTTGGCGAAGGAGACACCGACAAGGAGGGAACCCATAAGGCCAGGACCACGTGTGAAGGCTACTGCCGAGAGATCATCGGGAGTGACATTGGCATCAGCGAGAGCCTTGTCGACCACTGGTATGATGTTCTGCTCGTGGGCGCGGCTGGCGAGTTCTGGCACTACGCCACCATAGCGAAGGTGCACGGCTTGGCTTGCCGTGACGTTCGAGAGTACCCTTCCGTCAGCGAGAACCGCCGCGGAGGTGTCGTCGCATGACGACTCTATGCCGAGTATGATAGTAGACATTGTAATCTTTTGGGGTGGTGCGTGATGTCGGGGTGGGAGAGGGGGAGTAGTTAAATGCAGTGCCAGAGGTGTGGAACGAGCATTTTTGGCTACTTTTGCCTAAATCCCAGGGCGAGTGAGCCGACGGTGTGGCACCTGTCTGGAAAATAATGAGCAAATATAGCAAAAAGATTATTACGGTATTATGGGTCACGGTGATAGCAGTGATGTTTATCGTCGTGACCGGTATTGTGCTCGTGCAACTGCGTCCCGTGCAGCGTTGGGCAGGTGGCATAGTGGGTGATTGGTTGTCAGAGAGCATGGGCGTGGGGGTGCGTGTGGAGTCGGTGCGATATTTCCCGTTCTCGACTGTCGAGGTGTGCGATGTTGAGGTGGATGACGCAGAGGGTGAGGTAATGGTTGGGGTGGGGCGTGCTGTGGCAGATGTGAGTTGGAGCGAGTTGTTGGCGGGCAGGTTGAGACTGGATGTGGTGAAGATAGACAGCGTGACGGTGAGGGTCAGGGAGTTGGCCGACGGAAGGGTCAATATAACAAGTTTAGGGGGTGAGGGTGACACCTCGGGAGAGGATGGTATGGGCGTGAGTGTAGGTGAGTTCAGGGTCACGGAGGGATTGGTGATGTGCGAGTTGGGAGGCAGCAGGGAGTTCAGGGTGAGGGATGTGGTGATTAGGGGTGATGACATTGTGTGGGACGAGGATAGCAAGGGAATGAGGGTGAGGAACTTGTCGGGCAGGGTGTCAGCGTTTGATGACGCATTATGCAGTGTCAGCGGAGACTTGAGGATGAGGTGTGACACATTGTGCCTGGGGATGGGGAGAATGTGCGTGGGCGAGAGTTATGCGGTGATAGACACGGTGGAGGTGGCGTGGAATAGCTTGGGCATAAATCATGGCGTGGTTGAGATACCAAGCGTGATGTTGGCGGGTGAACGGTGGATGGGTATGGGGTGGAATATTGAGGAGCATTGTGGGGCATCGGTTAGCGTTACGCTGGATGAGGGCATGGTCGAAATCAAGAGGTTGAAGTTGACTATCGGGGAGACATCATACCTGGATGCGAGGGGTAGTGGGGTGGTAGATTGGGGTAAAGATATGTGGTTGTCGTGGGTTAACTTGTCGGGCAATGGGCGTGTGGAGATGAGCGACTTGGGCGTGAAGGGGAGCATAGGTCTGGAACTTGACGTGGCGGGCAATGTTTATGTGAACATGGACAGTGGCGAGGGTGAGATGGATATGAGGGTGGGTAGTGAGGTGGGTAGTGCCACGGTGAAGGGTAAGGCGCATAGCGTCGGAGGTTGGGAGAGGGTAGGATTTGAGGGCGACGCTGATTGGAATCTTCACCCTGGGGCATGGTGCAAAGGCATCGTAGAGAGGGCTTTAGGAAACGTCAGATTTAGTGGCTACGCCCATAAGTGGAAGTTGAGTTCCGTGACGGCATCGGGCGAGATGGACTCTCTGAGAGTATATGGCAAGGACGTGCCGAAGTTTAGCTTTGACGGAGGTGGCGGTGGTAATAACTATGGGGGCAAGATAGACCTTGAGAATCAGGAGTATGGCCGTTTGCGTGCAATAGGCGAATATGAGACAGGGGTGACACCTTACGTCTCGTTGACCATGCAGGCCGACACATTGCGCATAGGCAAGCTGTTCGACACATTTACAGACAACGCGTTCACGTCGTTCAAACTACGCACTGAGGTCTGGAAGGAGAACATGGCCGACTTGCACATTGTAGACTTCGCCCTCTGCAATAGACAAGACACGTTACTCTTTGCCGACCTGAACGCCGCTTTCAGCACCGACAATGAGGGCACACACACCCTCAACATCAGGTCAGACATCGCCGAGGGACATGGCACATCGAACATTAGCACGGTCGATCTGATGTCAATAGCCGGCGGCACTATGCCCGATGATGCGGGAAACGCGGAGTTTAAGTTGACGGTCAACAAGTTGGGTACGATAGCCGCCATGTTTTTCCCTGATATCATCGTGGCGGATACCCTTACCCTTAGCGGGGGCGTGGATGATGGACGGGCATGGGCTGAGGCGGATATAGAGAGCGTGGAGACCTATGGCGTCAGGGCGCATAACCTCCGCGCTATCAGCACACTTGACGATGGCCATATACATCTCGACGCCATCACAGGCCTGGGATATGGGGCGATAAACTGCGACAGCCTGGCCATCAGCACCGTGGCGACACGCAACGAGGAAGGTAAGGTGTTGGCCACAGCTACGTTGGGCAATACACTCTTGACCTTAGGCAAAGAGATATGCGTGCTGGACTCCTGCCATATTGGTTATGACGATGGACGAGTCAGCGTGGACAACTTCCGCCTCAAGAATGGTGACCACTGGCTTGAGGCATGGGGCATTATATCCGACTCACCAGAGGACACCCTCCACATAGCAGCCAACGAGATAGTGTTGGAGAACTATTTGCCACCCAGCACCAAGTACAGCCTTGCGGGCGACCTCTATGGACGAGCCGACATATGCGCCATGTTGGGCAGCAGCAAGGTGTCGCTCAGCGCCAGCATAGACTCGCTGATAGTCAACGGAGACAACCTTGAGAAACTGGAGCTGACCGCCACATCGTCGCCCGACGACACCAAGACCATGGTGGGACTCTCGATAGTGACAGGCAGAGTGCCACGTGCCGTAGCTACCGGACCGATAGACTTCGCCAAGTCGTATATGGACCTGAAATTCGACATAGACAGTCTCTCAACGGGATTCCTTAACTTCTACCTCGACGCTTGCATCGACCATTGGCATGGCACCACGAGCGGCAAGTTAAGGCTACATGGACCGCTCTCAGACTTGGCTCTCGACTCAAGGTTGCAGATGAACAACGACAACTACTTCCGCGTGATGCAGACCAACGTGACATACCATATCGACCGTAACGACTCACTCACGATATCCCCCACATCGCTCGACTTCCTGAACATCAGGTTTGCTGACGACAAGGGCGGACGAGCCATGTTCAGTGGTGATATATCCCATGATATGTTCTCAAACCTGCGCTATGACCTGACTTTCGACACCGACTCTGCTCTACTCCTCAAGACCACAGCCAAGGAAAGCCCATCGTACTACGGCACAGTCATCGGCACAGGACAGATGCGCGTGACAGGCCCTACCGACGCCATACATATCGGCATAGACGCTCGCACAGAGACCGGCTCAACATTCATGGTCGTGCCATCGGCCAAGTCAGAACTTGGCGAACAGAGCTCAATACGCATCAAACGACACGACGACGAGGAGGTGAGCAACAAAAAAACTGGTAGCGGACTGACGGCAAGACTCAACATAGGTGTAACCCCCGACGCTAAAATGGGAGTGCTGATAGTGAACCAACAAATAGAGAACGAGCTCGTAGGTCACGGCAGAGGACAAATAACCGTCAACATAAGCCGCACGGGAGAACTGACTATGCAGGGCGACTATGAGATAGAAAACGGCAAGAACAACTTCTCCTACGAGAACATCATTACCAAAGAATTCACCGTGAACCGCGGTGGCACTATAACCTGGAACGGTGACCCATACGACGCCACGCTCGACATCACGGCAACGTATAAAGCCAACGCGTCACTATACGACCTTGTGGCTAATACCGCCGACGAGACATCATCAGACTTGAAACGCCGCGTACCCGTAAACTGCAACCTCATATTGACCAACAAGTTGAGGAACCCCGACGTGCGATTTGATATCGAGATCCCCTCGTCACAGAACACAAGCCAGTACGCGTTCGACCAGTATGTGAATACACAAGAGGAAATGAACAGGCAGGCATTCTCGCTTCTGATGGCCAACAAGTTCTACACCTCGCAAGACGCTTCAAGCCAATCCTCAAGCCAAGGCACAAGCTACCTCAGCACCATGGCGTTCGAGACGCTCAGCAACAAGTTCAGCAGCGTGATAAGCCAGAACGACAAGAACATAAACCTGGGCGTGAATTATAGGCCTGGCGACGAGGTGACCAATGAGGAGTATGGCGTGTCTATGGCAACCCAGGCGCTGGACGGCAAGATAGTGATGAGTGGCAACATCGGGTATGGCCGAGACGCCTCAACTTCATCAGCCAACGACGGGTCCTTCGTGGGCGACTTCGACTTCGAGGTGAGCCTGAACCGCCAAGGAACAATAAAAGCCAAGGCATACACACACGCCAATAATGACGTGATATACGAGACCTCACCCACAACTCAGGGCGTAGGCATATCTTTCCAAGAGGAGTTCGACTCGTTCCGACAACTGTTCCGCAAGTATTGGAACAAGATATTCCACCGCAGGAAGAAGGACGGCGAGAACTCGGTACAATGAACAATTAGCACTAAGAATACGTAAACCATAACTGTCTAAACAGAAAACATCATGAAACAACTATTATTGGCCATCGCGGCCATCGCGGCTTGCCTGTCATCTACGCACGCCCAACAGTGCACTCCGAAGGCGCAGGACTATGAGAACTTCTACAAGTCGAAAACACTCGTGGTGCTCGACGATAACATGTTCTCCGACTTCAACCTCGCCATCAAGGATGACCTCGACGGCAACTGGCCTACCGAGGTGGGCTACATCTCCCGCTCCGACTTCGAAAAGAAACGCAGCGATCCCCAATACTCATTCCTGCTGACCACGACAGTGACTTATCCAGACGATAAACTCAAGGCGGAATATGTCTATCTGAGCCTCCTGATGGGCAAACCACGCACACGCCTCAAGGATATGCCCGACCTCATCTCGGTCCCTCTGGCGTATAAGTCAGCCACCGACCAAAAGTGGGTCTACAAGCTGCCTGCGTTCATACGTTTCATCCTCAAGCATGTCGAGACTATGCGTGCCAACCCGTCACTCATTAGCGAGACCCCACTGCTGATGTACAACAAAAACAGCCAGTCTCTGGCATCGAAAACGTTATTCCTGGTGAAGAGCGACCTCGAAAAGTCAATACAGACAGAAGGCGCGATACGCAAGGTCTACCCCTATAATTTCCGACTGGTCAATGAGAGCGAGGTGCGCGAAGCCTTGGAAAATAAGGAACCCGATGTGGTGATATTGCACAAGGTCGGACCAGAAAATAACCGCAAGACCCGGTGCTATAAAATGCTGATGGGCGCTGACGACTCGCAGATATATTATTTCGACTACCACAATATATCCTTGAAAGCTCCCGATGCGTTGCTGGAGAAAGACTTGAAGAAGATGGGCAGGAAATAGGACCTAAACACGACTATAGTCGCCATCTCTGCGCGGGGATGGCGACTTTTTTATGAGTAGGCACGAATTAGGCTCTAACCCCCTCCCAACTCCTCCAAAACTTCTACCAAACTCCTACAACGATTATTCAAAGAAGCATAAATGAAGCATACCCGAAGCATCACGACTCGTTCCCATTTCCTCGTAAAACTCCAAAAAATTCCCTCATCCCCGATTTTTCGCCAATTCCACACCCTTTCTACAAATTTCCACAACCCATCCCCCTCTCCCATCCCCCATTCCACAACCGTAAGTGTGACGAATACCTCCTCCTTCCTTTTCTCGAACTTTTAACAAATTATGCCTCCTGTGGCATCCTGCCCAATTTTTTCCCCCCCCTCTCTCGTGTAATTTATACACATTATTCTTGCCGTTATCGAGGGCAAGGGGTATCTTTGTGTAAAATATACATACATGGGAGCACAAGATTCAAGTACGAAGCAGGATGTGTATCTCTACAACTATCCGCATCCGAGTGTCACGACAGATTGTGCGATTTTCGGGTTCGACGGCTCAAGGTTGAAGATCCTCCTTGTCGAGCGCGGCATTGAGCCATACAAAGGCAGGTGGGCGCTGCCAGGCGGCTTCTTGCGGATGGACGAGACGGCCGAGATATGCGCATTGCGCGAGCTGCGCGAGGAGACCTCACTGACGTGCAATTATATCAGGCAGTTCCATGCATTTTCAGCCGTCGACCGCGACCCCCGTGAACGCGTGATAACAATAGCGTTCTACGCCCTTGTGCGAATGCAGGAGGTCGCTGCAGGCGACGACGCGGCTCGCGCGCAATGGTTCCCTCTCGACGAGGTGCCGGCGTTGGCTTTCGACCACGACCAGATTTTGCGCATGGCCGAGCAGTCGTTGCGCCAACAGATCCATTTCGAGCCGATAGGATTTGAACTGTTGCCCAAGGTGTTCACAATGAAGGCATTACAACTGTTATATGAGGCTATTTTGGGCGTGAGGTTCGATAAGCGTAATTTCTGCAAGAAGATGTTCCACCTCGGGTTGCTCACGCAGGTGGATGGCGGCCGTGGCGGTCGTGAGCCGTTTTTGTATACGTTTAATCTAGGTATGTACGAGGAAATGAAGTGCAGGGGATTCAGAATGGAATTCTAAACCAGGTTTTGAAAATAATACGTTCTATCCAACATAAATATTACCAGATATGAAGAATTTGTTGCTGAGCGAGGCGATAGGGGATATAGCCGGTATGCCCTACGAGTTCGACCCCGAGAAACGGTATGAGCGAGTGGATCTGTTGTCGGGCGGAAATGACTATACCGACGACACTGTGTGCACCTTCGCATGCGCCGAGGCGTTGCTGCGCAAGACGGACGTGGGTGAGACGTTGCGTGCGCGGTGCGTGGCAGACCCGTCGCGTGGCTACGGGGGACGCTACGTGTGGTGGATAATGACGCCAGTCCTAATGCCGCCCTACAATTCATTTGGCAATGGGAGCGCAATGCGCGTGTCGTCGGCTGGCTTCATGGCCCGGACGGAAGATGAGTGCGTCGAGCTCGCTACGCAAACGGCCATGCCTACACACAACCACCCCGAGGGCGTGAAGGGTGCCGTGTCGACAGCCTTGGCGATATTCCACGCGTCCCATGGCAAGGACAAAAAGTATATACGCCACAACGTGCTCGAACGCTATTATCCCGACTGGGCGGGCAGAACCTACAAGGAGATCAAGCCTGCGTATAGTTTCGACGAAACGTGCCAGCGCACCGTGCCGGCGGCGCTGATATGCTTCCTGGAAAGCAAAGATTATGTGGACTGCCTGAAACTGGCAATAGCGTTGGGTGGCGACGCCGACACGCTCGCGGCGATAAGTGGGCCTATGGCATACGCACTCTATAAATATATGCCCCAAGAACTGATTGACAACGCGTTAAAGAAACTGCCACAGTGGATGCTGGAACTCTCAGACGAGTTTGACAGATATGTGGAGGAGAACGTAAGTCGATAAAGTGGTTAGAGAAGCCTATTGCCCTTTTGCAAGACAATCGTTATCTTCGCCATAACCATAAAAACTTAGCATGGATAAGGTACAGATCTATTGCGCCAACATAGGCCGAGCCCTCGACATAGACCCAGGGCGCACTCTCGAGGAAATAGCGCATAAACTAAACATCAACCTGAAATACAAGACGATAGGCGCAATAGTCAACGGCAAGTTCGTAGGACTCTCATATCGTGTGTTTCAACCCAAGAGAATAGAGTTTTTCGACGCCCGTCACCCCGAAGGACAGCGTATGATATCACGCACGCTGGTGATGATGCTCCACGTGGCAGTCTCGCAGACAATACCCGGGGCACAGCTGGAAGTGCTGCACAGCGTCTCGAAAGGCTTGTATTGCGAATTGCGCAAAGACGGCAAACGGCTCGACCCGACAACAGCCGAGGTGGAGCAAATCCTCACACAAATGCGCCAACTGGTTAAGGCGGACCTGCCAATAGAACGCCATGAACTGCCCACAGACAAGGCATTGGCTCAGTTGACCAACAATGTGGACACGTGCCGACTCTTGCAGCAGCATGGCGAGCTATACACGGCAATACACACGCTCGACGGACACTCGGCGGTGCTATTTGGCGACTTGGCTCAAAGAACATCAGACGCCTCTGTGTTCAACCTCAAAGAATACTTCTCAGGTATGCTCTTGCAACTGCCCGACAGCACAACTCCCGACCATCTCGCCGAAGCCACATTGCAGAACAAAATGTTCGCCACATTCCTGCAATTCGATAAAATACAAGACTTGTTGGGCATAAGACGCTTAGCCGACCTTAACGACGCAATAGCCAAGGGAGACGGACGACGCATAATACAAATATCCGAAGCATTGCACGAGAAGCAGATTGCGGACATAGCGGACATGATAGCGGAGAAGCGTGATAAGGTGAAGGTAGTCCTGATATCAGGCCCATCATCGAGCGGCAAGACGACATTCAGTAAGCGACTCTCCGTACAACTGGCTCTTAACGGAATACGGCCCGTGACATTGTCGATAGACAACTATTTCGTCGACCGCGACAAGACACCACGTGACGCCGACGGCAAGTATGACTTTGAGGCTGTCGAGGCCATCAACGTCAAGCTCTTTAACGAGCAACTGCTTGCCCTGATGCGCGGCGAGGAGGTCAGCATACCAAAGTATAACTTCATCTCCGGCAAGTCGGAATACGACGGGACACGGCTGAAACTGGACGACAAGAGCATGCTCGTGATAGAAGGGACGCATGGACTGACACCAGCCTTGACCCCCATGATACCAGCCGAAAACAAATTCCGGATATATGTGGCGCCATTGGCGGGCATCAACTTCGACCCACTGACACGCATACACACCACGGACAACCGCCTAATACGACGCATGGTGCGCGACCATTGCTCCCGTGGCCATAACGCGGAAAGCACCATCGCAATGTGGCCAAGCGTGAGGAGGGGCGAAGACAAGTTCATATACACTAACCAAGAGGAGGCTGACGTGATGTTCAACTCATGCACACTGTATGAGCTGGCGGTGCTGAAGGCAAAGGCGGAGCCACTGTTGCTGGAGGTGCGCCCAAACTCGGCACAATATGGAGAGGCACGGCGACTGCTGCGCTTTCTGAGCTACTTCAAGCCGCTCGCCTCAGACACGATACCCCCGACATCGTTGCTACGCGAGTTCGTGGGCGGCAGCTCGTTCGAGTACGATTAGAGGCGAGATGCTGAAAAAGAGAGGGGCTGCGCCTGGGATTATGGCACAGCCCCTTTTATTATCGTGACGTGACGACGTTATAGGACGATATTGACCATCTTGCCTGGCACGACGATGACCTTGCGGACAGTCTTACCATCGGTATAGCGGGCCGTCTGCTCGGCACTGAGCACAGAGTTCTCGATGGCCTTGGGGTCGGCATCGGCTGGCAACTCGATAGTGAAGCGCACCTTGCCGTTGAAGGCCACGGGGTATTTGACGGAAGACTCTATGAGGTGAGTCTCGTCGAACTCTGGCCATTGGGCGTCGCACACGGTGGCGTCGTGACCAAGGTCATGCCATATCTCTTCGGCGATATGGGGCGCAAAGGGAGCGAGCATGACAATGAGTGGCTCAAGTATGGCACGCTTATGGGACTTGAGGGACTGGAGCTCGCTGAGGGTTATCATGAATTGGCTTACGCAGGTATTGAACGAGAAACGCTCGATGCCTTCGGTAACCTTCTTGATACAGTTGTGGATAGACTTGAGTTCGTCGGGCGTGGGCTTAGCGTCGTCGACCTCAATGGTGTCGGATGTGTAGTAGTGACGCCATAGTTTGCGGAGGAAGCGATGCACGCCGTCGATGCCGTTGGTGTCCCAGGGCTTAGAGAGCTCTACTGGACCGAGGAACATCTCGTACATGCGGAGGGTGTCGGCACCGAACTTGTCAACAATCATGTCGGGGTTGACAACGTTGAACATGGACTTGGACATCTTCTCGACCGCCCATCCACAGACGTATTTGCCATCTTCGAGGATGAACTCGGCAGAGGCGAAGTCGGGACGCCATGCTTTGAAGGCTTCTGTGTCGAGTATGTCGGCAGAGACGAGGTTGACGTCGACGTGGATAGGGGTGACGTCGTATTGGTCTTTGAGACCGTAGGATACGAAGGTGTTAGTGTCCTTGATACGGTAGACGAAATTGCTACGGCCTTGTATCATGCCCTGGTTGACGAGCTTCTTGAAGGGCTCTTCGGTGGAGGATATGCCTATGTCGAAGAGGAATTTGTTCCAGAAGCGGGAGTAGATGAGGTGTCCTGTGGCATGCTCTGTGCCTCCGACGTAGAGGTCGACGTTCTGCCAGTAGTGGTTGGCTTCGGGTGAGACGAGGGCGTTGTCGTTGTGCGGGTCCATGTAGCGCAGGTAGTAGGCGCTGGAGCCTGCGAAGCCTGGCATGGTGCATAGTTCGTAGGGGTGTCCGTCGGCTGTCTGCCAGTTTTTGGCGCGGCCGAGTGGGGGCTCGCCTGTCTCGGTGGGGAGGTATTTGTCGACTTCGGGGAGTTGGAGGGGGAGCTGGTCGACTGGGAGCATGTAGGGCTGTCCGTCTTTGTAGTATACGGGGAATGGCTCGCCCCAGTAGCGTTGGCGTGAGAATATGGCGTCGCGGAGGCGGTAGTTGACCTTGACTCGGCCAATCTTATGCTCGGCTATGAACTTTTTGGTTGTAGCTATGGACTGTTTGATGGTCAGGCCGTTGAGGTTGAGCCCACCTACGGCTTGGTGTCCTTGCATGGGGGAGTTGCAGACGATGCCTTCTTTGGCGTCGAAGCTTTGTTGGGAGACGTCGGCGCCCTCGACGACGGTGCGTATTTCGAGGTTGAAGGTTTTGGCGAAGGCGTAGTCGCGGCTGTCGTGGGCTGGGACTGCCATTATGGCTCCGGTGCCGTAGCCGGCGAGTACGTAGTCGCTGACCCAGATGGGGATTTCTTCGAGGGTTAGTGGGTTTATGGCGTAGGAGCCGGTGAATACGCCTGTGACCTTGCGGTCGGCGATGCGCTCTCGCTCGGTGCGTTTGCTGGTTTGTGAGACGTAGTTCTCGACGGCCTTTTTCTGTTCGGGGGTGGTGAGGCGTGGGGTGTATTCGCTTTCGGGGGCGAGGACCATGAATGTCACGCCGAAGACGGTGTCGGCGCGTGTGGTGAAGATGGTGAGGACTTCGTCGGAGTTTTTGACGTGGAAGTTCATTTCCGCGCCTTCGGAGCGGCCTATCCAGTTGCGTTGTGTTTCTTTGAGGGAGTCGGTCCAGTCGACTGTGTCGAGTCCGTCGAGGAGTCGTTGGGCGTAGGCGGACACACGCAGGCACCATTGTTTCATGACCTTCTGTATGACGGGGTATCCGCCTCGGACGGAGAGTCCTTCGACTACCTCGTCGTTGGCGAGTACTGTGCCGAGTTTGGGGCACCAGTTGACCATCATGTCGCCACGGTAGGCGATGCGGTAGTTCATGAGGGTGTCTTGCTGCTGGCTTTTGGACATGTTGTTCCAATCGTCGGCGGAGAAGGACAGGGGTTCGGATTGCGCGGCGTTGACGCCCTCGGTGCCGTTTTTGGCGAAGAGGGCGGTGAGTACTTCTATTGGGCGTGCTTTGTTGAGTTTGGTGTCGTAGAATGAGCCGAACATTTTCTCGAAGGCCCATTGTGTCCACTTGTAGTATTTGGGGTCGCAGGTTCGCACTTCGCGTGACCAGTCGAAGCAGAAGCCGATTTTGTCGAGTTGTTCACGGTAGCGGTTGATGTTTTTCTCGGTTGTTATGGCGGGGTGCTGTCCGGTTTGTATGGCGTATTGCTCGGCGGGGAGGCCGTAGGCGTCGTAGCCCATGGGGTGTAGGACGTTGAAGCCGTTGAGTCGTTTGAACCGGGCGTAGATGTCGGAGGCGATGTAGCCGAGTGGGTGTCCTACGTGGAGTCCTGCCCCGGAGGGGTAGGGGAACATGTCGAGGACGTAGTATTTGGGTTTGTCGGGGTTGATGTCGACTTTGTAGGTTTTGTTGTCGACCCAGTTTTTTTGCCAGCGGCTTTCTATGTCTTTGAAGTTGTAGTCTTTTGCCATTCTAAGAGTCTTAGATGAGTGGAAGCGGGTCTGGCGTGCGTTGTGGGGGGCACGTCGGACCTGCGTCGAGAGAGGTTGTGACCCCGTGGAGACTCGAACTCCAATCAGCAGAACCGGAATCTGACATTCTATCCATTGAACTACGGGGCCTGTTACGTGTGGCAAAGATAGCCAAATATCGGGTAAGTTGGTGTTGGGTGTGTTTTTTCTTTGTTGTGTTGTTGGGAGAGGGGTGGGGGAGAGGGAAATTTAGTACCTTTGGGGTTAGTAATGTTATTTGTTTAACAATAGCGAAGGTATAGTATGAATAAGAGGATTGGGGCGATGTTGCTCCTTGCTGTTGTTGCCGTAGGAGGCGCGATGGCTCAGCGTCCTGCTCAGAAGAGTGAGGAGGGTTTTGTGTTTACGACGGTCAAGGAGGCTCCTATCACGTCGGTTAAGAATCAGAATAAGAGTGGCACGTGCTGGGCGTATTCGAGTTTGGGTTTTTTTGAGGCGGAGTTGTTGCGCATGGGTAAGGGGGAGTATAATTTGTGCGAGATGTATTTGGCTCATAAGACTTATGAGGACAGGGCGACGGCGTCGGTGCGTCTGCATGGTGACATATCGTTCACTGAGGGAGGCAGTTTTTATGACGCGGTGTATTGTATGCGGCATTATGGGATGTTGCCGGAGGAGGCTATGCCTCTGCCTGGGGTGCCGTATGGGGATACGTTGGCTAATTTCACGGAGATGTGGCCGGTGGTGAATGGTATTGTGGAGGGTATAGCGAAGAGTGAGAGCAAGCGTTTGACTCCGGCGTGGAGGGCGTCGGTGGTGGCTGTGTTGGATACGTATTTGGGCGAGGTGCCGGAGGAGTTTTATGTGGATGGGAAGAAGTATAGTGCGAGGACGTATCAGGAGCGTTTGGGTTTGGATATGGATGATTATGTGTCGTTGACGTCGTTTACTCATCATCCGTTTTATACGGAGTTTGCGATAGAGATTCAGGATAACTGGCGTTGGGGTGAGAGTTGGAATTTGCCTATTGACGAGTTGATGGCGGTGATGGAGAATGCGGTGGATAAGGGTTATACGTTTGCTTGGGGTTCGGATGTTAGTGAGATGGGTTTTACTCGTAATGGTGTCGCTGTGTGCCCGGATGCGGAGCATGGGGCGGATATTACGGGTTCGGATATGGCGCGTTGGCTTGGGATGAATGCTATTGAGAGGCGTAGGGAGTTGACGAATAAGCCGTTGAAGGAGATAGAGGTGACTCAGGAGATGCGGCAGGAGGGTTTTGATAATTGGGAGACTACGGATGATCATGGTATGTTGATATATGGTTTGGCGAAGGATCAGAATGGTAAGGAGTATTTTATGGTGAAGAATTCGTGGGGCAAGTCGGGGAAGTATGATGGTATTTGGTATGCGTCGAAGACGTTTGTGAAGTATAAGACGATAAATATTTTGGTGCATAAGGATGCGATTCCTAAGGATATCAGGAAGAAGTTGGGGTTGAAGTAAGGGTATTTGGATATTGGGTGACGCCCCTGGGAGTTGTGTGCTCCTGGGGGCGTTTTTTGGTTATAATTAAAGGGGTTGCGGGGTGGGGATGTTCGTCATACTTACGACGGAGAGATGGGCGATGCGGGGGTGAAGAGGGTCGTGGATATTTGTAGAAATGGTGTTGAATTGGCGAAAAATCGGGGTTGAGTGATTTTTTTGGAGTTTTACGAGGGGACGGGGTCGGGTCGTGATGCTTCGGTCATGCTTTTTTTATGCTTCTTTGAATAATCGTTGTAGGAGTTTTGTGGGAGTTGTGAGGGAGTTGCTCCATGGTTGTTGGTGTTTAGGGTCAGAAGAGGAGTGTCAGGACTGGTATGGTGATTGCGCTGAGTAGGGTGGTGAGCATGGTGGCTTGTACCATGAGGGTGTCGTCTCGGCCGTAGCGTAGGCAGAACATCGTACCGTAGGATGCCACAGGCATTCCCACGACGACGGCATTTATGGCCACGATGATGTCATCTATTGGCAATAGTTGCCCTAAGCATTTGAATATGAAGTACATTGCCAGTGGCACGATGCATAGTCTCACGACGGCCAATGTCCATACACGCCATGACGTGAAGGCACCGCGCAAGTCGACCCCCGCCATTGACGACCCTATTATCAGCAGGGCTCCAGGCACCGTCATGGATCCCACCAGGTGTATAGGTTCTGCTATGAACCGAGGTACGCCATTTATGCCCAACACTACTATCGCTATTGACAAGTAGGATGCCAACATGGCAGGCGAGAGCAGCAGCTTCTTGTCGAAGTTTTTGAGCGTGAATGCTCCACCTTTGACGAACGACACGCCGAAGACAAAGACGAAGAGCGTGTTGGGCACGTTGAGCAACGCCGCATAGAACACTGCCTCATGCCCGAATATCGATGCCACGACGGGATATCCCAGGAAGCCCACGTTGGCAAACATCACCATGAAACTATACATGCCACGTTCCACGTCGTTGCGCCCTAAGAGGCGAGACACACTGATGGCCATCAGCAACAATAGGCCGTATGTGGCGAAGCTTACTAATAGCAATGGCAATATCAACGATCTGTCTGGTAAGGTGTCGCCCATGACTGACGAGAGTATCAGCAATGGGCATGATATGTCGATGATGAATGCCGAGAGGCGTTTGTCGAAGTCGCCGCCCATAAGGTTGCAACGGTTTGCAACATAGCCGATCGCCACGACGACCAGTAGCACCAACATCTGCATTGCTGCTTCCATAGCTTTGTGTGTCTTACTTAATCGCCCACGCGGTTCATTTCGACACGTGCTGAGCGCAACATGGAGCGTATTTTGCGGCTCTCGCGGTATGTGCCGGATAGTTCCCATACCTTGCGCACGGCCTCTTTGTCCACATCGGTCATGATTGTGTAGTAGTGCGACTTTTCTCCGCGATAGTCTACGGCAACTCTATCCGTCGTGTGAGCAGCTATGAATTGAGCAAGGTCTGCGGCTTCCTGCCCCTCGTAGCGCACTGTCTCCCAGACATATTCGTCGTTCTCGAATGTGTTACGTCCTACACCATCGTTTACTATGGGCATAGTAAGATACTCCTCGCCACTCTTCACCATTAGTCGGTTGTGGCTTATTGGGTTCTCTCCCACATAGTTGCTTGTCAACGTGAAGAAACCGTTGACATCTGTGCGCGCCTTGATGTAGCATCTGCTAAAGGCACGCCATGACTGCTGGCTCTTGGCTATGTATACAGCTACTGTGCCGTCCTCGTTCTCACGCGCCATGTCCTGTAACAGTTCCCTCTGCATACTTTCAACCGCTGCCAACGAGCTGTCGAGAAATGCCACGGTACGTTCTATCTCGTATCGGCTCACTACCTTACTCAATTCCCTCACTTCGCGGAACACCTCTGGCACATCGGCGTAATATGTCTTCAGACTGTCTATCAAGGTCTTCGCCATGCCTACTTTCTTCGCCGAAAACGCATCAACAGCCTCGCCATACAGTTGCTCAGCCCGACTCTTATGACTCGGTGAACATCCCCATACGGTCAATACAGTTAACGCTGCCAATATAGCTACTGTCTTCATCGGCCTTCGTCCCTCTTTGTGCTCAGCATTCCACATGCCGCCTCGATATCTTGTCCCTTACTTTGGCGTATTGTAGCCGTCACTCCCTTGGCATTCAGCATGTCCCGAAACCACTCCATTCGTTTCTTACCACACCCCTTTAGGTCAGAATCAGGTATTTGGTTAAACGCTATCAAGTTGACTCTGCACCACCGCATGGGTGCCAACATCTTGACCAGCCTCTCCACGTCGCCCATACTGTCATTCACACCAGCGAACATTGTATACTCGAATGTCAACCTTCTCTGACCCGTCCAATCATAATGGCTAAGCAGCTCCATAACCTCACTCATCGGAAACCCTTTCTCTGCCGGCATGAGTTCCTGTCTCCTTATGCTATCCGCGCTATGCAAACTTATCGCCACATGCACCTCACTCTCGTCCAACAACCTCTTCAACCCACCTATCACACCTATCGTTGATACCGTAATCCTCCTCGGACTCCACCCATAACCCCACGGCTCGGTCAACACCCGCAACGCCTTCAACACCTCGCCAATATTATCCATCGGCTCACCCATCCCCATGAACACCATATTAGTCAACGCCTCCCAACCCTCCGTCGACGCCATCTGATTCAATATCTCACCTGCACTAAGATTCCCACCAAAACCCTGCCTACCAGTCATGCAGAACTTGCACCCCATCTTACATCCCACTTGCGACGACACGCACAACGTGTTCCTCTCTCCCGTGCCATCCGGTATGTACGCCGTCTCGACCGCCCTGCCACCATAATCAAACAACATCTTACGAGTACCATCCGCACTCTCCAACACCGCCTCTGGCACCCTCCTACCCACCTCATACCCCTCGCTAAGACGCTCCCTGACCTTCAACGACAGATTCGTCATCCCACCCACATCCCCCACGCACTTCCTATACAGCCAATCCGCCATCTGCTTCGCCCCAAAACGAGCCAACCCTACCTCCGCCGCCACACCTTGCAACTCCTCAAGAGTCAACCCAAACAACTTCCTCTTCTCCATACCCTACCTCCTCAACCTTATACCCCTGTCAAAAATCTCTATCACACCATCCCTATACAACCCACCTATCGCCATCTTAAAACTCTTCTTACTACACCCAAACAACTCCCTGATGAGCTCCGGACTACTCTTATCCCCCACATTCAACTCCCCGCCATTCAACCGCAACCTCTCCACAATACTATCCTCCACACCCCCAACCTTCGCATACCCTATCGGACGAACACTCACATCTATCCTGTCATCCTCCCTCACCTTCTTAACATACACCTTCAACTTCTCCCCAACACGCAACTCCCCATACACCTCATTCCTATACACCAACCCCCTGAACGAATTATCCAACACCACGTTATACCCCAACGGACTCTCACCAACCACAATAGCACCCGCCTCATCCCCCACACGGTAACGAGGCATCACGTTATCCAACTCATCATCAAACCACTGAGTACCGGCAACCCTCCCCGTCGCCCTATCCTGATACAAATACACCACATACCGCCGACCCGCCACCATCGGCTCACGCATCTCCCTACGAGGCACCAACAAATCCTTCATCAAACCCCAATCCATAAACGCGCCAGGACTCGACACCTCCTTACAAGTCAGACAAGCCACCTCACCAACCACCGCCAAAGGCTCCTCAGTAGTAGCCACAAGCCTATCCTCCGAATCATAATACACAAACACCCTGACCTCATCACCCACACGCACACCACCCCCCATATACCTCTTCGGCATCAAAACCTCACCATCCCTGCCACCATCAAGGTAACAACCAAACTCCACCAACCGCACCACACGCAACACATTATGGCGACCCACACGCACGCCAACACGCTCTATACTATTTTCCATACCGCAAAATTAACACTTTACACCATACCATACCCCCTCCCCACGCAACTAAACCCCACCCACGAAAAACTCCAATACCACGCACATACCCCCATGATACCCCTAAAATACCCCAAAAACACCCCCGCGAAACCACCACACACCACACACACCACCCACGAAAAACTCCAAAAACATCACCCACGCTCACACACCACCTCCGCCAACTTAGCCACAACCTCACCCGCCTTACGCAAACTCCCAACAGGCAAATACTCATACCTCCCATGAAAATTCTCACCACCCGCAAAAATATTCGGAGTAGGCAACCCCATAAACGACAACCGAGAACCATCCGTGCCACCACGGACAGGCAACACCCTGCACTCCACACCACAACGCTCCATAGCCTCACGAGCATAATCCACCACAAACATCACAGGCTCAATACACTCACGCATATTATAATACTGATCACGAATCACAACCTCAACCGTCCCCGCACCAAACTCCTGATTCAACTTATTCCCCAAATGAACCAACTCACGCTTCCGATCCTCAAAACGATCCCTCCTGAAATCCCTCACAATATACTTCAACACCGTACGCTCCACACAACCCTCCATCATCGTCAAATGAAAAAAACCATCATAACCCTCCGTATGCTCCGGAGTCTGAAACCTCGGCAACATCTCCATAAACTGACTCGCAATACGCATCGAATTACGCAACTTATGATACGCATAACCCGGATGAACATTCCGACCACGAACCGTAACCACCGCCTCCGCCGCATTAAACGTCTCATACTCAAGCTCACCCACAGCACCACCATCCACCGTATACGCGAAATCCGCCCCAAAACCCTCCACGTCAAAATGATCCGCGCCCTGACCAATCTCCTCATCCGGAGTAAAACAAACCCTCACACGACCATGCTCCACACCACCCGACATCAAACGCTCCAAACCATCAAAAATAGCCGACACGCCCGCCTTATCATCCGCGCCAAGCAACGTCCTACCGTCCGTCACAACAATATCATCACCCACATACCTCCCCAACTCCGGAAAATCCACAGGCGACAACACCACACCCTCCTCACCATTCAACACAATATCACCACCATCATAACCACGCACAACACGAGGACACACACCACTAGCCGAAAAATCCGGACTCGTATCAATATGAGCAATAAAACCCACCGTAGGAACATCCCGACCACAATTACCCTCCAACGTCCCAGTCACATAACCAAAACCGCTAACCTCCACATCACACAACCCAATACCCCGCAAATCATCCGCCAAACGACGAGCAAACGACATCTGCGACAACGTCGACGGCACAATACCACTCGTCCCGTCACTCTGAGTATTAACCCGCGCGTAAGACAAAAACCTCTCAAGAATATCCATAACAAAAACAATAAAAACAACAATCACTTCACATCATCCGCACGAAAACCAAAACCCATCCTCTTCGCAGTCTTAATCCTCGACGTCATAATATAACCCTTCATCGTCGCCAAATCCGTCTGCATAACCATCTCATACGGAGGCACCAACGGATTCTCCTCAACAGCATACTTCAACGCCGTCTCCGCAATCCGACGCCACGACTCCCTGCCCAACACCCCCTTGCCATACTGACCCACACCCATATTCCGCTGACGCTTACCCTCAACAAAAAAAGCCGACTCAGCATTAACAAACACACGAGCAACCAAAAAACCACCATCCTCATCCCGATCATACCTAAACGAATCCGACAAAAAATCATACACATGAATAGTCCCAACAAACGCACGAGACAAATCACCCTGAACATACTCCGACTTCACCGCCTCATGACCCCTGTCAAACTGAAACACATCCGTCAACTGAACAAACACCAACACATCCGAATCCACCGTCAACACCCCGACATGACGAGCCCTGCGCTCAAAACCCACCACCACATCACCACCAAGCAACTCCCTATACTCAACAGCCATCTCCTCCAACACCGAACACAACTGCTCAAACTTCAAACTCGTAGCCGACTCCACAGCACGACGAGTAGCCGCCTGGGGCCCCAAAACACCAACAATCGAATTACGCAACCTGTTATTCATAACACACAAAAAAAAAATTAACAATCCAAAATACTAACCACCAACACCCGGCAAGTATCACCCGTAACCCTATACCTCTCATCCGGACGAACACCAACCACACACACAATATCCTCACCCGACACCAACACCTCAGCCTCACCCTTCTCCAACAAACTCAACTTCAAATCCACAAAAAAATCCGACAACTTCTTCTCACCACGCATACCCAACGGCCTGAAACGATCACCACGACGCCAATGACGCAACACCAGCGGATAACGCAAACGAGCCGCATTCAACTGCATCACACGACCATCACGCGACACCACGTCACCCGCGCCCCACCCGCGCTCCTCAAACAAAATCGAACGACCCTCCTCATAAACCCGAACAGGCGGCCACACCCTGACATCCTCATACGCCACACCCATCACCCTATCCTCCACCACAACCTCACGCCTGTCAACCAACATCCTGCAACCCCTCGAAAAAAACAACTTCCCACTATCACCACGCATCACAGCCTCACCAGCACGCCTAACCTGATCCGACGAAAAACCACGACCCTCCGTCAACTCATACAAAAAAGTACCAGCCACACCCGTACCACGCAACGCCTCAGCGTCAATATGCAACGCCCCGTCACCCTCCACCGACACATGACGCCACCTGAAACCCTCAACCGCGCCCCTATACACCTCATACACCTCCCCCAAACGCTCCGACATCCC
Source organism: bacterium (assembly GCA_963620665.1). Classification (GTDB taxonomy): domain Bacteria; phylum Bacteroidota; class Bacteroidia; order Bacteroidales; family Marinilabiliaceae; genus W3P20-009. The sequence goes on from CAVFBA010000013.1 coordinate 58,312, forward strand.
CCGCATCGCACGCAACACCGACGGATTAATCGCCTTCAACGCCGGCATAACCTCATGACGAACACGATTACGCTTAAACTCATCACTCAAATTCGAACTATCAACCACAAAATCCAAACCACGCAACCGACAATAATCCTCAATATCAACCCTGCTCATCCCCAACAACGGACGAACAACACGCCCAACGCGAGCCTTCATCCCCGTCAAACCACGAATACCAGTACCACGAGCAATATTCAAAATCGTCGTCTCAGCCGCGTCATCACCATGATGAGCCACAGCAACGCAACCCAAACCACGACCATCCAACACCTCCTCAAACCACCCGTAACGCAACTCCCGAGCCGCCATCTCCACCGACACGCCACGCCCCCGGGCATACCCCAGCGTATCAAAATCCTTCACCAGCAACTCCACACCCAGCCGACCACACAAACCACGCACAAACACCTCATCACGCATCGACTCCTCACCACGCAAATGAAAATTACAATGACCAACCACGCACCTGTAACCACCGCGCACAAGCATATCCAGCAACGCCACGCTATCCGCGCCGCCACTAACCGCCACCAGCACACCCTGGCCCCTATCAATCAACCTATCATCAAACATAAACAAACAACAAACAACCATAACACAAAACAAAAATCCCCCAACACAACACATCCGGCACCCTCACATCAAACATAATAACAAAAATAAACAATTTCCCCCTACACTTCGCATCCCGAGCCAATCATTTCTACACACCCCCCCGCATCCCCCACTTAAACGCGGACCCCTATGTAAAACCCCTCCATATCTCACAAAAAAAACCTAACTTCACACCCCCATAAAGGCCGCCACACTCCCCCGACCGGCCCAACCATACTACGAACATACATCATAAAACAACTCCACCAATGGCAAACAAAAAAAACGACACCATCACCGAAAAACGAGACCTCAAAATCCTCGAACTTCGCAAAGACTTCAAACACTGGTTCTACATCGTCAACTACGAAGGACAAGAACACAGGGTCAAACTCTTCGACTACCAAAAAGAACAACCACGACACCCCGAAATCATAAAATGCCTAATCAAAAAAAACCCCGACGGCACAGCCTCCGTCCAACAAGACCTCATACCACTCATCGCCGCACGATACATCATCGGCTCCATACACCTCCTCACACTCCGACGTAGCCAAGAACGACCAGGACAATACGACGCCTACGGCCCCGAAGGATTCCGATTCCACCTCGACAACACACGCGACAAAAACTACCGCGACCACCAAGTCGTACCTTGCCGAATAACAAACATCGACGGCATCAAAGTCAACGTCGAAGAAGAAGACACCGTCGCACCCGACCAAGACATCATCGCCGACCTCATCACGCCCGACGCCCTCAACACCATAGCACGCGCCCTGGCCATAAACCCGCTCGTCACCAAAATCACCATCAAAACCTTCCGCAACAACCCACTCTTCTTCACAGCACGACAAAGCCTCAAAAACGGACAACCACAATGGATATCCGAAACCCTCAACGTCATATCCGCCAATATGGGACGATGGCTCACAACGAACATCGACACCCGACCACGAACCACACACCGACGACTCCTCCTCAAAGAACTCAAACGCATCTGCATCGAAATCCTCGAACGCAGCGGACTCGTCGCCGGCGACTCCCCACGTGTCCGACAAATGCGCAACGCGCTATCCGACTGCATCGCCCTAACCGACGAATTCTCAGCCGGACTCCAACTCCTCAAAGAAAAAACACGCGACGGACTCGCCATAATCTCCTACGTCAACGACCTCCTCGCCTCCCTCGAACGCACAGCCTACGTCTACGAACCCTCACGACGACTCGGAACACTCACCTGCGCCATGTCACTCGACCCCTCACTCATGGACTCCGTCATCCACAAAATGTTCGACATCCTCATCTCACGACCACTCTCCGACTGGCACCAAGACCCACCTCTCCGCTCCGCGCTCGTCCGACTCCTCGACAACTACACAGCAACCCAAGCCGACAAAGCCGACCGCGTCATGAACCTCTCCCTCGGACAAAACAAAACCATAATATCCGACATCGTCCGCTCCATCGCATTCTCGCTCCTCCTCACATCCGACGACGACGAAACCGTCAACCGGCACGCCCTAATGTCACAACTATGCCGCTACGCCACCCTCTTCCAAACCAACCTCGCCACAACACTCAACAGCAAAGCCTACGGCAACCTCCTCACCAACACCCCCATAAAACTACCCTTCAGCTGGCCCGACCTCCAAGGCAGCTCCGACGTCATCTGCTTCAAAGTCTCACAAGCCTCAACCCCGCAACCCTCACCCGAACCACGCCTCTACGAAGGACGACTCGCCAAAGTCAACATCGCAGGCAACAACATAACAATCTCACCAACAGCATTCCACAACCAACTCCGCGACGCACTCCCCGCCGACATACTCCCCTGGCGCAACATCAAAATAAAAGTAGGCAGCCGCGACTTCATCCGCGACGTCAAAGCCGACTCCGACGACATACAACAACTCCGCCAAATGTGGCGCGACATCGAAGACAGCCTCCTCGACGCCCAAGACGAAACACACCACACCGCGCAACTCGTCATCCCCAAACGCAAAAAAATATCCGTATCCGAAGGCGACGAAATCCTAATACGTGTCACCGGCGCCTCAGGAACCCACGACTCCAGCGGCAACCCGCTATTCCACGCCGTAGTCGTCGACGACCAACTCGCCGGCGAAGGACTCATATCCCCACGCGACATCGTCCACTACAACGTCCTCTACGCGCACATCTCCGACTTCCTCGACGAACAAGGAAAACCACTGCTCCTCCGCGCCACCGTCCGTGACGCCACACACGAGGGCGACTTCAAATTCGACCTCCAAGCCAACGTCGACACCTTCGTGTCCAACTACGCCAAATCATTCTGCGACACCGACGAGCAAATACTCTGCCGCATGACCATAACCTACAAAGGCGGAAACCTCCTCATAAGCAGCGAAGGATTCTCCCTCAAAGTCCCCTACGGCCCCGACGTCCCAACCCTCAACAACGGCGACCTCATCTGGGTCGAAATAAAAAACGTCTACTCCAACGGCAACGTCGACGGCAAATTCATCGAATTCGCCGACGACACCGAACAACTATCCGATAGCGACTGCTTCCACAACCTCCTCCTCGTATACTCCGAAGGCAAAATCTACGAAACCCCAGAAACCGACGAACAAGACGAACAAGACGACGAAGAAGAACAAGACGACGCGCAAAGCCACGACGACCTCTCCCGCGACGAAGTCTCAGAACTCATGAACATCGTCGACCGGCAAAGCACCATGACCAACTCCCGCGCACAAACATTCAACCTCCTCGCCATAGCACGACTCCTCGCCCTCGCCACCGACGACCGACCACGCGCCGAAGAATACCACGAACGAATGACCCTCATAGCCATGATGGAAGGCTACGCACGCAACCAATGGATCGACCCCGACGACTTCGACCGCCACTACAACCGCTCCATCAACATGCTCGCCGGAAACCCCGACATGCGCGACCACGCAATGAGACTCTTCTGCCTATCACGACTCGAACGAGGAGGCGCCGAAGACCGCATCCTCAACGTCATAAACCAATGCCAACAATCCATCACAGGCAACATCGCACGCCTCGTCCTCGCCTACAACATGACCAACGGCTTCACCCTCACCAACGCACGACGCGAGATACGATCCAAAATCAACGAACTACTCGGAATAAAAACAACCGACGAAAGCGACCGCGAACACATGGGAGAAGAAGGACCAACACTCGAATTCAAAGAAAGCATGGTATTCCCCCCCGACAACAACATGCGCCCCGACCGCAACCGACAAGCCAACAAACTCCTCACCGTCATCTGCGGCATGATGAACTCCAAAGGCGGACGACTCCTCGTAGGAGTCAACGACTCCGGACTCGCCATAGGACTACACACCGACTTCGCCGAACTCTCCGGCACCGAAAACTACGACGAACAAAAAGCACGCGACCTCATGTCCAACTTCTTCACCTCATTCATGATTCAGCACATGCCACGCACTGCCTCCCTCTACGCCGACACCTGCTTCGAAGTCCATGGCGGACGCATGATCTTCGTCGTCGACACCCGACCCACACCCATCATCATGGACGTCGACGGCATCGCCTACCGACGCATCGGAACCTCCACACGACCAATGGAACCCGACGAAATCAACATCGTCCAATCCTTCAAAAACCAAGCCGCCAAATAACCCACCACAACGCCGAAGGCGTACCCCCCAACGCGCAAGCGTAATGTAAACCCGTCCGCCCGCGGCGTCTCCCCCTAAACGCACATGCGTCCCCCCCATACGCGCAAGCGTAATGTAGAGACGCCCGCCCGCGGCGTCTCCCCCAACCCCGAACGCGTACCCCCATCCCCTCACATACTTCTCCACCCCACCGCCGCCATAACCCCGTCACCTAAAACGCCTTAACACCCCATTCTCCCCATCTACGCCTCCCCCTTGCCACCAAAACCAAACGGCGCCTGAATCTGACGGCGAGTCTCTATCGGCCCATACTTAGCCTCATAATTCGCTATATTCTCCTGAAGAGCCTCAACCACCTTCTTCATATTCTCCGGCGTCATAATCACACGCGACTTAACCACTGGCTGCTGAATCCCCGGCATAGCGCGAATAAAATCCACTATAAACTCCGACTCCGAATGAGCCACAAGCGCCAAATTAGCATACGTGCCCTCAGCCACCTCTGCCGTCAACGCTATATTCAACTTCTTCTGCTCTTCCATATCCTTTACATGTTTTTATTACTAACCCCAAAGATACAAAATAACCACACCTCCTCTCCACAAAACCCAACCGCCGCACCGCACGACCCCCTCACATACTTCCCAACCCCACCCCCGCACCTCCCCCATGTAGAGA
>CAVFBA010000014.1:0-59252 GCA_963620665.1 bacterium
TCGCAGGGATGGGTGGGATTGGGATGAGATTACGGTTTATAAGTTATAGGGGTGTGTATTTATTAATTTGAAAGAAATAAGACGAAAATAATGATTGTTTGTTTGCTATATACAGAGAAAGGATTACATTTGCATCATGATTAGCGGACTACAGGATACGTCTTGAAGTTCAGTGGTCGAGTCCTAACCTAACTTAACGATAGCGGGACGGTTCTATGAGTCCGTGAGATCCATAACTGTTCTTTTGTAAAGCCCCCTGCCGGACGTGATGTTTGGCGGGGGGATGTTGTGTATGGCGTTTGGGTGTGGATTAATCGTCAAAAAGGGGGCGTTTGGCGATTTTAGGGATAGGGCTGTTTGGATTGTCGTTACTTTTACGTCGCTAATGAAGCGATAGGCGACAAAGAGCATAGAACAACAACTAACGAATGATGATAAGGAGTAGCAAGATAGGTGCGGTTTTGAGCATGGCACTTATGATGGGTTCCGCTGGTTATGCGCAGGAGCAGGAGTCGGTGCATACGGGGGCTTGGACGCTGCAGGAGTGCGTGGACTACGCCATGGAGAATAACCTTGACGTGAAGGGTGGCGAGTTGACGTTGGAGCAGGCGGAGCAGCAGACGAGTCAGACAAAGGGTCAGCTGATGCCGTCGTTGTCGTTTTCCACGAGTCATAATTTAGGGTGGAGGCCATGGAGCCAGAGCACGGTCGACTTGAGTGGCGGCACGATGACCACGACGCATAGCGACCGGACGTATTCGGGCAATTATAGCCTTATGGCGAGTTGGACGGTGTGGGACGGCGGCAAGACACGTCGTAATTTGGAGAGTTACAGGTTGGACGAGCAGAAGGCTGAGGCTCAGAACATAGTGACCGCTAATAATATTGAGGAGCAGATAGTCCAGTATTACGTTCAGATACTCTATCAGGCGGAAGCGGTGAGCGTGGCCGACAGCACGTTGGCGGCGAGCACTAAGTTGCGCGACCGTGGCAAGGATATGCTTGAGGTGGGGCAGTTATCGAGGGCTGACCTTGCGCAGTTGGAGGCACAGGTTAGTCAGGATGAGTATAGCCTGGTTAGCGCGAGGACGCAGTTGGCCACATATAAGATGCAGCTGAAGCAGATATTGGAGTTGATTAAGACACAGGAATTTGAGGTGGCTATACCGGAGTTGTCGGACGAGAAGATACTGGAGGCGTTGCCTACGATAGACGACGCGTTTGCCAGGGCAATGGCTACACGTCCGGAAGTCAAGACATCGAGGATAGCCATAGACCAGGCGGACATACAGGAGCGTGTGGCGAGGTCGGGTCATTATCCTAACATAAGTTTGTCGGCAGGCATATCGACGGGTCATAATACTGGTTCGGAAGATAATTTCGGCACGCAGATGAAGCAGAACGTGAATAACTCGATAGGGTTGAATATCAGTGTGCCGATACTCGACAATCGTCAGACACGCACGAGCAAGGCTAAGGCGCGCATACAGCGTAGTCAGGCGGAGCTGGACAGCAGGCAGACGGAGAACGACATATATAAGCAGGTGGAGACGTATTGGCTCAACGCCCTTAGCGCGCAGGCCCAATATCAGTCGGCAGTGGTTAATGAGGCGAGCACGGCGGAGAGTTATAAACTCGTCAGTGAGCAGTTCTCCTTGGGGCTTAAGAACATAGCGGAGTTGACTACCGGCAACAGTAACCTGCTTGGCGCGCGTCAGCAGAGGTTGCAGAGCAAGTATACGGCATTGCTGAACATCGCATTGCTGAAGTTCTATACTGGCGAGCCGCTGGCACTTTAGTAAACGGAATAAAAGGACACCCAACAAAATATCATGAAGACAACAACAATCCTGCCAGTGGTGGCTGTCATGCTGATGGCCACCTCGTGCGGTCAGAAGAGTGCCGTCAGCTATACGATGGCGACGGTGACTCGCCAGGACATCTCGACATCGGTGACTGCCACCGGCACGATAGAGCCAGTGACGAAGGTAGAGGTCGGCACCCAAGTGAGCGGCATCATAGACAAGATATATGTGGACTATAACAGTGAGGTGCGTAAGGGTCAGGTCATAGCCGAGCTCGACAAGACCAACCTGTTGTCGGAGCTCACGTCGGCGAAGAGTAACCTTGCCAATGCGCAGAGTGAGCTGGACTATCAGAAGGCGAACTTCGACCGATATGCCAAGCTCTTCGAGAAGGGGCTTGTGTCGACCGACGACTATGAGAATGCGCGTCTGAGTTATGAGAAGGCGCGTCAGAATATCGTAGTGCAGCAGCAGAATGTCACCAAGGCGCAGACTAACGTGGGCTATGCGACTATCACGAGCCCTATCGACGGTATAGTGTTGAGCCGCGAGGTGGAAGAGGGTCAGACTGTGGCATCGGCCATGACCACGCCTACGTTGTTCTACATTGCCCAGGACTTGACCGATATGCGAGTCATAGCGGACGTTGACGAGGCTGATATCGGCGGTGTGAAGGAGGGTCAGCGTGTGACGTTCACTGTCGACGCGTTTCCCGATGACGTGTTTGATGGCACGGTGACGCAGGTGAGGCTTGAGGCTACGACCGAGAGTAATGTCGTGACGTATGAGGTGGTGATAGCGGCACCTAACAAAGACTTGAAGTTGTTGCCCGGACTGACGGCTAACGTCACGATATATACCGCCGAGCGTAATGGTGTGTTGTCATTGCCGAGCAAGGCGTTGCGGTTCACGCCCAATCAGGCGTTGTTGACGTCGGAGCAGAGGGTTGAGGATTGCCAGTCGGAGCAGAAGGTATGGAAACTTGAGGGCAACGTGTTCAAGGCGCAGCCAGTCGAGACGGGCCTCAATGGTGGCACGAATGTAGAGATTAGCGAGGGGCTTGTTGAGGGCGAGAAGGTCATCATAAGCTTTGAGCTTGGGGCGACCGAGGTGGCCGAGAAGTCGGAAGAGATGAGCAACCCGTTCATGCCAGGCCCACCAGACCAGAAGAAAAAGAAGAAAAGTTAGGAGCGGGGAGGCACTCTGTTATGGCAGAAGAGAAAGACGAGAGGCATGTCGTCATTGAGCTGCGTGACGTGCGTCGCGACTTCAAGGTGGGCGACGAGACGGTGCATGCTCTGCGAGGCATAACCTTCAAGATATACGAGGGTGAGTTCGTGACTATCATGGGCACCTCGGGCTCGGGCAAGAGTACCCTGCTGAACCAGTTGGGATGCCTGGACACTCCCACCAGTGGCGATTATATACTCGACGGCGTATCAGTCCGCACGATGAGCAAAAACCAGCGTGCACGGCTGAGGAACCGCAAGATAGGCTTCGTGTTTCAGAACTACAACCTGCTGTCGAAGACCACAGCCGTGGAGAATGTGGAGCTGCCGCTGATGTATAACAACAAATACAACGCCGCGCAACGCAGAAAAGCCGCCATAGAGGCCCTCGAGGCTGTGGGCTTGGGCGACAGGCTTGAGCATAAGAGCAACCAGATGAGTGGTGGTCAGATGCAACGTGTGGCGATAGCGCGCGCTTTGGTCAACGACCCGGCGGTGATACTGGCAGACGAGGCGACGGGCAACCTTGACACCAGGACATCATTCGAGATGCTCGTGCTGTTCCAACGCCTGCACGATGAGGGGCGCACTATAATCTTCGTGACGCACAACCCCGAGATTGCGCAATATAGCAGCCGCAACATCATGCTGCGCGACGGCAAGGTGCGCGAGGACGTTGAGAACCCCAAACCATTGTCGGCGGCAGAGGCCTTGGCCGCATTGCCTAAGCCTCAGGATGACTAACAAAAAGAATCAGGCACAATGAACTTCATAAACCTATTCAAGGTGGCGCTGAGGGCCGTGGCGAGCAATAAGTTCCGCTCGTTCCTGTCGATGCTTGGCATCATCATCGGCGTGGCGGCTGTCATCATCATGATGGCGATAGGCCAGGGCTCCAAGGAGAGCGTCAGAGCCAACATAGCGCAGATGGGCACCAACATGATCATGATACGCCCGGGCGCAGACCAACGTGGAGGCGTACGTATGGACCCATCGGAGATGCAGACATTGAAGATTGAGGACTACAACGCCATAGTTGCCGACAAGAGATTCGTGACCTACGTATCGCCCGAGGTGTCCTCATCCGGACAGGTGATATATGGCGCGAACAACACGAGCACATCAATCTATGGCGAGAGCCTCGACTATTTCGACATCAAGAAGTGGGAGATAAAGAGCGGCGACACCTTCTCCGACGAGGACATACGCAAGAACGCCAAGGTATGCGTGGTCGGCACCACGATAGTCAAAGAACTCTTTGGCGACACCGAGGCCGACTGCATAGGGCGCACCATCAGGTTCAAGTCGACCCCCTTCCGCATCGTAGGCGTACTGAAGAGCAAGGGCTACAACAACTGGGGCATGGACCAAGACAACGTCCTGATAGCCCCCTACACCACGGTCATGAAACGCCTCCTGGCCCAAACCTTCTTCAGCTCCATAAACTGCTCGGCCATAACCGAAGAGCTGACCGACGAGGCGATAGACGAGCTGACCACGATACTCCGCTCAACCCACAAACTCAAAGACTCCGACGACGACAACTTCACCATACGAAGCCAGCAGGAGATGATGGAGACAATGAGCAGCACCATGGACACCATAACCATAATACTCGTCGTGGCGGCGGCATTCTCCCTCCTCGTGGCAGGCATAGGCATCATGAACATCATGCTCGTGTCGGTGACGGAGCGCACCAAGGAGATAGGACTGCGCATGAGCGTGGGCGCAAGGTCGATGGACATAAGCAACCAGTTCCTCATCGAGAGCGTGATGATAAGCCTGACAGGTGGCGTTATAGGCGTCTTCGTGGGGTGGCTCGGCACACTGCTGTGCGGCCAGTTCGGACTGCCCACCTCGATACCCATGTGGAGCATCTTCGTCTCCTTCGCGGTATGCACCGTCATAGGCATAGGCTTCGGCTATATACCCGCAAGCAAGGCTGCCAACTTAGACCCCATCGAAGCCATAAGATACGAGTAGATAATTGTCTGTTTAGGCCGCAGGGTCTGGCGACTCCCTTTTTTGTTAGGTGTTGTAGGAGTTGCCGGCCTTGCGGCTATTTTTGTGCGCTAACGCAAAGGCGGGTCATAACGCGAAGGCATATCGAAGAAAGCGAGCCACCGTGCTTATGACGATACAGGCATCGTCTATACACCCAACACAAAAAAGCCCAGGAGAATCTCTCCCAGGCCTAATATTACTATGCCGTTATCTCTACTTGATCGTCGTCAGCACAGACTTCCCATCCTGCACCTTGACAACCACACCCCTGAATGTGTCAGGATTCACCTTACGCCCACCAAGGTCATAATACTCTGCCACCGCCGACGCAGCGGGCGCAACGCGCAATGAGGTGAGAGACGTATCCTCTATGCGATGATCCGCATCGAAGTAGTAGCACAAGTTAGTCTTCAAGTCATCATCACCCACCCATGTGGTGTTGGGGTTGTATCTCAAATATAAATTATCGTTAGTTGGGAAGATGCCAGTACCACCGAAATAAGTCACGTAACCTGTCGCATCTTTGTCATCAGCGTTGTCGAGGAGTATATAGTGCTTATTATCTTCCGTGCCATTAGAGAGAATCACTACCTCTTCCAAATTCGAGCATTTCCTGAACGCACAATTATCTATTCTCTCCAAACTTGCAGGAAGAGTGATTGAGGTGAGCTTACTGCAATATCCAAAAGCAGAACTCTCAATCTTCTTCACTCCCTCTTCGATAGTGACCTTCTTAAGCGGGCAGGAGGAAAACGCTTGGCTGCCGATTTCCTCAGCGCTCCCTGGAATCACAATCTCTTCGAGCGCGCCTCCGAAGAACGCGTAATTAATAATACTTGTAAGCCCATCGGGAAGAACAATCTTGGTGATTTTAGTCCTCGCAAGCCCATAGATGCCGAGATTCTTAAAGCCCGAAGGAAGGTTGACCTTAGTGATGTTACACCTGTTGAACGCAGCATAACCGAATTTGGTCACCTTCGCGGGTATCGTGATCTCCGTCTCAGTCAGATTGCTGAAATCTTGGAAGGCTTCTTCTCCTATCTCCGTGAACGTGCAGTCGTCAGCGAATACAATCTCCTTGGTGGTCTCCTTGTAGGCCGCGAGTTCGCTCCACGCGACTTCACTGCCCGAGATAGTGAGCTTCCCTGTGCTTTCGTCATACGCCCAACCTGTGCCCGTCGTGACTTGGGCAGACGATACCGTGGTTGCCATCAGCATGGCCGCCATTGATGCATAAAAACATCGTAAAAGTTTGTGTGTCATAAGCATTACATTTAGTCGCATATTACATTCAACTACGCCGCCATAAAGTTCACGACGGCAACGCAAATATATAAATTAAGGGCAATAGGGGGGGGGCTTAAATAATGTTAAAGATTATTGGTGGCTGGGATACCCCACGTCATAGCACACGCCCAACAACCATCACTCCGCCCCAAGCACCCCGAAAAAGCCCCTGTATGCTCCTTGCATGCTCCTTGCATGCTCCCTGGATGCTCCAACGATGCTCCGCGGATGCATCCCAGATGCTCCGCGACCCGTTCACGCTCTCTCGTAAAACAACAAATGCGATTTTCGACCGATGTTTATCCAGCAATTTCACACCTTTCCTCCAAAAATACCCCTTACACCCCACTCCCGCATCGCCCATTTCTCGGTCGTAAGTGTGACGAATACCCCCACTTCCCGATTTCCACGTTAAATCCCAAAAACAAACCGTTAAAAACGTCTGTTGGATATGAATTTACGCCATAAGGTACTGATTATTAATAGAATACTATCAACGGATGATTATGGCCGCAATCTATGGTCGAATCCACCCATGCAGAGACGATGCCTGCGATATCTCCCTTAACGGAAATTAACCACGGAATGTAGAGACGTCCGCCCGCGGCGTACCCCCAATCTCAAAACCCAACCGTCACCCATGCGACGGTTGGGTCATTATGTACTCTCTTGTCACTATTTCTCTCTACCTTCTGATCACCCCTATCGCCTCATCCAACGGCAAGGTCTGCTGGTTGCCCGTTGCCATATCCTTGATGGTTATGGTCTGCGACGTGCGTTCCGTCTCGCCGCAGAGCACCACGAAGCGCACGCCACGCTTATCGGCGTAGCCCATCTGCTTCTTCATCTTCGCCGGCTCGGGGTATATCTCGCCCGAGAGCCCCTGCGCACGGAGCTGCGCGAGCACCTTGAGGCTATAAAGCTCGTCCTCGCCGCCAAAGTTCGCCACCAGCACATCCGTTGTGGCAGTGGCCTCCGAAGGGAAGAGCTCCAGGCGCGTCATGACGTCATATATGCGGTCTGCGCCAAATGATATGCCCACGCCCGAGAGCCCCTCAAGGCCAAAGATGCCCGTGAGGTTGTCGTAGCGCCCGCCTCCCGAGATGGAGCCAATCTCCGTGTCGAGAGCCTTGACCTCGAATATCGCGCCCGTATAGTAGTTCAGTCCGCGGGCAAGGGTGAGGTCGAGTTCAGTCTTTATGTCGATGCCAAGGTCGTCGATGTAGTTGAAAAGGGTGCGCACCTCGTCAATGCCCTTTTTGCCCACCTCGCTGGTCAATATACCCTCAAGCCCGATGAGTTTGGCTTGTCTGTCGCCCGTCAGGCCGAGGATGGGTTGGAGCGCCTCAATCTGTGCTTCCGTCAGGCCGTCGTTGCGCAGCTCGTCGTTAACGTTGTCAATGCCAATCTTATCGAGCTTGTCGATAGCCACAGTTATGTCCATCATCTTGTCGGGTGCGCCAATTGCCTCGGCCATACCCGCAAGAATCTTACGGTTATTAATCTTCAGGCACACATTGATGCCAAGCGCCTTGAACACGTCGGCGGCAATCTGCACAAGCTCGACCTCGCAGAGCAGCGAGTCCGTGCCGACAACATCGACGTCACATTGATAGAACTCGCGGTAACGCCCCTTTTGCGGACGGTCGGCGCGCCACACAGGCTGAATCTGGAACCGCTTGAAGGGGAAAGTCAGTTCGCCCTGATGCTGAACCACATAGCGCGCAAAGGGCACAGTGAGGTCATAGCGCAAGCCCTTCTCGGAGATCTTGAGGGCGGCCTTGTCCGCATTAGCGGGGAGAGGCCCGCCTGCCGCGGTGAGGAAGTCGCCCGAGTTGAGTATCTTGAAGAGCAGCTTATCGCCCTCGTCGCCATACTTGCCGAGCAGCGTGGAGAGATTCTCCATGGCTGGCGTCTCGATAGGCTGATAGCCATAACGGCGGAACACCTTGCGTATGGTGTCGAAAATATAATTGCGACGGGTCATCTCCAGAGGCCCGAAGTCGCGTGTGCCCTTAGGAATAGAAGGCTTGACGGTTACTGATGCCATGATGCAACAAGCTTTGCGTTATACATTGAAACGGAAGTGCATAATGTCGCCATCTTGCACCTCATAGTCCTTACCCTCGATGCCAAGTTTACCAGCCTCGCGGCATGCGGCCTCACTCTTGAGTGCCACATAGTCGTCATATTTGATGACCTCGGCACGAATGAAGCCCTTCTCAAAGTCCGTATGTATGACGCCTGCCGCCTGTGGGGCTTTATCGCCGGCATGGAACGTCCATGCACGCACCTCCTTAGGCCCTACGGTGAAAAAGGTGCGCAGGTTGAGCAGTGCGTATGCGGCGCGGATCAGCTTAGCCACGCCGCTCTCGGTCAGCCCGAGGTCGTCGAGAAACATCTTGCGCTCCTCGTATGTCTCGAGCTCGGCAATCTCGCTTTCAGTCTGCGCGGCTATGACGAGCACCTCGGCGCCCTCGTCTTTCACGGCCTCACGCACGGCATCGACATAGTTGTTGCCACTGTTGATGCTTGCCTCGTCGACATTGCAGACGTATATGACGGGCTTACGCGTCAAGAGGAACAGTTCGCGGTCCAGTTTACGCTCGGCGTCGGTCAGCTCCACGGAACGCAGATTCTGGCCCGCATTGAGAGCCTCGCGGTAACGCAGCAGCAGGTCGAGCAGTTTCTTGGCGTCGGCATCCTTGCCCGATATGGCCTGCTTCTCGCATTTGGCTATACGTGCGTCGACAGTCTCAAGGTCCTTTATCTGGAGCTCGGTGTCTATGACCTCCTTGTCGCGCACGGGGTCGACCGACCCGTCCACGTGGGTTATATTGTCGTCGTCGAAGCAGCGTAGCACATGGATTATGGCGTCGGTCTCACGTATATTGGCGAGAAACTTATTGCCGAGTCCCTCGCCTTTGCTTGCTCCCTTGACGAGGCCGGCGATATCGACAATCTCGACCGTTGTGGGGATGACCTGCGCAGGGTGCTCAATCTCGTTAAGCACCTCCAGGCGGTTGTCTGGCACGGTTATGACGCCGACATTAGGCTCGATGGTGCAGAAAGGGAAATTTGCCGACTGAGCTTTGGCGTTAGAGAGGCAGTTGAAGAGTGTAGATTTGCCGACATTAGGCAGTCCGACGATGCCACATTGGAGACTCATTGTGAGTTGTTATGAAAGATTAAAACGCAACTGGGAAGCGCGGCCAAGAAATGACGGCGCCCCCCGTAGCGTTATGTCGTTAAGATTTCTCTAAAATGTGTAGCTGAAGCAGAAGGCCCAGACGCGGTCGTGCGAGTTCTTGTTATAGGCGTGCTTCTTGCCGCTGTTCCACACGGGAGTTATGCCAGTCTGCCAACGGATATCGACACCAATGCCCGATGGTGAGTCGTAGCCTATGCCGGCAAGCACCTGGAACTGGGTCTTGTTCATTGCGCGGGCGAAGTTGTGGATGGTGTTGTTCTCTCGATAGGAGCTGCCATCGACGTAGGGTGTGCCATTGCCAGTGAGGGCGGGGTCGAGGAGCAGGCCCTCATGGTCGGATGTAGAGATCTTATACTCAAAACGTTGGCTGAAAAGAGGGCCGGCATGGATATTAAGGCCCTTATCGCCAAAGAGGTTTATAGGGAGATAGTATTTGAACACGACAGGGATCTGCACGTTATCGGTAAGTATCTGGAGGTGGAACCACTCATTCTGCAAGGAGCCCTCGCCACTCATCGTGTCGTGCGCCGGGGCGGAACGCATAAGCTTCTTGAGGGAGCGAAAACCCATACGGGCGTAGAACACCTCGGGCTGAATGGCGAAATGGTCGCCTATCTCCCAACGGCATAATACACCCCACTGTCCCATACGTGCCTGAAAGTCATCGACATCGCTATCGACGGTAGTGAAGTTAAGACCTCCCTTGAAGCCCCAGTGGAATTCTGTTTGCGCCACAGACCTGAGCGCGAAAGCGCATACAAGAGAGAGCGCCAGCAACAGTTTTTTCATTGTGTAAGTATCTGTTTTTTGCCAAGTTGCCCTAAGTCTGTTGTCGACTCGGGCAGATGTTGTTTCCGTGTGTTGTGGAATGCCGCATGGCGTGTGCTACTGCCACAGGCTTTCAAGGTGCAAATGTATGTAATTATTTTGGCATAGGAGAGTGGAGAATTGGGCGTGAGGGCTTTTATTAAGCGAAATTGCGTTGTGGTCGAACGAGGGTTGAGAAAAATTCAACGTATGGAGCGGCGAGGGGAAAGAGTGGCACGCGGGGGAATGGGGAGAACGAGGCATAGTGATGGGTAGACAAAAATGGACAAGAGGGAAGGCAGAGCGAGCAAAAAGGGTCAGCCTGGAGCAAAAAATTGACACATATAATCCAATCAACAGAAAGACAGAGCGTTAGCGAGCGAAATAACAATTTGTCCCCCATAGGAAATAACGATTTGTCCCCCATGGCATGAAACGATTTGGATGATTGTCTACAATTTTCAAAGAAAAAACCACACATCGGGGGAGGTGGAAAGGTGTACCTTTGTGATGTCGAGCGAGAGACGCGAGCCTCGAGCGGAAGACACAAAGGCAAGATTAATAGGTTGATTTTTTGTGGTATATTTTTGATGATGTGGGTCGGTGTCGTTGATGACATCGATCCTTTTTTTATGTGTGTGTTAGGGAAGTGAAAGGTAACTATAAGGTAGCCTTCACATACTTCTGGTTGCTTGCCGTAGGATTGTCGGGGTTTGTCATTCGCAAATAGCCTGCCGTGACGAGAGAGATGATGTAACGTTCACGGTTCTTGGAGTGCATGGAGACCCCTATCCTGTCGAGTATCTCTTTGGCGGAACGAGGTACAGAGCAAAAGTTCACGATGTCCCTTTGCTTGTTAGACAGGATTAGTGTTTTATTGTCTAAGTCTGTGTTGGAGTGTCTAAGTTGAGTGTCTAAGTCGGGAAAATTAGTGTCTGAGTCTGCGCTGGAGTGTCTAAGTCGAGTGTCTAAGTCGGGGAAATTAAACTTGTTAGCAGAGTGATTGTTGTCGGCCAAATATCGGCTTGAGTCATTCCGCCAAATGGTAATCAGAAACTCTTTAGAATTGCAGTTGTTGGCAAATGAGACATTCACACCCTCAGCGAGAGCTCGTGTTATGCCGCTGCCAACGCCAGTATAAGGCAACAAGTAGATGGCATTATTAAAGAGGAACATATTGCGAGGCATAGAGGTGCCCGCCTTGATGTCGTCGACGGTCAATCCATTGGGCAAAGCGCCAGGGCTATGAATCTCAACACGGTTGTCGAAGATGAAGATGCGCACAGGGGCTTTGATATTGAGTGAACGGTGAACGAGGCTATTGACTGTGAATTCCACCAAACTGCTGTAAGGTATTTCAAGTCTTCCCAAGGAGTTGAACTCATAACCGACTTGAGCGTTGTGAAGGTTACGGGTAAAGAAATTCATGATAGTGTTGTATTGATGGAGGAGGTTACCTTCCATGTCGGCATCGTTGACTTTGTCAGAGAAGACCTTTCCTCCTATACTGTTGCCGACAAAGCGTATGCACTTGGCAGTCATCGTTGGCAACCATCGTTGAGAGTATTTGCCAAAGAGAAGCATTGCAGCCACGGTCAGAGAACCGTCAGGGCGTATGAAGCGCAGATTACGGAGTATCCTCTCGCAGTCGTGTCCTGTAGCTATTGCGGAACAGACTGACTCGACAGAAGCTTCGTTAAAAGCGTCACCCACCAACCCTTTCTTTTCGAGGACTTTCTGAAAGCGGTTTCCGAAGAAAGTCTTGATGGTCAAGGGGTCAAGGTCGTTCATTGTCGCATCTTTGACGACTGCTTCGTCTGGCGCATAACTACCGCATTCGGTCATCATCTCAGCGAGTTCAGCATTGTCAAACACTTTGCGTTTGTCCGCTCCATTCTTGACCCAGACAACACCTTTGTTATCGTGGTATGGTTTGTTTAGGCCTTCTTTAATCGTAGCGACGACTATATTGCCGTCATCAACGGGAATAGACTCAACATGGATGAGGATTGAGGGAACGACATTGTCGGAAGCTATGTCGCTGAGAAGATTAGTTGTCTGTTGCACCTCGGTGTAAGAGAGAGGGTTGAGGTGACCAGTCTTGTCTTTGACTCCGATGATCAACTTTCCTCCATGCGCATTGCTGAAGGCAGCCATCTCACAGCCGATGTCGTAGCGGTCAGTAATACGTTCTTTGAATTGGACTTCTGACACTTCGCCCGCTTTTATTAGATTCAGTATGTCATCCATTGCTATCCGTTTTATATTTTGGTGAGCCGCATGAGACAGGCGACTGTAGACCGCACAATTCAAATATAGTTTGTTTTTTGTGGGGGAGATGCAAGAGGAGAAGTTATTTTCGTGATAGCGTGTGAGCAAAATATACCTTGCTGTAGACGTAAGCGGAATAGAGACAACGTTCCCTGAGAATGGTGTGGGCGACAGATTTGCATGGGTGGGTCTCCAACCGTGGGTTTTGGGGCGTGGGGTTTTGATGCGCCATGCGGCGGGTTTGAGGGGATGGGTGCGGCGGGTGTAAATTACGCATTCGGCGTTAGGGGAGACGCCGCGGGCAGACGTCTCTACATGGGTGGGTTCGACCTGTTACCTCTTGGAGAGGGTGGCGTTTTGGGGAGAGGGGGTTAGGGTTTGGGTTGTAGGGTGACGAGAGGGAGTATCATTTCTTCGAGGGAGACGCCGCCGTGCTGGAAGGAGTTGGCGTAGCGGTCGAGGTAGTCGTTGCGGTTGTTTTTGTAGAGGAAGAAGTCGTCTTTGAGAGCGAAGATGAACTTGTCGGCGATGCTGGATTTGGGGAGTCCGACGGTGTCGATAGAGCGGGAGTCGGTGATCTCGAATACGTCTTTTGGGTTGTAGGAGATGTTTTTGGCGACTTTGTAGCGCAGGTTGCGGTTGAGGTCGGCGGGGCCTGATATGTCGATGGGAGAGGAGACGCGTATGGCGCCGTGGTCGGTGGTGAGTATTATCTTAAAGCCCTTGTCGCGTAGGAGTCGGAGTGTGCGGAGCATTATGCCGTCGGTGAACCATAGTCGTGTGACTTTGCGGTATGCTTTGTCGTCGGTTATGAGGTCGCGGAGAGTACGGCTGTCGGTTGTGGCGTGTGAGAGGGCGTCGACGAAGCTGAATACGAGTGCGTTGAGCTGGTTGTTGGCGTAGCCCTTATGCCTCTTAGAACCATTGAAGCCGTTGATATAGTCCTCGCCGCTATCGTTAGAGCCCACTTTGTAGTAGGAGTTTTCGATGTGCATACGTTGTCGGTCGAAGTAGTCGGCGAGGAGTTCGCGTTCGTGCTGGTTATAGCTTTCCTCGTCGTCGGCTTTCCAATAGTCGGGGTGCATCTTGGCGATGTCGGCAGGGAGGAGGCCGGAGAATATGGCGTTGCGGGAGAATTGTGTGGAGGTGGGGAGTATGGAGCAGCAGAGGTCGGTTTTGACGAGGAACTCCCTTTCGAGGGCTGGGCGTATGGCTTCCCACTGGTCGAGGCGGAAATTGTCGATTACTACGAAGGCCACATTCTCGCCATTTTTGAGGAGAGGTTTGATGATGGTGCTAAGGATGCGGTGTGAGAGGAGAGGTGCGTTTGTGCTGTTTGGCGAGAACCATGAGACGTAGTTGGCTTTGACGAATTTGGAGAAGGCGATATTGGCTTCGCGTTTGAGGTCGAGGAGCATCTCGAGGGCGTTGCTATCGGGGAGTTGTGTTTCCCAGGAGACGATGTCGCGGTAGAGGGCGGCCCAGTCGTTGAAGACGTTGCAGGAGGATATTTTTTGGGAGAGTGAGAGGTAGGCTCGGTTGAAATCGTCGACCACCTTGCCTTCTTTTATGGCTTGGCCGTTGAGTATGCGTGTGACGGTGGAGCGCAGTTGAGGTATAGTGAGGGGTTTGACGAGGAAATCGTCGGCGTTCTTGTAGGCGTCCTCCATGAAATCTTGTTGTTCGTTTTTGGTGACCATGACCATGGGGACGGAGGGTGCTATTTGCTTAAGGAGCTGGAGGGTCTCGAGGCCGGACTTGCCGGGCATATTCTCGTCGAGCAGGACGAGGTCGAAGGAGTCGGCGGAGAAGGTGGATATGGCATCATCGCCGTTGGTGACGGATATGACATCGTAGCCGTTGAGTTTGAGGGACATGACTTGCGGCTCGAGTGATTCTATCTCGTCGTCGACCCAAAGGATTTTCTTGTTGGACATAGCGGTTGTTTTATGTGGTTAGATGCCGTAGTTATCTTTCATGAAGTTGAGGAAAGCCTCGTTGATGCCCTCGACCGTTACGAGCCGGAGGTTGGTGTTGGAGAGCATGTAGATGCGAGGTATGGGTGCGTTGGTGAGGTTTTTCCAGAATTGTTGTTCACGGAGTGCGTAGAAATACTCCTCGGCCTCTTTGCGGTTGCGGAAAGAGGATATCACGACGGTCTGGATGCCGCCGTGGAGAGAGGGAGTGGAGACGTCGTAGTCGGTGAGGATATAGTTGGAGAAGTTGTAGTCGGCGATGGTGAAGAGGGCGTCGTTGCGTTTGCCGTTGTCAATCAGGCAGAGTATGACGTGAGTGGAGTCGGGTTGGTAGACGTAGTTGACGACACGCGGGGCAGAGGTGGAATCGGCGCGTGAGGCTGCGTTGTGGAGGGGCGAGGAGTAGTCGGTGTGCCGCACGGGGTTGAGGCCCTTGTCGAGCATGGCGAGTAGCTGCTTGGCCACGGAGTCTTGAGGTGTTGCCGGGAAGGCGTTTGTTATGGAGTTGAGGTCGGCTCGGAACCCTGCGGCGTCGCCCATTTTGGCACGAGACATGGCGCGGACGAGAAACAGTTGTGGTTGTTGCTCGGCGTCGGGGTCGGGTGTTTGCAGGGCGGCAGAGGCGAGTGCGTCGGCTTGGGAGAAGTTATTGGCGAGGTAGGCGTTGTAGGCTTGGCGGTATGCGGCCTCTCGTTGGTCGTGTTCGGCTTGACGCTGTGCGAGGAACGAGGGGTCGGATATGCTTTGCGCGATGAGGCTTTGCGGGAATTTGGAGGTGATGCGGTTGTCGGTGTCGCGCAGGCCGTTGGTGTCGGCTTGCTTTTGCTGTGCGAAGTGGAGGAGTGTGAGGACATCGAGTTCTTGGTCGGCGTTGGGGAACCGGCGTAGGTAGGTTTGGAGTTGCTCGGCGCAGCGGTCGTAGTCCTCGATATCGTTGTAGAGGATTTGCGCGCTGCGGAGGAGGGCGTTGGCTGTTTGCGACTCGTTGTTGGCTTGAGCCGCCTCGGTTAGGGGGAGCCCTTGGAGGAGGGACTCGACGGACCACATCTCGTTGGCGGGGTCGCGTTGCGCGATGTCTTTTTTGAGTTCGTTTGTTTGGGTGTCGATGGTGTCGGCCTCGAAGGAGTCGTCGCTGAACATTTCTGTTGAGGACTTGTCGGAGCGTCGCCAGTTATCCTCGTTGGGGCGGTTACCCCATCGTGAGCGGAAGGTGGCTTTGCCGGCGGTCACGAGTTGGTTATTGTAGAAATACCAAGACTGTTGTTTTGAGGAGGAGTTTTGGCGCATGTTACGTTCCATTTGGTAGTAGTCGGACTGTGACATGGCATTTGCGGCATCGGCTTCGCGTGCTTCTTGCTCTGCCTCGATACGTTCGTTATGCTCGTTGGCGATTCGCTTGAGTATTTTGTCGCGGGACTTGGCGTCCATTCGGGCGAGGGCGAGTGTGGAGTCGTTGTCGCGTATGGTGCGGAGTTCAATGGCGAGAGGTTGGAGACGTTTGGCACGTGCGTCGGCCTCGGCTTTACGGTCGTTTGTTGGGAGGAGGTATGTGGAGGCGCTGTCGAGTGATGTTGAGGCTTCGATGTATTGTGGTTGTGCTTGGTAGATGTCGGCGAGGGCGAGGAAGGAGAGTCCTTTTTGGTTATCGTTGTTGACTGACGCCTTGACGGACTTATTGAAGGCGGAGAGGGCGTTTGTGGTGTTGCCCTTGCCGAGTTGGAGGTTGCCTATGGCGTAGTATACTTGGTCGAGTTGGTCAGTGTTCTTTGGGTCGCGTGCCATTTTGGATAGCGTCTTCTCGGCTTTTTGTTGTTCTTCGGCTGTTGAGGCCACTGTGGCGAGGTCGAGTTTGGCGGCGAATGCCATATCGTAGTCGTCGAGTTGTCGAGACAGTTTGAGGAACAGCGGGGCGGCTTTTTGCTTATTGCCGACGTGCCGGTAGAGCTGCGCGAGGATGTAGTTGTAGCGGTTGCGGCAGTGGGAGTCGGATATTTCGGCGGCGGCTTTCTCCATGTAGGGTATGGCGGCGGCGTAATCGCCTTGCGCGATGAATATGTTGGCATAGGCTGCTTGGAACTCTGGGTAGAGTGAGGCTGGGGCCACGCCGTCCATGTCGTAGCTTTTGAGTGCGGCGATGGCGTTGTTGTATAGACCGAGTTGCGTGTAGGCTATGGCGGCCCATATTTTAGCTTCGTAGGTAGGGTCTTCGCCTTCGTGTTTACGTGCGAGGTAGTCGAACTGCTCGAGGGCCTCACGTTCCTCGTGGATGACGACGTTGGCTTTGCCCATGAGGAGGTAGCCCATTGGGACGTAGGGGTTGAACTCGGACTTGGCACGGAAGCGACGTTCCTCGTCGGACAGTTCGCCAGACTTGGCGGCGGGTTTGACGGTTATGGAGTGAAGTTGTACGAGTTTATGTGCTTTTTTGAGTGCGGTCTCCATGTCGGACTGTGCGGCGGAGGCGTTTTGCTTGTTGGAGAACTCGTAGACGGGGAGGATATGGCTGTAGTCGTTCTGATTGGCGGAGCGTGCTTTATCGATGCCATCCTTGAAGGCCTCGTTGCCGTTGTAGTAGACATTGAAGTGTGAGGACAGTCGTTGGTAACTTCGGCTAAGCCAAGTGTTACGCTTGGTGGAGCAAGCGACTATGGCGAGGCAAGCGAGGATGAGGGCGAGGGGGCGTATATGCTTGATAATTGTGATGCGTGGCACGTGGTAAGAGTTAATCAGAGGATAGACAGTTTGGCGAAAGAGCCGTGGAAAGAGTTGAGGTCGACGCCATGCATGGCGCAGAGGTGGGAACGACCGATGGCGAGGGCGAAGGGTGACATTTGGCGAGCGAAGTCGTGGCGTGAGGAGGAAGTGACGCTGGAGACGTTGTCGGGGACATTGGCGAGGAGGACACCCTGGACGAAGCGCATGCCGCCGACCTCGGGGAGACCGTCGGGGAATAGCCGGAGAGAGGTTATGACACCGTTACTGTCGAGCTCGACGAGTGGGAAGTGGCCGTAGGAGCCGTCAGTAAGCAAACAGAGATGGGAGGAGATTATCATAATTTGTGGTGTCGACGACATCGTAGGGTTTGTAGGAGAGTTTGATTTCGCGGAGCGTTATGGCCATGTCTTTAAGGCCTTTGGCGTGGTAGAGAGATATGGAGGCGTGGATTGCGGGGATGGAGTCGCGGAGCGTGGAGGACAGCTCGACGGCACGTTGTGTGACCCGCTTAAAGGCGTCGAGTCGTATGGAGTCGGCGGATGTGGTGGAGTCAGCGTATGTTATGAGGATGCTCATGTAGGCTTTAGGGGTTTTCTCGAGGGCTTTGGTTATGGTGTAGCGGTGCGAGATGTCGATGTGTCCGCCTTGAAGTGAGTCGAGGGGGATGTTGAGTGTCACTTGGTCGTAGCGGCGGGAAGAGGGGAGGAGGTATTTTTTGAGGGAGTCGGCGGGGGGGAGGAGTGGCAGGAGGATGGTGGTTGGGACTTGGAAGGAGTGTGTCAGGGAGTCGTTTATGGCGTCGATGGCTTTGGAGGTGGAGTCGGCGATATTGGCGATGGTTTTCACTTGTTCTTCGCGTTCGGAGAGGATGGCGATGGCACGTTCGTAGACTGCGGACATTTTGGATGGGTTGCGTGCGTAGAACGCCATGGCGGAGTCGTATTGGAGTTTGGAGAGGTCGTAGTGCGCAAGGATGGAGTGGTAGGTATTCTCGATCGTTTTGTCTTTAGGACCACGTGAGGGTATTTCTTGCAGTATGGCATCGGCCATGTAGAGGTCGGCCATGATGCGAGCCATTTGACGTTCGGATGGGACGTTTGGACGTGAGTGGAGATAAAGAGCGTATGCGCCACAGGCCAGGAGGGCGAGGGCGCACAGGAGTATGATGTTATGTTTGGAGGAGTGTTTTTTTGCCATCTGGTCGTGTTTGGTGGCTTGGTGTTACTTGCCGTCGGCTCGCAATATAGTGGCGGCTGTTTTGAACATGAGGACGAAGTCGAGCGTCAGTGACCAGTTGTCGATATACTCCATGTCCATTTTCATCCAATCCTCGAAGGTTATGGAGTTGCGGTTTGGCGCGACTTGCCAGATGCATGTGATGCCTGGTTTCATGGCGAGTCGTCGCATTTGCCAGCGTTCGTATTGCGCAACCTCGGCTGGTAGTGGAGGTCGTGGACCGACGATGCTCATATCGCCGAGGAAGACGTTGAGGAACTGAGGGAACTCGTCGATGCCGGTTTTGCGGAGGAGGCGTCCCATGCGCGTGATACGTGGGTCGTTGGTCATCTTAAATACGGGGCCAGTCATTTCGTTTTTGTCTATCAGTTCTTTTTTGAGTTGCTCGGCGTTGACGACCATAGTACGGAACTTGTAGACCTCGAAGATACGGCCGCGGAGTCCAGATCGTTTTTGCTTGAAGAACACGGGGCCCTTGCTGTCGAGCTTGATGCAGAGCGCGATGATGAGGAAGAAAGGAAGCCCGACGAGAATGACGCAGGAGGAGAAGAGGATGTCGACGAAGCGTTTGACGAGGAGGCCGACGTAGTTGGAGGGCATATTGGAGATGGTCAGTACGGCGTTGGTGTCGAAGTAGCGGACGTAGGCCGAGCTGGACATACGGTTGAGGAAAGTGGAGTAGAGACGGAATGTTATGCCGTAGTCTTGGCATACGTCGAGTAGCCGGACGATGTCGGAGGAGTTGACGTCGTCGCGGGCGTAGATTAGTTCGTCGATTTTTTGGGATAGGATGGACTCGATGTTGGCGTTGTTGATGTTGTAGACGGGGAAACGGCCGTCGAGTTTGCTGACGATGTAGGAGTCGCCTATGACTCCTACTATTTTGTAGCCCCATTCGTAGTGGCGGTTGATGAGGGCGAGGAGTCGTTCGCCGCTGCGGTCGCATACGAAGAGCACACTGCGCATATTGCGTCCTTGGCGGCGTTGGTTTCGCAGGATGTGGTAGAAGAGGATTTTGGAGGAGAAGGAGAATACTATGGAGAGGACGCAGAAGAGCGCGAGGACCATTCGTCCGTAGTTGGGCAGGCCGAACACGACCATGCAGAGGAGGAGCACGGCTACGCCAATGATGTTCTCGACGACGTGGAGTATGAGGATATAGCTGTAGGGTCGGCTGCGGTAGACCTCATTGAGTTTGAGCGCGGTCTCGGTGGTGGCCCATATTATGGCTATGAGGAGTAAAGTGAGGAGCATGTCGCGGCTGCCGAGGAGGGCGAGCACGGAGGGGTATGCGTGTCGGTAGTATATGCATACGGAGAGGAAGTAGGCGAGGCATGTGAGCAACACCACGCCTGCTGCGAGCAGGGACTTGACGAAACGTCCGCGTACACTTAGTTTTTCAGATGTCTCCATTTAGAAAGGGTCAAAGGTGCGTTTTGGTCGCACGGATTGGGGACTACAAATTTAATGTTTTTTCAATGTCTCGCTAAATTGCTTTATTCTTTGCTCCTGATTCTTTTGGCATATTAGGATTGTGCCGTGGTCTTCGGCGACGATATAGCCTTGCAGTCCTTGCAGGACGATGTCCATGCCGGAGGAGGATCGGACGATGCAGTCGGAGCTTTCGATGAAGCTGACGTTGCCGGTGCCGGACTGTGCGTTGCCGTCGGAGTCTTTAGCGAGCTGGTTGTGGAGGGAGCCCCATGTTCCGAGGTCGGACCATCCGAAGTTGGCTGGGAGGACGGATACGCCGCCTTGTCGGCCGAGGAGCTGGGTGTTGGAGCCTCCGAGGGGTTCCATTACGGCGTAGTCGATGGATATGTTGGAGCATTGTGGGAATATCTGCGCGAGTTTTGCGGGTTCGTCTGTGGTGTAGAGGGAGGGTGCGAGTTGGTCCATGAGCGCGGCTATGTCGGGTTGGAATTGTCGTAGCGCGGCTTCGGCGGTGCGGGCTTCCCATAGGAAGATGCCAGAGTTCCAGTAGTATCCGCCGTCGGCGAGGTATCGTACGGCGGTTTGCAGAGAGGGTTTTTCTTTGAAGGCTTTGACTGACAGGACGTTGGAGTTGAGGTGTGAGCCTGCCTGTATGTAGCCGTAGCCTGTTTCGGGGCGTGTTGGTGTCATGCCGAGAGTCAGGACTTGTGAGGTTCCGCTGACGAAGTCGAGGCCTTGGTTTATGACACGTTGGAACTCGGCGGTATTGGCTACGAAGTGGTCGGAGGGTGATACGACGACTATGGCGTCGGGGAAGCGTTGTCGTATTTTCCAGGTGACATAGGCGATGCATGGGGCAGTGTTGCGCATGCATGGTTCGAGGAGGATGTTGTCGTGTGGTATTTGTGGTAGTTGCTCACGGACGAGTTTTTGGTAGTGTTCGGAAGTGACGACCCAGATGTGGTCGGGTTGGAAATCTGGGCCGAAGCGTTGTGCTGTGAGTTGGAGGAGTGTGTGGCCGGTGCCGAGGATGTCGATGAACTGTTTGGGGTTGTCGGGTCGGCTCATGGGCCAGAAACGGCTGCCGATGCCGCCAGCCATGATGACGAGATGTTTGTTGTTCATAGTTGTTTAGATGTAGTATTCTACAAGGTCGACGAGGCCTGCGTGGAGGGCGTATTTGGTGGCCTCGTAGGTATTGTTTACTTGTATTTTGCGGAAAATGTTTTTTTTGTGGGTGATGATGGTGTGCGCTGAGGAGTGTCGGAGTGCGGCTATCTCTTTGACTGACTTCCCTTTGGCAATGAGTTTTAGGACTTCGATTTCGGAGGGGGTTAGTGGTGTGGGGGTGTGGGGGATGGTGTGGGGGTGTAGGAGTTGGTTGGATATTTGGTGGCAGAGGAAACGTTGGTGGTGTGTGGCGCATTGTAGGGCTGTGAGTATTTCCTCTTGGGAGTTTTCTTTGAGGATTACGCTTATGTCGCCTTGTGCGGCGAGGAGTGTTATGGCTTCGTGGGTGAGTTCGGAGGAGAATATGAGCCATTGAGAGAGGGGGAAGCGTTGTTGGAGGTTGATGAGTGCGGAGAGTGAGGGTATGTCGAAGTTGGTGTAGTCGATGATGACTATGGCGTTGGGGTTGTTGTTGAGGAGGGATTTGAGATGGTTTTCGGAGAGGGCGTCGATGGGCGTGGCATCGGCGAAGTGTTGGTCGATGTAGTATTTGAGTCCGGCTCGGGTGACGTCTTGGTTGTCGGCGAGTAGGAATGGGGTCATTGTTGTGAGGGTTGGTTGTTGTCGGGGGTTGTGTTGTTGATGTTTCGGAGGGTGTCGAGTCCTTTGTCGATGTAGGGGAAGGCGTAGGAGGAGAAGGATTCGACGAAGCGGTAGGTGATCATTTCGTCTTTTTGTTGTTCGGAGAGTATGCCCTCTTGTCCGGGCCATAGTCGGTTGGCGAGTGCTATGACGCAGCTTACGGCGAGGAGTATTTTGGCAATGCCGAATAGTCCTCCGAGGATACGGTTGGGTATGGAGAGTGCTATGGCGTGAGCGAGTTTTGTGGCGATTGAGGAGATGAGGTATACGGCGGCTACGATGATGAGGAGTGTTAGGGCGAAGGCGATGAGTCGTGTTGGGTATCCGGCGATGTAGGGAGCGATGAGAGTCTCGGTGTAGGGGGAGAATCGTGCGGCGCCGTATATGCCGAGTGCGAGTGCGGCGAGGCCTGCGAGTTCGCCTATGAGGCCTCGTTGGAAGCCTCTGACGAAGGCTATGACGGATATTATGGCAATGAAGATGTCGAACATGACGTGTGGAGTTAGTGGAGGGGGGTTGAAAGGACGCGACCACCCTCGACTGGTGCCTGTCGGGAGTGGTCTGTTGTTGGGTTGTCATGGTGGCCTCACTCAGACTCGAACTGAAATTTAGAGTTTAGGAAACTCCCGTTCTATCCCTTGAACTATGAGGCCGTGTGTTGTTTGGGGATGTCGCGAAGGTAAGGAAATTATTTTAGACGGCAAGGGGTGAGTGGGGAATTAGTGGGCGTGTGGTGTGGCGTTGGAGGGGGGGAAGGCATGAAAAGAGGGGTTTGATGCTTTGTTGATGCTTCAAGTATGCAGTTTTGATGCATTTGTGGAGGAGGTTGGTAGGACGTTGGTAGGAGTTAGGCGTGGGTGGGGTTGGGGGAGGTAAATAGCGTGATAGTTTGTATCTTTGTGGTAAAGGAAATCAGACGAGTATGCGAAATATATTGATAACTGGTGGTGCGGGGTTCATAGGTAGCCATGTGGTGCGGTTGTTTGTAAACAAGTATAAGGGTTGCCGTGTGGTGAATATGGACAAGTTGACATATGCGGGTAATTTGGAGAACTTGCGTGATGTGGAGGGTCGGGACAATTATGTGTTTGTGCGGGGAGATGTGTGTGATTATGAGAAGGTTAGGGAGGTTATGGAGGGGTATGAGATAGAGGGGGTGATACATCTTGCGGCGGAGAGCCATGTGGATCGTTCGATACGTGAGCCGTTTGTGTTTGCTAAGACGAACGTTATGGGGACGTTGACGTTACTGGAGGGAGCGAGGGTGTATTGGGAGTCGCGAGGAGAGGGGTATGAGGGGAAGTTGTTTTATCATATATCGACGGATGAGGTGTATGGGGCGTTGGGAATGGATGGGGGATTGTTTCGAGAGGACACGCGGTATATGCCGCATAGTCCTTATAGTGCGTCGAAGGCGTCGTCGGACCATTTTGTGAGGGCGTATCATGACACGTATGGTATGCCTACGGTTGTGACTAATTGTTCGAACAACTATGGGCCGTATCAGTTTCCTGAGAAGTTGATACCGTTGGTTATAAACAACATACGGCATGGGAGGGAGTTGCCTGTGTATGGGAAGGGGGAGAATGTGAGGGACTGGTTGTATGTGGAGGATCATGCGAGGGCGATAGACATGATATTTCTTGGGTGTCGTGCTGGTGAGACGTATAATATTGGCGGGTTTAATGAGCGTCGGAATATAGATATCGTGAGGTTGTTGGTGCGGGTTGTGGACAGGATGATGGGGAGGGCTGAGGGGTTGAGTGAGGGATTGATACGGTATGTGGAGGATCGTAAGGGGCATGATTTGCGTTACGCGATAGACTCGTCGAAGTTGAGCAGGGAGTTGGGGTGGCATCCGTTGGTGAGTTTCGAGGAGGGCATAGAGCGTACGGTGAGATGGTATTTGGATAATGAGAAGTGGGTGGAAAGAGTGACGTCGGGTGAGTATGAGAAGTATTATGAGAGGTATTATGGCGGGTGTTAGGTGGTTGTGGGTGTTGTTGTTGGTGGGTTTGTGGTCGTGTGGGGGAGGTGAGGATGAGAAGAAGAGGTCGGGTGGGGGTGTCGGTGTGAATTATTATGCGCAGGATGTGGGGTCGCAGGTGTTGTTGACGTTGTATGACGCTACTGGGGGTAAGGTGGGGGAGTGCGTGGGCACGTATGTGGATGGTGATATTGTGTGCGCCCCGTTGTCGGTGGTGAGGGGGTCGCATCATGGTAGGGTTAGTATGATGACGGAGAGTGGGGACTATCAGGTGTATGGATATACGGGGTATGACTTTAGGACGGACTTGGTGTTGTTGAGGGTGGGGAAGCGTAATAACGGGTATTCGAGGAGGTATGTGGAGGGTGTGACGGATAGGGATACGGTGTTTGGGGTTAGTGGCAATAGGGAGGGTAAGATATTCAGGCATGCGGTGAGTGTTGGTGAGCGGACAGGTCTTAGAGCCGGGTCTGGTGTGTTTGACGTGAGGGGCAGGTTGAGGGGAGTGGTGGGTGTGGAGGGAGAGGTGGTGTCGGCTGGGGATATAGACAGTTTGGTGGCGCGTCAGAGTGGCAGGCATGCGTCGGTGTATGACCTACGGTTGAAGTCGGACAGGGAGTATATCGGGTATGAGAAGGTGGCAGGGTTCAGGGTGAGGACTACTATGGGGGAGTTTAGGATACGGTTGTATGATGATGTAGCGGAGTATAGAGATAACTTCATACGGCTGGTGTCGGATCATTATTATGACAGTTTGCTGGTGCATAGGGTGTTGCCGTCGTTCTTGATACAGACTGGTGCGGCGGACACGAAGTATGCTAAGGCGGGGGATGTCGTGGGGTGGCAAGGGCCGGGGTATACGTTGCCGTTGATAGAGGGTCAGCGTCATTATCATAAGCGTGGGGCTGTGGCGGCGTCGAAATTGCCCCCCGACCGTAATCCGGAGAACAGGTGTGATGGTGGTCAGTTTTATGTTGTGGCAGGTAGGAAGTTCACGGCTGGGGAGTTGGATAAGATAGGGCGTGAGGAACATAAGACGTTCAGCAAGGCTCAGAGAGAGACGTACATGACCGTGGGAGGTGCTCCGCATCTGGATGGGGATTATGTAGTGTTTGGCGAAGTGACAGCGGGCATGGATGTGGTGGACGCGATATCGAGGGTGGAGCTTACGGGGGATAAGGGGGATCGTCCGTTGCGTGATGTGAGGGTGATGTCAATAACGATAATCAGAAGGTGACACGTAGGCGTAAGGTTAAGAGTGTCAGTGAGGTCATGGCGTCGATACACTCACGTGACACTAAGCCGGAGATGGTGGTGAGGCGTTGGTTGTGGGGTCATGGGTACAGGTATAGGAAGAATGTCGGGGAGTTGCCGGGCAAGCCAGATATTGTGGTTGGTGCGTCGCGTACTGCAATATTCGTGAATGGGTGTTTTTGGCATCAGCATGAAGGGTGTAGGAATTACTCGACGCCGCATACGAATACGGAGTTCTGGCAACGTAAGTTCGAGAGGAATAAGGCGAGGGATGTGAGGGTGAGGGATGAATTGCGGGCGAAGGGTTGGAGGACGATGGTGATATGGGAGTGCCAGTTGAAGGCGGGTGTTGTGGAGGAGACGATGGTGACTGTGGCGCAGTTGCTGGATATGGCACGTGAGGAATGGGAGTCGTTACGCCCATCGGTTAGGGAACACACGCAGATAGCGAGCACCCCTACCCCACCATCGCGGGGATATGACTTAACAACAGATTCGGATATCACATATATGGCCGCAGAGGACGAGATGAGCTACGGCGAAAAAGAGACAGAATGATTGATACACATACACATATCTACGAGAAGGCGTTTGATGGCGATCGTAGGGAGATGATATGTCGTGCCAAGGCGGTAGGCGTGACAAGGATGATATTGCCATCGTGTAATATGGGTGACGCGGGGGCTGTGGCTGCCACGTGTGGGGAGTATCCTGAGACGTGTTTTGCTCTGTATGGGCTTCATCCTACGGAGTTTGGGGAACGTCCGATGGAAGAGGCGGAGCGGTTGATGGAGTTTGGCAGGACGCATCAGTCGGTGGGAGTGGGGGAGATAGGGTTGGATTTGCATTGGGATAAGAGTAGGCAGAGTGAGCAGGTGGAGGTGTTGCGGTGGCAGTTGGAATATGCGCATGAGCGGTCGTTGCCCGTGTCGATACATTGCAGGGAGGCGGTGTGGCTGTTGATGGAGATATTGGAGGGTTTGGGAGGGCGTGTGCCGGAGGGGTCGTTGCACTGTTTTGCGGGGAGTGTGGATGAGGCGAAGGTGATTTGCAAGAAGTGGCCGCAGCTGATGTTTGGGTTCGGTGGGTCGTCGACATATAAGAATAGCAAGGTGGCACGGGTGGCTACTGTCATACCGAGGGAGCGGATTTTGATCGAGACTGACGCCCCATACCTGACACCTGTGCCGCATCGTGGGGAACGTAACGAGCCGAGCTATATACCGCTTGTGGTGAGAAGGTTGGCTGAGGAGTTGGGTATAGAAGAAGAGGAGGTTGGGCAATTGACGCATGATAATGCCATGCGGTTATTCTTCGGGAGTGAAATAAAAAAGTGATTAAAGACGTTTGGAATGTTGCGTGACTGTTAGCCGTTGCAAATCAACGCGAAAGGGAGGTTTACGAGGGAAACACAGGGTGAACGGAGCAAGAAAGTGGGGGGCAAAAAGACGCATTTTGCTAAGAAGATAGCGACCTTGTTGTAAAAAATTAGTAATTTGGCATCGGAAAGCGCACGGTATCCATGCCGTGTGTTTTGCGTTGACTACAACAAAAAACAACAAATTAATAAAAAGTCAAATTATCTACAGATTATGAAAAAGCTATTTGCCTACGTAGCAGTCCTCGGCATCATGAGCTTCGGCTCTGTCGCCATGGCACAAGAAGAGAGCGCAGCAGCAGCAGCCGAGCAGGTTGAGCAGGCCGAGGCAGCACCCGCCGAGGATGTCACCTCTGAGGTCGCCACAGCAGCCGATGCGCAAGAGGAGGAGTCACTCCACCAAGTCCTCAAGGAGAAGTTCGTCGAGGGTGGTGTAGAGTGGATGCTCCCTGTGCTTGCATGTATGGTCTTTGGTTTGGCCATCTGCATTGAGCGCATCATCTACCTGACCGCAGCCAACACCAACACCAAGAAACTTCTTGCTAAGGTTGAAGAGGCCTTTGAGCAAGGTGGTGTAGAGGCAGCTAAGGAAGTGTGCCGTAACACCAAGGGCCCGGTTGCCTCTATTTTCTACCAGGGACTTGACCGTTACAACGAGGGTGCTGAGATGGTAGAGCAGTCAGTCACCTCTTGCGGCGCTGTCGAGATGGGTCGCATGGAGAGCGGTCTTTCTTGGATTTCGCTGTTCATCGCTATCTCTCCGTCCCTCGGCTTCATGGGAACTGTCGTTGGTATGATTATGGCATTCGATTCCATCCAGCAGATTGGTGACATGAGCCCTGTGGCACTTGCCGGTGGTATCAAGGTGGCCCTTCTTACAACAATCTTCGGTCTTATCGCAGCCGTATCTTTGCAGTTGTTCTACAACTACATCGTTGCAAAGATTGATGGCATTGTCAACAAGATGCAGGACGCATCCATCTCGTTGATGGACATCATCCTCAAGTATCAGGCAAAGCACTAAGTCACATAGAGCGGATAAAGGATTATCGCCAAGGATGTGATAGAGTCCGCAGTGTGATGTTAATGTTTGCCTAATAATAAATCAAGGAAGATGAAAAAAATAGAACTAACAGCCAAAATCATCGAGTACGTACTTGGTATTATCGCAGTCATACTGATTGTCTTGGGATTCACTGAGACAGCAGACGAGGCGATCAAGGACGGTTCTGCCACCGATATGGCGATCATCTATACCGCCATCTTGCTCTTTGTTGGTATATTCTTGGCGATAGCGTCGGTTGTCATCGATGCAGCGTCGGACACTAAGAGCTTGGTGAAGGGGGCAATATTTGTTGTCGCCGCTGCCGCCGTCATTGCCATATTCTGGGCATTGAGCGACGACACTCCACTTAACCTCGTCGGCTACGAGGGCGACCAGAACCAGGGAGCCTGGCTCAAGATTTCGGACACTGGCATTTACTGCTGCTACCTTGCTTTGGGTGGTGCAATCTTGTCGATTGTCGTAACAGAGATCTATCAGCTGTTCCGTTAAGACGGGGCCGCCTATCGAAAGATGGGTGACGATGAGAGTTAAACATTAAAGTAAATAACCTATGGGCAATAAGAAAGAGACACCAGACGTCAACGCGAGCTCAACAGCGGATATCGCGTTCCTGCTGCTCGTCTTCTTCCTCATATCGTCAACAATGACCTCTGACTTTGGTCTTGGCCGTATGTTGCCCCCTATTGCACCTCCCAATCAGACGGACGCACCTATCATCAAGGAGCGTAACGTGTTCACGGTGCAGCTGAACTATAAGAACCAGTTGCTCGTGCGTGGAGAGTGGATGGAGGACGTGAGCCAGTTGAAGCAGAAGGCCAAGGAGTTCATCGAGAACAAGTATAATGACCCTAACATGCCAGAGAAGACTGAGACGGAAGTCCCGTTCTTTGGAACTGTAATGGTGACTAAGGGCATTATATCGTTGCAGAACGACCGTGGTAGCCAGTACCAGGCATACTTGGAGGTTCAGAATGAGCTTCAGGCGGCGTACAACGAGCTTCGTGACGAGCTTGCAAAACGCAAGTTTGGCAAGAGTTTCGATGACTGCGAGGAAGAGGAGCAGAGCGCAATAAAGAAGATCTATCCTCAGAAGATATCGGAGGCAGAACCTAAAAACTATAAGAAGTAATGGCCGTCATCAAGAAAAGCAAGAAGCAAGGGCAGTTTAGGGTAAACACCTCGTCGCTTCCTGACATCGTGTTCATGCTTCTGTTCTTCTTCATGGTCTCTTCGAACATGAAGGAGGTGACACTGATAGTCAAGGTGAAACTGCCTCAGGCTACGGAGGTGACTAAGCTGGAGCAGAAGTCACTCGTTAGCTACATCTACGTAGGCAAACCAGCTCAAGCTAAGCGTTACGGTTCGGAGCCGCGCATACAGCTTAATGACTCGTTTGCGACAGTTGACGATATAGAGAACTACATTCTTCAGGAGCGTGAAGGTCTGAAAGAGAGCGATCGTCCGAAGATGACTGTGTCTATAAAAGCCGACTCTGACATACAGATGGGCACCATAACTGACATCAAGCAGGCGTTGCGTAAAGCGCAGGCGTTGAAGATCAGTTATGCTGCCCGTAAGAAGTAAAACGGAATAAACACACACCAAGCAATGCGAGACGCCGCGTCCCTGTCCAGGACGCGGCGTTTTGTGTGAGGTTGCTTAAGGTTGTGGCAGGCAGAAGTGCAGAGAAAGTGGCGCATCTATATTTTCACTATCTTCGCCATGATTAAGCAGACATTGGACATGGACTCACAATCTTATTCTCCCTCACTATTCAAGTATACGCGGCTGAAGACTCGACAGATACATGTCGGGGGGCTTAGCATTGGTGGAGATTCCCCCATACGTGTGCAGTCAATGACCACAACCGACACGAATGATGTTGAAGGTTCGGCTGACCAGTCTGTGAGAATCATTGACGCTGGCGGTGAGATAGTGCGGCTTACCACACAAGGCGAGCGTGAGGCGAGAAGTATAGGGAAGGTTAGGGAGTTGTTGGATGCACAGGGATATCATACACCACTCGTTGCTGATGTGCATTTCAACCCGAAGGCGGCGTTGACAGCGGCTGCTGTTGTGGAGGCTGTGCGTATCAACCCAGGAAACTATACTGGTGAGGCAAAACGTTTCAATAGTGACGCAGATACGTTGGATGACGATGAGTGGCATAGGATGATAGTTGAGAAGCTACGTCCATTAGTAGAGATATGCAAGGAGCATGGGACGGCATTGCGCATTGGGGTAAATCATGGGTCATTGTCGGACCGCGTCATGGCGAAATATGGTGACACACCTGAGGGTATGGTGGCGTCGTGCACAGAGTATTTGGACGCATTAGAGGAGTTGGGCTTTCAGGATGTGGCGATAAGCATCAAGAGTAGCAATACGCGTGTTATGGTGGAGACGGTGCGACTGTTGGCAGCAACATTGAGAGAGCGCAAGGGGGTATATCCGTTGCACTTGGGCGTGACGGAGGCAGGGTCGGACGCAGAGGGAAGAATTAAGTCGGCAGCAGGTATCGGGGCGTTGCTGAATGACGGCATTGGTGACACTATACGGGTGTCGCTGACAGAGGCACCTGAGGCGGAAATACCCGTGGCACAGGCTCTCGTGGCATATTGTTCCAGACTTGAGAGATTAGAGGGCGTGCCCGAAGTGAAGATGGAGAAATATTCGCCGTTCGCATACAGGCGCAGGGTTAGTG
Organism: bacterium; assembly: GCA_963620665.1. Taxonomy (GTDB): domain Bacteria; phylum Bacteroidota; class Bacteroidia; order Bacteroidales; family Marinilabiliaceae; genus W3P20-009. Next base: position 30,177 of record CAVFBA010000014.1, read on the forward strand.
TGAATGTGGGAGGTGTCGGAGGAAACTGTGCACCAGTCGTGGTATGCGACGAAAATATTAAGGCTGACTGGGTGAAATGTGAAGAGGATAAGATACAGACGCACAGTGGTGAGTCCGTGAAGATCGTTCCGTTATCGCTTGTTCGACTTTTGGATATGGCTGAGGATGATTTGGCATTGTTGCGCAAGCGAAAAGATGCGGTCATTGTAGGGGAGTGTGTGACTGGCAATTATCAGGCAGAATTCAGGGCATTGGCTATTGAACTGTCGAATAGAGGAATTGACCTACCTCTTGTGTGCAAGTATGAGAACGTCACGGTTAATCGTGAGCAATATCAGCTTGAGATAGCAGCGGATCTTGGTGGGCTGCTTATTGATGGGCTGGTTGATGGTATATGGGTATCAGATGAGGCGTTGGAGACAGCACTTATACTCTTGCAGGCCACAAGAGCGCGATTCAGCAGGACTGAGTTTATATCTTGCCCAGGATGTGGCCGGACTTTGTATGACATACAGGCTACTGTGGCTCAGATTAAGGCACGCTTTGGACATCTCAAAGGGTTGAAGATTGGCATCATGGGGTGCATAGTCAACGGGATTGGCGAGATGGCCGATGCAGATTATGGGTATGTAGGAGCTGGCAGGGGGAAAATATCACTATATTGTGGCAAGGAAGTTGTGCGCCGTTCGCTTGACCAGGGAGAGGCTCTTGAGGCATTGAAACAGATTATAGCAGAGGACGGGAAATGGCAGGAGCCTTAAATTTCTGTACCATTTTGACTGAATTTGTTGCCGATTTGCGGAATTATTGCTAATATTGGGCTTGAATACTATTATCAACACAATGAGAAACTTTCTGCTCTATACGCTTGCGTGCCTAGCGGTCCTCGTAGGTCTGCCGCATGTGGTCGCTGCTGAAGAGCTCATCATCAAAGGAACATATCAGGGCGAGAACATCTACGTCAAGAACCCGTTCGCCCCATCAGGGGTGGGATTCTGTGCGTACGAGGTGACAGTCAATGGTATGATAACCACCGACGAAATCAACTCAAGCGCATTTGAGGTCGACCTCTCAGTGTTTGGTTTCAAGGTTGGTGACGATGTGAATGTTGTCATTCGCTATAAGGACGATTGCACGCCAATGGTTCTCAACGCTTCCGCCTTGCAAGTACAGAAGCCGGCAAAGTTTGAGTCAGTGTCCATTAAAGACGGCGCAATACACTTCACCACCACTGGCGAGACTGGTCCATTACCATTCATCATTGAGCAGTTCAGGTGGAACAAATGGGTGAAGGTAGGCGAGATACGAGGCAAGGGGCACAACCAGACCAACTCGTATGACGTCAAAGTGCGCACACATAGTGGTGCTAATAAGTTCCGTGTACGTCAGATGACTGGCAACCGTAAAGTACAGTCCTTCTCGAAGGAGGTGGTATCCATTACGACAGCCCCTAAGGTAGAGTTCAAAGCTACGGCCTCAGAGATAACATTCTCTGGTGAGACGATGTACGAAGTATACGACCAGTTCGGTGGTATAGTATTCAAGGGCTACGGCAAGTCCATCAATATCACGACATTAACCAAAGGCAAATACTACCTTAACTACGACAACTCACAAGGAGACTTCATCAAGAAGTAGCCTTTTGACAATATAAGGTCCACGAACCTCACAAGGCCACAAAAGTCCCCACCTTTGTGGCCTTAATCTTTGAAACCCCATACCCCCATCATGAAAGGCATTATTCTTGCAGGCGGTTCTGGCACACGCCTATACCCCATCACCAAAGGGATGTCCAAGCAGCTGCTACCCATATACGACAAGCCGATGATATACTACCCCCTCTCGACCCTGATGCATGCGAGGATACGTGAGGTGCTCGTCATATCAACTCCCCATGACTTGCCAGCATTCCAGCGGCTGTTGGGAGACGGGCAGGAGTTTGGCATAAGCATATCGTATGCGGAACAACCGTCACCAGATGGATTGGCGCAGGCGTTTATCATAGGGCGGGATTTTATAGGGGGAGACTCTGTGTGCCTTGTATTGGGAGACAATATATTCTTCGGACAGGGGTTCTACCAAATGCTGCAACATTCGGTAGACATGACCAACGACCGTGGCATGGCCTCCATATACGGGTATTGGGTGTCTGACCCAGAGCGTTATGGTGTAGCGGAGTTTGACGATAAAGGCTCTGTGGTCAGCATTGAGGAGAAGCCACTACGCCCGAAATCCAACTACGCCGTTGTAGGGCTATATTTCTATCCTAACAGCGTCATTGACGTGGCAGCCGACCTCAAGCCCTCAGCACGGGGAGAACTTGAGATAACCGCAGTCAATCAGTATTATCTCGACCAGGGCAAGCTCAACATGCAGAAACTGGGGCGAGGTTTTGCATGGCTTGACACTGGCACACATGAGAGTCTCTCAGAAGCCTCAACATTCATAGAGGTCATAGAGAAACGGCAAGGCTTAAAGGTGGCGTGTCTTGAAGAGATAGCTTACACCAACGGATGGATCTCACGTGACAAGCTTATGCAGCAAGCAGAATCCATGCGGAATAACGAGTACGGCCAATATCTTTTCAACCTGGCCAATAACACCGACAACATATAGATGGAAGCCATCCGTACCAATATCGATGGCGTGGTCGTCATCGAGCCGCGCATCTTCCGTGATGCCCGAGGGTACTTCTTTGAGTCTTTCTCTCAACGTGAGTTCGATGAAAAGGTGCACCCCATACGATTTGTGCAAGACAATGAGAGCATGTCGTCGCGGGGTGTCATACGTGGTCTCCACTTTCAATGTCCACCGTACGCACAAAGTAAACTCGTACGTGTCATAGTGGGCACTGTACTCGACGTGGCAGTAGACATCCGCAAAGGAAGTCCCACTTTCGGGCAGCATGTGGCGGTGGAGCTTTCTGCTGACAACCATCGGCAACTGTTCATCCCACAAGGCTTCGCTCATGGGTTTGCCGTGTTGTCGGACTCTGCTATATTCCAGTACAAGTGCGATAACTTCTACTCTCCACAGTCGGAAGGTGCTATACGGTTTGACGACCCAGCCCTTGCAATCGACTGGCCATTTCCTCTTGACCGGGCCATACTCTCGCCTAAAGACCTTCTCCACAAACCTCTCGCTGAGACCGACATCCCCTTCAGATACTGACGTGCTTTCACAAGACAGCCATGCGCTGCCAGTCACATCAGGGGAAGTCCCAAAGTAACGCACAATGTCAAACGAGATAAGCTCCCCACGAAAAATACTCATCCTTGGTGCCTCGGGCATGCTCGGTCGGTCAGTTGTCAGCAGACTCGCCACCATTCCTGACACTATCTTGTTCATGCCCTCCTCACACGACTGTGATATTACTGCCCCCGACGTCCTCAATGCCACTGTCGCACAACTCGCCCCCAACATCATCGTCAACTGCGCAGCCTATACAGCCGTTGACAACGCCGAGACACATATTGAGGAAGCCGATGCCCTTAACCATCTTGCGCCACAGCACCTGGCCTGCGCAGCTAACAACGTCAACGCCCTACTCGTCCATATCTCCACAGACTACGTATTTGACGGACTATCGGATGCACCATACCATGAGAATGCACATACCAACCCCATAAATGCCTACGGGCGCACTAAACTCCTCGGTGAACAAGCAATCGCGCAGACAGCAAGGCAATATATAATCATCAGGACACAGTGGCTGTACGATACCGTTGGTCACAACTTTCTCCTCACCATGCTTCGCCTATTTAAGACACACGGCAATGTCAACGTCGTTGCTGACCAATTTGGTTCTCCAACCTACTCCCTCGACCTTGCTTGCGCCATAAGAGAAATAGTCGTTGGTTTTCGCCCCGAGCTGTCTGGCATATACCACTTTGCCAATACTGGTCACTGCTCTTGGTTCGACTTTGCGCAGGCCATTGCCTCACTCTCGCACACGCAATGCACTGTCTCGGCAATCCCCACATCCGACTATCCTACGCCCGCCCAACGGCCACACTATTCTGTCCTCTGCACTGAGAAGATAGCCTCCACCTTCAACCTCAGCATTCCCTCATGGCGTGACGCTCTGGCACGCTGTTTCAACGCCTTGCCCCAAATTTGACTATCTTCGCAGTCGCAAAGCTATTATACCCGACGTGACTCTTGATCCCTTCATACGCCGACACGGCCACGCTCTCGCACTCCTGGCACTCGTCACAGCCCTTGCGTGGGGCTGCGCTAATCCTGGTACGCCCACAGGTGGGCCACGCGACTACCAGCCGCCAGTCATGGTCTCATCCATCCCTGCGCAAGGTGCAACGGACTTTCAGGAGCATGCCGTGACAATCTTCTTCGACGAGAATGTGCAGCTAAAGGATGCTGACCAGAAGTTCGTCATGTCACCTCCCACGGCTAAGAAGCCCCGTGTGGAGGCTCACGCCAAATTTGTCAAGGTGTCCTTTGAAGACGACTTGCTCCCTGCTACAACGTACACCCTTGACTTTGCTGATTGTCTTTCTGACCTCAACGAGGGCAATATCTATGAGAACTTCACGTTCTCGTTCTCCACAGGCGAGTCTACCGACTCGATGATGATATCTGGCAATGTGTTTGACGCACAGACTATCATGCCAGTTGAAGGCATCTACGTCATTCTCCATGCCAATCTCACCGACACTGCCTTTCGCAAAGCCATGCCAATACGTGTAGCCAAGACTGATGCCCGTGGGCGCTTTGCGATAAAGAACGTACCCGCAGGTGCAGAATATGACGTGTATGCCCTCGACGACCAGAACCGTAACTTCCTGTTCGACCAGGTGGGTGAGAAACTCGCTTGGCTTGGCCATCACGTCACGCCCTCGTTTGAGACACGGCAAGTGGCCGACAGTATCCGCACTGACTCTACCTACGTCGAGAATGACACCGTCAAATATTACTACTCCCCCACCCTACGCGACACCCTCGTGTATACACCTGACTCGCTTGTACTCTTCGCCTTTAATGAAGACTCTTACGACCAGTATATCAGTGCCGATGACCGCAAGAAGCGCAACATCATCAATATAGCGCTCAATAAGCCTATGGCTCGCCGCCCTCGCATAACCTTCCCTGGCAATGAGGGGCGTGATGTGGCTACCTTCCAATATAGTCCGACCAATGATACAGTGAAGGTTTGGCTCACAGACACTACCGTATGGCATCGCGACTCTGTTGTCATTGCTGTCAACTATCTCATTGCCGACTCGCTTGGTCAGATCGTTGAGCAGACAGACACCCTCAAAGAGTGGCATTTCGAGGCCAAGAAGGAAGAGCCTAAGCAACGTCGTCGTAGGAAGAAAGAGGTGGACAAGCCAAAGGTTGAGACACTCAGCCTAAAAGTGGCGAGTTCCCTTGCCCCATACGCGGATCTCTCAATAAACTCCTCCACGCCATTTGCCACATTCGAGTGGGACTCCGTGCACCTGTTTCAGAAGGTTGACACAATACTCAAGCCGCTCACGTTTATCCCCGTGGAGGACACCGTCAATATATGCCACAAGGCACTCAAATTCAAGTGGGAGCCAGGGACGCAGTATCAGCTTAATATTGACTCGGCATCAATATCCGACATATATGGTCTCTTCAATGACCGCATAAAGCAGAACATAAATGTCACCCCGCTTGATAAGTATGGCACGCTATATATCGATGTCGATAGTGTACCTGAGAACGCCCTGATACAACTTACTGATGCCAAGGGGTCGGTTTTGCGCCAGAACTATCTGAAGGCTAATGGTAAAGCGGGTTTCAGATATCTCAAGCAGGGCGACTACATGATACGTATCCTCATAGACAATGATCGGGATGGCAAGTGGTCGACAGGTTGCTATGACGACCGTCGTCAGCCGGAGCAGATAATATACTACATGGAGAAGGTCAACGTGCGTCAGAACTGGGACATTCACGTAGACTTCACCACCAAAGGATTCAACCCTGACGCCTACGCCCGTAAGTTTGGCAAGCAGCCTGCCAAGAAACGTAAGATTGGCAGGTGATGCTCTCGGACGATGAACGGTGGATGGCCGAGGCACTCGGCGAGGCGCGTAGAGCCGCTGACGAAGGTGAGATACCCTGTGGGGCGGTGGTGGTATGCCGGAACCGCATAGTGGGGCGTGGGCATAATATGACTGAGCGGCTGGCTGATGTCACGGCGCATGCCGAGATACTCGCCATTGGTGCCGCCACGCAGACCCTTGGAGCAAAATACCTTAACGACTGCACGCTCTACGTCACTCTTGAGCCGTGCGTGATGTGCGCCGGGGCACTTGCCTGGAGCCAGATAGGGCGCATTGTCTATGGGGCGCATGACCCGAAACGTGGCTATGTGCGGCTCAGACCCTCGCCATTACACCCTAAGACCCTCGTCACGGGCTCCGTCTTGCAAGGTGAGGCGGAGCAGCTAATCAAGATGTTCTTTGCCGCACGGCGATAGTGTGGCTCACTCCGCTGCCTTGTTGCTTCTTAGTGATATAATTGCTAAATTCGCACGCCCAAAAATGGCGTAGTGGCTCACCATGTTGTGCTGTCACGTGCCACATTCATAGCATCACGATTTTAACGACAATGAGCAAGAGATTTGCCGAATACAAGGGACTTAACCTCACTGAGGCAAGCAAGGAAGTCGCCGACAGGTGGAATAAGGAAGATGCTTTCCGTAATAGTTTGAAGGAGAGGGAAGGACATCAGGACTTTGTCTTCTTTGACGGGCCTCCATCCGCCAATGGCAAGCCTGGCATTCACCATGTCATGGCTCGTGCCATAAAGGACGCCTTTTGTCGGTATAAGACCCAACGCGGCTATCATGTTGTGCGCAAGGCCGGATGGGACACCCACGGTCTGCCAGTGGAGCTCGGTGTTGAGAAGATGCTCGGTATTACCAAGGAGGACATAGGCACGAAGATCTCTGTGGACGAGTATAATGCCGCATGTCGTTCGGAGGTCATGAAGTATATCGACCTGTGGGGAGACCTGACCCATAAGATGGGCTACTGGATTGATATGGATGACCCGTATATCACGTACGACAACCGGTATATTGAGAGTCTGTGGTGGCTCTTGAAGCGTCTGTATGAGAAAGGGTTCCTATACAAGGGTTATACTATCCAGCCATACTCTCCGGCCGCTGGCACGGGGCTTAGCAGTCATGAGTTGAACCAGCCGGGATGTTACCGTGACGTGAAGGACACCACGTTGACGGCGCAGTTCACTGTGACACGTGATGCGAAGAGCGAGTTCTTGTTCGAGGCGGCGGAGGGGTTGCCGGTATACTTCCTCGCATGGACTACTACGCCGTGGACACTGCCATCGAACACGGCCCTATGCGTGGGCGAGAAGATATCGTATCAGCTTGTCAAGACATTCAATCCTTATTCGGGGCAGGCAGAGGCGGTGGTGCTTGCCAAAGACCTTGTAGGCGCGTATTTCAGCAAGGAGGGCGAGGGCATGCCGTTTGAGTATAAGGAGGGGGAGAAGAATATCCCATACGCCATACTTGCCGACTATACGGGCAAGGAGCTTATCGGCATCAGATATGAGCAGCTCTTGCCGTTTGCACGTCCGGACGGCAAGGCGTTTGAGGTGATCAGTGGTGACTATGTCACGACGTCTGATGGTACTGGCATAGTGCATATAGCCCCAGACTTTGGCGCAGATGACGCGCGTGTGGCTCGTAACTATGGGATTGTGCCACTCATGTTTGTGGATCGTAATGGCAAGGAGCAGCCTATGGTGGATCGTCGTGGTCGTTTCTTTCTTGTTGAGGACTTGGATCCGGAGTATGTGGACAAGTTCTTGTATAAGGAGGCATACGGCGAGTTTGCGGGCAGGTATGTCAAGAATGCGTATGACGACACGCTTGCGCCCGACGCCTCGACACTTGACCTTGACCTCTGCATGAAGCTCAAGGTGGAGGGCAAGGCATTCAAGATAGCCAAGCATGTGCACAGTTATCCTCACTGTTGGCGCACAGACAAGCCTGTGCTTTATTATCCTTTGGACTCGTGGTTTATCAGGACTACGGCTGTGAAGGAGCGTCTGATAGAGCTGAATAACACGATCAACTGGAAGCCGTCGTACACTGGCAGTGGGCGATTCGGGAACTGGCTTGAGAACCTTCAGGATTGGAACCTCAGTCGTTCGCGGTTTTGGGGTACGCCGCTGCCGATATGGCGCACGGAGGATGGCAAGGAGGAGAGATGCATAGGCTCGATGGAGGAGCTTATGGCGGAGATTGATAAAGCCGTCGAGGCGGGAGTCATGTCGGCTAATCCATATAAGAATTTCAAGGTGGGCGACAATTCGGCATCCAACTATGACCCGAAGAATATCGACCTTCACCGTCCGTATATTGACGCTGTTGTGCTTGTCTCGGCGTCGGGCAAGCCGATGCGCCGTGAGCCTGACCTCATAGACGTGTGGTTTGACAGTGGCGCGATGCCTTATGCGCAATATCACTATCCATTTGAGCATAAGGACGACCTATTGTTCCCTGCGGATTTCATAGCCGAGGGGGTGGATCAGACGCGTGGATGGTTCTTCACGTTGCATGCTATCGCCACGATGTGTTTCGACAGTGTGGCGTTCAAGAATGTCATATCTAACGGTCTTGTGCTTGACAAGAATGGCAACAAGATGTCGAAGCGGCTGGGCAATGCGGTAGATCCCTTCTCTGTCATTGAGAAGTATGGGCCGGACGCGTTGCGCTGGTATATGCTCACGAATTCGCAGCCTTGGGACAATCTGAAGTTTGACGAGGCGGGCGTGGACGAGGTGCGCCGCAAGTTTTTTGGCACGTTGTATAACACATACTCGTTTTTCGCCCTGTATGCCAACATAGACGGGTTTACGGGAGATGAGGCTGAGGTGCCTGTGTCGGAGCGTCCGGAGATAGACAGGTGGATTATCTCGTTGTTGAACAGTCTTGTGGCAGAGGTGACGGACGCTATGGAGCAGTATGAGCCCACGCGTGCGGGGCGCGCCATACAGGACTTCGTGATGGACAATTTGTCGAACTGGTATGTTCGCCTCAACCGTAAGCGGTTCTGGGGTGGGGAGATGGATAGCGACAAGTTGGCGGCCTATCAGACGCTCTATGAGTGTTTGCGGAAAGTCGTCATTATGAGCGCGCCTATCGCGCCGTTCATCACCGACCGCATTTACCGTGATCTGTTGGGCGACCAGAGCAAGACTGTGCACTTGGCGGATTGGCCCACGTCGGACTCTGCACTTGTGGATAAGCCGCTTGAGCAGCGTATGGGTTACGCCCAGAGCATCTCGTCGATGGTGTTGGCGTTGCGTCGGAAGGTGAACATCAAGGTACGCCAGCCGCTTGCGAAGATAATGATACCGGCATCGGATGACACGTTCCGCCAGCAGGTTGTGGGGATGCAGCACCTGATACTCTCGGAGGTCAACGTCAAGGAGCTGCAATTCGTCACGGAGGATGACGGGATATTGAAGAAGCGGATGAAGCCGAACTTCAAGACCCTCGGGCCTAAGTATGGTAAGCTGATGAAGGGCATTGCCGCAGAGATGGGCAAGATGACGACGCGCGACATAGCGGCTTTTGAGCGTGACGGGCGGTATGCGATAGTTGTTGGCGGCGAGGACGTGTTGATAGACTCGGGGGACGCGGAGGTCATATCGGAGGACATACCGGGATGGCTTGTGGCGAATGAGGGGAGCCTGACTGTGGCGCTTGACATTGAGGTGTCGGAGGAGTTGCGTAAGGAGGGTATAGCCCGCGAGTTCATCAATCGCATACAGAATATGCGTAAGGACTCGGGGTTTGACGTGACGGATAAGATTAGAGTCAGGATAGAGCCTAACGAGCGGACGGACGGCGCGGTGAGGGATTATGGCGAGTATATAGCGTCGCAGACGTTGGCGAGGAGTGTGGAGCTTGACGCCACGCTCACGGCGGAGACGGCTCAGGCTGTGGAGCTTGATGACGATCTGACCTTACTGGTGTCCGTGAGCAAGATTTAGATACATCACATTGACGGTCGGTTTCCCGGCCGCCCTAACATTTAGAATTATGGCAGAGAAGACACGTTATTCCGATGAGGAGCTTCAGGAGTTCAAGGAGATAATACTTGAGAAACTTGAGAAGGCGCAGCGTGATTTTGAGGTCTACCGTAACGAGATTACGCATGGTGACGTTAATGACACACAGGACACGTCGCCTACGTTTCACGCCCTTGAGGAGGGGCAGAGCTTATTGAGCAAGGAGGATGCGTGCCGTATGGCGGAGCGTCAGCAGAAGTTCATAGCGAACCTCAAGGCTGCGCTTGTGCGCATAGAGAACAAGACATACGGTATATGCCGCGAGACGGGCAAATTGATACCTAAGGAGCGTTTGCGTGCGGTGCCACACGCCACGCTCTCGATTGAGGCTAAGCAGAAGGGTCGTCAGGGCGAGTAGTCCTTGGCGAGACGGGCTTACATCTTTTGCGCGATGCGCGTTGACGCCTTAGCGACTTGCCGGTGGGCGAAGGGCGTGGGGTTGCGCACGATAGAAATTCAGGAATAAATGACGAGGAACGCCAAACTCACCATCTTGGTCATAGCAGCGGTGCTGGTAGTGGACCAAGGGTTTAAGATATGGATAAAGACCCACTTCACACTTGGTGAGGAGGTAAACGTTATAGGCGACTGGTTCAGGCTACATTTCGTGGAGAATAACGGGATGGCGTTTGGGATGCAGTTGTCGGGGGCGAGTTGGGGTAAGTTGGCGTTGTCGTTGTTCAGGCTTGTGGCGATAGTGTTGATAGGCTATGGGTTGTTGAGGTTGTGCAAGGTGGAGGAGCGTCGGGGGTTGGTGGTGTGCGTGGCGTTGGTGTGGGCAGGCGCGGTGGGTAATATTATAGATTCGGTGTTTTATGGCGTGATATTTAATTCGTCGTGGGGTCAGGTGGCGGAGTTGTTTCCTGCGGAGGGGGGGTATGGGACGTTGCTGCATGGGCGTGTTGTCGACATGCTGTACTTTCCGCTTGTGGAGGGTGTGTGGCCGCAGTGGGTGCCGTTTTTTGGCGGGGATCATTTTTTGTTTTTCCGTCCGGTGTTTAATATAGCGGACTCGGCCATTTGCGTGGGTATATTTTTGTTGTTGGTGTTCTTTCATAAGGATTTGGGGGAGTTTTTGGGTAGTTTTGAGGGGAAGAAGAGGGGAGAGGGAGTGGGGAGCGGGGCGTGATGGGAGTAATTTTTCTTGTTGCGCGCTTGCATAGTCAGGGAAAAGGTGTAATTTTGTCATCGCTAAGCGACGGAGTTTGGCAAGAGAAACGGTCGGTTGGATGAGTGGCTTAGTCTACGGTCTGCAAAACCGTCCACGGCGGTTCGAATCCGCCACCGACCTCAGGGGCGTCTCGAGAATACTCGGGGCGCTTTTTTTGTGTGTTGTCGTGGGGTGTGTTGGAGGGGGTGGTCGGAGCGAACAGTTGGGAGGGTTTTGGCGTGATATTGGATATTAACATAAAGGGGTCGTTCGTCACTCGCACGACTGAAAAGTGGGCGATGTGGTGTGTGTGATATGGGGTAAATTTGGAGAAAGGGTGTTGGATTGCAGAAAAAACTTCGCACAAAAATTCCATTTGTTGTTTTACGAGAGAGCGAGAATGATTCGCGGAGCATCTGTGATGCATAGTTGGAGCATGCATGGAGCATGCATGTAGGATGCATGTAGGATGCATGGAGCATATATGGGGGGAAATGGGGTGGCTGGGGTTGGGGTGCGTGGAGGAGGGCATGGAGGGCGAACGGTTGAGGGTGTCGAGGTTGTTTTGGGGATAATGTTGGGGCGCGCGGGGCGAGATGTCGCCATTTATTCGTAGATTTGGGGGTTAATGAGTTTGCACCCGATGTCATCCCAGCCCACTACATCTCCATATTTGGAGGAAGAGAACCGAGAAGCCTGGACAGCCTGGCAATGTCTCACCCGCACGGGAGTCAGCATATTTCTTACTGGTCGCGCCGGGACGGGCAAGACGACGTTTCTGAAGAAGCTTCGGGCGTCGGGTTTGCGTCGTATGGCGATAGTGGCGCCGACGGGGGTGGCGGCTATTAACGCGGGCGGCATGACGATACACTCGCTGTTTCAGATACCGCCACAGACGTTGGTGCCTGGGCGGCCGTTGAAGATGGAGAATGGGATGCGGCGGGAAAAGTTGCGCACGATAAGGGGTATAGATTTGCTGGTGATAGACGAGGTGAGCATGGTTCGCCCGGATTTGCTTGACGCTGTGGACCAGAGGTTGCGGCAGATAAGGCGCAACTCGTTGCCATTTGGTGGTGTGCAGTTGTTGCTGATTGGGGATTTGCTCCAGTTGCCGCCTGTGGTGAAGCCTAATGACATTGATGTTTTGCGGCAGTATTATCAGACACCGTTTTTCTTCTCGGCACGTTCGTTGGCGCAGATACAGTATTTCGCCATAGAGTTGAAGAAGGTGTATAGGCAGAGTGACCGTGAGTTTATAGAGCTGCTGAACAGGGTGAGGACTGACACGTTGGACGCTGCGGGTTTGGAGAGGCTTAATGGGAGGTATCGTCGGGGTTTCAATCCGGACGAGTCGGAGCGTTATATACGGTTGACGAGCCTTAACAGGGAGGCGGACCGGGTTAACACGTTGCGGTTGGAGGGGCTTAAGAGTCGTGCGGTGAGTTATGAGGCTGTGGTGACAGGCAAGTTTCCGGAGAGCGCGTATCCGGTGGACAGGGTGTTGACGTTGAAGGTGGATGCACAGGTGATGTATCTGAGGAACGATACTAACGGTCGGTATTACAATGGCAAGATTGGCCGAGTGGTGGCGTTGGAGGAGGGTGCGGTGATAGTGACGTCGGACGACGGGTATGGTGAGATAAAGTTGGAGCCTGCGCTGTGGGAGAATATCTCGTATGAGGTGAACAGGAGCACTGGGGAGATTGAGCAGAAGGTGGAGGGTACGTTCAGACAGATACCGTTGGCGTTGGCATGGGCTATCACTATACACAAGAGCCAGGGTTTGACGTTTGACCGTGCGATTATAGACGCGGCGAACTCGTTCTCGGCGGGTCAGGTGTATGTGGCGTTGTCGCGTTGTCGGACGTTTGAGGGGATGGTTCTTAGTTCGATGATACCTGCGTCGGCGATACGTGCAGATCGGGAGGTGCAGGCGTATATGGCGGGTCAGGGGAGCAGGGAGTTGACACAGAGCCAGATAGAGAGTTTTGCGGCGGATCATGCGTTGACGATATTGGCGGACTTGCTGAACTTCAGGTCGGTCACGGTGCCAGCGTATCGAATATACAGATTGCTTGATGAGAGCTATTCGACAACGTATCCGAGGGTTATTGGGGAGATAGAGAGGGCGTTGAAGAGGTGTGAGGAGGAGATCTTGGTGCATGCCAAGAACTATGTGAGCCTATGCCGCCAGGCACGTGCGGAGGGGGTGGACATCACGAGTGATGAGAAATTGATGGAGCGCACACGCAATGGGGCTAAATATTTCGAGAACCGGGTGTTGAACATACTCGACCCCATAGCCAGCGCGGCGAACATCACGTTGGACAACGCCAGCCTGAACAAAGAGTTGATGGAGCTGAGGAGCGCCATGCGGCAAGAGCTTGCGTTGAAGCACACGATGCTAAGGAGCGTAGTGGACAAAGGATTTGACCCGATGGCATTGTCGGCGGCCAAGGCATTGTCGGTGGCCAATGAGTCGGTGGCGGCAGCATCGCGGGCGGTACAGTCGAGCAACGGGGACGAGAGCGAGGTTAAGAATCAGGAGCTATATAGGGCGTTGAAGCTATGGCGCAAGGAGCAGAGTGAAGTTGAGGATCAGCCGCTCTACACAATAGTTTCGAACCGTGTATTGATGAACATTGCCGATATTGTGCCGATAAGCCGGAAGGAGCTGTCGGCGATCAGCGGTATGGGGAGAGCCAAGATACAGCAGTTTGGGGAGAGTATACTTGAGATCACGAATGAATATCACAAGAAAGGCGTACGGGCGGCGGAGGGGTTTGAGCAGCGCAACCCGGCAGCCAGGAAGGTAGACACACGCCAGCTGTCGGTTGATGCCTTCGGGCGTCTTGGGTCGATAGAGGCAGTGGCGAGGGAGCGTGGTCTTGCGTATGCGACTGTGGCGGGTCACTTGCTTGACAAGATGGAGGAGACGGGCATGACGACGGCACAAATCATGGGGGAGCAGCGGTATAGGGCGTTGCGTGAGTTATTGTCGGGTTTATCGCCTGAGGAGCGGCATTACAATAGTGAGACAATGAGCGGGTTGTATTCGGGCAATGAGGTGAGAGCTGTGGCCAAGGAACTTGGGGGAGAAAGTTAGGCTATCTCACGGTTAATTACTACCTTTGCGTGATAGTCCGTATAGTGCGGGCAGACCCATCCACGATGACCATCGATAAGCAGACGTTACTGGACCAGCGTTACCTGGGCATGGCACGCATCTGGAGTCTTAACTCCTATTGCGTGAGGAGGCAGGTTGGCGCGCTTATGGTGAAGGACAAGATGATTATCTCGGATGGTTATAACGGCACGCCATCGGGTTTTGAGAATGTATGTGAGGAGGATGGCCACACGAAGCCTTACGTATTGCATGCCGAGGCCAATGCTATCACCAAGATAGCGAGGACGGGGAACAGCTCGTTGGGTGCTACGATGTATATCACGGCGTCGCCTTGTATTGAGTGCGCCAAGCTTATCATACAGGCAGGTATCGCGCGTGTGGTGTATTCGGAGGAGTATCGTATGGACGACGGGATAGAGTTGCTGAGGCGTGCGGGGATCAAGGTGGACAGGGTTGAGGAGACTATAATCATCAAGTAAATCGCCAAACACAATAATGAGGAACATTTGGACACTACTGCTCATGGTTGTTGCCGCCTTAGGTGGTCTCTACCTGGGTTGGGTCAGCGGGCATAACGCTGTCGAGGGTGAGACGCGAGTGGGGGGCATGTCCTCGCTTTTGGGTGGCACAAGTTCGGGCAAGTTGCAGAGTGTCCTTGAGCTCATCAATAACTTCTACGTTGACCCTGTCGACATGGACTCGTTGCAGGACATGGCTATACCGTTGGTGTTGAAACAGCTTGACCCGCATAGCGTGTATATCCCGCGGTCGGAGGTGGAGCATGTGGCGAGTGAGTTGAAGTCGGACTTTGGTGGTATCGGCATTATGTTCAACATACGTCAGGATACGGTTACGGTAGTGTCGGTTGTGGCGGGAGGTCCATGTTCGGCGCTTGGGGTATTGCCAGGAGACCGTATACTTGAGGTGGACGGCAGGAGCTTTGCTGGCAAGGAGGCGGAGTTGACTAATCAGAAGGTGCTTGATAATCTACGTGGGGAGATAGGTTCGGAGGTTAAGGTTAAGGTGTTGCGTCATCCTGACACGGTGCTTGACTTCGACATTGTGCGTGGCGAGATACCGTTGGTTAGCGTGGTGTCGACCTATCAGATAGCACCAAATGTGGGGTATCTGAAGATAGACCGCTTTGCGGAGAAGACGTATGAAGAGATGATTGCGGGCATTGCCAAGCTCAAGGCGGAGGGTTGCACGCATCTCATTGTTGATTTGCGTTCTAATTCGGGAGGGTTTCTCAACGTTGTGCAGCTCATGTGTAATGAGTTTCTGGAGCGTGGTGAGATGATAGTCTATACCGAGGGGGCTCATCAGCGTAGGCAGGAGACTCGTGCTGATGGTACTGGGACGTGCCGCGACATGGGGCTTACGGTGCTCATTGACGAGTATTCGGCAAGTGCGAGTGAGATATTCTCGGGCGCAATGCAAGATAATGACCGTGCCACGATTATAGGGCGTCGCTCGTTTGGCAAGGGGCTCGTGCAGACGGAGTTGACACTTGCCGACGGGTCTAACCTGCGGCTCACCCTCTCTCGCTATCATACGCCGAGCGGGCGGTGCATACAGCGTCCGTATGGCCATGGCGACGAGGAGTATTACCAGGATATTGCCGAGCGCATTAAGGGTGGAGAGCTGCTTAGTGCGGACAGTATAAAGACAGACACCACGCAGATATTCCATACTGTCAAAGGTCGCACGGTGTATGGTGGCGGAGGTATTGTGCCAGATGTATTCGTGCCATACGATACCACGCTTGCCTCACGTTACTTATACAGCCTTAGGTCGAAGAGGCTCATCTATGACTATGCGCTCTCGTATGTCGATGCTCATAGGCAGGAGCTCAAGGCACTTGACGCTAAGGAGCTCATCATGAAACTACTGCGGACCCCATTCATAAACGAGATCAAGGCGTATTCCCGTAAGAACGGCGTCACCCCACCCTCTCATATTGACGCTAAGGAGTCGCACATTATCGAGAACGAGGTTCGAGCATATATAGGTCAGTCAGTGAGTGAGAATGACGGTTTCTACCCCATTCTTAACACTATGGATCCTGTCATCGACAAGGCACTTGAGGTCATCGGTGTTAAGCCCATATACAAATAGCTGTCGACCTTGACACTCAGCAGTCGTCTGACGCAGTGGGGCCTTACGGGTGTCTTTGTCGTCAGTTTTCTCTCTGCCACTCTGTTGCCTGGCATTAGCGAGGCAGCGTTAGTGGGGCTTGTGGCAAGTGGGGCGTTTCGTCCTAAGCCACTCTTCTTCGCCGCCACCATTGGCAATTGGCTTGGCAGCGTTCTCACATTCGCCACGGGGTGGCTTGGTTCGGAGTGGCTTGCTGGCATTCTTGGTCTTGAGGGAGGTGTGCCGCCTGATATCCAGTCGTGGATTGATTCTTACGGGTGTCTGTGTGGGCTGTTTGTCTGGGCTCCTTGGGTAGGCGACTTCTTGGCTTTGGGTTTAGGGTTGGCTAAGACACCAATCGTTGCCACTTGTGCCATGATACTCATCGGTAAGGCTGTGCGCTATGCCGTCATACTTGGTCTCACCACAGTTATCAGCGACGCCATACGTGTCGCTATACGTAAAAAGAATAACATATAAACATCACAATGTACGATTATCTCATAGTCGGTGCTGGTCTCTTCGGGTGCGTCTTTGCGCATGAGGCCACTAAGCGTGGCAAGAAGTGTCTCGTCATAGACCGCCGGGACCATACGGGTGGCAATATCCATTGCGACGACATCGAGGGCATCAATGTCCATCGCTATGGCGCGCATATATTCCATACTTCTAACCGTGAGGTGTGGGACTATGTGTCCTCACACGTCGAGATGAATCGCTATACGAATCAGCCTGTGGCAAACTATGAGGGCAAGCTCTATAATCTGCCATTCAACATGAACACCTTCTACGAGATGTGGGGAGTCACCACTCCCGCCGAGGCAGAGGCTAAGATAGCAGAGCAACGTTCTGAGGCTGCCGAGGTCATGCGTCGTGACGGAGTCAGTGAGCCACGTAACCTTGAGGAGCAGGCACTTATGCTCGTGGGTCGAGACATCTACGAGAAACTAATCAAGGGATATACTCAGAAGCAGTGGGGTCGTAAGTGCACAGACCTCCCTGCGTTCATCATACGGCGCTTGCCTGTGCGCCTCATCTTCGACAACAACTACTTCAATGACCGTTGGCAAGGCATACCAATTGGCGGGTACAACGCATTGACAGACAAACTACTCGAAGGGGTAGAGGTGCGTACATCGGTGGACTACTTTGCCAATCGCAAGGAGTTAGACGCTCAGGCTAAGAAAGTCGTCTTTACGGGCGCTATTGACGAGTATTACGGTTTCCGTTTCGGTCACTTGCAATATCGCACCGTACGTTTCGAGACAGAGACACTCGACATGGCCAATTTCCAGGGCAACGCCGTTGTCAACTACACATCGGCTGACGTGCCATTCACCCGTATCATTGAACATAAGCATTTCGAGTTTGGCACACAGCCTAAGACTGTCATCTCGCGCGAGTATTCTACTGAGTGGCAACCAGGCATGGAACCCTACTATCCCGTCAACGATGCCACTAACAGCGCCATGGCTGCCAAATACGCCGAGCTTGCTTTCACAGAGACAGGCGTCATATTCGGAGGTCGCCTTGCGGAATATAAATATTATGACATGGACAAGGTAGTGACAAGCGCACTATCCGCTGTTCACGATGAACTCGACAAGTAAACCAAAGCCATACTCAAGAACCAAACACGACACTTACGTCCCACACCCCAATCTTATGAAAGTAAAGCAACTTCTCCTCATTCTTGCCACAGCGTTGCTCCTTGCCATTCCCATGGCAACCGATGCGCAAAGCAAAGCTAACTACACCAATATCGATGTCAGCAAGATCCCCGAGAACCAGATTCGTTCCCAAGCCATGAAACTCCAGAAGGCTGGGGTGACTCTTGACGAGGCCATAGCGCAAGCAGAAGCCAAGGGAGCAACAGCCAGGCAGTTGACACAGCTACGCCGGCGTCTATCGCGTTATCTCTCGAACAAGAACACGTCGACTGCCGACCGTCGTGCATCTGCTGAGACGGGCATCTCATTTAACGACATGTTCAGTCAGGGAGATGAGACGACTGACCTCACTGGCACAGGGTATTCTGGCCGTCCAGCATATACTCGTCAGGACTCACTGCTCTTCGGATTTGACATCTTCAACCGCCAAGGACTCACCTTCGAACCGAGTACCAATATGGCAGTGGGCGACAGCTACACGGTTGGCGTTGGAGATCAGATTGACATTGACATCTACGGTGCCGCCGAGCAGAGCTACCAGCTTAGCGTGGCTAAAGACGGCACGCTAAGCATACCCATGGTAGGTCCTGTGCGTGTTGGAGGTCTCACCATGGCGGATGCCAAGACAGCAATACTTGCCAAGATGCGCACCATATACAACGATATGGGTTCACGCACCAAAGCATCCATACGGCTTGCCCAAGCTAAACCAGTCAAAGTGAGCGTTATAGGAGAGGCCTTCATGCCTGGCACGTACACGATATCGGCTTCGGCATCACTTTTCAACGTTCTATACCTCAGCGGTGGTCCTACCCGCAATGGCTCATACCGTGACATACAACTTATACGTGGCGGGCGTATCATAGCGCACCTCGACATATACGACTTCATCGTTAATGGCAAGAGCGATGTCAACGTTGGCCTTGCAGATGGCGACATCATTATGATTCCCACCTACATCAAGCGAATCACCACGGGTGGTGCATTTAAGCGCGTTGGCTATTTCGAGGCTAAGGAGGGCGAGACTGTTGCCGACCTTATCCGCTATGCTGGAGGGTTCACACCCCAGGCCATGACAGACAACCTCGGTCTCTTCCGCATAGGTCGCTACACGACGGAGTATATGGCAGTGAAAGATCCTGCCGCAGTGCAACTTGCTTCGGGCGACTCAGTTGTAGTCAACAAGGTTAGCGAGATACGCATAGACAATGCCGTCAAGATTGAAGGAGCTGTCTTCGCACCTGGCACATACGAGTTTTCCGAAGGGCTTAAGCTATCGGCTCTCATTGCTCAAGCCGGCGGACTCACCGAGAACGCATTTCTCAACCGTGGTGTCATAACCCGCTATAAAGAGGACTACACGCTCGAGGCTCTCAACTTCAATGTACTTGATGTCAAGAATGGTGTCACCGACATAGACATCAAGAGTGGCGATGTCGTGACCATAGCCTCCATTGACGAGATGCGCCAACGTCGCACGGTATTCCTCAGTGGTGAGGTGCAGATGCCTGGAACGTACGAATATCGTGACAACCTCACGCTTGGCGACCTTATAGTCCTCGCCAACGGTCTTACGGAGAATGCGCAGACAAATAATATTGAGATAATCCGCCGTGTGGACGATGACGAAAACTATAGCGTTGAGCGTGCCCGCGAGCTCAAGACAGTTGTCATATCGCGAGACTTATCTATTGACAGAGCTGGTGACAACTCATTTCTGCTCAAACCATTCGACCAAGTATATGTCCGCACCAAAGGCTCGGCATCTATTGGTGGCAGCGTCCTTCTGCGTGGTGCGCTCAACAATCCTGGCACATACGGTCTCACGAGCAACTACGTCACTCTCAGTGAACTTAGCGCATGGAGCGGGGGTTTCACCAGCAGTGCCAACATTGAGGCTGCCCGCATATACCGTCCTATAAAAATGAGTCAAGAGGAGCGTGACATCAAGTTACGCCAATCTGAAGCACGTGGTGACACCCTCTTCTACCTCACGGAGAATGGCATCGAATATGACTTCGTCTCCATACGTCTCAAAGACGCACTCGCCAATCCAGGCTCTGATGCGGACATCTATCTCAGCGATGGTGACATAATTGAGATTCCCAATATCAGTCAGACAGTACGTGTCTCTGGCACAGTGCAGAACCCCACAAGCATGATTTGGGTCAAAGGGTGGAACGCAAAGAAGTACATCAAGAATGCCGGTGGCTTCGGTCCAAGAGCTTATAAGAAAATGACGTACGTTGTCCATGCCAATGGCGAGAGTGAGTCTGTGCGCCATATTCTATTCTTCCGCAAGTATCCTAAGGTGCGTCCAGGCAGTGAGGTCGTCGTACCTAAGAAGCCAGAACCTAAGATGCAGGCTCCCGCATATATTTCTATGGGCTCAACGCTTGTATCTATGGCAGCAATCGTAGTTAGTCTCCTCAGATAATCAGATATGAACGAGAACAACAACACAGATCGACAGAACGCCAATAACTCCGAGGAGTTTGACATTGTATGGCTCATATCTTATTTGTGGGCACAACGTAAACTGATAATGTACACTGTCGGCGGATGCCTTCTACTCGCTATCGTCATCTATTTCCTTAAGCCTCGAGTCTTCACATCTAACGCTGCGATATTGCCTATCTATGAGGGCAGCGAGAGTGGCATGGGCAGTCTAAAAGGACTTGCGAGTATGGCTGGCATTAATCTTGGTGGTGATGGGGCTAATGGCGCCACTATCA
The DNA here is from genome assembly GCA_963620665.1 of bacterium. Classification (GTDB taxonomy): domain Bacteria; phylum Bacteroidota; class Bacteroidia; order Bacteroidales; family Marinilabiliaceae; genus W3P20-009. Next base: position 51,096 of record CAVFBA010000014.1, read on the forward strand.
CTCCAGACCTCTATGCGGAGGTTGTCACCAGCACCCCGGCTCTTCTCGAGATTATGGAGACAGTGCCACTGACATGGAAAGAGCCAGAGGACACAGTCATGACTCTCTACGAGCATACTAAAGCCGATTCTATTCTATCCATAGGCGAGGAGATCCTCAAGTACACCATTATGCTACCTTTCACAATAAAGGAGGCGTTGAGCGACAAGAAAAAGATTGTATTTGTAGAGCCGAGTAAAGATGACTTCAGTCAAGTGCCACGACCATTGGTGATGGACAAAGTGAGGATTAACTGCGCAAAATGGTTACGCGGGCACATTTCCGTGACACCCGACGAGGAGGTCAATATTGTTCGCATCAGTGCCGACGGTGAGACCCCGGAGCAAAGTGCTGAACTTGCCACAGCCGTCATGCAACAGCTACAGACCACTATCACGGAATATGCCACAAGTAGCGCTCAGAAAAACCTGAATTTCCTTCAGAAACGCTATGACGAGACGATGGAAGAGTTCACCGAAGCACGCCAAGAGTTCTTCAACTATCGCGACAGACACCGTGACTACGTGGAAGAGCGTAGCAGCATCGAGCGGCAACAACTTGAAGACAAATACAACCTCAGCTATTCACTACTCCAGTCATTGCAAAGCGAAGTAGAGAAAAGTCGGTTGAAATTGCTTGCCGAGACACCAGTATTCTCCATTGTAGAGCCTGTTGTGCAGCCCGACAAGAAGAGCAGTCCAAAGATGCTGATCCACATCATAGGTGGCTTTGTGATAGGCTTCGTGTTGAGTATCGGTGGTCTACTCGTGATATTGGGTTATAAGCAGGTGTTCCAGCCCAAAAAGTTCAAGGAGACATACGACAAATATCGGGTGACAGAGGAATAGAATCCTATACGATACCAACGCCACGCAGGCGGGAGGCGCAAGATAACCAGCGGACTTTGCCGCCCACGAGGCCTTCTAAATACAAACAACCAACAAGACAAACAAAGAAAATGGCAGAAGACGTTTTCAAAAAACTGGTTTCGCACTGCAAAGAGTACGGTTTCGTATTTCCAAGCAGCGAAATTTACGACGGTCTGGGAGCAGTCTATGACTACGGTCAGAACGGTGTCGAGATGAAAAACAACATCAAGAAGTATTGGTGGGATGCTATGGTTAAGCTCAACGACAATGTCGTAGGCATCGACTCCAGCATCTTCATGCACCCGACAATATGGAAGGCGTCTGGTCACGTCGACGCTTTCAACGACCCCCTCATCGACAACCGCGACAGCAAAAAGCGCTACCGCGCCGACGTGCTCATCGAGGAGCAAATAGCAAAATACGACGAGAAAATTGAGAAAGAGATAGCCAAAGCACGCAAGAAGTTTGGTGACGCTTTCGACGAGGCCAAGTTTCGTGAGACCTCAGCTCGTGTCATCGAGCATCAAGCTAAGCGTGACGCGCTTCACGAGCGCTATTCGAAGGCCATGAATGCCAATGACCTCAACGAACTCAAGCAAATAATACTCGACGAGGAGATTGTCTGCCCCATATCAGGTACCAAGAACTGGACCGACGTTCGTCAGTTCAACCTCATGTTCAGCACCGAGATGGGTTCCACGGCTGATGGCAGCATGAAGATATATCTTCGTCCTGAGACAGCACAAGGCATCTTCGTCAACTTCCTCAACGTGCAGAAGACAGGCCGCATGAAGGTCCCCTTCGGTATTGCACAAATTGGCAAGGCCTTCCGCAACGAGATTGTGGCACGCCAATTCATCTTCCGAATGAGGGAGTTTGAGCAGATGGAGATGCAGTTCTTCGTACGTCCTGGCGAGGAAATGAAGTGGTTCAACTATTGGAAACGCTACCGTCTTTGCTGGCACGAAGCCCTTGGCATGGGCGATGAGAACTATCAGTTCCACGACCATGAGAAACTTGCTCACTACGCCAATGCCGCCACCGACATTGAGTTCCGCATGCCCTTCGGATTCAAGGAAGTTGAGGGTATACACAGCCGCACCAACTTTGACCTCAGCCAACACCAGAAGTACTGCGGCAAAAAGATCCAATACTTCGACCCGGAGACAGGCGAGAGCTATGTTCCCTTCGTCGTAGAGACCTCCATCGGAGTAGACCGTATGTTCCTCTCCATCATGGCTGGAGCATACACAGAGGAGCAACTCGAGGGTGGTGATAGCCGTGTAGTGCTCAAACTGCCCCCAGTGCTTGCGCCAGTCAAGCTCGCTGTCCTTCCTCTCGTCAAGAAAGATGGCATGCCCGAAAAGGCTCACAAGATCGTCGACTCCCTCAAACTTGCCATGAACGTTGCCTATGACGAGAAGGACTCTATTGGCAAGCGCTACCGTCGTCAAGATGCCATAGGCACTCCCTACTGCGTGACAGTCGACGGACAGACCCTTGAGGACGACACCGTCACCCTACGCGACCGTGACACTATGGAGCAAAAACGTGTCAAGATTGCTGAGCTGCACGATATTGTATTCCGTAAGGTAAGCGGGCACGAGCTCTTCGAGAAACTCGCAGCAGTACAAGCCGAGCTCAAGAACAACTAAAACACAGGGTGTAAGCACACCTATCCTGCGTCCCTGAGACTAACTTCTCGGGGACGCTTTCTATATCGGCTCACCGCTCAAAAGATTACACCAATCAGCTTTCTTTCACCAATCCATCCCTATACGCCTGCAACAACCGCTCGAGATTATCCACTTGCGTTTGCAATTCCCGCCCCCTATCAGTATCCCTGACCAGCATCCGATGATATTTAAACTCCTCAAGCTGCACCCTGCTATGTATATCACTTCCATCCTCCACAGCCTTTTCTTTACTCTCAAACGCCTCATGCTGCACAAGCTGCAACCCATGGCTGTTGTATATCAGCGTATAGCCCGCAATGCCTGTTGTCTTATGGTAAGGTTTTGAAAAGCCGCCATCTATCACAAGGCGTTTTCCTTTCGCACGCGTTGGGCTCTCACCCTCCATTGTCCTCACAGGGGTATGACCGTTAATAATACGCGACTTGTCGGGGTCAAGACCGAACTCACGCATGATATACTCACACGTCTCCGCATTATTGGCCAGCTCATAGTAGGCACCCTTGACTTCTTTGTTAAGCTCTTCGACATCAACAAAATACCGTTCAAATGTCGTCATTTTGTCTTTGTTGTATAACGGAGAGTTAGGGCCACACCACAAATACCACATATAATCCACCGCGTCCGTTTTCTCCTTCGAGCCATCTGCGGCAAAATACGCAGTCCGAGCCATCTTATCTATCCTATCCATCAACGCCTTGCCCGCATAACGCTCACCACCGATACTAACTTCCTTGAATGTTCCGTCGTCATTCAGTGGTATCGCCGCATGATAGAGCAGGCAATTATTCCGCACCAGGTACAAACTCCCATGGTTATAAAAACACCTGATGTGCTTCTGCAACTTCTCTGAATGAGTGAACGAATGGTGCAACTGACTCATCAACTGCTCCTCCTCAAGGCTCAAGACATACGGATTAGCAGGGTCAATTGTCGGGAACAGTTTGTCGCACAATGGATACGTCACCCCGCCAAGCATAATCGTTCCAGCATCGAAATCAATGCTGTTCAGCACAAGTCTGTCCGCCATCTGATACTCTGGATGACGAGCTATAATCTGACCCTCAAGTTTAAACTGTATGATTGATATGGCCTTGTGCATCTTAGCCATCAGCTGTTTCGACCTGCTCATCCGACTATTATCCTCAAACTCCTGAGCTTGAAACCTCTCACAAGGATCCACACCGTAGTTGTCTATCGCAAACGTGGCAAGTGGCAACAGGTTTATCGAATACCCCTCCTCTAACGTCTCCACATTTGCGTAACGTATGGAAATCCGCACCACATTAGCTATTAACGCTAAATTACCTATCGCAGCGCCCATCCACGAGATGTCATGATTGCCCCACTGAATGTCAAAATCATGATATGAGCACAGCGACTCCATAATGTCGCACGCTCCTGGACCACGATCGTAGACATCGCCCACAACGTGCAACGTATCTATTACTAGTCTGTGTATAAGCCTACTAATCGCAATAATAAACTCCTCAGAACGGCCAATGTTGACTATCGAGTTGATTAACGAGGCGTAGTAACTATGCTTATCCTCATCTGTTTGACTCTCATAAAGCAACTCCTCTATGACATACGCGAACTCAGGCGGCAGAGCCTTTCTCACTTTCGAGTGGGTATATTTCGATGCCACCACCCTTGCCACAGCCACCACATGGAACAACGCCGTCCTATACCAGTCCTCAATGTCTATATTTGCCTGGTTCTTAATCTGCTCAAGTTTCTCTGACGGGTAGTATATCAGTGAGCACAGGGTGTCCCTATCCTCTCTGCGCATCGTCATTCCGAAGAGATCGTCGACTTTTCGTCGTATCACACCCGACGCATTCTTCAGCACATGCCTGAATGCCGTGCTTTCTCCATGTAAGTCAGACAGGAAGTGCTCTGTTCCCTTCGGCAAACTTAGTATCGCTTGTAGGTTGACAATCTCTGTCGCCGCAGCGGAAATGTTAGGGAATTTCTCGGCCAAAAGTCGCAGATAACGCTGGTCAGCGAGGAGATCTTGTGTGTCGTAAATATGGGTCATTGTTTTGTGGGGCATAGAAAGATGATAGCACAAACATAGTGATAAATGTTAGCAAATGCAAATTAAATATTACTAAATATAACAACAAGCAACCGCTCGCCAGGTTATTACCCAGCGAGCGGCGAAAATATAGAGTGTGGTTTTAATGCGTAGTACTTACTTTGCAGCTTTTGCCCAACTGTCTTTCAGACCAACGGTCTTATTGAACACAGGATGACCAACTGTCTTCGAGTCGGGATCCACATTGAAATACCCTATGCGTTGGAACTGCAAGTACGACAGAGGCTTTTGCTCTGCGGCAAAGTCCTCCACATAGCACTCAGTAAGCACGTGCAATGAGTCGGGGTTGATGATTTGCTTCATGGCCTCGACCGGCTCGCATCCCTGCTGGTCAATGATAGCCGCCATCTCGTCACGAGGGTTCTCTACCTTCCACAGTCGGTCGTACAATCGCACCTCTGCCTTCTGGCACTTGTCGGCGCATACCCAATGAAGGGTACCCTTGACCTTGCGGTCTGCGCCAGGCATGCCACTCTTACTCTGCGGGTCATATTCGCAATATATCTCCTCAATCTCTCCTTCGGCGTTTTTCTTGCATCCTGTGCAACGCACGATATAGGCGTTCTTGAGGCGGACCTCACCACCTGGGGTCATACGGAAGAATTTTTTAGGGGCATCTTCCATGAAGTCTTCACGCTCCATCCATAGGTTACGACCGAAGGCAATCTTATGGTTTCCCTCGTCTACCGCTTCGGGATTGTTCTGCGCATCCATCATCTCTATCTGTCCCTCAGGATAGTTCGTGATGACGAGACGCACAGGGTTCAACACGGCTGACACTCGTGTGGCACGCTTATTAAGATCCTCGCGCACGGCACTTTCCAATAGCGAGAATTCATTGAGAGCGTCGAATGTGGTATATCCGATCTTATCAATGAACGATATAATGCTCTGAGGGCTATAACCACGACGTCGGAAAGCGCATATAGTTGGCATTCTTGGGTCGTCCCAGCCACTCACAAGACCATTCTTCACGAGGGCGAGCAGATTGCGCTTACTCATCAGCGTATAGCTCAGGTTAAGCTTGTTGAACTCGGTCTGACGAGGTCTATTGTCATTCAAATCCTCACCACGAGTCTCCTTCAGCCAATCGACGAAGAGGTCATATAAGGGTCTGTGTACCACGAACTCGAGCGTACATAGGGAATGGGTCACACCCTCGAAATAGTCGCTCTGACCATGCGCAAAATCGTACATAGGGTACGCATTCCACTTGTTTCCTGTGCGGATATGCGGCACATTCAACACGCGGTATATTATCGGATCGCGGAAATGCATGTTAGGGTTCGCCATGTCGATCTTAGCACGCAGCACCATCTTGCCTGGCTCCATCTTACCGCTGTTCATCTGCTCGAATAACGCCAAGCTTTCTTCAGCAGGGCGGTCACGATATGGTGACGGTGTGCCTGCCTGGGTTGGAGTACCTTTCTGCTCGGCAATCTGCTCAGCAGTCTGCTCATCAACGTAGGCACGACCTTGCTTGATGAGTTCCACAGCGAAGTCCCACAGTTGCTGGAAGTAATCAGAAGCGTAGAAGATGTTACCCCAATTAAATCCGAGCCACTGTATATCTTCCTTGATGGCTTCCACATATTCGTTGCCCTCCTTCGTCGGGTTGGTGTCGTCGAGGCGAAGGTTGCACACTCCGCGATAACGCTGCGCTACGCCGAAATCGAGGGCAATGGCCTTGGCATGACCGATGTGGAGGTAACCGTTAGGCTCAGGCGGGAATCGTGTCTGCACACGGCCTCCGTTTTTGCCTTCCTTGAGGTCGGCCTCTATCTTCTGTATGATGAAATTGCCCGCACTCTCTGTCTTGGGTTGCGTCTCGGCTGATTGGTCTGTCATGAATCCAATGGGTTAAGGTTGCGGAACACATCCGCAATTCAAAATTAACGAATATGGCATTGATTTGCAAGCCTAGCCCACACCCAGGATAAGAATGGATTATATTCGCGATGCAAACCTCAACACAAGATAGTTATGAAAGAGATGACGATAGAACTTCGCAATATCAGCATATATGCCCGCCACGGTTGCTATGACGAGGAGCGCATAGTAGGCGGCCGTTTCATTGTCGATGCTGACATTCGTATCGATGCCACACTACCAGCCAAATCTGACGGCATTGATCATGCACTGAACTATGTCGACATCTGCCACGTCATCAAACAAGTAATGGACATCCCACACCACCTCCTTGAAAGTCTCGTGGAGGATATCACCAGCCAGATACGTCAGCAATTCACCACTCAGGGACTCCTTGGTGGATGGGTTCGTGTACGCAAAATCGCCCCACCAATAGGCATGGAGATTGAGTCAGTAGGGGTCAGAGGGGAGATATAACTTTGTATCGCATTCGATATAATTAATATAAATTACTGATTAAGTAATGGTTGCGTCAATCTAATAAATATATTTGCATATGGAGGGGCGATGAAATTCACCCTCATGATCACTAAGTATCAACCAAAGAACGCACAACCATGAAAGAACTAAAAGGCACAAAGACAGAGAAGAATCTCTGGGAGGCCTTCGCCGGCGAGAGCCAGGCTCGCAACAAGTACACCTTCTACGCCTCACAGGCTCGCAAAGACGGCTATGAGCAGATGGCCGCCATATTTGAGGAGACGGCAGCCAACGAGAAGGAGCACGCCAAGCTTTGGTTCAAAGCACTACATGGCGGCAAGGTGCCCACGACCACCGACAACCTCAAGGACGCAGCTGACGGTGAGAACTTCGAGTGGACCGACATGTATGAGCGCATGGCACATGAGGCCGACGAGGAGGGTTTCACTGAGATTGCAGCCCAAATGCGTGGCGTGGCAGCCATAGAGAAGGAGCACGAAGAGCGGTACCGCAAACTACTCATGAATATTGAGAATGCTGTGGTGTTCTCGAAAGAGGGTGACTGTGTGTGGATATGCCGCAACTGTGGCCATGTCGTTATCGGCAAGAAAGCGCCAGAGCGTTGCCCCGTATGCGCTCATCCCCAGAGCTACTTTGAGTTAAAGGCAAATAACTATTAAGGAGATTAGAAGCGGTGCCTCGCCCTGTCAGATGACTCTGGCAGGGCGAGACTCCGTTTGAGGGTGGGTTGAAACGTTGAGGTAGGAATAGACGTTTCAAGCAACGTCTTTACACCTGTCTGTTAATTCCTTGGGGGTTAGCACGGCTGTGGGTTATCGTGCACATTCGCACTAAGGGAGACGATGCGGGCATCGCCTTTACATGGGGGTCTCCGCCCGTGGGTTTTTGTACGCCTTCGGCGTCAGGGGAGACGCCGAAGGCGGACGTCTCTACATGGGTGGGTTGCGACGGCGGGTCTCAAGTGTGGGGATGGGGAGGGGACGGCGGCGGGTGTGGGTAGGAAAGGCGTGCGGTAAGGGTGGGGGCGTGGGGATGAGGGTGTGGCGTGTGCGGGTAAAAAAGTCGAGCCCCGGGGCGCTTGTGG
>CAVFBA010000015.1:0-51510 GCA_963620665.1 bacterium
GCGTGCCAATCCTCTCGGAAAAATGGGTTATCCTCAACTATTTGAATATCGCCCGTACTCATGCAAAGGCGGTTCCCGACCGTATCAATTATGCAATTCCATTTATCCTCGGGGTTGATATAAAACAAAACACCTATATATTCTTGCCCTACGTTCATTCCCTCTCCGACAATCAAACAAATACTATCATATCGGCATATTTCCGCTACGGTCATCAACCGTTGCTCGCCCTCCGTCCCCTCATCGGTGGTGAGTGACTTGTTAGCCCTGTCCACGCCGTTAATCCAAATCTTGGCGGAGGATGGCAGTTTGCCCGCGTCGGTGTCGTCATCGTCGCAAGCCGTGAATCCGATGCAAAGCAGAGCGGCAAGAAGTAAAAAGTGTTTCATATTATCGTGTTTATGTTTGTCACAATGTTACGAATAATTAGCGAGAAAGTTGCCGCCGCGGGTCGGAATTGCATGCCGCACTGCTCGCTGGCAAATATTTTGACAAAAGGACGGGGGAAAGGTAGTGTAGAGCGGTTACGGGCATGGGGTGTGCATTACGCCTTACGGCGCTTGGAGTTATGTATTCGCGTTAAGGGAGACGCCGCGGGCGGGCGTCTCTACATGAGCGGGTTTCCGACCGTGGGTTAGGAAACATGTGAGACGAAGCAGGCATCGTCTCTGCGTGAGCCCTGCGACCATGGGTTTGGGTACGCATGCGCATTTAGGGAAGACGATGTGGGCATAATCTCTATATGGTTGGGTGCGAAAACAAAAAAACCCGCCGTGGGTGGCGGGTTTAGTTTGTTCAAAGCCGAGAGGATTATTTCCTTCTCTCCTTGATACGGGCCTTCTTGCCGGTGAGACCGCGGAGGTAGTAGAGTCGTGCTCTCCTGACCTTGCCATAGCGCTCAACATCGACCTTCTCGATGAACGGGGAGTTCATGGGGAAGATACGCTCTACGCCGATGCCGTTGGAGATCTTGCGGACGGTGAAGCGTTTGCCAACGCCCTCGCCCTTGATCTGGATTACGACACCCTTGAAAACCTGTACACGCTCCTTATTGCCCTCCTTGATTTTGTAGGAGACAGCAATAGTGTCGCCGCTCTTGAAGGCGGGCAACTCGACGCCACTCTTGAAGGCGTCTTGAGCAACTTTGATTAAATCCATCGTTATCTATAACAATATGGGTTTCACAAAACGCAGTATACGCCGACACCCTTGTTCGACCAGAGACTACGCAGAACAGGTGCAAAGTTAATTAATTATCGGACAATGTGTAACCTCTTAGTTGAAATATTTGTTCAGGTTGTTGACTGCGGCATTGAAGTCGGATATGCCAATTGCGCGACGTGGTGTCGGTGAGCAGATGGCCTGAGGAGTAGTCGCCGATGTTGTTGGTGACGCCGAGGAAGCAGGACATGAGTGTCGGGACGATGCCGTTGTGGCTTGTGCGGTGTGTGCAAGTATGCGGAATGTTATTGCCTGGTCGGTGCATAATCATTGGCACTCCGACTTGGCTGTCGGAGAAGTTGCCGTTGTGTCCCCAGTAATTTTTGTGGTTCTCGTTGAACTCTTGGCTGTGGTCGCCTGTGAGGATAATTGATGGCCCAGGCGTAGCATTTGCCTCGGCGACGCCAGATGAGGTCGGCGAGCTTCCATGCGGCGACGACCACGACAGACAGGATGCCCCACAGGGCGAACTCTTTGGTAGTCATTTTTTGATTGAGTGTAAGGGAGTGTTGTGTAAAATAAGGCAGCGAAGCTGTGGTGAAATGTACAAAATAAGGCATTGAAGAGTAGGCAAAAAGTGTAGAATAAGGTATTGAAGTAGGGGTGAAAGTTGTAAAATAAGGCATTGAATATTATATTTGCTGTGGAAATCAATAGATTAAGAAATGATAGATAAGAAGAGGATAGAGCAAGTGCTGATAGACCAGAAAGGGGAGTTGGACATGAGGCGCGGGGAGAAGTTGTGCCATAGGCGAGAGGTGGAGCAGATAGACATGGAGAGCCCTCAGGCGCAGGTGGTTATAGGTGTGAGGAGGAGCGGCAAGTCTACACTGTGCTTTCATGCGTTGGAGAGTGCGGGGGTGAAGTACGCGTATGTGGATTTTGACGATGAGCGGCTTATGGGGGTCAGGGCAGAGGACTTGAATGACGTGCTGGAGGTGGCGTATAAGGTGTATGGGGAGTTCAGACACTTGTTTATGGACGAGGTGCAGAATGTGGATGGGTGGCACTTGTTCGTCAACAGACTGTTGCGGAATGGTATGAGGGTGATATTGACGGGGTCGAACGCTAAATTATTGGGTAGTGACTTGGCGACGCACCTGACGGGGAGGAGTAAGGAGATTGCGTTGTATCCGTTCTCGTTTGGTGAGTTCTGCATGATGAAAGGTGTGGACACGGAAGGCATGACGACGAAGTTGAAGGCGTTTAGGCGTGGGGCGTTTGATGAGTATATGCGTAGGGGTGGATTCCCAGAGATGATGTCGATGAGTGATAGCCGAGTGTACGTGAGGGACTTGGTGAAGAACATATTGCAGCGTGATGTGCAGCAGCGGTTTAGTGTGACATTTAGAGCAGCGTTTGAGCAGTTGGCGAGTCACGTGATGAATATAGCGCCTGGGGTGGTGGATGTCAAGGAAATGGCGGAGATGTTGAAAGTCAGGTCGGAACATACGGTGAGGAACTATATAGACTATCTGAAGCAGGCGTATCTGCTGATAGGACTTCAGAAGTACTCGCAGAAGAGCAAATTGCGGATGACGCAGGAGAAGGAGTATACGGTGGATGTGGCGTTGATGGATTGGCGTGAGAACGCTATGGCGGGGGAGAATTTGGGGTGGCGGTTGGAGACGGTGGTGTGTGTGGAGCTGATGAGGAGGTGCAAGGCGCGGGGGTATGACGTGTATTACCTCAGGGAGAGGCAGGGTGAATGTGATTTCGTGGTATGCAGGGGGAAGGAGGTAGTGGAGGCGGTACAGGTGTCGTATGACATATCGAACGAGAAGACCCGTCGGCGGGAGATGGATGGGTTGATGTTGGCGAAGAAGAGAACGGGGTGTGGAAACCTGTTGCTGCTGACGGATTGGGTGGATGAGGATGTGGAGTGGAAGGGGGCGAAGGTGAGGGTTAGGCCGGTGTGCGAGTGGGTACTGGAGGGGTAGGGGAGCGGGCTTAGTTAGACGAAAATAGGCGGAAGAGTTTGCGCTCTTCCGCCTTGTGTGTTATCGCTATGACGGCTTAGAAGTCGAAGCCGATAGAGATGTAGTTGTTCTTAGTCTTGACTTTGTCGCTGCCATTCTTTTGGAATGAGGAGATGTCGGGCTGGAAGTTGTAGCCGACGTAGAACTTGCCGAGGTGTACGCCTACGCCGAGGTTAAGACCTACTTGGAAGATTTTGGCGTCGCCGTTTTCCTCTTTGAAGAGGTTGGTCTTGACGTTGTCACCTTCGTCTGGGCACCATTTGCGGCGGGCGATGAAGTTGAATTTGAAGTTAGGGCCGAAGAATGGTACGATTTTGATTTTAGGGGAGTTGGCGAAGGAGAACTTGTATGCTGCCTCGACAGGGATAGCGATGTTGGCGTTGGTGAACTTGCTCTTGCCACCGGTGAAGCTCTCGCTGTAATGAGTCCAGGAGATGCGTCCGCCGAGGTCGAGGAAGAGGGGAATGCTGTTGGTGAGGCTTACGCCGTGCATGATGGCGATGGCGGCACCTTTAGGGTCTTCGCCCTCGGATTCGTAGCTGTTGCCTTCATACTTGATTTTCTGAGCGTCGAATGAGATCTCGAAACGAGTCCACTCGTCGAGTTCCTTGGTGAGTTGTGCCGAGGCCTCGATGCCCATGACCGTCATGACGGTGAGAGCGATAAGTTTCATTGCTTTCATGATCTATGTTATTAGGTTCTTGGGGCAAAGCTATGATTTAATTGTGGAAGTTGGTGTTAAAAATATGGAATATGGGGGGGTGAGGGGAAGGGGGTAGTGCGCCTATGGCGTTGAGGTCGGTAGATAGGGGACGCCTTTCGGCGTTAGGGTGAGACGCCGCCGGCGACGTCTTCGCGTTGCGCCTTTCGGCGTTTGGGATATGCGTTTGCGTTGCGTTTTTTGTGCGAATGGTGCGGAATGGTGGGAGTGTTGGTGTGATATGAGCGAAATGTGCACGTTGAGAGTTGTGATTTGCACGATTACGAACCCCTAAATGCCCTATTTGTGTACGGTGCGCTAAACACTCTTTAAGGTAATTTTGTGTTGTACAACAAAGAGAGATGGCTGGCGCAAGCTGGGCATTTTTATTAATCAACCCCCTACAAACTAATGCAAACATTAAGAATCGTAAAGAAGGCGTTGCCGATAGTCCTTGCAGGATGTATGGGCATGCCGGCACTGGTGCTTGGACAGAGCAGCCGTGTCGTTGCGGGTCAGGTGGTGGATGTCAATGGGCAGCCTATACCTGGAGCTACAATCACAATTCCTGGTACTACTGTTGGAACTGTGACTGACATTGACGGAAGGTACACGCTGAATGCGCCGAGTGGAGCGGAGAATATCAAGGTGAGCTTCATAGGCTATGACACTCAGACGTTGGCACTCACGTCGAACTCCATTAACGTGACGTTGACGGAGGAGATAGCGACGTTGGGTGACGTGGTGGTGATAGGCTATGGCACGCAGCGCAAGGGAGACCTTACGGGAGCGATACAGAACGTCACGGCGGACGACTTTAACCAGGGACTTATCTCGTCGCCGGCGCAGTTGATAAACGGTAAGGTGTCGGGTGTGCAGATTATATCGTCGGGCGGTTCGCCTACGGCGGGGAACACGATCAAGATACGTGGTGGCGCGTCGTTGAATGCGAGCAATGACCCTCTTATTGTGCTGGATGGTGTGCCATTGGAGAATGGCGGTATCAGTGGCAACTCGAGTAACTTCTTGTCGCTTATCAACCCGGCTGACATAGAGAGCATGACGGTGCTGAAGGATGCGTCGTCGACGGCGATTTATGGTTCTCGCGCATCGAATGGCGTCATCATCATCACGACGAAGAAGGGAGCGAACGAGAAGTTCAAGGTGTCGTTTACTACGACCAACTCACTTCAGCATGCCACGAAGTATACGGACATGATGTCGAGGCAGGAGTTTATCGATGTTGTGACGGGCGAGGGCAGTGACGCGCAGAAGGCGTTGTTGGGCGAAGAGGATACGGATTGGAATGAAGAGATATTCCAGACGGCGTTTGGTACGGATAATAACGTGTCGATCTCGGCTAAGGCGGGCGTTGTACCGATACGCTTCTCGGTGGGTTATTATAACCAGGCGGGCATCTTGATGACGGATCGTGCGGAGAGGTTGAGTGGCAACCTTAACGTGTCGCCATCGCTATTGGACGACCATTTGAGGTTGAACCTTGGCGTCAAGCTGTCGCAGAACAAGAACCGTTTTGCGTCGACCTCGGCAATATGGAACGCGTCGGTGGGCAATCCTACGGTGCCGGTGTATAAGGATTATGGTGACTCGGCGAACCAGTGGGGTGGTTATTATGAGGTGTTGAACCCAGATGGCACGACGGTGACGGGTGCTAACGCGAACCCTGTGGGCATATTGGAGCAGAATAATGACCGCTCGACTGTGCGGCGTGTGGTAGGCAACCTTGACGCGGAGTATAAGCTACACCCGCTGCCAGAGCTGAAGTTGCACCTCACATTGGGTTATGACTACGCTAAAGGCCAGGGTAGGGTATATTGCCCTGCGGAGTCGTACTCGGGCTACTCGTATAACGGCAGCGACTATGAGTATGGTCCACAGGAGATGACGAACAAGCTATTGACGATATACGCCAACTATAACAAGAACTTCAACCAGACCCACATCATCGACTTCACGGCCGGCTATGACTATCAGTATTGGAAATCGGCCACACCACAATATGACACCTATAACTGCCTTGGCGAGTCTACGTCGGTCATAGCCGCCTCGGATCAGCGTCACGCGTTGCTCTCGTATTATGGGCGACTGAATTACACGCTATTGGACCGCTATACTGTGACGGCTACGTTGCGTAGGGATGGCACATCGAGGTTCTCGGAGGACGAGAGGTGGGGTACATTCCCGTCGGTGGCTGTGGCATGGCGGCTATCGGAGGAGACATTCATGAAGAATATAGAGTCGCTGTCGAACTTGAAGCTCAGGGCATCGTATGGTGTCACAGGTCAGCAGGAGGGGATAGGCAACTATAACTATCTGCCGGTGTATACTCAGAGCCAGACGGGAGCGAACTACAGGTTTGGCGACGAGACGGTCAGGACGTGGAGGCCCTCGGCATACGTTCAGGACTTGACGTGGGAGACCACTAAGGCGTGGAACTTTGGAGTGGACTTTGGTTTTGCGAACAACAGGGTAAACGGCTCGGTGGAGTATTACACTCGCCAGACGGAGGATTTGCTTGCTACGGTGCCGTCGGCTGCTGGTACGAACTTTGCGAAGTCGATAACGACGAATGTGGGCAATGTGGACAGTCGAGGTGTGGAGATTAACGTCAACGGTCAGGTTATAGACGGTGACGACTGGGGATTGGACCTCTCGTTTAACGCCACGTGGCAGGAGCAGACGGTGAAGAACTTGTCGTTGGTGAAGGGTGAGGAGAAGACCATCACGCCTGTTGGCAGCTGGATAGACCAGTATCAGTTTCAGATACTGACTGAGGACAAGTCGCCGTATATGTTCTACTTGTATCATCAGCTGTATGACCAGTCGGGTCGTCCTATTGAGGGGGCGTATGCTGACAACAATGGTGATGGCGAGGTTAACTCTGACGACAGGTATATGGTACATAAGCCGTCGCCCGACTGGATGCTTGGTTTCTCGGCCAACCTTAGGTTCAGGGGGTGGAGCCTCAGCACGTCGTTGCGGTCGAACATTGGGAACTATGTGTTCAACGGCATGGCGATGAATACGGGAGCGTTCAGGACGATGAGCTATAACAACTATCAGTTGAACAATCTCTCGTCGTCGTATTTGGACACACATTTCCAGCAGAGGCAATATATGTCGGACTACTACCTTGAGAACGCTTCGTTCTTGAAGATGGATAACGCCACGTTGGCGTATAACTTTGGCAGGGTAGGGGACGTGGTAGGTATCAACGCGTCGTTCATGGTTCAGAATGTGTTTACCGTGACGAAGTATACGGGAGTGGATCCTGAGATTGAGGGTGGCATAGACATGTCGTTCTATCCACGTCCACGAGTGTACTCATTGACCCTTGGGTTTGAGTTTTAGTCTAACCTAAACAGCAAAAAGAATGAAACTTAGATATATAGCGATGCTTGGAATGGCATCGATGGTCGGCATTACTGCGTGCACGGACGACCTTGACCAATATCCGCATGAGCAGACGACGAGTGAGAGTTTGTATAAGACGGTGGGGGATTATGAGAGTGTGTTGGCGAAGATATACGCCGCGTATACTGTTGTTGGTCAGGGCAAAGGCGGGAATGACTCGGATATAAGCTCGAACAACGGGTATGACTTTGGGCGTTCGCTGTTCAATCTTCAGGAGGCTACGACTGACGAGGTTGTGTCGACGTGGCTTGAGGGTGATAAGCTGAATGACTTGCAGTATATGTGTTGGGATGCTAATGACGCGTGGGTGTCGGACGCATATTACAGGGCTTATTACACGATAGCGATGTGCAATGAGTTGCTGAGGCAGTGTTCGGACGGTAAGATAGCGCAGTTTGGCAGTGAGGAGCAGGAGACGCTGAAGGGGTATAGGGCAGAGGCGCGATTCTTGCGCGCGTACTACTACTATTGGGTGTTGGACTTGTTCAGGCAGGGTCCTATGGTGACAGAGGATGACAATGTTGGGGCGTATGTGCCGGCTGTGGCAGACGCGTCGGGTTTGTTTGAGTATATCGAGTCGGAGCTGTTGGATTGCCAATCGGGCATGAAGGAGAGGTCGGCGAGTGAGTATGGGCGTGCGTCGCGTGGTGCGGCGTGGATGCTTTTGTCGCGGTTGTATCTTAATGCGGAGGCGTATACGGGCGTTGGGCGTTATGATGACTGTGTGACATACTCGAAGAAGGTGTTGGAGGAGGGATATAGTCTGAATGGCGACTATGCTCAGTTGTTCAATGGAGATAATGACAAGCGTACGAATGAGATAATATGGCATGCGGTGGTTGACGCTGAAGAGACTGTGACGTGGGGCAGCACTACGTTGGTGGTGTGTGGCGCGGTAAGCACGGGTAGCAGTTCGGCGGGGTATTCGGCTGCGAACTATGGTGTGTCGTCGGGTTGGGGCAGCATGAGGGCGCAGAGCCAGTTGCCATCGGTATTTAGTGTGGACGATGCTCGTTATATGTTCTACGCTGACGGTCAGAGCCTTGTGGCGTCGAACCCTACTGACCAGACTCAGGGTTATATAGTGACGAAGTGGACAAACCTGACAGACGGAGGCGAGGCGGCGAGCAACACGTCGTCGGACGGGGTGGACACGGATATGCCGTTGTTCAGGTTGGCCGAGGCGCATTTGAATCTTGCAGAGGCGGTGCTACGTGGTGGTCAGGGCGCGAGCATGGCTGACGCTGTGGGGAGTATCAATGCGTTGAGGGCACGTGCGGGAGTCGTGGCGTTTGGAGAGAGCGACATGACACTGGACAACGTGCTGGCCGAGAGGCAGCGTGAGATGTATTGGGAGAACACTCGCAGGACGGACTTAGTGAGGTATAACTATTTCACTACGGGGACGTACACTTGGGACATGAAGAGTGGCGCGGTGGAGAGCAAGTATAACTACTTCCCGATACCGCAGACGGAGCTTACGGCGAATCCTAATTTGGTGAACAAGGAGTATTAACAGGAATAATCAGGAAAAGAGATATGAGACAGCATATATATGCTATGGCACTTGCCGTGTCGATGTTGGGCATGGCTGGGTGCGATGACGACTTGGAGCAGTTCAAGGTTAGCGAGTTGTCGCAGTCGGAGATGTCGGCTGCTTCTGGCACAGAGATTGTGATAACGGCGGAGAGCATGTCGAAGGTGGTGTTGCAGTTGACGTATACGAACGACGGGAATGAGCTGTATGTCACCAATGACGCGGAGGCTGTTACGGCGTTGGGGTCGGGAGCCTACGTGCTGGAGGTATCGACCTCGGAGGAGTTCTCGTCGGCCACTACGACGGTGTTGAGCAATCCTATCAAGGGTGTTAATGACATCACGTATACGGGTCAGGCGTTGAATATATTGGCTTCGTCGTTAGGGCTTGAGGCTGGTGAGTCAGGTAGGATATACTTCAGGGTAGCCCACTCGTATACGTCGGACTCACTTGAGGGTGCGGTGTATTCGGAGGTTGTGGGAGTGTCGGTCACTCCGTTGTTTATTGACATGACGCGTGCGTTTGTGCTGAATAAGGATCAGGACACTGTCACGGACACGTTGTATTCGGCAATGTCGGATGGCATCTATACGGGCTTTGTAGGCACTGCGGGAGGTTGGACCAACTTCTGGGTAGAGGATGGACTGAAGCAGGTGTGGGGTAACTATGGTGAGGATGGTAATTTTGCGATAGCTGACGTATCGACAAACAGCGCGTGGAACTTCTGGACGGGCGAGCCGGCTGGATGTATGTACCTGACGTTGAACACGAACACGGGTAGCGAGAGCATTGTGTATGTGAATTTGCAGGACATGACCGTCGGTGGCGGTGCGCAGGCGTCGCTAAGTTTTGACGTGTCAAAGGTTGTGTGGAAAGGTTCGGTCAGCACGACTCAGGATAATGCGGAGCTGACGATAGTGAGCAACACATTGACCAACGACAATAGCACAGGCGACTCTCAGGCGAGCGCTAAGGCAGGCACGGTGACCTTCTCGGCTAACGGGGACGGGACACTGGTGATGAATGGTGCGGCTCAGACGCCTATAACTGTGGCGAAGGCTGGCACGTATATGATGGAGGTGAACTTGTCGGGGGCGGTATACACGTATAAGTTGTCGGCATTGGGAGATGTGAAGATGTATCCGTCGAGTGTTGTGGCTAAGGTTGGTGACGTTGAGGTGAGCATGACGGCGGAGATGGCTGACGGGTTGGCGACGGGCGTGTATAGCGTCTCGTTGGATAATGCGGAGGCTGGCTCGGCGTTGACGTTTGAGGCATCGGACGGCACGGCAATAGAGCAGACGGGCAGTCTTGCGAACGTGGCGAAATACAACGTCGTGCTTGACTTGGTTAATGGCGAGTTGACGGTGGAGGAAGTGACGAGCAATGTTGCGGAGACCCTTGGGTTGTATTATGACGCGAATTGTGAGTGGATTCAGACGACAATGTATAGCGGATATAACGACGACGGTACGTTGAGCGGCATTTATCAGGGGTTGTTCTATAAGGGTGCGGACGATTGGAACTTCTATGGTAAGGACTCGAACGGTGTGACATACGGCTGCAACAGCACGACATGGGAGCAGTTCACATGCCTGAAAGATGGCACGTCGAACTTGTGGGTATCGGCGGTACAGACACCGTACTTCTATACGTTTGACGTGAATAGCGAGACGTGGTCGGAGGTTACTGTTGAGACGATAGCGTTGACGGGTGACTTTAATAGTTGGAGCGTTGACGGGACGAAGTTCGTGAGCAATGGCGACGGCACGTATACGCTGAGTGATGTAGAGTTGGTTGATGAGCAGTGGGGCCCGTATATCGTGTTGAACTCTAATTGGGACTTGAAGCTGTATATTGCGAGTGATGGCAAGAGCCTGACGACGGTTAACACGGGTAACTTCTTCGCTACGGAGGGCGCAGGCACATACGATATAGTAGTGAGCGCCCTGACAAACAGCGTTACTATAACAAAGAAATAACGATAGAACAAGATGAGAAAGTGTATGCTCTTTCTCGCCTCATTATCGGTCTTGGCACTCCCCTTGTGGGGGTGTCAGGACGATGATGACGAGACGATAATCCGGAAGGATAACGAGGAAGCCGAAGTTGTGCATCGGAATGCGCCGGCGTTCGTGAGGGGGTGTGACCCGAGTTGGGTTACGGAGATGGAGGATGCTGGTTGGACGTTTCGGGACGCAGACGGGGAAGAGGGAGACTGCCTGGAGATACTCAAGGGGGTGGGTTTTGAGGCGTGCAGGCTACGTTGCTGGGTTAACCCGTCGGGGGGGTATTGTAACACTCAGGACGTGCTGGCTAAGGCGTTGCGGGCCCAGGCGTTGGGTTATTACATCATGATAAACTTCCACTACTCGGATGGTTGGGCTGATCCTGGTCAGCAGCATAAGCCGTCGGTGTGGGATGACGCGGAGAGCGTGGAGGAGATGGCGGATAGGTTGTACAACTACACGCGTAATGTGCTCAGGACGCTGTATGTCAACGGAATAGACGTGACGTGGGTTCAGGTGGGCAACGAGTCGCGTGTTGGGATGTGCACGACAAATTCTGACGGGTCGGCGACGAGTGTGAGCGGTTCGAGCGCGGAGGATTACGTGAAGTTGCATGCGGCTGGATGTAAGGCGGTTAAGGAGATATACCCACAGGCCAAGACGATTTTGCACTTTGAGAACGCGCAGAAAGAGGGGAATATAACGTATAGGCTTAACAAATTGGTGCAGAACGGGATAGAGTTTGACATATTGGGATTGTCGTTGTATCCGTATTTCACGGATGACAATTGGTATGAGAACTATATAGACAACTCTATCACGGCTATGAACAATGTGAGCAACAAATATGGTTGTGACGTGATGCTTGTGGAGCTTGGTTGTGACATAGAGAACGCAGGTGCGGCTAAGGCACTGAGGGATGCGGTGGTAAGGAGTGAGAAGGAGGTATCGTCGTGCAAGGGAGTGTTCTATTGGGAGCCTGAGTCGTATGACGCTGGAGAGGGCAGTTGGAACGGGTATAGTAAGGGCGCGTTCACGACGAGTGGGTCGCCATCGGAGGCGTTGATATCGGCGTTTGCGAAATAGGGTAGAGGAAAGTTCTCTTCATAATCTGTGATTGCCACCCCTCGGAGGAGACTCCGGGGGGTGGCTTATAATATAAATTCTGAGATGTGTGGTAGAAAAATTGACAATTCGTGTGTGACAAACTGTTTTATTTATGGGGGACAAATTATCAGGGGATGTGTGACAATCGTCCAGAGGAGGGTGTGAGGGGCATTTGGGTCGGCTTTGGGTCAGCTTTCTTTCAGTATAATGGTGTAGAAACTTCAGTATATTGTCACTATATTATCAGTATCTTGGTGTATGTGGGGTGGATGTGTGGAGGATGGGGGTGGGTTATTTGGAGGTTTGAGGTTTTGACTCCTCTTTGATGAGGCAGGTGTATCCGAGTTTTTGGATTGCTTGTTGGAGGTGTGAGGTAGAAGTCTTGTCGTTGCGGTAGGTGATGGTGATAGTTTTAGCCTTCACGTCGACTTGCAGGTCTTTGACCCCTTTCTCGAAGGGGATATTGGCCTCGATTTTCTTTTTGCACTTATCGCAGTGGAGGTTAGTGGCGAATTTGACGGTTGAGAGTTTGTTGTCTTTGCCGTCGGCGAGGGAGGAGGTGGCGAAGAAGACGGAAGTCAGGAGCGCCAAGAGGGCGAGAAGTAATCTGTTCATTGTTAATGTATTAGAGGTTAGTATTTATCGTAGTGCCATCGTAGGCCGAGGTAGAAACGCCGTGGCATTAGTGGGCCGTAGATGAGGGATGCGTCGAAGTAGTCGCTGAAGGGGTTGTTTGGGGAGATTATGGGGTTTGGTTGAGTATAGTTGTTGATGTTCTCGCAACCGATGTAGATGCTCCATCGACGGAACCATTTGGTTAGTTGTGCGTTGAGGAGTTGGTAGGAGTGGAAGGTGTCGGGCCGTGCGTGTGGTGTTGGGTTGGAGAGAGTGGAGGGGATTCGTCCGCCGCCGTTGAGTTGGAGGTTGGTGTCGAATTGCCATGTCTTGAGAGGGGTTTGGTAGGAGAGAGCGATAAGGGCTTTATATCGTGAGGTTAGTGGTCGTCGTTGCCAATGGTTGTTGAGGAATAGTTGGTTGTTGTTGTAACGCCATGCGGCGGTTAGGTCGAGGCCACGGAGGATATTGGCTCGTGCTTCGAGTTGGAGGTTGTTGGCCCATGAGTGCTTGTTGGAGAAGTAGGCGTGGAGGGTATGTGGGGATTGATCCAAGTCGGTGATGAGTTGTCGGGAGAAGGAGGTGTGGAAGTATTCGGCGATTAGTGTGATGTCGTGGTTGAAGAGTGTCAGGTATTGTGTTATGCTGCCGCCGAAGTTCCATCCTATTTCTTGGCCGTAGGTGTCGGATATGTGCCAATGTCGAGCGCTTGTGAGGAGGTGGTTGGTTTCTGCCATGAGAGATGCGGCTCTACGTCCTTTGCCTGCGGCGAGCCTTATGGAGGTATGCTCTGTGGGAGTGAGCATGAGGTGGATTCGTGGAGAGAGGAAAGAGCCGTAGTGGTTGTGGTGGTCGGCGCGTAGACCTATGATGAGAGAGAGGATGTTGTCGAGACGTAGTGTGTATTGTGCGTAGAGGCCGAGTGACAGGTCGTTGTGTGAGGTATTGATGGTTGTGTCGTTGATGTTGGAATGTTCGCGGTAGAAGTCGCCTTGTGAGGAGATACCGGTGTGGAACTCGTGAGTAGCGCCGTTGTTGAAGTTGGCTATGCTGTTGAAGTTATAGGAGTGCTGAGTTCCGGTGTAGGAGCGGTTGCCGAAGGAGGAGGATTGGTGGTGGTAGGTGTAGCCTATGGGGAATCCTATGGAGAAGTTGTTGTTGGGAGTGAATCCGTTCTTCATCCAAGACTCGAGGCGGTCGGTTTCGATTTGTACTCCGTATATGCCGTCTTGTGGGGAGTTGTGGAAGGCTGTTTGTCCGCCGAGGCGTTGTTCGTTGAGGGATTTGAGGACGATGTCGAGGGTGTGTCGGTCAGTGTGTCGATACCAGCGGTTGAAGAGGTTGAGCTGTTTGGTGCGTGGTTCGTCGCGGAAGCCGTCGTTGTTGTGGTCCATGTCCGTCAGGTTGTTGGAGAAGTTGAGCATGATGTTGGTACGGACTTGTGGGCCTACTTTGATATTGGCGGAGGCGTTGGCTTCTATTTTGCCGGCAGTTGAGGAGTAGAGGTTGAGAGATGCCACTTCGTTGGTGGCGACCGGTTTCTTGAAGTCGATGTTGATTTGCCCTGTAATGGCTTCGTAGCCGTTGACCACTGTGCCTACGCCTTTTGATAGTTGGATGCCGTTCATCCAAGGGCCGGGGATGTAGGATAGGCCGTAGGGGGAGGCTATGCCGCGTAGTGAGGGGACGTTCTCGCTCATCATTTGGACGTACCGTCCTTGTAGGCCGAGCAGTTGGATGGTCTTGGCACCGGTGGCGGCGTCGGCATAGTTAACGTCGACGGAGGCGTTGGTTTGGAAGCTTTCGCCGAGGTTGCAGCAAGCGGCTTTGCTTAGTTCGTCGGCAGAGACGTTCTCTGTGAGCTGTGGGGAGAGTCGGTCGATGGTGTTGCCGAGGCGTCGTTGCCGTATCTCGACATCGTCCATGAGGATGGGTTGCAGGGAGAAGTCGTATGTGCCTGGGGCGTTGATGTAGACGGTGTCGGATTGGTAGCCCACGTAGGAGATGATGAGGTGGTGTGGGTTGCCGTTGTTGAGCATTTGGAGGTTGTAGGAGCCGTCGGCGTTGGAGATGGTGCCGTGGGCTGTGCCGAGCCATATCAGGTAGGCTCCGGATAGGGGTTGTTGTTCTTCGGAAGCTGGGCTGGTGACGTGGCCGTTGATTTCTTGGGCGAGTGGTAGCTGTATGGCGAGGGTTGCAGCTACTGTCGAGAGGAAGTGCCGCAGGTATGTCATGGTATGTTGGGTTGAATGGGTTGTGCTACTCTTGCCTATGGACGTAGTAGGGTGATGCCTGTTGGGTAGGCATGATGAGGATGTCGTTGACGCAGACGTGGGGGGGGCGTGTGACGATGAACTCGACTGTAGAGGCGATATCTTGGGCAGATAGGGGTTTCACACCTTTGTAGACATTATCGGCTTTATCCTTGTCGCCCTTATATCGGACGAGAGAGAACTCGGTGTTGACCATACCTGGGGATATGGAGGAGACTTTTATGCCGTAGTTGAGCAGGTCGATGCGCATACCTTGGGTTATGGCATCGACGGCGTGTTTAGTGGCGCAGTAGACATTGCCGCCGTAGTAGACGTGTTTGCCTGCTACGCTTGAGATATTGATGATATGACCGAAGCCGTTGGATTTCATGGTGTTGGCCACAAGTTGGGACATGTAGAGAAGGCCTTTGATGTTAGTGTCTATCATGGTGTCCCAGTCGTTGTCGTCACATAGTTCGAAGCTGTCGGCACCGAGAGCGAGTCCGGCGTTATTGACGCATACACAAAGGTGTTTCTTCCATGACTCGGGAAGCATATCGTAGGAGTCGAATACATCATGCTTGTCTCGAATGTCGAAGCACAGGACGTAGCTCTCGACACCAGAGGTCTTCTCTATCTCACGGCAGAGGTCTTGCAGCAGGGGTAGTCGTCGGCCGGTAATGACGACATTGTAGCCGAGTCTGGCGAGAGTGAGGGCAGTGGCACGACCTATGCCTGAGGTAGCACCGGTGACTATTGCTGTCTTGATATTATGTGTTTGGTTGCGCATGGTGTTAATTGTTGGTCAGTTGGTTGAGTAGTCCATGTTGGAGCTCGTGTTCTAAGTTGGGGGTCAGTAGACCTTTGCCGATGGCGTTGGCGAGGTCGTTGGCGGACCAGAAGCGTAGTTCGTCGACCTCGCCGATATTAGTTGGGTTGAAAGGTCCGTCGCTTTGTGTTTGGAACACGAAGACATATTCGTCCTCTGCGTTGGAGTGCCAGACGTATCGGTTGGTGAGTTTTGCGTTAAAGTTGGTAAGGCCTATCTCTTCGGCTGTTTCACGTTGTAGGGCGTCGGGTAGGTTTTCGCCGAGGGTTATGTGCCCACCTACGGCGGTGTCCCATCGTCCTGGTTGGATTTTCTTTGTCTGTGGGCGTAATTGTAGGAGTAGGCGTTTGTGGTCGTTGGATATTACGTGGAGGTGGACGACAGGGTGTAGCCAGTGGCTGCCGTTGTGTACGAGAGGACGTGGGGCGCCTCCGACGACCTTGCCGTCGTGCTTGATTAGGGGTACCCATTCCACGTTTTTGTAGCGTTTCTTACGTATCCTTGATAATATTATCTCGGTAGCGAGATAGGCTATAATGACAACGTATATGGAGTAGTCGTTAATCCAAAGTGAGGCGTTTGTGTTGGGTTGTAATAGGGCGATGAGGTATAAGAGGGATGCTACTGCGCTCCATAGAGCCATTCGCTGTATGCTTTGCTTCATCAGCAGCATAAGGTAGGCATTATCGGAGAAGCCTGGTCGGACGCTATCGAACATACCGCCCATAACCCTTTTGACTCCGATGATGGGTATAGCAGAGAGAATCAGGGTAAATATCAGGGCTGTCACCAATGGTGCGGCATCATAGTTCACGTGTGCCACGATGATATCCGCTACACCGAAGACAAGAAGGAAGCCGAAGTCGGTCAGTACCTCCTTGACATCGAACCGCCCACCAGTAAGAAGTCGCACTATGTTTACAAGCACTGTCGTACCAAAGCCTACGCACAGTGCTATTGCGCCGCCATATATCTGCTCGGCGCAGAAGTAGACTATCAGAGGGAGAGCAAAGCAGATGAGCCTGATCACAGTAGTTTCTTTAGGCGTTTCACTTCGTCTTGGTTATTCAGACGGTCGTTGATGTTGATGAGGTATTTGACTATCGTCTTGTCGTTGGAGTCGAGTTTGAGGAGCCTCTCGAAGTATGTTCGGCTCTCTTTGTAGAGTGGTGTGACGTACTTCTTGAGGTCTCGTGTCAGGTATGCGTAGGCGGCTTGTGACTTCTTCTTGTTGTAGTCGTCCATGGCTGAGGCGTATTTGATTTCGGCCTGTTTGTACTTTGTCCGTCCCATGTACATTAGGGCGGTAGTCTGGTTGGGTGTTGACTTTAGGATGTCGACGCAGTATTTCTCGAGATCCTTGGCGGTCCGTTGTGACTGTGCCTTCTTGTAGAAAGTGTCGAACACCTCAGCTTTGACGGTATTGTCGGATAGGGTGGGGTAGAGGTCGAGTAGTCTATCGTCGTTGTTTAGAGCGTAGGAACGAGCCTTGATGTTTTGTATTTCGACGTTGCTCAGTATGTATGTGAAGGTGTTTTCGTTGGAGAGGATAAGGTTTGTCCTTTCTTCGTCACGGCCGAGACGTTTAAGGCTATTGTCCAAAGACTTTAACTTGAGGGTGTCGGCGGTGGAGGGGTATAGGAAACCCCAAACCGCGGCGAGGCTGTCGTGGTTTGTCTCGCTGGCTGCTATCGTGGCGTTGCGTAGGGAGACGCTGTCCCATGCGATGGCGCCCTTGTGAGCCATGTATATGTCAAGTGCCTCGGCGTAGCGTCCTTGGCTTACAAGAGCGTTGGCGTCGAGGAAAGGCTTATTTTTTGCCACCTTACTGCCGGGGGCACAAGATATGACGAATAGAGCAGTGACGACTGCTATGATAAGTGCGTTGAATGGTCTGTTTGTGAACATTGTAAGTTATTGTTATTCTTCCACGTAGTCACCGTAGGACTTGTCGCCGTAGCCATAGCCGTAGCCGTACTTGCCATATTTTGAGCGGTGGCCATAGTGACCGTAACCGTAGCCATAGCCGTAGCGAGACTTGCTGTTATTGATGTCGTTGACTACTAAGGCTACATTACCGATCTCGTTATCCTTGACAGAGTTGAGGGCATCCTTGAAAGCCTCTTTGACTGTATAGTCTTGACGTACCACGAAGATGTTGGCATCGGACCAACGAGTCACGAGGAACACGTCGGATACGGGTCCTACGGGTGGTGTGTCGATTATGATGACATCGTATACTGACTTGAGTTCCTCCATCATCTGCTCGCATGCAGGGCTCATGATAAGTTCTGAGGGGTTGGGTGGTATAGTGCCGGTGCACATAACGTCCATGCCGTAGTGCGACGTGATGGCCTCCTCGAGGGTGCAGTTGCCTATCAGGTAGTCGGATATGCCAACGTGGTCAGATAGTCCGAGTAGTTTTGAGAGACCAGGTTTACGTAGGTCGAAGCCCAGTAGCAGGGTCTTCTTGTTGGCTATTGCGAATACTGATGCAATGTTGAGAGAACAGAACGTCTTGCCGTCGCCAGGCATGGCAGAGGTCACGCAGAATACTGCCGGGTGTTTACCTTTGGCCATAAAGTCGAGCTTGATGCGTATGCGGCGGAACTCTTCCGAGATGTTTGAGCGGGGATGCTCATGGACTACGAAAGGTGTCTCCTTCTTGCTGTTGGGTATCTCGCCTATTATGGAGTAGTTTGAGACCTTGCTGACATCGTTGAGGGTGCGAATCTTACGGTCTAATAGTTGCCTCAGCACGAGGAATATAAGGGGGATAATGATGGCCACGGCCAGTCCCATTAACTGATTGCGTTTTACCTTCGGGCTTACCACTCCCATTGTCTCGGCAGTGTCGAGTATCTTATGGTCGGAAGTGTTAGATGCCCTCTGTATCTGAGCTTCGGCACGTTTACGCATCAGGAAGTTGAATACGTCGTTGTTGAGGCTGAATTTACGGTCTATGCCGAGCAGTCGGCGCTCCTTCTCTGGCAATTGTGATACCTCGTAGTTGAATCCTGCGAGTTTTGTTGTGACTTCATTGATGTTGTCCAGCACCATCTGCTTGTGGCTCTTGATGCTGGTCAGGAGTGTGTTGCGGGCAATGTTGAGTTCTGCGTTTAGAGCGTCGTACATTGGATTGCCGTCCTTGCCGTAGGTGTCTCTGTATATCTGTTTCTTGGAGTTCAGGTCGAGGATGTTGTTGAGCAGTTCGCTTATCACTGGTCGTTGCGTCTTGAATGTGGCTGGGGCGATATCACCTTTCATGACGCTGTCGTTAGCGAAATAGAGTTCTAGATAGTCGTAGTAGTTGCTCTCCAGTTGTAGTTGTTTTAGGTCTTTATCGTATTCCTTTATCTCGTCGAGTAGCTCTGTTCCCTTCTTGGACAGGTCGTCTTGTATGCCATTCTGCGAGCGGAAATGACTAAGTTCTATCTCTACATTGCTTAGTGTGTCTTGCAATACGGCCAACTGACTCTCGATGAAGTGGATGGTATTTTCGGACATCTCATTCTTCTGATGCAGATTGTCGTTTATGTACCACTTGATGAGCGTGTTGAGGTAGTCGATGTTCTTGCGTTTGTTTGTACCTACCATACCTAATGTGACGACCGATGACTCAGACTTCTTGTCGTGTGTGATTGATAGTGATGAGACAAAATTGTCTACAAGGGCATCTGGGTCATTGAACATGGCGAAGACCTTAGAGGTCAAAGGTTTTTGGCAGATGACTGTGAAAGCGCACCATGGTGTGATGATAGGTTGCCCATAGAGGAATGTGCCGTCGAAATTGATACTTTCGATCTTTCCCACATGCTCCCTATTGTGATAATTGTAGAGATTTATGTTGTCGGCATTGACACTGATGGAGAATGAGCTTTGGTCTTTGGGTAGCAGGTATATTCTTGCGTTTAGGGGCTGCACATGGGTCGAATCCATGATAATCATGTATTCGTCTTGTTTATACATCTCATCTGTACGGATACGTCCTTCCTTGTAGTATGAGATGAATATTCCCATGTCGTTCACCACGTTCGCTGTCAGACTTCTCGAACTAAGTATGGCTAACTGGTTGTCGAAGTTGCGCATACCCTGTCCGAGTACTATGCCTTGGGTGATGTCTGTTCGTGATCCGCTCTTGCCCTCTACATCGATTATTATTGACGCTTCGGCAGAGTATACCAAGGGCTTATACCTGTGATATATCTTAAGGCCGACGAATATGATGGCCACGGAAATCACGAATAGCCACCAGAAGCGTATGACGTCAGACAATAGTTTCTTGAAGTCAAGAAACGAGAGAATATTGTCGTCGTCCTGTTCCACCTGAGGATTGTTCTTGTTGTCCATAAAAGGCTATGGGTATGGTTAGGTTAGCTGTCGAATGAGAAGGTAGAGCGTCACAAGCGATGTGACAAGCGTGACGGAGAATGTCTCGCTGAAGCCGAACATCTTGAACCACAATGGTCGTACATAGATGACGTCGTTGGGGTAGATGTAGTAGTAGTCCGACATGATGAAGTCGCTACGTGTGAGGTCAAGCACGTGCACGTTAACATTGCCCATTTCATCCTTGCGCAGCAGTTTTACCTCGCGGCGTTTGGCGTATGATGTGAAACCTCCAGCCATTGAGACAGCATCGAATATTGTCATCTGGTCGCGCGACATGGTGTATTGCCCTTGTCTGCTAACCTCACCTAATATTGAGAATGTGTTGGTAGCAAGTCGCACTGTAAGTGTAAAGCCTGACAGAGTCTTAGATATAGCCTCATATACCTTCTCTTTAGCTTGACGCACGTTACATCCCTTCAAATCGATGCGTCCAGCTACGGGAAAGTCAATACAACAACTATCGTCAAGCCCGTAGTAGTATAGATCTTGACGTGATGAGCTGGAAATCGTCCTTTGGTTGTTCTGGGGATTGTAGAAAGCTGAAAGTTCAAGGTTTGGCGATGACACGTTGATGAACAGGTAGTCGTTGGGCTTGAGTACGTAGCGTTCTGTGACCTCTGGTGTAGTCGGGAATACCGACTCTTCGGGTATTGCGTCACGGACGAGGACGATTTGCCTCTGAGGTATGCACGACGTTATCGTCAACAATATGCTGACACAAAGCGTCATGAGGCAGAATTGCCGTTTGTTGGCGTGCATTGAGAATTTGATGTTTAGACAGGTTAGAGCTGAAGTAGCTATTCTTACAAATTTATCAAAATTCGTTCATGGTACACTGGGGAGTGGTTGAATGATAGGTATTGTATGACCTTATAACGTGCTTGTGAGCAAGAAGGTTATTGAGAAAAGGAATGTGCTGATGCTTATCAGCTTTAGTTGAGAGTCGAAGAAAGAGTGAGAGTCATTGCGCATTGAGCGTATGGCATTAGACATCAATGGGATTGCGGTAATAAGGCTAATCCATTGGAACTTAGTGCCGAATATGGTTATATACGAGGCAATGAGGATGATGGCCATTGCTATAAGTATAAACTGGTAACGCTTGGCATTTTTTCTACCGATAATAATAGGGATAGTGCGTTTATTGGCTATAATATCACTCTGCATATCACGTATATTGTTCATGTTGAGGACTCCGATTGAGAGGAATCCTATGGCAGAGGCAAGTAGAAATATACTTGTAGAAAGTGAGCCACTGTGTAAGAAGTAGCACCCAGCTACGCCAACGATGCCGAAGAAAATAAACACGCTAATGTCACCAAGACCGACATAACCATACGGATGTTTGCCAGATGTGTAAGTTATTGCTGCACCGATACACAGTAACCCAACAACAAGGAGTATGATAACGTTTAGTAGCCCTATATGTTCATAGCCTACCCAAAGCAATCCGATGCCCGATAGTAATGCAAGCATACTGAACACAATAATAGCGCATCGCATTGCGGACTGTGATATCGCACCACTCTGCACAGCACGTTGAGGCCCTACGCGCTCTCCAGAGTCTGCCCCATGGACAGTGTCGCCATAGTCATTGCTAAGGTTAGAGAGAATCTGAAGAAATAGGGTAGTAGTCAGCTCAAGAATGAATATAGCAGTGGAAAAGCAAGAATTTTGGACGGCTACCGCTGCACTCGTGAGTACAATGGCAAACGACAACGGTAGAGTGCGCAGGCGGAATGCTGATATCCATATTCTTATGCTGGGCATGTATGGTAGATGACTGTTGAGAGTTAATATGATAAAGTCAGAGCCTATGTTGGACTTCTGACTTTATCATTTTGTCATAACTTACATGATGAGCTAATCACGTCGGAATATATCGCGGGTGTATACCTTGCTCTGCACATCGTCAAGGCACTTGTCGTAGCGGTTTGCTATGATGGCTTGACTGTTTTTCTTGAATTCGTCAAGGTCGTTGACCACTTTGCTTCCGAAGAAAGTGCTGCCATTTTCGAGAGTTGGCTCGAAGATTATAACATCAGCACCTTTAGCCTTGATACGCTTCATGATACCTTGAATACTACTTTGCCTAAAGTTGTCGGAGTTGGATTTCATTGTGAGACGGTAAACGCCTATGATGCAATGTTTTTCCGCAGTAGGATCATAGTCACCTCGGTTATAGTAGTCGTAGTAACCGGCTTTATGCAGCACACGATCGGCTATGAAGTCCTTACGTGTGCGGTTACTCTCAACAATAGCCTCTATGAGATTCTCTGGCACGTCAGCATAGTTGGCGAGAAGTTGCTTGGTGTCCTTTGGCAAGCAATAGCCACCGTAGCCGAACGATGGGTTATTATAGTGGTCACCGATTCGTGGGTCAAGGCTTACTCCTTTGATAATGCTCTGAGTGTCGAGACCTTTCATCTCAGCGTAGGTGTCAAGTTCATTGAAGTAGCTGACACGAAGTGCAAGGTAAGTGTTGGCAAACAACTTAACTGCCTCGGCCTCAGTGAGACCCATGTAGAGGGTATCAATATTCTCCTTTATAGCCCCCTCATGGAGTAGGTGGGCAAAGTCATGCGCCGCCTGTGTGAGTAATTTGACATTAGCGGAGAGCGTTGCGTCAGGACATCCTACGATGATGCGGCTTGGGTATAGATTGTCGTAGAGAGCCTTACTCTCACGAAGGAATTCGGGAGAGAAGAGAAGTCGCAACTCATTGCCGTATTTCTTGTAAAGGGAAGAGCAGTAACCAACAGGGATGGTGCTCTTGATAATCATTATGGCGTTAGGGTTGACCTCTCTGACAAGGTCGATAACCTCCTCAACATGCGAGGTGTCGAAATAGTTCTTTACGGAGTCATAGTTGGTGGGGGCTGCTATGACAACGAAATCAGCATCCTTGTAGGCGTCACGGCCATCGAGTGTGGCAATGAGGTTGAGTTGTTTCTCTCGCAGATATTGCTCAATATAGTCGTCTTGTATCGGGGAGATACGCTGATTGATCTTATCGACTTTTTCGGGAATGATGTCGACGGCTTTGACTTGATGATGTTGAGAGAGAAGGGTCGCAATGCTTAGCCCAACATAGCCAGTACCAGCTACGGCTATTTTAGCATTATTTATGTCCATTGTGAGGGATAATTATTTCAAGCTGTCTTGATACCAATTGAAGAGTTTCTGTACTCCATCCTCGATTTCAACATTATGTTTCCATCCGAGTGAGTGCAATTTTCTGACATCTATGAGCTTGCGCATCGTGCCATCGGGTTTTGACGCATCGAACTCAACAACGCCCTTAAAGCCAACAGCCTTTACCACAAGTTCGGACAACTCCCGGATAGTAAGTTCCTTGCCTGTGCCTACGTTGATATGGCAGTTGCGAATTTCACCCAGGGAAGGTATCGCTCCACCGCGTCCCTCACTATTGTTGCGGTCAACTGCCCCATCGGCCTTTGCACCGTAGAACACAGAGCTGTACTTCTCTATACCGATGATGTCCTTGAAATCAACATTCAGTAGCACGTGCACACTGGCATCTGCCATGTCCTCGCTCCATAGGAATTCACGAAGTGGTGTACCTGTGCCCCAAAGTACAACCTTGTTGTTGTATATGCCATAGAATTCAAGGGCTTTCAGAATGCGCTCTTCTGTGTTCGATCCGTCAACGTTACCCTCGCCGATAATCTGCTTTAAATTTTCGTTAGGGTTTATAGGACGTTTATCCATGTCGGTGCGTATGGCTTTCCAATCGCCATCAGCAATGAGTTTGGCAAGATATATTTTGCGCATCATGGCCGGCATGACATGACTGTTCTCAAGGTGGAAATTGTCGTTAGGCCCGTAAAGGTTTGTGGGCATTACGGCGATATAGTTGGTACCATATTGCAGGTTATAGCTTTCGCACATCTTGAGACCGGCTATCTTGGCTATGGCATATTCCTCGTTAGTGTATTCGAGGGGTGAAGTGAGTAGGGCATCCTCTGTCATAGGTTGTGGCGCATTCTTTGGGTATATGCATGTGCTGCCGAGGAATAGAAGCTTCTTGACCCCATGGGAATACGCATTGCCAATGACGTTGCACTGCATCATCATGTTCTGCATGATGAAATCAGCGCGGTAGAGCGAGTTGGCCATTATGCCACCAACAAAAGCCGCTGCAAGAACCACAGCATCAGGTTGCTCTTCATCAAAGAACTTCTTGACTGCTACTTGGTCTGTGAGGTCAAGCTCCTTGTGAGAACGCCCTACAAGATTATTATACCCGCGCCTTTTGAGATTATCCCAAATAGCCGAGCCGACAAGTCCATGATGACCTGCCACATATATTTTAGACTCTTTACTAAGCACGATCACAAAGAATTAACATCCAGATTATTTCACTATACCCTTCTCGAGATACTCAGCAAGATTGGTGCGCACACGCTGCCCAGCATCCTCTGCGGCTACTTTGGCCATGTCACTGTCGACCATGATCTTAACGAGTTGCTCAAAAGATGTCTTATTCGGATCCCACCCCAATTCTGCTCTCGCTTTGGTCGGATCTCCCCACAGATTGACAACGTCAGTCGGACGGAAGAAATCAGGCGACACCTCAATGAGTACTTTACCTGTCGCCTTGTCAATGCCCTTCTCGTCGATGCCTTCACCTTTGAACTCGAGTTCTATGCCAACATGCTTGAACGCATAATAACAGAACTCACGGACGCTATGCTGAACGCCTGTGGCAATGACGAAATCCTCAGGTGTATCATGCTGAAGGATGAGCCACATGCACTCGACATAATCTTTTGCATAGCCCCAGTCTCGTAGCGAGCCGAGATTGCCAAGGTAGAGCTTTTCTTGCTTGCCTTGCTTGATGCGTGCCGCAGCAAGGGTGATTTTGCGCGTTACGAATGTCTCACCTCGTCTCTCGCTCTCGTGATTGAAAAGGATTCCAGAACAGCAGAACATATTATACGCCTCACGATACTCTTTGACAATCCAGAATCCGTATTGCTTGGCTACTGCGTATGGGGAATATGGATGGAAAGGCGTGTTCTCGTTCTGGGGTACTTCCTCTACTTTGCCGTAAAGCTCAGAAGTTGACGCCTGATACATACGGCATGTGTCTGTCAGTCCACAAAGCCTGATGGCCTCAAGAATACGCAAGACACCCGTAGCATCAATGTCACAGGTGAACTCGGGGGAGTCGAAACTAACCTGCACGTGGCTCTGTGCGGCGAGATTATACACCTCTGTGGGGCGTACCTTGCTCATCACTTGCATGATACTCATCGAGTCGCCAAGGTCCGCATAGTGCAAGTGGAAGTTCTTACGACCTTCAATATGAGCTATACGCTCGCGATAATCTACTGATGAGCGGCGTATGGTGCCATGAACCTCATAACCTTTCTCAAGCAGGAACTCTGCAAGATATGAACCGTCTTGTCCGGTGATGCCTGTGATGAGCGCAACTTTTCTATTATCCATCAGAAAAATCTTAGATGTCTATTTTAATTAGCAAATTTAATGTCTATCTCATTAAGAAACAATATAGTTTGCGTCCATCTACATTTCATAGAAGGCCTTCAACGCTTTATTCATGTATATTCCATCAAACATGCCTCCCGTCTCAATGCACGAATGCATCGCTAGGAGTGGATTCCCAACGTCCACGCCTCGCAACGGCAGATGACCCGTCATGATATTGCCAAGGGTCGAGCCGCCTGCCATGTCGCTACGGTTTACAAAGGTCTGGTACGGTACCCCCGCACGTTCGCATGCTAATTTGAACACTGCGGCACCGTCGGCATCTGTCATGTATTTCTGGCTGGCGTTATACTTTATGACGGGACCACCATTCAAGATAGGCCTATTCGTGCCATCAGCTAATTCGGGATGGTTAGGGTGCAAGGCATGTGCCATATCTGCCGACACCAGGAACGAGTTGTACATCATTCTCATAAATGCGTCATCCTCCTTCCAAAGAGCCTTTACCGCACGTTCCAACACATCCCTAACAAGCGACGATGCCGCACCCTGCTTTGTCCCACTACCGACCTCCTCGTTGTCAAGCATTACCCACATCATTGAGTTCTTAGACCCTGACGCTGAGATAAACGCATCGTATGACTCGTACGCCATACTTAGATTGTCAAGCCGTGAACTTATAATGAGTGATTGGTCTAATCCAGCAACACATCCTACTAATGGGTCGAATGCGTATAAATCGTAATCAAGCAGATTCTTGGGGTCAACATTCAACGCCTTGCACAACTCTTTTGTGAAGTCCGTGCTCGAGGCAT
This sequence comes from bacterium, assembly GCA_963620665.1. Lineage (GTDB taxonomy): Bacteria > Bacteroidota > Bacteroidia > Bacteroidales > Marinilabiliaceae > W3P20-009. The sequence continues at coordinate 26,367 of CAVFBA010000015.1, forward strand.
TCATGCTCGTCGCAGCCAATATCTGCATGTCCTCCTGCTTGTTGAACCCCACTCCCTCATTTACCCCACGGTTGAAGTGTATTGCCACACTTGGTATCACTCCAACCACATGGCTCGACTCAACTAAGCGTGACTCTGGGTGCAAAGGATCGCTACCCTTAAACATAGCTCTCCCCGCCAATGCCAAAGGCCTATCCAACCAACTATACAAGATAGCGCCACCATACGTCTCGGTGGTCAGTTTAGCCATCGAGCCTGAGAACGTCAAACCATTAGGCTTAATCCTGAACGTTGGGGAGTCAGAATGCGATGCCACAATCCTTAACCCCTTGTCAATGGCGTCATCGTTTAGGCGAAATGCCATAATCGATGTGCCGTTATATGTCACGTAATAGCTGCCACCTTTCTTCACCTGCCACTTCTCACCCAAACGCAGCTCCGTAAAACCGTCTTCATCAAGTTTCTCTTGAAAGTTCCTTACCGCATGGTATGGTGAATAGCTCTTTTGGATGAAATCCAACATACTCTCACAGTCGAGCGCGGCCGCTAAGAACATAGCCTCCCCATCGCTCAACATGCCTTTCTTACTTGCTTTTGCCATTGTCTTCTTCAAATCCTATCTGTGAGTACAGGTCAGGACGCAGTGCCTTAGTGCGCTGCAAGGCTTGCTCCTCACGCCATTTCTCAATATTCGCCTCATGTCCGCTAAGCAACACTTCTGGCACCTTCCAACCTTTATATTCCGCTGGCCGTGTATATATTGGAGGAGATAACAAACCATCTTGGAATGTGTCAGTCAGAGCCGACTCCTCATCCGATATTGCCCCCGGAATAAGCCGCACCACGCTGTCCACAATCACGCATGCGGCAAGCTCTCCACCAGTCAACACGTAGTCGCCAATAGAGATCTCATCAGTGATATAGTGATCTCTAATCCGCTGATCTATCCCCTTATAGTGACCACACAATATCATAATATTGCCACTAAGCGATAGACGGTTGGATATGCTTTGATTGAGAGTCACGCCATCAGGTGTCACATATATGATGTGCTCATATTCCCGTTCACCTTTCAACGTCTCTATTGCGTCGGCTATAGGCTGAATCGCCATCACCATGCCCGCACCACCGCCAAATTGGTAGTCGTCTACACGATGATGCTTGTCAGTCGACCACTTACGAATATCATGGGTATATATCTCGACAGTACCCGACTCCTGGGCTCGCTTTATGATAGACTCGGAAAATGGCCCCTCAAACATCGCCGGGAACAATGTCAATATGTCAATGCGCATGCCTCTCTATTTGTACAAGGATGACGAGTCGATGCTCCGAACATTCCTGAAAAACATCTTCAATTTGTCCACTATCTCCCTCGAACCACCCAACACGTCCGACTCTACGTTTAGTACCATTACTGGGCTATGTAGCGAGAGCCTGAACAAGAACCACCCACTCTCTTTCTCACCATTGCACATCACGCGCAACCCGTCATGATTCTGGTTCACCTCCTCCCAGCCTGATATTTGCGCCACATATTGTCGCAACCCGTCAAGTGCCCTGATTGCGGCACGACTGAAGTCCGACTCTAAGATTGTCAGGCGATATTCATTACTCTCCTGTGGCACGGGTAGCCGCTCTATCAACGAGAATAGCTTCTTACCCTCATGCTTCAGCTTGGTCAACCTTATGATTACCTTTGTGGCAAAGTACGCCCCATCATCGCAGAAATGGTTCTCTTTGAACGCCGCATGACCACTTGTCTCGACAGCAAGCCACGTAGGTTTGCCTGCCTCATCTTTACGTATAGCCTCCCCTATCACATTCCTATATCCCCTCTGATATCGGCACTGATGACCTCCCAACACTCCCTCCACAAACTCCGTCAAACCCGTACTCGTGATAGAGTCAGTCACTATACTCGTCCCCGGATGCTCCTCAAGGGTTATAGCAGCGGCCATAGCCACAAACTCATTCCTGTTGATAGCCCTCCCCTCATCGTCCACTATAGCCACACGGTCAACATCCGAGTCAAATATAATCCCCATATCAGCATTCGACATCACCACAGCCGTAGACACCGACCGCATAGCCTCATAGTCCTCCGGATTAGGCACATGGTTAGGGAAACGTCCATCAGGAGTCAAGAACTGGCTACCCGTTGTATCCGCCCCTAACGGCTCAAGCACCATCTTCGCAAAGAAACCGCCTGACCCATTCCCCGCATCGACTACGATACGCAACCCAATAAGAGGCCGCTCCTCATCATCCGCCACACCACGCAAGTCCGACTTGATCTTCTCCCTAAGTGAATGACTATATTCTGACAACAGGTTGAAGATATGCACCTCACCATGCTCAACATTGCTATCCACAACACCATCCGACGCAAGACCTATTATCTCTGTAAGCTGCGACTTGTCAACCTCACTGCCATCCCTGAAGAACTTCATACCGTTCTTGTTGAAACTCAGGTGACTGCCAGTAAGCATTATTGCGCCATCCACATCCAACCCGTCATGCAACGTGCTAAACAACATCGCCGGAGTAGTGGCCAACCCGCAACACAATGCATCCGCCCCAGCCTCGGTGATAGCCCTCTTCAACGTCTCCGCAAACTCCGGCCCAGTCAGACGAGCATCCATGCCTATCGCCACACGCTGTCGTGGACGCAACGGTGCAGGCTTAAACCAACCCTTAAGCCACAACACGAAACCACGACCCAACTTCGCCACTTTATCCTGCGTAAGTGTGACGCTCTCGCCTATGATACCGTCGGTAGCTACACCCCTGATATCAGAGCCGTTCTGCAACGACAGTAATGCCTCGTCTGACATAGCCTACTTGTTTGTTACAACCTCATCCTCAGCCTGCTGGCGCGACTTGTTACCAAGGTATCCCCCATGGTGCCGCTTGGCGTACTCCTGACTCGTGAACCCTATCTTCTTCATCAACGTCACCACCAGGATGTCTCCTATCACAGTCATGACAGTCGTCGACGTGGTAGGCGTGAGCCCCAATATGCACACCTCCGTAGGATTGCCCGTGGCAAGAACAACGTCCGCCACCTGGGCAAGCTGACTCTCCGGATTGCCCGTGATTACTATTATAGGCAACCCCTCATACAGGTTCTTTGCCAACGCCACTATCTCAACTATCTCCCTCGTCTTACCCGAGTTAGAGATCAACACCAATACGTCATTAGGCTGTATTACCCCCAAATCCCCATGCTGAGCCTCCGCAGGATGTAAGAATATCGCTGGCGATCCCGTCGAGCAGAATGTAGTCGACATGTTCACCGCTATCTGGCCAGCCTTACCCATGCCACTCATGATAATCTTGCCTCCTCGCTTATGCACATGCTCATACAGAATGTCTACCGCCCTGCCGAACCCATCTGTGACGGGTATGTTCATCACGGCCTCAGCCTCCTTATGCAATATCTCTTTGATTAGTTCAGTTTCCATCTCTATGCTGTTATTGTATCTTGTGTGTCCTTGCTCTAATAATCGTAATATTTGCTCTTCAAACTCCACCGCGCCGCCACGTACACCTGACGCGATATCTCGTCCGTCATCTCGCTCCTGCGTGTCCTTATACGCACCCCGGCCGACAAGTTGAACATCGTCCTCGGATTCACTATAAACGAGCCTGATATGTCATAATACCGCAAGTCCGTACGCAACCCTTGCAACGTCCTAACCCCATACTGCGCATTCCTCGTGTCCGACGCAACAGTAGGCCTATGACCATACGTGACACTATCACTCGGAAAGTCATCCCCATACGCCGCAACATTCACCTGAGCCCGAGCCCTCGCCCGACCATGGTGATAATTCAATATGAACACCCCCTCCTTGAAGTTCGCGCCAAGTGGATGGGCCATACTTTGATTTAAGTGTGTATAACACCCCAACGCGTCATACTGAGAGTAGCAGAACGGACGAGCCTGGTTATACTCCACCTGAAAGTCAAGACCATCACACCTGAATATATCAAACGTCTTTAACCCAACCTGAAACGCATACTTGTTCGACCAATACCCCGTACCAGCCGTAAGCTCCTTTATCCTGAACTCGTTGAACATCAACTGCCCATACACAGTCAACCAATCCGTACACACAAACTTGCTCGTCAGACCCACTATCATCTTGTCTGGCGACCCGGCGTTAAACTCACACGGCCTGAACACCACGAACGGGTTTATATACTCCCAGTCAACACCACGGTAATCCCCATTCTTACGCCACGACGCCTGTGTCACGTTCTCAAACAACCCAAGCGTGTAACGCCTGCCCATATTCCACTCAAGGTAATGCGTAAAGCTATACTTCGACCTGAACCCATTATTCACCACCGCCTGCTTCGACTCCTTAAGCTGGGTAGCCATAACCATATACCTCGCTCCCAAGAACTTGACGCTCATCTTGAACGTCGGCACAGCCACAGCCGCATCCCCCAACAACAACGACCGATACCCGTCACCAACAAACGTCTTCGTCTTGCCTATCTGGAAATCCAAATGCTCTCCCAACCGAAACGCTATATAGCCCGTAGCCGTCTCATAGTCGTATGTCGTCTTGTTTATCATCTTATAGTTCGACATACCCGGCACCACCCTCAACGAGTCTATCAAATTGTTATAATACGACGCGAAATACGCCTGATTCTCACTCAAGTCAGCATAAAACCAAAACCTCTTCCCTATATTGCCATTCACCATTATCCCCCTGCTGTTCACCCACGTACGCTCGCTCCCATCCCCACTCTTATCAAACCCAACCTCCATGTCAAACAATGGGTTAAACGCCACATAACACTTCCCCCCCTTATCCCCAAAGTGCACAAAGTCATCATTGAAGAAGTCATTAACCAACTTAGCCCTGCTATGCACCAACCCCCCTATATGGCAATACAGCAACGAATCCACATCAAAATACTCCCCGACGTCATCCAGCAAATACCCCCTTAGCCCCGTATGTGGCCTGTCCTTCCCAACGAAATACAACTTGCGACCTATCGGGTCATACCCCAAATCCTCATAATAACTCGTCCCCTGACCACTCGCCAGGAGGCTAATCCATACCAGCAATATCGCGCAAGTCGACCTCAGTCCCATATCTATCCTTTATTACTCACACCGCCAACACCCCTCAATACGCATCCCACGCAACATGGCATCCGCACCCATCCTGCGCTTGCCACTCAACTGCAACTCCAGCACCTCCACGGCGCCATCCCCAGTCCCAACAAGCAGCCTCTCACCTTCTACGACTTTCACCGCCCCATGTTCCAATCCTACACCCTCAATACGCCTAACCTTGAATATCTTTACCAACATCTCCACTCCCCTGTCATCACGCATCACAGTCCACGCCGCAGGATATGGCGACAACCCCCTGACCAAATTCACCACCTCGTCCGACCGCTTCCCCCAGTCAATACGCATATCCTCCTTGAATATCTTTGGCGCCTTCTTCAACGTCCCTGGGTCAATGTCATCCTGACGCCGCATAACCACACTCCCCTCCCCAATAGCGGCAACCGTCCGTACCGCCAACCTCGCACCCATCTCCATCAACCGGTCATGAACCGTCCCCGCGTCATCATCCGCGCCTATCTCCGTCGACTCCTGGAATATTATATCTCCCGTATCTATGTCATGTTTCAACAAAAACGATGTCACACCAGTCCTGCGCTCCCCGTTTATTATCGCCCAATTGATAGGTGCTGCACCCCTATAATCAGGCAATAACGACGCATGTATGTTCACCGTCCCATACCTCGGCATCGACCACACCACCTCCGGCAGCATCCTGAACGCCACAACCACCTGTATATCCGCGCCCAACCCGCGCAACTCCTCCAAAAATCCCTCATCCTTCAACCTCTCAGGCTGAAGCACCCTCAACCCCCTCCCAACCGCATACTCCTTCACCGCCGACCCCCTCAACTGCCTACCCCTGCCCGCAGGCTTATCCGGCATAGTCACTACTCCCACAATCTCATGACCCGCCTCTATCAACGCCTCCAAAGCCGCTACCGCAAACTCCGGAGTCCCCATATATACTATCTTCATCCTTTTTCGTCTAACTGTTCGCTCGGTATCTCGATACCTATTAACCGCAATTTAACAACTCCAAATTTACTAACTTTCCCCTTACCTCCACCCCAACAACCCAACCTTTTATCCTCCAAACACTCCATCGCCAATTCTCCACTCCTTTACCCCAATCCCCAACTCAACCCTCACCAACTCCTCCCTCCATCCTCCACACATCCACCCCCAATACACCAAGATACTGATAATATAGTGACAACATACTGAAGTTTCCACACCATTATATATACTGAAAGAAAACTGACCCAAAGCTGACACAAATGCCCCTCACACCCTCCTCTGGACGATTGTCCCCCATCCTTTGGACGATTGTCACACATCCAAATAACAATTTTTCCCCCATCAGTAACGATTTGTCACACATACACAAATCACGCGCCGACCATACACAAATCTTGCAAACACCCCCTCAACCACACAAAAAAAAGCCCCCACGACACCGTGGAGGCCCTTTCTCTCCCTTTCCTCAATCCCCTAAAATCTCACACCAACCGTCACCAATCCCGTATGAGTCTTCTGAGTCAAAACAGCCGGGGCATTCTCCTCATACGTATACTGTTCGGCCGAGTCAGGCAGCACCCAGTGGTCCCCCTTCTTCGTCGCCTGGACATACGTCAAGTCTACAAACAAGTTGCTAAACCTGAACCCTATGCCTCCAGAGTACGCAAAATCCTCCGACTCCTTTACGTAATACGGCTTCTTTACCGCGCTCGTCGTCATCCTATAACCCGCCCTGACATACAACGGGCTAAGCAAACTAACCTCTGCACCCACCCTCAACGTGTTCGACGCCTGCAATATGTTGTCTTTCATCTCCTTATTGATGTTGTCATACGCGTTCGACACCCCCGACGACCAATCCTCCAACTCATCATCTGCACTCTCCGAGAACTTTCCCTTCCTGTTATTCGTCCGCTCATAATCCACCGACACCATGCCAATCTTCCCCAACACTACCGCCGCGCTCGCCACAAACCGGCTCGGCGCACGATACTTGTAGTCATACTCATACGTCTCCGATCGCACCTTCCCCGATAACGACGGGTTGTCTATCTCTGCCCAATATTTCTCGCTAACCGCAAAGAACGTGGGCGACTGCAACGCGAACCCTAATCGCAACACCGAAATCGGCCTGACTATCACGCCCAAATTAAACCCCAAACCTGTCGCATTCTGCTTCAAATAATTGAAATACGAATACTGCGTCGGGTCACTCTCATACACCGTATATCCCCAAAACTTCTCATCATGTGTCATCTGACGCTCATACCGCATCGTCCTGATATTAAGCGACATCCCCACATACACCTTGTTGTTCACGTTGAACGCGTATCCAATAGGTATGTCTCCCTTCGACCCGTTCTCTTTCACTCTCTTCTTAATTTCTACCAACCCGTCCCCATTCTCGTCCACTCTAAAGTACGGGTTCACTCCGTCTATCACGAAATCCTCCCACACGTTATACGTGAACTTGTCCGCTCTCCCCGACACAGCCGTGTCATTAGTCAAATACGCGTCATACGCCAACCCGCCCGTCAACGCCCCGGTCTTCTGCTCGTTTAGGCAAAAATAGTCCAGCAACGAGTTCTTGGCATATTTGTCCTCATACGTCTGCTCATTGTTGAAGTCCCCAAGCCTGTTGTAGCCAATAAATATATTATGTGCCACAACGCCACCCCCATTCTCACGCATCCTCCCTATCGAGAACCCTACTCCAAGCTGGTTGAACGATGCCTTGACCCTGTCCGCGTTCGACTCCGTCGCGTAATAGCTCGCGTCATCTTTTATGGCGTTCACTCCCATCGTGATGCCCATCTCCGTCGCCCTATAAACACCCATGCCCGCTGGGTTTATCGACATCGATGTCAAGTCCGCTCCCACAGCGCCAAACGCTCCCGCCATTGCCTGTGTCCTTGCCGTACCCAGCAAATCATTGGTGTTGAATCGCAACGCGTCCGTATAGTCCTGCGCCATGGCGGGTACGCCCATAAACGCAAGGACTATCATCAAATCTCTCTTTCTCATCTCTTTATGTGTGTGTGTTGGTGTCTTATCCTATCGTGAACGCCCGCCACTGCGTGCTCCACCCGAACTCCGGCCGCCTCCGTTTGACCTGCTGCCGCCCGAGAAACTCGACCCGCTCCTCGACGAACTGCCGCTCCTCTGGCTGCTCATGCTCTGCCGAGGTCTGCTCGAACTGCTGCTCGTTGTGCTCTGCCTGTTGCTGCTGCGCGAACCGCTTCCTCCGTTATACCTCGTGTTGTTGTTGTTGCTACGCGACGGAGTGTAGGTCGACGAGGACGACGAGCGTCGCGTGTTCGTGTTATACGACGAGCCGCCCCTGTTCTGCTGCGAACTCTGAACGCCCTGCTGCGCCTGCTGCGTGCGTGTCGTTGTCCTGCTGTTAGGTGTGTAGGTCGAGCGCGACGTCTGGTTGCCCTCACTGGCCGTCGTGGTGCGCCTGCTGTTGGTCTGATATGCCGACGATGTCCTCTGCGCATTCTCATTGCCATTGTTCACAGCCGCGCCGTTGCTGCTTGTCCTGCTGTTGGTCCGGTATGCCGACGATGCACGCTCCGACCTCTCATTATCGCTCCTCCCCACTGCCGCGTCGCTCCTCGTCCTGCTGTTTGTCCCATAGCTCGACGATACTCTCGACGACGATGTTGTCGTGGCCCTGCCGTCCGTCGTCCTCGTATACGACCGCTCCGAGCCGCTATATGTCTGCCTATATCTCTGCCCCGCAGCCTCTCCTCTCGGGTTTGTCGTCAACTCCCTCTGCCGTGTCCCGCTGTATGTCTGATTTGTCGTGACGGCTCGCGATGCCCGCACCGGCTCATACCTCTTGTCATCGCGGTTCTTGTCATGATGCGGCTTGTCATCATGCCTCGGCCCATAAAAACCACCATGACGTGGCCCCCACGGATGCCCAAAATGATGATGATGATGATAAGGCCATCCCCAACCTCCGTATGCCCAGTCATAATAACCCCATCCCGTCGACCAGCCTATCCCCCAGTTCCACGAACCCCAGTTCCATCCAAGGCCAAACCTCCACCCGCGACCCCATCGCCAGTCATACGCCAACCCGCCATAGTAATAGTCACTATACCACGGGTTCGACCACGTCGGCACCATATATGTCGACCCATACCCGTCAACATATATGTTCCAGTCGCCCGACCACCGTGCCGACTCGAAAAATGGCGAATAATAGTTCACCGACACAAGAGGCCTGTGAAACTTGATGATCCTCTCCGCATACGACTGATCCGATTCCGAACCGTTAAAACCGTCTACCCAATACCCATTGTCTGGATATTCCGAGCTGACCTCCGTGACCTTGACCGTCGACGGTATCACATACGACGTGTCCTGAGCTCCGTTAGTCGAGCCAGCGTTAGCGTAATACTGCTGTATCTGTGAATAGTCGCGGCTGTCATACGACGTCGATGTCCTGCTGCCCGCATACTGCGCCGCACGTCGCTCATACGACGATACATCACTCGCCGACACACTTGTCGATACCGCCGGCGCCGTGGCCGCTACTCCCCCGCCGCTACCGTCATAATATACGTCATCTGCTAAGGCGTTCGTATCAGAGAGCCTTAAACCTGAGCATGCACTGAGCCCTATGCCGACCCATGCAGCTATCATAAGTGAATTTATGGCTTTCATGGTGTTTGTTTTTGTCTGTTTCCTATTCCTTGTCCAGCATCCGCAATCTGATGCCTTCTCCCTCATAATTATGCAAATAATGTGCCGAACTCCCGCCTCCCCCTATCAAAAAAGCCACACATCAGTCTCCGCCGACGCATGGCCCTATTCCCCTACTGTCTTATGTCGTCCCACGACGCTAATCCATCACTATCTGACGCTTAAACGTCTCCTCCAGCGATATGATTGTCTCCGTCGACGCTATGCCCGGTATCTGCTGTATGCAGTCGCTCAAGATATACTTCATGTGCTCATTGCTCTTGGCGTATATCTTGATGAATATAGCGTAACGCCCCGTAGTGTAATGGCACTCCACTATCTCCGGTATCTTCTCCATCGCCGCCACAACCTGATTGAAGCTCCCCGCCTCTTTCAAGAACACACCTATGAAGGCGCACGTCTGATACCCTATCTTCGATGGCGACAATATGAACTCCGACCCCTTGATTACCCCTATGTTCATCAACCGCTGCACCCTCTGGTGTATCGCCGCTCCCGACACACCACACACCCTCGCCACCTCAAGAAACGCTATACGCGCGTTCCCCATGATGAGCTTCAATATCTTACGGTCCAATGCGTCTATCCGGGGCGCACCATCATAATTCTTATAACCCCTCTCAGAGTCAACCTCCTCTTGCGGCTCTGCCGCCATGTTGTTCTCGTCTGCCATTGTCGTAGGATTTTTAGGTCTCTTGCTGCCAATTATCCCTACAAAGATAGTGCTTCTATTTTGATTTGTAAGTGTTTTGCCGACTCCCTTTTTTAATTACTAAGATATCTGTGCCTCCCCATCTTCTCTCACAGTCGTCCGCTCAAAATACCTCCGCACCACCAAATACGATATTATCTCCTCCCTCCGCGCGTCCTCAAACTGCCTGATATACTCATGAGCATGCTCCACTATCGCCTCCGCCTCCTCCAAATGCTCGTTATAATATCGCAGTCGCTCCTCTATGTCCGAGAAGTCCGGCTTTATCTCTATATAGTGGTAATTCGCCACCAATGTGCCCTCCATAAACCAACTCTCTCGCGTCGGACGGGGCATCACCGCTATCGAGTTGGTCGACATCACCCACTTCAAGCTCGTCGCCACGTCATTCCCCTCAAGTGTCACGATATACCTGTACCCCAAATGCTCCCTGATGCTCATCCTTTCCGACTGCAACCTCTCTTCCAACTTCCTGCTCGTGTCCCCAATGTCAAACCCTTCCTTGCCCTTATACATTTCCAAGAATTGTATCCTCTCCGGCTTCCCATGGCACGCCCCCCTGAATAGCACGGTCGGTTTCTTATCCGCAAACGCTACCTTGTCTTTCACGAAAAAGAAGTGTCTGAGCTTGTCCAGGTTCATCAATACCGAGTTCTTATATCGCGCGTCGCCCACTGCGATAGGCCGCGTCTTGGCTATCGTTGGCGTGTCAAACAGCCACCACACATCTCCCGGCTTATGATGAAATACCAACTCGTCACCGAAATATCTCAAATGCTCCACCGTGTCAAAGAAATACACCGACGGCCCCACATGCTTGCCCCACGTGTGATCCCCTATCCTCGTGCCTCCTTCTGCCAATCTCGTCACCCCCTCCAACTGGTTATAATATTCCACCCTCCGCATTATCAACTCCCTGTCCTCACGCCCCTCCATTTCTTTCATATATTTCTTGGCTCGCCATCTCAATATAAACTTAGGTGTCATAAGCCGTGCAAACGACATGACGTAATACGTGAAATGTAACTGTTTCCGTGGCATTTTCTCTTTTTTCCCAAAGATAACCTTTTCCACCCACTCCCCAAAAACCACTGCCCTTAACGCCGAAAGGCGTAATGTAGAGACGATCCCAGCATCGTCTTTCTTAATGCCGAATGCGTTCCACCCCAACAGGCAATATATACAGGTGTAAAGGCTTTATTGATGGTTTACTGCTTTTATAGTGTATGTTCTGTTCTTGTTTCCGCCCTCAGGGGTTATTAGTCCAATGGCAACCAGGGTCTGAAGATATTTTTTAGTGGTTTCGTTGCTTCGCTCAATGAAGTCTGCGATGTCTTCTTTTGCGGAGTGAGGATGGAGGTTGATGTAGTAGCAGATGTCAGCAAGTTTGTATGTTTGAGTTTCTGTTGTCTGTGTTTTGCTTTTTTGTTTTCCTGTTGTGTTTATTAGTTCTGCGATTTTACCCGATAGTTCTTTTTTGTCGGGTAGTTTTGTTGTTTTGTTGTCAGATGGGTTGCTTTTGTGGGGTGTTTTTATTGCCTCGTTACCCGATAAGTTGTTTTTGTCGGGTGTTTTTGTTGTCTTTATACCCGATAAGTTGTTTTTGTCGGGTAGTTTTGTTGCCTCGTTACCCGATAAATTGTTTTTGTCGGGTATTTTGGTGGTTTTGTCGTATGTTGTTTCTTTTTTATCGGGTATTTGTGTTGTTTTGTTGTTAGTTGTGTTGCTTGTGTAGTAGGGTATTTCGGTTGTTTCGTTTACTGATAGTTTTTCGGTTTCATTCGGATTGGTTGTATTTTCTGTGTCGTCATAGAGTTCTAGCATGGCGTCTACATCCATTTCGTTTTCGTTGTATGGGAGTGTGAGGGTGGTGCGGTCAACTGTTTCTGTTGTGTCGCTGATGAATGCGTCGGTATGATACACTTTACGCCAAACATGCATGATGCCGTTCAGTCCGCTGCCAGCACGCTCGCCGAAACGTATTAGGGAGAAGATTTTCAATATGGTGCTGTTTCGGGGGTCAGACACTCCTCCTTCGATTGCTTCTTCTTTTGATATTCGCATGTTGCCAGGGTTGGCGAATGTGAATCCATTTTTGTTTTTTGTGATTACAACACCTCGTCGGCCCCAGTAGTCGGCGTTTGACAAGGTGTTGACCATTGCCTCACGCAATACTTTGTGTAGTGGTGTGTCGTCGACGCGTTGGTTGCCTTTCAGTACGAATGGGATTTTGATGTCTGCTTGAAGTTTTGGGAGTACTTTGAAGATGAAGTCGAATAGATTGCCGTTCCAGTCGCCAGAGGATGAGGTGACGCGGTCTTTCCATCGTGTGACACCAAACATTAGTCGGTCTTCTTGATAGTCAAGGAAGTATTGAGGGAATCGGTTTGTTATTTCATATTCATATCCAAACATTAGGAGACCAGCCTCAGTGGGATGGTACTGTCCATCATCGCCCATTCCTACGGCTTTGATTCGGCGGAGGAACATTTCGTTGTCGAGTTGATTCCACACGTGATGCGGGTTGGCGCTCCTGAAAATGTTGCGATAGGCGTCAACGGTTTCTTGGGAGAATACAGTCATGTCCATGTTTGCAATCGGCTGGGCATCCAGAGGTGCAGGCGAGGCGTCACGTAGCATTGAAGTCACTTCTTCTAAAGAACAGAGATGGTCGCCTTCGCCCCAACGTCTGTATGTGCCCAGTCGTGGGTCAAGTCCCTTATATACAGGCCTGGTGGTGCGCTCAACTCGCGGTACCTCAACTACAAGGATTTCCTTACCTTGCAGTTGTGCAATATAGACCATGCTGTTGGTGACGATGTTGTGGCTTATTTTCTGACGGTTGTTCACCATTTTCCAAAATGAGCCTTTCATTTTTTGCGCATCGGCGAGTCCGTCTTGGATGTATAGGGTGTGATTGTCACGTTCTTCTACGCCGAGAAGAATTACACCGCCATCACTGTTAGCAAAGGCAGAATATGTTTCCCAAAAGCTGTCGGGGAATCCTCCTTTGGCGCTTTTCGCTTCAAGGTGGTAGTCTTCGTGCCTGTTGAGTATGTTTGTCAAATCAAGCATGTGCGATAAATCATGTTGGGAATAGCCTTGGATGCGATATTTGTGGACACCCTTAAGTAGTGCGAATTGACTTAGCCTAACAGCCCCTATTGCGTATGTTTTAAATGTTAGTTACTCGTGAATGGGATGCTCGGAGGCGCTGTTTCTACTGTGTTACTTCAAGCGAGAGATGACCAGCGAAGTAGTATCGCAGATTTTGGGTGTCGTCGTCTCCTATCCATGTGCTGTTGGGATTGTAGATTAGAGTGGCTTGGTTGCGGGGAAAGGCATCGTGACCTGGAGAGGTCTTGTCCGTTTTAGTGCCGAAAAAGATGGTGTGTCGCTTAGGAGAATTTGAGGGTTGAATATGGACTGTTTGGAGAGATGAACAGCCTAGGAAGGCAAAATCATCAATAGAACTTATTGTGCCATTGAGGGAGACGGTGGAGATAGAGGAGCAATAGAAGAACGCCCCCCACCCAATTGATTTGAGATTGGATGGGAAAGATAGGGAGATAAGGGAGGAACAGTAAGAGAAGGCCTGGTCTCCAATGGATACAAGGCAAGTGGGGATAGTTAAACATGAAAGTGCAGAACAATAAGAGAAGGCATTTGCGCTGATGGTGCGGAGAGTTGCTGGCAGGGATACAGTGACAAGCGAGGAGCAGTGGTTGAACGCATAATCACCCAAGTTCCGGAAACTGACTGGGAGAGATACAGATGCGAGGGATGTGCAGTTGGCGAAAGCATAAGCACCGATAGTACGGATGTTGTTGGGGAAGTGGATTGTCTGGAGGCTACGGCAGTTGAAGAATGCGTTATCATCGATAGTGGTTACATCCTGCGGGAGCGTTATTTCTTTCAGTTTAGTGAAACCTGCGAATGCTGATTTGGGAAGGATGCGTATCGAGAAGTCGTTGGCAAAAACGACTTGTTCTGTGATGGGGGCACATTTGCCGAGCTCATGCCATGCGACTTCGTCACCACTGAGTGTCAGTGTTTTAGTGTCAGAGTCGAACGCCCAGCCATTGTTGGTGACGACAGGCGAGGTAAGGATGGTATTGAAGTAGTACCTGAGGTTCTCGTCTCCGTTATTACCAATCCAGGTTTTGTCGGGGTTGTAGATTAATGTCGCTTGGTGGCGGGGTAATACGTTTTTACCTGTTGCGGTTTTATTGCCAGACTTGCCCAACTTAATGACATGGCTGAGTCCAATTCTAACGACTCTGAGGGAGCGACAATAGTTGAATGCGCCATCGCCTATTGATTGTAGATTGTCAGGGAGAGAGATGGAGGTCAGCGAGGTGCAGCCTCTGAAGGCGCTATCTCCTATTGACTGTAGTTTGTCGGGGAGTGAGATGGAGGTCAGCGAGGAGCACTCCTCAAGGGCACCCCCTCCTATTGATTGTAGGTTGCCGGGGAGAGATATGGAGGTCAGTGATGTGCAGCCCTTGAAGGCACTGCTTTCTATTGATTGCAGTTTGTCCGGGAGTAAGACAGAGGTCAGTGACGTGCAGCCCTCGAAAGCGCCCTCTCCTATTGATTGTAGGTTTTCGGGGAGGGATATGGAGGTCAGTGATGTGCAGCCCTCGAAGGCGCCCTCTTCTATTGATTGCAGGTTGTCGGGAAGAGATATGGAGGTCAGAGAAGTGCAGCCCTCGAAGGCATTATCTCCTATGGAATCTAAATTGTTCGGAAGAGATATGGAGGTCAGTGAGGTGCAGCCCTCGAAGGCGTTATCTCCTATGGAATCTAAATTGTTCGGAAGAGATATGGAGGTCAGTGAGGTGCAGCCCTCGAAGGCGTTATCTCCTATGGAATCTAAATTGTTCGGGAGAGATATGGAGGTCAGCGAGGTGCAGCTCTCGAAGGCGTTATCTCCTATGGAATCTAAATTGTCGGGGAGAGAGAAATCTGTTGGTCGTTTGAAATCACTAAAAGCTCCACCGGGAATATCTTGTATTTTGCAGTCTTTTGAGAAGATGACCTTCTTGGTCGTGTTAGCGTATGATTCGATTTTAGAACCACAGACGGTAACGTCGGTGATGATGAGAGTATCGGTGGTTGAGTCGTAGGTGAAACCAGTGTTTTCCATGGTCTTGGTTTTGTTGTGTGTGTTATCGTGTGTTACGAGACAGGAATAAGCGAATCTAAGAATAATAGATGATATGACAAAGCTTTTTGGGGTGAAAATTGGGGCGTAAAAACCCACTATTGTGCCTGCATCCCCTCAAAACCGCCGCATGGCGCATTATAACCTACAGATCACACCCACTGTCGCACCTGCGCTCGCCGTAAACCCATTGCCGCAACCTCTTTACTCTCCCTTGAACTCCCACATGTCCTTAATGCCGAAAGCGTATTCCAAACGCCGAAAGACGTAATGAAGAGACGTCCGCCCGCAGCGTCTTCCCTAAGCATCCCCATATACAAAAAAAGAGGCGCCACCGACGCCTCTCTCGCATTATCTTAAAACTGCCCTACTTCGTGAACTCCAACAACTCAAACTTAGTGTCGCTCGTAAAGATGAGCAAATACACCTTCCCATTCTCATGCTTGAACACCAATCCCGCCTCCGAGTTCTCCGACCCATACAGCTTCCTCCCGTTTTTACCAATGTGATATGCGCCGAGATACGCCTTAGTCGTCTCCGTGTTGTTGAATATATTGCCCGATTTCCTCTGGCTGCCCGCCGTCTTCTCAAAATACACACAGTCGTTACCCTCCGGGCTCATCACGAAACGGCAACTGAATGGTTGATAGCTGAACATTCCATAATCACCGTCTATCTTCGTTGTGCGCACCTTCTTATACACAAGCAGGTCCTTATACGTGAATGGCACTCTATCGCCATACAACGCACTCATAATCTCCATATAAATAGCGTTTGAGCTGTTCGCCGGGTGCTTGGTCGACATGTCGAGTATCGCCTCCGCCTTCTTCTCCGGGTTTATGAACTTCGCTATGTCACACGGCATCGCAAGCTCCTTGAGCTCCGTGCTGACATACTTCAGTGAATCTTCTTGCTCCTGCCCGTATGCCACCGTCGGTACCACGAGCGATAATATCAGGAACACGATAAACGATACAATAAGAATAGCTAACTGTTTCATTTTGTCTCTCTTTATAGTTAAGTTGACTCCGCAAAGGTAATGTTTTTACCCAACCGCAATGCCTAACCCCTCCTATATATTTTCTCCGCCATCTCCACCACTTGGTCCGGCACAAAGTGCCTCACCCTCTTACCCTCACCAATCCAACACCTTATCTGCGTCGACGATATCTCTATCCGCGGAGCATCCAGCCTCACCACCTTGCCCCCCATAGCCTCCACCTCTCTACCATCTGCCTCCGCCCCAAGCCTCGGATACACCACGAACGTCCTCCCCCCAATCAGTCGCTCCGCCTCACGCCACCCCACAAGCCCCTCGAGGTTGTCCTCCCCCATCAATATCACAAACTTCCGCCCCGGATACTCCCTCTCCAACGCATCCAACGTGTTTACCGTATACGATGGCTGTGGCAGGCGCGTCTCTATATCCTCCACCCTCATCCTCTCGTCATCCTCCGTAGCCATCCTCGCCATGCCTATCCTCATCTCCGCCGGTGCCAAATCCGATGCGCTCTTAAACGGGTTATGTGGACTCACCACAAACCACACCTCCCCTGCCACCTCGCTGTTCAACGCATACTGCGCCAACGCCAAGTGGCCTATATGTATCGGGTTGAACGACCCGAAAAACAACGCTGTGACCATGTCGATAGGGTAGGGGAGTCGCCTATTTCCCCACAAACTCCCTCACTATACCCTCCGTCTCCTCTTGCGCTACCTTCAAATCGTCATTCACCACAACTCGGTCAAACTGACCCGCATACCCAAGCTCCTCACTCGCCTTGGCCAATCGCTGCTCTATCTTCTCTGGCGCATCCGTGCCACGACCCTCAAGCCGCCTGCGCAGCTCCTCTATCGATGGCGGCTCAATGAATATAGTCAACGCCCGCTCACCAAATATCCTCTTCAAATTAAGTCCCCCCTTGACATCCACATCAAACACTATCGTATGACCCTCTCCCCAAATGCGTTCCACCTCGCTCCGCAACGTCCCGTAATAACAACCCGCATACACCTCCTCATGCTCCACAAACTCACCCCGCTCTATCCTCCCCTTAAACTTCTCAGGAGTCATGAAATAATACTCCACGCCATTCCTCTCCTGCCCACGCGGCGCACGGCTCGTTGCCGAGATCGAGAACTCAAGCCCCAATCCCCGCGTCAGCAGATAGTTCACTATCGTACTCTTCCCCGAACCCGACGGCGCTGAGAAGATGACTATCTTTCCTTCTTCCATATCGCTATCCTACAATACGTTGAGCACCTGCTCCTTTATCTTCTCCAACTCGTCCTTCATCTTCACCACCAGTCGCTGCATCTCCGCCTGATTGGCCTTCGAGCCCAATGTGTTGATCTCCCTGCCCATCTCCTGAGCAATGAACCCGAGCTTCTTGCCCGCGTTAGGATCCGTCTCTATGGTCTCTATGAAATACCTCATGTGATTGGCCAGACGCACCTTCTCCTCGTTGATGTCAAGCTTCTCGATATAATATATCAGCTCCTGCTCCAGCCTGTTCTGATCCACCTTGTCCTTGGCTATTAACTCGTCAAGGTTGCTCTGTATCCTCGTCCGTATCTTCTCCACGCGCTCCTTCTCAAACTGTGGCACTTCGAGCGAATACTTCTCTATCAGACCTACACGTGTCCGCAAATCCTTCTCTAACGCCTTGCCCTCCTGCTCCCTGAACGCTATGAAATTGTCCGTAGCCTCCTCTATGCACCCCATCACCACGTTCCACTCCTCCTCATCCAACTCCGGCTGCTCCACCTTAACCACGTCGGGCAACGTCATTATGATCCGCATGAAATCCGTCTCACCAGGTATCCCAACGCTCCCCTTAATTGCGCTCAACTGCTCGTAATACTGACGAACCGCCTCCTCGTCTATCCGTGCCACCTTCTCCGTCTGCTGCGTCTCGCAATACATCGCGAAGTCCACCTTCCCTCGTCCTATCCTCGACGAGATATACGACCGTATGTCCAACTCCTTCTCACGATAGAATGTCGGCACACGCATCGCAAGGTCAAGCTGCTTGCTGTTCAGCGACTTTATCTCTACACTTATCTTCTTTGTGGGCAATTCTTTCACGGCCTTGCCATAGCCTGTCATCGAGTATATCATCAGATTCTTATATCATCTCTATTTTCTTCTGCTTCTGCCAGATACCCACTATTATGCCATCCGCCAACCCGTCCGACGGTATCTCTATCTCCGATATCCCCAGAGCGTCCGCTATCGTCAGGAATATCTCCGCCGCTGGCACTATCACGTCCGCACGGTCAGCTTTGAGCTTATATCGTGTCATGCGCTGGCTCACAGTCATTGATGCCAGACTGTCATACAACAGCCGCAACTGCCTCACGGGCATGCTCTGCTCGTCGGGGTCCCTCTCCTGCGCCAAGGCGAAGAGCTTGTTTATATTGCCGCCCGCACCCACTATCGTGGCATTTGTCATCGTCGCGTTAGAATGGTTCTGTATGGCGAATTTAGTGGCCAAAGCCCTAAGATCCGTCGTAAGGCTCACACGCCAATTACCAGGCTCAACACGGTTGATGATCTTGACCGTGCCTATCGGGTACGACTTGCTGTCGAACAACCTCCCACCACTCAATATGCTCACCTCCGTACTGCCACCTCCCACATCCACATACACCAACTTGCGCTTATCCTGTGGCGACCTCAACCCGCACACTATCGCCGCCTCCTCCTTGCCCGAGATGACCTCCACCTCCAACCCCGCCTCCTCTCGTATGGCACGCACTATATCCTCAGCATTAGCCGCCTCACGCAACGCGCATGTGGCGCACACCCTGCTGTTCTCCTCCTTGACCTCATATATCCCCATCACTATCTTGAACGCCCGCATAAGCTCCGTCAAGTGCCTGATCTTCTTTGCACTGACACGCCCCTTGGTGAATACGTCCTGACCCAGTCGCAACGGCACGCGCATCATCACGTCCTTACTGAACTGACCCCTGGCATCGTCATCCAGCCTCTTTATCAGAAGCCTCACCGCATTTGAGCCTATGTCAATGGCCGCATAATGTGCATATTCCATACGACTATGAATTTTATTCCCCTCCATTCTCACCATTCATCCCTATCTCCCTCCTAACTAACAATTTACGCAATGCAAATTATCTGTTCCGCTACATAAATTGTCACGAAAATCACTTATCTTCACAAATATTTACGTTACATTTCAACAGACAGACAAAGATAGAAATAAAAACACACTCTCACTCGCTAACCCCATCAAAGCGTACTGTATCGCTGAATTTCAAAATGGAGTGCCGTTTTATTTAAGCAATATAGACCTCCAGAGCAGCTCTAATTACTTGGCCGCATCACTAAACCTCTCCCCCAATCTTAAACACCTCTCCTCCGTTTCATCTCTTTATCCTCGTCTTAAAATACTCCCTCATCGTCGACTTCTTTATAACCTCATTCTTGCGCACATCCGCATTCTTCCACGGGTCTTCCTCGTGCGTCATGTTCATTAGCCCAGTAGCCGAGTAGGCCGAGAATACATCGTATACTTTCATGAACATAGGATATTCTTTGTCATCCTGAAAATCAACCTCCGATATTCTCTTGTCGTAACCTATCTGCTTATATCCATGTTTTTTGTACTTATCGTATACGCAAGGCACAACAGGCCCATACAGTCACGCCTCAATCTCGTCGTCAAATAGCGGCGTGCCAAAATACGCAAGGTGATACCCCTGCTCATAATAGAGCATCTTCTGGAGCTTCATGTTCGTCATCGGGTCGTCCGCAAGCCTTAATAGGCTATTCGCAATCTTATAAACATCGTATGCCATAATAGTCCTTTTGGGGAGACAATGCGAAGCTACTTATTGTTTCTTGTTCACGTCCCTAAACAACTCCCGCAAACGCTTGTTTTCACCACGTCGCTTAACACATGCTGTGCTATACCAGTCCTTACTAAAGGCATTTACGCTCTTACGACCACTCATGGCAACAACTAACTTAATTCTTTGATTTATACCGTTTTCCACTTTATTGCGTATAATTTAGTAAATCTAACACATATACAAGATGGTGCAGGCTATAAATGCTCCAAGAATAAAAGTACTAAAAAAACGCAACTCCATCCCCAAACCCCACAATATTATACCCCACATCCCCTCTCTCCTCCCACCAGATGCAATCTTTTTGTCGTATCTTTGCGGGCGTAACATTAACAAACACAAAGTGGAAGACGTATCTTTTATCGCGTGGTGCCTCGACAACCTTAACTACTGGACAATCACGCTACTCATGACTATCGAGAGCTCATTCATCCCCTTCCCATCCGAAATCGTTGTGCCGCCCGCCGCCTATATGGCCGCTGCCGATGGCAACATGAACGTGTTCCTCGTGGTACTATTCGCCACAATAGGTGCCGACCTCGGGGCTATCATCAACTACGTTCTCGCACGCACCCTCGGACGTGTCGTGGTCTATAAGTTCGCCGACAGTAAGTTCGGTCATATCTGCCTACTCGACCGCGAGAAAGTAGAGCACGCCGAGAAATACTTCGAGAAGTATGGCGCCATATCCACATTCATCGGCCGTCTGATTCCCGCCGTTAGGCAACTTATCTCCATCCCCGCAGGACTCGTCAAGATGCACATCGGCAAGTTCCTCTTCTACACCACCCTCGGCGCAGGCATCTGGAACGCCATACTCGCCGCGACTGGCTACTTCCTCGAGTCCGCCATGTCTAAAGACGAAATGCTCTCCACCGTAACCAAATACAACGACGAGCTGAAGGTCATCTGCGGCATACTCATCCTCGCCCTTATCCTCTTCTTCGTCATCAGGCATTTCATCAAGAAGCGCAACGCCAACAAGGTGGCCGCCAACACCAACGATAAACCAACAGAGTAACAAATGAATACCATAGCACAACTCATAGCCGAGCGCAGAAGCTGCCGCAAGTTCACCTCCGAACCAGTCTCCCCCGACGACATAAAGCAACTCAAACGTGCCGCCCTGTCCTCCCCGACCTCCAAGAATTGCAAGTCCTGGGAGTTCGTGTTCATCCAAGACAAAGAGATCATCAAGGCCCTATCCGTATGCAAGGAGCATGGCGCCACCTTCGTCGAGGGTGCTACACTCGCCATAGTCGTATTCGGCAATAAGTCCATAACCGATATATGGCTCGAGGACGCCTCCATCGCCGCCTCCTTCCTCCTCCTGCAAGCTGCCGACCTCAACCTCGGCGCCACATGGGTACAACTCCGCGCACGTGGCCTCGCCAACGGCACGATGGCCAAGGATGTTCTCAAACCACTCCTCAACGTCCCCTCCGACGACCTCGAGCCAGTCGCCATAATTGCCATCGGACATCCCGACGAGTCTCATCGCCCATACTCCGACGACCGTCTACCCTGGGATAAAGTCCACGACGAGAAGTTCTAACAACACGCATACACACACTAAAAGGGGCGAGTCTGACCAGGCTCGCCCCTCTGTTTCGATTCGAGAGGTCTCTGCTATTTACTCCTGCTCAAGGAATAACGTGAGGTTGCGCTCTATACGGCTCGCCGGGTCAGCGTTCTGGTCCTTGACAAACGTCTCTCCCGTGATATGCTCATACAGCTCGATATACCTGTCCGATATCTCCTTCACCTTCTCTTCGGTCATCTCTGGCACAACCTGCCCCTTCTGACCCATGAAGTTGTTGTCTATAAGCCATTGACGCACAAACTCCTTCGAGAGCTGCCTCTGTGCCTCACCCTTCTCGAACCGCTCCTCGTAACCCTCGGCATAGAAGTAGCGCGACGAGTCAGGCGTATGTATCTCGTCAATAAGGATTATCTCGTCGCCAAGCTTGCCAAACTCATACTTAGTGTCCACAAGTATAAGCCCGCGCTTTGCCGCAATCTCCGTGCCACGGGCAAAAAGCTGGCGTGTATAGCCCTCTATCTTCTCCCAATCCTCCTTCGACACAAGCCCCTGACGTATTATCTCCTCCCTCGAGATGTTCATGTCATGACCCTCGTCAGCCTTAGTGGTAGGCGTGATGATAGGCTCCGCGAACTTCTCATTCTCACGCAACCCCTCGGGCAACTTCACGCCGCATATCTCACGCGCCCCAGCCTTATACTCGCGCCATGCCGAGCCAGTGATATAACCGCGTATGATGACCTCCACCTTCAGCGGCTCGCACTTCTTGCCCACCGTGACCATATGGTCGGGCGTGGCAACCTTCCAGTTAGGTACGATGTCACGTGTGGCGTCAAGAAACTTCGCCGCTATCTGGTTCAACACCTGACCCTTATAGGGTATCCCCTTCGGCAATATCACGTCGAACGCCGAGATACGGTCTGTGACGACCATCGCCAGGTACTTGTCGTTGATGTTATACACGTCGCGCACCTTGCCATGATACAGGCTCTTCTGACCCGGCAAGTGGAACTCAGTGGTTGTAACAGCTGTGCTCATTGTTTTATATGTTAGTTTTTTATCTTCCTACTTACTCCGGCTATCCGCCTTGCTGAACGCCGTCACGATGCGCTGCACCAGCCTATGCCTCACTATATCCTCCTGCGAGAACTCCACCGTCTCTATCCCCTCTACGCCGCGCAATATACGGCACGTCCTGTCCAGCGCATGACAGGCCGCGTCGGGCAAGTCAGCCTGCGACGGGTCGCCCGTGATGATATACTTCGAGTTGGCACCCATACGCGTCAAAAACATCTTTATCTGCTGCATCGTCGCATTCTGAGCCTCGTCAAGTATCACAAAAGCGTTCGACAACGTCCTGCCGCGCATAAACGCCAATGGAGCTATCTCTATCGTCCCGTCCTCTATCATCTCACGCAACTTAGCCTGAGGCAGCATGTCGCCCAACGCGTCATACAACGGCTGTAAATACGGGTCTATCTTCTCCTTCATGTCGCCAGGCAAGAACCCCAACTTCTCTCCCGCCTCAACTGCCGGACGCGACAATATTATCTTCCTCACCTGACGTGACTTCAACGCCCCAACAGCCAATGCTATCGCCACATAAGTCTTGCCCGACCCCGCCGGCCCTACCGCAAACACCATGTCCGACTTGCCTATCGCGTCCACCAACCGCTGCTGGTTTACCCCCCTCGGCCTTATTGGCTTGCCATCAAGGGTATACGTGATTATCGTCGCGTCCTGCGGCAACACGTTAATCTGCTTCCCGTGCAGCACGTCCTCAACCCTCTCCGATGGCAACGTGTTATGCTCGTTATAATACGCCAACAGCGTCTGAACCTGATGATCCACCACCCCGACACTGTCACTGTCGCCCGTCACCTTCAGCCACGTCCCGCGCAACGTTACGTTAACCGACGGGTTGCCCTGACGCAACAGCATGATATTCGCGTTGTTCGCTCCGGCAAACTGCCTGAGGTCCACTCCGTCGAGAGGTATCAACTTGTCTACTATGTTCTCGGCCAATGTATCTGTTGATGAGTTCAATGCGAAGTTATGCTTTTTTACCCACATATCACCCTGCCACAACCTATTTCCACTCCACACTCACCTCCTCCACAAAACTCTCTCTATCTTTGCAACACTATCATAACAACCATATCATGCAACCCGACGACACTCTCCAAACCCTCCCCTCCAACCTATCTCAAAGTCTTGCACGCTTCCTCCACGTCCTATCCCGACTACGCCACGAATGCCCATGGGACAGCAAGCAGACTTGGGACTCCCTGCGAACCCTCACCATCGAGGAAGCACACGAACTATCCGCCGCCATATCCGACGCCAACATCGACGACGTACGCAAAGAACTCGGCGACGTATTCCTCCACGTCGCCTTCTACGCCCTCATAGCCCAAGAACAAGGACTGTTCGCCCTACACGACGTCCTCGACACCCTGTCCGACAAGCTCATCCGACGACACCCCGCTATATTCGGGGGCGACGGCGCAGGATGCACATGGGAGCAACTCAAAGTCCGCGAGCGCAACGGCAACGGCGGAGTGCTCGACGGCGTCCCTCCAACCCTCCCCGCGCTAATCAAAGCCTACCGCATCCAAGGTAAAGCTCGTGGCGTAGGTTTCGACTGGAAAGAACCCGCCGACGCCTGGGACAAAGTAACCGAAGAGACCAACGAGTTCAAGACCGAAGTGCAAAACAACGACCGCGAGAAGATGACCAACGAGATGGGAGACCTCCTCTTCTCCGTCGTCAATATCGCCCGGCTCTACGGCATAAACCCCGAAGACGCACTCGAACGCACCAACCGTAAGTTCATAAAGCGCTTCAAGCACATCGAGCAGGGTGCCGCGGCCATCGGCAAAGCCATCACCGACCTCTCACTACCCGAGATGGACAAACTATGGGTCGAGGCTAAGTCACTCAAATAACAAAGCCTCACAATCCTAACTTCTACAAACATCCTACAAAACTCCTACAACACTCCTACAA
>CAVFBA010000016.1:0-51052 GCA_963620665.1 bacterium
GGGCATGGAGGGGGAGGAAGAGGGGGGGAATGGGAGAGAGATTGGGGAGAGGAGGTGGTGCCGCTATGGTTGTTGTTTGCGCAAGCGAAGTGAGTTGATGTAGTCTTGCTGGGGGGCGCAGTTTTCGATCTTTATGTTGGCGAGGAAGTCACTTAGGGCGGATGTGGCGTCGAGCTGATTGGGGCGTGCGTCGCGTATCTCGCTGAATGTCATGCGGCATGCCTGGGAGAAGGCGACTATGGTGTCCCAACCATCGGGGCGTGTGGCTGCCATCATGGCGGAGCCGCCCATCTTTTTATAGGGCCAGAATGTGTAACCGATGTTGGCGTCCTCGAGGGTGCGGCAGAAGGCGTCGTGCCACTCGTATGTGTTGTGTCCGATTTCGCCCATATACATTGGCAGACCAGTGGAGTCGCGGAATGCGACTATCTCCTTAATGGCATCGGGTGTGGGCTCGCCGCCATAGCGGTGACATGTGAACATCAGTTTATCGTCGAATTTCCAATCGGTGAAGACCTTGAAGTTGCCATTCCATTGTGCTCCGCCGAGCATGATGATATGGTTGTTGTCGACCTGCCTTATGGTGGCGAGAGCTTTCTTGTAGAGGGGTTGCAAGAGGGCGTTGAGGCTGTCGACATCGCTGAAATAGGGTGCTATAGGCTCGTTGAGCAGGTCGTAGCCCAAGACGGTGGTCTCGTTGCGGTAGTGGTGGGCTATGTTGCGCCAGATGGAGCAGAAGAGGTCTTGGCTTGCCGGGGAAGTGAGGAGCCAAGGGTAGCCATAGCTGTCGTCGATATTGTCGCCGGTTTGGCCTCCTGGCGCATCGTGCATATCGAGGATGACGTATAGGCCGGCTTTTTTGCACCAAGAGATCAGGCTGTCTATGCGGGCGAAGCCGTCTTGTGCATGTGTGAGGCCCATATAATCCTCGTTGGTGAATAGTTTGTAGTGGAAAGGCAGGCGGACGGTGTTTGCGCCTTGCGCTGCTATGAAGTTTATGTCGGCGCGGGTTATATAGTTGTCTTTGAAAGTTTTCCAGAATGAGGCGGTTTTGTCGGGGCCTACAAGTTGGCACAGCATGTCGTTAATCTGTCGAGGGGAGTTGGTTTTGGCGAAGCCGAACATATAACCCTCGGGGTTGAGCCAGTTGCCGAGGTTTGTGCCACGGATGAAGAGGCGCGTGCCGTCGGGCTGGACAAGGTCGGTGCCGCTGATACGGACGAAGTCGTCGGGGGAGGGGTTGGCGGGAGATTGCTTGGCGCAGCTTGAGAGGGTGATGGCGAGGCAAAGTGTTGCCATCGTGATAACAAATGGTTTCATAGTCAAGTTATTAAAGGGAGGAGAGGCAAGGGTGTTTGTTTAACCTTAGCTTCTCCCCCCGAGAGGCACGAAATTACCTAACAAATTTTATTTTGGGTAGTCCCCATGAGTTACTTAGGGTTCTGCGTGATGGCGTATTCGCCCTTCGAGGCAGTGGCTTCTATCTCGCTTTGAGGTATCTGTATGAACTTCTTATTCTCGGTCCAATTGGTACGCTCGGGGATAGCCTGTCCGCCCCATGACATAGTGGTCTTATCTTGGAGCAATAGGCCGCCTCCGGCAGTGAGAGTCTGAGCCGCCTTGCCGGAGCGGACGAGGTCGAAATAACGTTTGCCCTCTCCGACGAACTCGAGACGTCGCTCGTCGATGATGTTGTCGACATTGGCGGTGCGGTGAGGGACGTTGGCACGGTCTCTCACTTGGTCGTAATAGGCTTGGGCCTTTGTGGCGTTGCCAGTCTCGAGGGCCAGTTCGGCGGCATTGAGGAGAGTCTCGGCGTAGCGGTAGAGGTGTAGGTTATAGTCCCAGTTGAGGTCGGCGTCGCCTTGTGAACCCACGTTGCCGCCTGGGCGTGGTAGATATTTGCGGAGGAAGTAGCCAGTGTTTTGGTAGCGGCCACCGTAGGAGACGTTATAGCCGAGTGCGGCTTTGGCTTTGGAGTAGGCGTTCATGTCGAGGATGCCGATGTCGCGTCGAGCATCTCCATTCTCGTAGTCGTCGAACACCTCCTTAGAGACTGTGCAGAAGCCCCAGCCGGAGCTGAACTCTGGGTTTTCCTCGTCGCTTGTGAAGCCGTCTACACCGATCATTGCGGGTAGGACTGTGCCGCCTGTGACGTTGGCGCTGCCCCATGTACGTTTACCGCCTGCGGCAGTGAAGTTGATGTCGAGTATAATCTCGTTGTTCCACTCGTTGGTGACATCCCACAGTTCTTCGGCGGACACGAGGGAGTAGGCGTTGGAGTTGATGATATCTTCCATATAGGCGAGAGCCTTATCGTAGCGTTTTTTATCCTGCTGATACATGACATAGTCGGCATATATCATGGCGGCGGAGGCTTGTGTCATTCGGCCTTTTTGGTCGTCGGAGCGAGTCATGGGCAGGGTGTTAGCGTCGAGCACTTGTTCGAGGTCGGCTACTACGGCGTTGTAGATTTCATCGGCCTTGAGCTGTCGGGCGAGGTAGGGTGAAGTGAGGTTTTCCTCGTAGTATGGCACGTTGCCCCAGGTTTTCCACAGGACGAGGTAGTACCATGCGCGGAGCACGTGACCTTCGGCGATGTAGGAGTTCTTGGCGTCGTCGGATAAGGCAGATGAGGCCGTGGCGTTGTCGATGAGACGAATTGAGCGGTTTATGCCGGAGTAGGCCGTGGACCATGCGCCATCGATGTTATTGGCCGGGTCGGAACGGTATTGCGAGATGAGGTGGAGGTGCCCCTGGTCGGATGTGGAGCTGCCACCGACGTAGATATCATCGGCCATGCAGTCCCATACGAGGTTCAGTGGAGCCCATCCGCTGAAGTAGTCGAACCACTCCATAGGGTCGTAGGCGGCTATGGCAGACTCCATGATACGGCTGTCGGTGTTGTAGTATCCGTCGATGACGACTGAGCTTGCCGGCTCCTCGCTGAGGAAGTCATCGCCACAGGCTGACAGTGCGAGCAGGGCGGCGACGGAAGCCGCGCTTATATGTCTTGTATACATCATTTTAGAGTTAAAGTGTTAGAAGTTAAGGTTGAGTCCCACGGTAAAGGTGCGTGCTTGTGGGTAGTATCCGCGGTCGATGCCATTCGAGGCGTCGTTGTTGAGTTCGGGGTCTAAGCCTTTGTAGCTTGTCATCGTGGCAAGGTTCTCGGCAGCCACGTAGATGCGGAATCGCTCGACGAAGATCTTTTCGGTCAGGTTGGCTGGGAGAGTGTAGCCGAGCTGGATATTCTTGATACGTGCGAAGGAGCCGTTCTTGATGTATAGGTCGGAGAAGTTGCCCCAGTTCTTGTTATTGTCGTTGCCGCTCCAGCAGAAGCGTGGCATAGTGTTAGAGGTGCCTTCGCCATGCCATCTGTCGGCGAACTCGGCGGGCAGGTTGACCCATTGGCAGTCGAGGCGTCGGGTGACATCGGCTATGTCGTTACCCCACTGTCCGGATATGAGCATGCTGAGGTCCACAGCCTTATAGCTTGCGCTGAGGTTGAGGCCGAATGTCCAGTCGGGAGTACCCTTGCCGATGTTGGTTTTGTCCTTGTCGTCGATAGCGCCATCGCCATTGAGGTCGAGGAAGCGCACATCTCCAGGCACGGCGTTGGGCTGTATGAGCTCACCGTTCTTCGACCAGGCCTCAATCTCTGCCTGGTTTTGGAATATGCCGGCGGTCTTGTAGCCCCAGAAGTATGGGTAGGGCTGGCCATTCTCGGCACGTGATATGTTGCCAATCTGGTGCACGTTGTCCATCGTTTCGAATCCGTCGGCATTACCAAGGTCGATGAGCTTGTTCTTGAGGTAGCTGAGGTTGGCCTTCACGCCAAGTGAGAAGTCGCCCTTACGCAGCTTATAGCCGAGCTCGAACTCAACGCCAGAGTTCTGCATGGAGCCTACATTACCCCAGGGCTTACTCTCGCCGAGATATGTGGGCACTGCCATCTCCTTGAGCATACCGTTAGTCTTTTTCTTGAAATAGTCGGCGCTGAAGGTGAGAGCGTTGTTGAAGAAGCCGAGGTCGACACCTACGTTTGTCTGCTCACTTTCCTCCCACTTGAGGTCAGCATTAGGCGTGCCGGAGGGCTTAGAACCAATAACGACCTTCTGATTCTCTCCCTTGCCAAGCACATAGTTGTTGCCAAGGGATACGTTGGCCGTATAGCGGAAGTTGCCGATATTCTCGTTACCATTCTTACCCCACGAGAAACGCACCTTGATATTGCTCAACCAGTCGGCACGATTGGTCATCCATTGCTCATTGGTGACATTCCAACCGGCGGACACAGATGGGAACGCACCCCACTTGTTACTCGACCCAAAGCGTGAGGAGCCGTCACGACGCACGGTGAACTGGAACATGTACCTCTCGGCATAGTTATAGCTCACACGACCAAAGTACGAAGCGAGCGAGTTAGGGTCACCCTGGCCACCATACGTAGACTGCCGACCATCGGACGCCAATCCCGTAGTGAAGTTGATATTTGCCTTGTCCTCGTTATACTCGACCATATCGTAGGCCGAGCCACCAAGCTGACGACTGGTATAACGCTCGGCCGACTGCCCCACGAGCAGGCTCAGCGAGTGGTCGCCAAAGGTGTTGTCATACGTCAGGATATTCTCTATCTGCCATGTGTAGCCACGGTTCATCTGCGACCATACCTCCGACTCAAGCTCCCTCATATTCTTATTGAGGTAGTATGGGAACTTATACCCGTCTGACCCCCAGAAGGCAAGGTCGGAGCCCCACGAGAACTTATACTTCAGCTTGTCCCATATAGCAAGTTCGACGCTGATGTTGGCGATGAGCTTGTCAGAGTTGCTCTTGTCGGTAGGCAAAGAGAGGTGGGCAAGCGGGTTGGCCAACTCGTTGAAGTCAGGACTTGGCACCATGAGTAGCTTACCGCTCTTCTTATCTCGAACGAGGTCGCCATAGTCCTCAGAGTAGTTACTGCCAGCCATCTCACGGAGCTCATCCTCGCTATCGGCATAGACCTTCATCGTAGGGTCCATGAATAGCGCGTCGGCAAGCACAGAACCAGTGAGGCTGCCTGCCGCGATGCTCGTGCTGTTAATGCGAGAATAGCTGACGTTAGCCGTAGCAGTCAAGCTGTTGAGCCAACGACGTTCTGCCGTAGCGTCGAACACCTTATACTGGGTATTGCTACGGAGCGAGAAACGCTTATAGTTAGAGTGGTCATAGTCGCCACCAAGGATACCCTCCTGGTTGAAATACCCCGCCGAGAAGTAATAGTTCACACGGTCGTTAGCCCCACTGAGGCTAATTTGATGATTAGTGGTGAACGCGCCGTCATAGAACGCCACATCTTGCCAATTAGTACCCTCGCCGAGCGACTCCGGGTCGGAGAACTTAGCGTCCTGCCCCGCATACGCCGCAGCCTCGTTCATAAGTGTGGCATACTCCTTGGCGTTGAGCATCTCACGCTTACGCCACGCGCTCTGCCAACCAAACGACCCCTCGTAGTTGATATCCACCTTGCCCTGCGCGCCACGCTTAGTAGTCACGAGCACAACGCCATTAGCCGCCCTCGCGCCATACACCGCCGCCGACGCCGCATCCTTAAGCACCTCTATCGAGGCAATGTCGGCTGGATTGATGTTGTCGATGCCTCCACCTATCGGCATACCGTCAACGATATACAGTGGGTCCGAGTTATTGATCGTGCCCGTGCCACGCACACGCACCACCGAGCTCGCCCCAGGCTGACCATTCTGAGTCGTCACCTGCACACCCGCCGCAAGTCCTTTGAGGGCGTTATCAACCCTCGTGGGCGACACCTGGCTCAGCTCCTCGGCACCAACCTTGGCTATGGCCGCCGTCACCACGCTCTTCTTCTGAACGCCATAACCAATCACCATAAGCTCGTCCAGCTCATTAAGCTCATCCTTCAACATGAACGTGATAGAGCTGCGCCCATTGACCGCCTCAGACACCGAAGTGTAGCCAAGAAACGACGCGTCAAGCACGGCGTCTGGCCCCACAGTCAAGGAAAAACGACCATCAAAGTCGGTGACACTTCCGTTAGTCGTGCCATGCTCGAGCACGAGCGCACCCACAATAGGCGTGCCTTTCTCGTCCTGCACCGAACCCGTCACGACGCTACTTTGCGCCCATAGCCACGTCGACATGAGTGCCATAAGGCACAGTAGCGACAGACGTCTCAGCAAATGAGTGTTTCTTGTTTCTGCTTTCATACATTAGTGTTGTTTGTAGTAGTTGTGATCCAGATGTCATTAACATCTGTTAGGCACAAAGGTACTCCCACATCCTCCCGCAAACTCCACTCGGTAAATGACAAAAGTAAACCACCCCACTCGCCAACCATCTGACTATACGCCATTTAGTCACACACCACCACCCCACATCGGTAAACTCTTAATCGACCGATATGGACAACACACTCTAATAATTTTAACTTAACGACGACAATCCCTCCCCTCCCCCACCCTACACCATCGCACCCCTCACTCCCTATACCTCCTAACTCCTACAAAACTCCTACAACTATTATTGCCAGAAGCATAAATGAAGCATACTTGAAGCATCAAAGAAGCATCAGACCTCGATTTCCGAGAAAAAAATATCCCTCATAACGCTATCCCACACCCACTTACACACCCACACTATAAACAATTTTCACTTATCCATACACCCGCCACACTATTTAACAAACAGTGGCCGCACCCGCCTTGCGACCAATGTTCCTCACCCGCAACGCAAACTCCTCCTTTGGCACCGCGCTCTTATTGCGCATCTTCAAGCGGTTATTATATATCGTCTGAGGCGAGCAATGCAGAAAATCGGCTATCTTGACGTTGTTGTTTATCCCAAGCCGCACCAAGGCGTATATGCGGAGATCCGTATTAAGCAACTCCCCATCTTTAAGCGCAATACGCTCCTCTGGTCGCAACAAACCGTTGATGTCCGCCACGAACGACGGGAACACCTTGAGGAACACCGTGTCGAAGTTGGCATAAAAATCGTGCAACTCCCTCTTCGTTATCGGCGTCTCCGTCTGCCTCAGCAAATCCTGCACCTGACCGCACTTTATCTTGCGGTTCACTGTCTTGCGGAAATCGTCCATCTTGCTGATATACGTCGAGCAAAGCGCAAAGACGTAACCTATATATTCCTCCTTAATGTAGTTGGCGTCAGACAGTTGAGCGTTATTCTCCTGCAACTTACCGTTCAGTTCGTGCAACTTCTCGTTGGTGTCTTTGAGCTGAGCCCGGCTCTCGCCAAGCAGCGCCACATGGTCGGCAAGCGATGAGTTCACCTCGTCAAGTTGCCTGCGTCGCCTTTTCAGTCGGCTCACCTGCCAGCAAATAAACGACAGCGCAACGACAAGCAGCGTCGCAAGGCCGGCCGTCGTCCATAGGCTGCGGCGCAGTCCCCGCATAAGCTCCCTGTCATGGTCTTGGGCCGCCTTATGTATCGTGTCGAGGGCCTTGAGCGTCTCCGTCAGGCGTATGCGGTTGTTGTACGCCTGAGCGGCACGCAGGCAATGGTTGCCGTATGCGTACGCGCGGTCTATGTCGCCCAGCCCGAACACCACCATCGTCAGCTCCTCAAGCGAGGCGATATCCCTATTGGCAATCCTTATGTCGGCCATGGCCGATTGCGACAAGTGCCTCACGAACCCGTCGTCATCCCCCGCGTCTTTGCACAAGTGAGCAAGGAGATATTCACATTTGGCATCGTTATGCGTGTCGTAGCCAGAATGAGACATCGCCGCCTCAAGCTCCCGCCGCACAGAGTCCGCCCGTGCCGTGCCGCGATATTTCCAACCCTTATACCATAAGTGGGCGAGCGACCCCTCCGGTGTGGCGGCATAGAGCGAGTCGTTATAGGCCTTCTCCGCACGATAATAGGCTGGACTATGCGCATCCCCGCTGCCCGCGTATTGGGCAAAATGCGACGTCAAATACGCCATCTGAGCATAATACGACGCCTTCGACTCGCTCGGCAAACCCGACACGCCCACACCTCGCAACACGTCGCTCGCCTCCTTGAGCAACCCCATGGCAGAGAACACGTGCGACCGCGCTATCCTGCACTCCGCAACCCAGTCCTCTCGCCCGAGCCGACGAGCAAGCCCCTCACTGAGCATCGCGTAGCGCATGGCAGAGTCCGTGTCGAACACTATAAACTCATCATACATCCTCTTATAGTGCCAATACAGCTCCTCCACCCTGAAATCACTTGGCTCGCCCCTGCGCAACAATTCAATGCGCCCGCGCTTGACCCGCTCATACTGCGCATTGCGTTCCAATATGGAGTCAAGCGTGTCAAGCGCCGCAACGGTGCCGGCCGATAGCGCTTGCGCAAGTGCTACGTCCGCGCACCCTATCGAAAGAAGCAAGAATAGCAATAAGTGTCTCATTGATGTTTTTGTTGGCAGCCGCAAAAAGGAGAGAATAGAGCGAACAGCAATAGAGGTCCCTATACGTAATCTACGCAAATATACGAAATACCTTTATCCTTAGCCCCAAAACATCACAAAAACACACAGTTGCACAACTCAACACAATGCGACTCAACCTGCAATCACAGCGAACAGCGCCACCACCTCCAGCCCTTGCCCCCAACAAAGAAGACTCCCGTTATAGCTTTTCTTTCAGCTCTTCCAACATGTCTTTCTTGAATTGCGACACCACCTGCCGCATCTCATCTTTAGCAGGATATTTGCCGTATGGGAAATTCTTGTTCAGTATGCCGTCCACAAAATAGTGGTCGTCGAAGAAACGGATATAGAATGCTTTCTCCATCTTGAACTCAGGACGCTTAGGGTCTTGTGGCGACATCATCTTGCAAGTGAACCACATCGAGCGCGCCCCGGCAACATACTCCCTGATTTGACTGTTATCCGTATCGCGCACCACCTTATTAACGGTCAGCCCGCCCCTGGCCTCCGCCGTCTTCGACAGGATGTTGAACCTCTCCAAGCATGAGAAGCGGAACACCCCGTTGAGCCCATCCACCGCCTCGCAGAAGGCTTCGGAAAGCGGGAAGAACACAAATTCCAGCACATTCCACACCTCTTCCTGGCATCTCTTCTTGGCCGCGGCAGCTTCGGCATCCTGTTGTTTCTTCTGGCGCTGAGCTATGCGCGCCTCCTTGATGAAATCGTCGTCATCTTCTATGCTCTGCCCCTTGGCAGCCTTGATGCAAATGGCAAACGCACGCTCCATACACTGCTCCACATACGCCACAAACGGACGTATCTGCTCTATCCCGGCATATGCGCCTACCGACGGCGCCATGCCCACCTTGGCATCACACTGGCTGAGGACATTGAGATAGTTCCCCTTGTCTGCGCTTTTCACCACTATCATCGGATAGCCGTGGCGGCAAAGTATATAGTTCATCAGCAGTCGAGCTATACGCCCATTACCGTCCTCAAAGGGATGGATGCGGATATAGCGGTAGTGAAACAAGGCGCAAAGCTCCGCCAAAGAGAGCTCTCCCTTGGCCTCCTCCTCATTATACCACTTCACGAGGTCCGCCATCAACGCCGGAGTCTCTTCGGGCGAGGCATACTCAAAGCGTTCACCAGCAAGGGTTATCACGCTGTTGGGGCGCGTCTTGTATACTCCGGCATGCACCACATACGGGGTCTGCAGACCTCCAGGCAACTGACGATATACTGTATAGTCTTCGCGCAGGATAGTGCGGTGCAGTTGGCGTACGAACACCTCCGTCAGCGGATATCCCGCCCCAGCCTGGTCTCTCATCATGTTCAACCCAACATTGCTGGCCTTCATATCCTCCAAGTCTTTCATGTTGGCGGCATCCACCACCTTGCCAAATAGCAACAACAGCTCGGTCTGACCGTATGTCAACGTGTTGCCCTCTATGTGGTTACTGTTGTAATTGAATTCCAACATGAACTTTTGGCTCAGCCTGAGCCGGTCTTCATCCCGCAACGGCAGCAGACTCTCCCACTCTCTATGCAACTCATCTAATGACGCCATGTCTTTTTTCTTCGTTGTTTTATACTGAAGGGACTCTTTCGCTACAAGAGTGTATCACCGACAAGTATAATAAAAAACCGCGAGTACCGGATATCAAATATGGGGTGAGACTTACCGAGCAATGTCTTTACTCCCGACTGCAAGTTCACCGTATAAAGATGGGAACAGCGCCGCCACCCCACACACTAAAAAAGGCCCAGGAAAACATTCTCCTGGGCCTCACGATGGTCGGGGTGACTGGATTCGAACCAGCGACAACACGCCCCCCAGACGTGTACTCTAACCGGGCTGAGCTACACCCCGAAGTATCGACCGTCGTTGTAAGACGTTGCAAAAGTAGTGTTTTATTCAATATGTGGTTGCACGACAAACAAAAATATTGTCCACGACAAGCATATCACCCCGCAAGCAAGCACACTAAAAAGCGGGGGCACAACCCACCGGCCATGCCCCGCCACCATGCGCGCCACATCGTGGCTACTTTATGTTCTCCCGAAGACGGTTAAGATACTTGCTCATCTCGACAGAGTCACGCCGCTTGATTATCTCCAGCAAGTCCTCCATCTGTGTTATGACATTCTCCACCTTCTCCGGAGTATAGGGGCTGAACAACACCTCCGAGACAAGATAGTCATCTTCCGAGAGCACCCCCTTGGCAATATTGAGATGCTTGGCGAATGTCGTGCCAGGCGCGTCAGGATACTTCATGCACGCCGCGAACACCATGGTCGAGACGAAGGGTATCGACAGCGAGTAGGTCATCATCTCGTCATGCGCTTCAAACGTCAACTCATGTAGCTGCAACCCAAGGCTGCCATACAAGTCCTTGAAGAACACGCGGCCCAGATGATCCCCCTCGCTGATTATCACGGCGTGGTTTTGGCTCAGCTCGCGCAGATTGGCGAACGTAGGGCCAAACATGGGGTGAGTGGAGACGAATGGATGCCCGCTGCGCTTATAGAAGTCGAGCAAGCCGGTCTTGACCGACGCTATGTCCGACAGCATGCAACGTTCCGACGTGTAGGGCAGCACGTCCTCAAATGTCTTGAGGGTATATTTCAGCGTCACCGCGTTGACAAGCAGCTCTGGGTCAAACTCCTTGACCTCATCAAGCGACGTCAGCCTGCGAGTGTTGAAGACGTATTGCAGTTTGCGCACGTCGGTGTCGTATATGGCCACGTCGTGTAGAAGGCACATGGTGTCGGCGAGGAACGCGCCCATCTTGCCCGCGCCTACGATACAGATTCTCATGGCACGCTACTTCTTAGCCTTTTGCAACTCGAGCATGACTGCCGTCTGCCTGTTTACGCTCTCCTCGTGTATCGCCTCATAGAGCTTAATCACGAAGTCCGGGTTGAGCTTATTCTGCTCGGCTATGGCACGACGGCTGGCGAGTATTTCGTCATAGCGGCGCGCCTGGAGCACCGTGATGCCGTTCTCAAACTTATATTTGGCTATCTTCTCCGAGATGCTCATGCGCTTAGCCACAATCTCCACTATCTGCTTGTCGAGGATGTCTATCTGCTGGCGCAACTCGTCAAGCTCCGTGCGTGGCTTGTCGCCTATCTTAGCGTCGCGGATCACGATGTCGTTGAGTATCATCTTCAAATGAGCCGGCGTGACCTGCTGCTTGGCGTCGCTCCACGCACGCGCGGGGCACTCATGGCTCTCGATGATGAGGCCGTCAAAGTTCAAATCCATTGCCTGCTGCGACACCTCGAGTATAAGCTCGCTGTCGCCCGATATATGGCTCGGGTCGTTGATTATGGGCAACTGTGGCAGACGACGGTGCAACTCTATGGCAATCTGCCACTGCGGGTCGTTGCGATACTTAATTTTTTGATATACGGAGAATCCGCGGTGTATGGCTCCCAGCCTCTTTATCCCGGCGCGGTTCAGACGCTCGAACGCCCCAATCCACAACTCAAGGTCTGGGTTCACGGGGTTCTTGACGAGTATAGGCATATCGGTGCCACGTAGCGCGTCGGCCACCTCCTGCACGGCAAACGGGTTGGCCGTAGTGCGTGCTCCGATCCACAGCATGTCGACGCCATATTTTATGGCCTCATAGACGTGCTGAGCCGTGGCCACCTCAACAGCGGTATACATGCCCGTCTCCTTCTTGACGCGCTGCAACCAAGGAAGCCCCGCGGAGCCCACGCCCTCAAAAGAGCCTGGCCGTGTGCGTGGTTTCCAAATGCCGGCACGGAATATCTTGATGCCGTTGGCGGCAAGCTCACGCGCGGTGTTCATTACTTGCTCCTCAGTCTCGGCACTACATGGGCCGGCTATGACGAGTGGTCGTTTAGGGTCTACTCCTGGCAGGAGTATCGACTCGAGATCGAGTTGTGCTTCCATCGTTATATGATGTTATTCTTATTTATTTCATTGACTTGATGCGCCTTAACGCCTCCTCGAACACTGGCACCTTGGCGCATAGCGAGATACGCAAGAACCGTGTGCCTTGCGACCCGAATATGAACCCCGGTGTGATGAACACTCCCGTCTGGTGCAATATGTCATCGCTCTGCTCCTCGGCATCCTTCCACTTGTCCGACACCTTGGCCCACACAAAGAGTCCACCCTGCGCAGGGTTATATTTGCAATCAAGGGCATCCATTATGGCGAATGCGTACTTCTGCCTGCGACGATATTCCTCGTTCAGACTGTCGAACCACTCCTTGTCAAGTTTCAACGCCTCGACAGCCGCAAGCTGCATAGGACGGAACACGCCACTATCCATATTGCTCTTAACCCTCAGGATAGTCTCTATCACCTCTGCGCTCGACGCCGCCATGCCAAAACGCCACCCCGCCATATTGTGCGCCTTGCTCATCGAGTTGAGCTCTATGCACACATTCTTAGCCCCTTCGACAGAGAGTATCGACAGCGGGCGCTCATTGAGTATGAAGCTATATGGATTGTCGTTGCAGATGAGTATGTTATGTCGACGGCCAAAGTCCACGAGTCTCTGATAGAGTTCCATTGTGGCGGGAGCACCAGTGGGCATATTCGAGTAGTTGGTCCACATAATCTTGACCCCCGACAGGTCGAGACGCTCAAGTTCATCAAAGTCGGGCTGCCACCCCAGATGCTCATATAGCTTATATGTCTGCGCCTTAGCGCCCACAAGCTTCGCCACCGACGAGTATGTGGGATACCCGGGGTCTGGCACAAGCACACCGTCGCCCTCGTTGATAAAGGCCATCATGATGTGCATGATACCCTCCTTAGACCCTATGAGCGGCAACACCTCATGGTCTGGGTCGAGCGACACGCCATACCACTTCTGATACCACTCGGCGTATGCTGCACGGAGCTGCGGTATGCCCACGTATGGCTGATAGCCGTGCACATTGGGCAGTGCGGCATTGTCGGCAAGTGTCTTGACAACGTTAGGCGCAGGGGGCATATCGGGGCTACCTATGCCGAGGTTGATGACGTCGACACCTGCTTTGCGCATAGAGTCGAGGCGGCGGTTATTGCGCGAAAAGTAGTATTCCTCGACTTTGCTCGCGCGGTTGGCTGGCGTTATAATCATGGTTATTAGCGTTAAGAGTTCACTGTTTAATTCTCGTCCGACTGTCGTCCCGTCTCATACTCACCAAGAATGCGCAATGACGAGCACAACGGCCGTACTGCCGATATGGACTGTACATACCGCGTGTAGTTCTTGAACGAGAGGTCAACGTAGAATATATATTCCCACTCATGGCCCACCACGGGGTTAGACTGGATTTTCGTCATGTTGATGCCATAGAAGGCAAGCACGGTAAGCACCTTAGAGAGGCTACCCACCTCACCCGCCTGCGACAGCGTGAATACGATCGACGCGCGGTCGATACGGTTCTGCGCCAAGAGGTCGTCACGGTCGCACATGCCGCTCTCATTGACCACCAGGAAACGCGTGAAGTTCTTCTTGTTGGTCTCAATGCCCGCTTGGAGTATATTAAGACCATAGAGGTCGGCTGCTATGGCTGGTGCTATGGCTGCCACGTCCTTATGCCCACGTTCTGCCACCTCCTTGGCCGAGAGGGCGGTATCCTCGCTCTCTATGAGCCGTATGTTAGGATAGTTCTTGAAGAACGCCTTACATTGCGCCAGAGCCATGGGGTGAGAGTGCACCTCGCGTATGTCTTCCATCTTGACTCCGGGCAACGCCATGAGGTTGTGCTTGATGCGCAATTTATACTCGCCGAGCACTTCGAGGCCCGAGTCTTTCAGGAGGGTGTAGTTGGCTTGTATGGACCCCACGAGGGTGTTCTCTATGGCGCAGATGCCGTAGAGGTCGTCCTCCTCACGGACCCGCTGGAACAGCTCCTCGAAGGTGAGGCATGGCACAACCTCGACATCATAGTCGTGGAAGAATTCGCGAGCCGCAATCTCGTGGTTGGCGCCATTGACGCCCTGTATGGCTACACGTCTTGTTGGTTTCATCGGTATGTCTATGTAGAAAAGTTGAGGCCCGCCTGATTTGTCTCAGGTGGGCCTCGCCAATTTATCTTGCTTGTGCTTCCTTGCGCTTACATGCGACTCCCACCTGCTCCTCTGCCTGTTGCAAAGAAGTAAAAATAGAAGCCGTAATAAAATCGCATGGTCTGCATGTGTTGTGTCGTGTTACGTTCACTGCCGCAAAGATAGAGAAAGTTTTATTTGGTTGTAACGCCTGTGAGTAATTTTACACGCCAAAAGAAGATTTTCAATGGGCAGGTTAATTTTGTCATGCCCTACCCACCACTATCTGTCCCGACGACGTGGATGTCACCTTGACCGACGACCCACGCTCAATATATGTGCCATCGGATATGGCGTCATACGTCTCACTGTCGATACTGACCTTACCCCCCGGCCTGAGATCCGTGGCGGCGACGCCCACTTTGCCCACGAGCGAGTCGAGCAGACTCTTGTCAACGCCCACATACCCGTCCGACGTCTCCTGCACCGTCTCAAGCTGCAAACGGGCAAGAGGACTTCCCTTCTTGGCCTTGAAGAACTTAGCCCCAAGGAACACGCACAACGCCACCGACACCACAAGCGATATCGTCACCGTCCACAACGACGTCACGACCTGGGCGCGTGGCACAGACTCGAACGAGAACCCCTCATTACCCACAAGGCTCAGCACCAGACCCGCCACAGTGCATACTATGCCTGCTATACCCGCCACGCCAAAGCCCGGTATGACGAATATCTCAACAAGCAGCAATATTATGCCGACAATGAACAGCAATATCTCCCAATACTGCGCCAACCCGTCGATATATAGTGGCGCGAAATAGAGCACAGCCGCCCCAATAGCCACGAACAGCGCCAACCCAATGCCTGGCGACTGTATCTCGAAATACAACCCACCGATGATGAATAGTATCAGCATACCCCTTAGCCACGTCGACAGCAGCCCCCCCTTGATATTATCAAACGCCGACGGCTCATAACGCTCTATCGTCGCGCCCGGCGCCACATGCTCCACAACGTCATCAAGGCTCGTATATATACCCTCGCAATAGTTCAGTGCGCACGCCTCCTTAGCCGTCAACGTAAGCACATGCGCAGAGTCTATGACCCCCGGGATGACGACCGACTCATCCACGAACGCCTCCGCAATACGCGGGTCGCGCAGATAGTGCCGCGCCGTGTCAGCCCCCGTCCATGGGTGCGCCTCGGCAGTAGAGCGCATTATCGCCCTCATATAGCTCTGATACTTATCGGGCATCTTGCCGCCATCCGTCCCGCTCACAACCGTCGCCGCGCCTATGCTCGACCCTGGGCTCATAAAGATAGAGTCGCAAGCGGTGGCGATAAGCGCCCCGGCCGACGCGGCGTTAACGTCAATATACGCGTAGATAGGTATCCGGCTCGCAAGGATAGCGGTGCGAATAGAGTCGGCAAACGTCACCTCGCCCCCATAAGTGTTCATGTGCAGCACAATGTGGTCGGCCTCAACCTCACTGGCCATCCGGAGCGCGGCGTGCGTATGCACCCAGGCGGTGCTGCCTATCTCCTCCTTGATGTCGAAAATGAGTACTTTGCCATCGTCGGCCGCCATGGCGCAAATGTGCGAGAGGGCGATAGCGCATAGCGCAAGGATATATTTCACAAGGTGGCTCATCTGATATGAAAAGTTTTGTCAAAGATGGCGAAAGATTTCGGGATATGAAAGACCACCACCACAGATTAAACCCTAAATCACGCGATAATATCGCGCCACACCCCCCAATCTCCCCTCAGTCCTACGCACATGCGCCCTCCATGCTCCCCCGATGCTCCAACATACTGACAATATAGTGACGATATACTGAACCCGACACCCCATTATACTGACACAAAGCTGACATAAATCTCACCCCGACACTCCTCCCATGCCCCCGTGGACGTGAGAAAATGGCACAATAAAGACGTCTCACACAGTCTTCCCTACTGGCAGGTTGTAGCGGAGGCTTTCTCCTCCCCTTTCCCATCGGCCGCATCACTTTTAGGCATCGACCGCCCTCCCGCTATCACAGCGAAGAGACGCGGGAAGAGAGGCGCAAAGTAGTATGCGAAAAGGGTGAACACGGCTACAAGAATGATGGGCGAGATGAAATAGGCGACGGTAGTGGCGAGAACCTCCGAACGAGTCACAGCCATGACGACCTTGTCGACAGACGCCCTGAATATGCCGATAATGGCAGGGTGATATAGGTAGATGAAGAAAGTGAACGAGCATAGCGCAACGAGCACCTTGCTGTCTTTGTGCGGGAACGTGACGCGCGACAGTTCAGCAAGCAGCGACCATGCGGCTACAACGCCAATGGCGAGTATCAAAAGCTCCCAAGGCGAGTGGTCGCACTGCAACACAAGGACATAGACGAGGACGTAAGGAATGAACAATAGCGATGTCTGGCGCGGCAGACGTATCGAGAGCAGTAGCTCGCCAAAGAGAAACCAAAAGAGGGAACAAACGACACTGGTTGAATGGGGGTAGAAATAGTAAATCACGAGCAACGGCAGGCAAAGCCAAGGGCGGAAACGGCCAAGGAGATGAAGAATAGGCGTTAATGCCACGACGACCAGCAGATTGCGCAAAAACCATAGCGGGACTATGATAGGGAACCCATCGCCCTGATCCCAAAAGATGGTGCGCAGAGCGTCGAGGAAGGACGCCCCATTGAGGTGGGCAAGAATCTCCTTACTTGCGCCCTGCGAGAAGGAGAAAAGGGAGAAGGCGTAATAGACGAAGAGGGCGAACAGCGTGCCTATGAAATAGGGGATTAGGA
The DNA here is from genome assembly GCA_963620665.1 of bacterium. GTDB lineage: Bacteria > Bacteroidota > Bacteroidia > Bacteroidales > Marinilabiliaceae > W3P20-009. The sequence goes on from CAVFBA010000016.1 coordinate 17,264, forward strand.
GTGACGAGACGCGGCGTCGTATCTTATTTAGAACGATTCTCCCCCCCTATCAGAATCCGTACCAATAAAGAAGAGGTATCCGCTGATGCAGAAGAATATAGGCACAGCAAGATAACCGAGCACAGCGTTAACGCTTAGGGCCGACCAATAGAGGGCGGGAGTGTCGACAAACTGACTGGCGTTATTAGTGTGGATGAATACGACGAGGATGATGCATATCAGTGAGGCGATCTTAATTTGCCAAGAGAGTTGCGGAGACACACGCGACGCTGTTGCAGACAACATAATTATTTACTGTATTTCAGATAGTTGAGAGTTAATGTCAGATATTTGCGCATGATACATGCTGAGTGACGCGAGGTGTGCCGAAAGCTGATATTGGAGCGAGAGTATCTCGCTCTTGATGTGGTTCAGGTCGTTCTGCGAGTGCAGCCTGTCGGCAGGGTCGGTCTGCTGCTCCATGATGGTAGATTGCGACCGTTCGCGTTCGGCGAGTATTTTGGCCCGCGCAATGAGATAGTCGATGGCCTTCGTCTCGGCTTTGCAATGTATCAGGAGGTCGTTGCGGTCGAACTTCAGCTGTCGCACACGCTTAGTGTCGGACTGAGAATTAGCGTTGTCGAGGAGTATATACCTGTTGTTCACGACCTTGAGCGAGTCATAACGTGCCAATAGCGATTGCATATCCTGCTTCTCCGCATCCACTTGTATCATGTCGCCCCCACTTGTCTCCTTCGACGAGGTCATGAATGTGTCGCGGAACACGTATGCCACCACGGCAAGGAGGACGAGTATCAGCACCGATATGGCAATCTTTGGGAATGGGGAGCTCTCCTTGGGCGCAGGCACTGTGAATAGTGGCTGGCTGTTTTGTTGAGTTGGCATAGGGGTAAGGTGTTGTGGTTTACACATGCAAATTAGTCCAAAGCGGCGAGAAAAGCAAACGTGCGATGATAGTCATTCATACTTCATGCTGTCTATCTTGCTCTGAATAGTCGTGTGGCATAGCAGCAGCGATGTTTGTTATATTCCCCCATTTCCTTCAAACTCCTTTATCCATTCGTTTACCTTGGCTTGCAGTAAATCTTTATTGGGCAGATAGAGTTCGTAGGCCGAAGCGTAGATATTGGCATCCTTTGGCAATGTCAGTTTCACCAGCGTATCATTTTTCTCTTTGCAGAGCAGAATGCCGATGGTAGGTTTCTCGAAATCTTGCTTTACATAGCGGTCGAAGTAATTGACATGCATTTGCATCTGCCCGAGATCTTGGTGCGTCAGTTTGTCTATCTTCAGGTCTATCAGCACATAGCATTGCAGCAGACGGTTGTAGAACACCAAGTCTACGTAGTAATTGTCCTCATCGAAAGTAAAACGCCTCTGACGCGCTTCAAAGAGGAATCCCTTACCCAACTCGAGCAGGAAGTTCTGTATTTTGCTGATAATGGCGTTCTCAAGTTTCGTCTCGCTGTACGATTCGTCTGGTTTCAGGCCGAGGAACTCCAGCGTGATGGGGCTTTTGATGATGTCGGATGGTTTTTCGACTGTCTGACCTTCGGTGGCAAGCCGCATAACTTCGTCTTTGTTGCGGCTGAGCGCAAGACGTTCGTAAAGACAACTGGTCACTTGGCGCTGTAGCCACTTATATCCCCAATTCTGCTTTCTTGATTCTATTTCATAGAACTTTCTCTCGTTGGAGTTGTCAATGCGCATCAGGATTTGATAGTGGTGATTCCACGACAGCGCAAACTCTGGAACAAATTTCGTCTGCGGTGTAGACGATTTTTCGATTGGTAGCGATTTAGTCTGAGGGTCAGACGAAATCGAGTAAACGCACGTGTCCAGCAGCTTGGTACATGTTCATTTTAATGGCATTGAGCAGCAGGTCGCGCGACCACCCTTTGGCTACGGATTTTTGAGCGTAATAGAGCATTTCGGCATCATCGCTACCAATCTTCTGTATAAGTCGCAAAATATGCCCCCATGGTAAAACTGCGACAGCTTGTCGCAGTTTTATGTCAGAGCATTTAAATCTCTCATAGAACTTCTTCATATCCCAAAGATTTCTTGGTGATACGCCCATCTTCGGATAGCGTTCTTTCAAGTCTACTGACAGTTGCTTCACTATGCCGTCGCCATAGCCGCTTTCTATTTTTTTATCGTGCAGCAGCTGCCCTATCTGCCAATAAGCAGACGACACATTGGCGTTTACCTGCTTTGCGACCGACATGCGGGTGTTTTCAATCACATCGACCGCGTGATTGAGCAGCAACTGATATTCATCCTGCCTTATTGGCATTACATCCTTATCTGCGTTCATTGTTCTGTCTTATTCAGTTCCCTTTATGTTTCTATCTCATTGTCGCCCCAAGCCGTGGCAAAGTCTTTAGCGGATAGCTTTCTGCGCGCTATGCGTCATTCATACTTCACACGCCCTATCTTGCGCATCAGGGACATTATATTGGCTTGGCGTTTGAGTATATAGGGCGAGGGTGCTGCTATCTTAAATTTTATGGGGTTGGGCATGACAGACACCATGAGGGCGGCCTCGGCGCGTGTAATCTTAGCGGCCGAGTGGTGGAAATAGGTTTGCGCGGCCTGCTCCGCCCCGAATATGCCAGGGCCGAACTCTATGACGTTGAGGTACACCTCCATGATGCGTTCTTTGCCCCATACGAGCTCTATCATGCAGGTCAGAGGCACCTCTATGCCCTTGCGTATCCACGAGCGGGCGTTCCACAGGAAAACGTTCTTGGCTGTCTGCTGGCTTATGGTGCTGCCACCGTGCATGCGCTTGCCCTTGGCGTTGTTGGAGAAGGCGGCCTTTATGGCAGTCCAGCTAAAGCCGTTATGCTTGGTGAACAGGTTGTCTTCCGACGACACCACGGCAAGTTGAAGCTCCTTGGATATTTCCTCGAGAGGGACCCACTGCTGATGCACCTCCGAGCCGCTCTTGTCGGCCATGGCTTGCATGAAGGGGGTGTATGTGACTGGCACGAAGCGGTATGGCACGACGAGCAGGAATGTGGCGATGAACGGCACGACGATGACCAGTCCGAGCAGTTGGAGCGTCATCTTGATAGTGGGGCGGAAGGGGGCGATTTTTTCGCTAATCTTTTTTGAAGGAGAAAGTTTCATAATTTTCTATTGTTCCCCAGAATACATCTTGCTTGAATGCGCTTAGGAACTCGGCGTCGATATGCACCACGAGGGTTTTGAGGTTGACCCCTTGTAGAGGCGTCTGCACAAGGCGGGGTGGTTTGACGGTAGGGATGATAAGGTGGGCCAGGGATCGGCATCCATTGAACAGGCGCGGGGGCAGCACCTGAATATTCTCATTAAGAGCCACTTGTGCGAGCGAGACGCAGTTTTCGAACACCCCTTTGCCCACATAGTGCAGGTCGGGAGGCAGCTCGATGGCCATGAGCGAGGTGCACCCTTGGAAGGCGTAGCTGCCTATCGAGTCGAGGTATGGGTTGAAAGCGAAGTCGCGCAAGGCGGTACAGTTGGCGAAGGCGAAGGGGTCGACGGTGGCGATCTCCTCGGGCATAGTGACGTTGGTGAGCGAGGAGCATGCCGAGAACGCGTATTGCGCCACACGGTCGAGGCCTGGCGGCAGGACCACTTTGCGCAGGGCTGTGCACTTATAGAATGCGTAGGGGGCTATGAGCGTCACCGTCTCGGGTATGGATATGTTGCGCAGCGAGGGACATTCGGAGAATGCGCCACGGCAGATGCTGTCGAGTTGCTCGGGCATGGTTACTGACTCGAGCAGTGCGCACTTATGGAATGCGCCGTTGCCGATGGTGTGCACTGTCGAGGCGAGTTTTACGGAGCGCAGGTTCTGATTGCCGGCAAAAGCCTTGGGTCCTATGACCTCGACGCCCTCTGGCACGGTATAATTTTCGTCCTTGCGGTTGGCGGGGTATACCAGGAGGGTCTTGCGGTCGACGGAGAGTTGCACTCCGTTGTCTATGGCATACGCCTCGCCTGTCGATGTGATGTGAATCTCCGAGATGTTGGGGCAGTTGGCGAAGACGTATGCTCCGAACATTTCAAAAGGTTCGTAGATGGTAATTTTCTGGAGGTTTTGGCAATGAGAGAAAGAGCCATTGCCGACGCTGTCGACTCCTTGAGGGAAGGTCACCTCGCGCAAGTTGGACGCGGCGTAGAAGGCGCCTTGTGCTATTTGCTGTACGCCGTCGGGGATAGTGTAGGAGTCGCCCGGCATAAGCGAGGGGTAGAGCATGAGCCGCTTGTGGTCGCGCGTCATTAGGACGCCATCGGGGGTCTGATATTCGGGGTTGGCGGATGCCACGGTGAGTGAGGCGAGGGCTGGGCAGTCGGAGAAAGCCGTGCCGGCGATATATGTTGTCGAGGCTGGGATTTTGACCGAGGCGAGGTTCTTGCATCCAGCGAAGGCGAGCGAGGCTATGGACATCACGCCCGAGGGTATATCGGCATCGGTGAGCGCCGCGCACCCTTGGAAACAGCCGGGGGGGATCTTACGGACATTCTTGGGGATGGGCAGTGACTGGAGGGATTGGCAACGGAAGAAGGCGTAGTCGCCAAAGCGGTCAATAAAGGGCGGCATGGATAGTTGCGCGAGCTGAGTGCAGCCGTAGAAAGCACGTTGGCCGATGCGGTTCACGTAGCGCGGTATGTTGATGGTCTGCAAGTTATTGCATAGCGCGAAGGCGTTGGCACCGATGCTCGTGACGCTATCGGAGAGGATGACGGTTGTTATATCCTTGGCGAATGGGGAATAGGGGGCATCGTAGGGAGAGGCGAAATTATCCATAGGGCCGAAGCCGCGGATCTTGAGCACTCCATCTTGGTATTTCCAGAAGAGGTGGCGGCCGCAGGAGCCGAAGTCGAGGATATTCTCATAGACCTTACTTCGTCGGGACTTGGCGTTGAGAGCCGTCGGGACGAGCAATAGAGCGATGAGCGTCATAACAGCCAGGGTGAGGCAGCGGGGCGCACGTGACATTATATGCATCATAGATGCAAATTTAACTTAAATAGCGGAAAACAAGCGGTAAGTAAGCAGTAAATAGGGGTAATAAAGAGCGGCAAAAGGGGATAAAAGGAGGCGAAGCGTGTTGGGAGAAATATAATAAATGCCAAAGTGGTAAAACAGAGACTAATGGGCTTGGAAAATAGGGATAAAAGGGCTATTTTCGCCGCTTGGAATGGGGGAATAGTCATACACCCTCAGAGCGTGGTGGCAGAGGCGACAAAGCCGTCACAAGCAGTCGAAAGTAATCTTTTAAACATAACAAACATGATCATTGAGAAAATCTGGGCTCGTGAGATACTTGACTCACGCGGCAATCCTACCGTCGAGGTAGACGTCACCCTCGAGAATGGCGTAGTGGGTCGTGCAGCAGTTCCATCTGGCGCATCGACAGGCGAGAACGAGGCATTGGAGCTTCGTGACGGTGACAAGGGTCGTTACCTTGGCAAGGGTGTCCAGAAGGCAGTTGACAATGTCAACACGATCATCGCACCTGCGCTCAAGGGCTACAACGTGCTCAATCAGCGTGAGATAGACAACAAGATGTTGGCTCTTGATGGCACACCTACGAAGAGCAAGCTTGGCGCTAACGCCATCCTCGGTGTTTCTCTCGCCGTGGCTCAGGCAGCGGCTAAGGCACTCAACATTCCTTTGTATCGTTACATTGGTGGCTGCAACGCCTACACACTTCCCGTGCCGATGATGAACATCATCAATGGCGGTGCGCACTCTGACGCTCCTATCGCATTCCAGGAGTTCATGATTCGCCCTGTAGGCGCGACCTCTGAGAAAGAGGCTATCCGCATGGGCGCAGAGGTGTTCCACAACCTTGCTAAGCTCCTCAAGGAGCGCGGCCTCAGCACCGCAGTAGGTGACGAGGGTGGTTTCGCTCCCGCACTTGATGGTATCGAGGACGCGTTGAGCATCATCGTCAAGGCTATCGAGAAGGCTGGCTACAAGCCTGGCGAGCAGGTTCGTATCGCTATGGACTGCGCAGCTTCTGAGTTCGCAGTACAGGAGAACGGCCAGTGGTACTACGACTACAAGCAGCTCAAGAACGGCAAGCAGAAGGATCCCAATGGCAAGAAGCTCACGGCAGACGAGCAGATTGCATTCTTGGAGCACCTCATCGACACCTATCCTATCGACTCTATCGAGGATGGTCTTGACGAGAACGACTGGGACAACTGGGTTAAGCTCACCGAGAAGGTTGGCAAGAAGTGCCAGCTCGTGGGTGATGACCTCTTCGTCACCAACGTTAAGTTCTTGGAGAAGGGCATCAAGATGGGTGCTGCCAACTCTATCCTCATCAAGGTTAATCAGATTGGTTCTTTGACTGAGACACTTGACGCTATCGAGATGGCACATCGTCATGGCTACACCACCGTCACCTCGCACCGTTCTGGCGAGACTGAGGACACCACGATTGCCGACATTGCTGTCGCTACCAACTCTGGCCAGATCAAGACTGGTTCTTTGAGCCGCACCGACCGTATGGCTAAGTACAACCAGCTCATCCGCATTGAGGAAGAGCTTGGCGCTAACAGCAAGTATGGCTACACTAAGCTGAAATAGGGGTTAGGCAGTAGGCCTCATATATGGAGCACCCGGGTCACGATTGTGGCTCGGGTGCTTTTTTTATGGGCTATTGGCGGCCGTGGTGATGGTTAGACGCAGGCGTAGGAGGTGGCGGTGGAGTGTCCGAAATAGGCGATGAAGTGGTGGACGTGGACAGGGACGTTTGTTGGGGTGTCGGGGGAGGAGCGGAAGAAGGAGAGCAGGGAGCGCAAGGGGTTGAAAGAGGTGCGTGTGGTGAGCGGGGTGAGTGAAATTGAGGCGTGTCCGGCGGAGGTGGGGATGGTGTGTATGGAGACTTTGTCTTTGACGCTGCTGCTGAGTGTGACGATGAGGTCGGCTCCGAAATGGTCGTCGGATGGGTCGGGTGGAGTCCATGAGATGTTGAGGGTGTCGCCACTGCGTTGCAGGTTGACATCGAATATGCCGCAGCCGTTGGAGAGAGTGAGTTTCTCGGGGGCGATGGTGTAGGAGTCGCCGTTTTTGACCATGAAGGGGTAGTTGGTGGAGGTGGCGAGGTTCCAGTGAGTTTTGATGGAGTAGGAGATGAAGCCACGTCGGATGGCTGGTTTGTAGAGGCTGAGGATAGAGCTGGCGGTTGTTAGCCTCATGCTTGTTGCTTTCTGCGATTGAGAGGGTTTCCATGGGCGAGGAGCAGGCACGGATCTGATGACGTAGACGCCACGATACATGTAGCCTACCACGTTACCGACTTTGCCGGAGAATCCTCCGAACACACCGTTTAAGAGTTTTGCCATGTTGTAATGGTTTAAGTGTTAAGCCAAGAGCGGATGGATGGGTCGCGTTTGGCGAATGTGGTAATGATGAGCAAGGTGCGTCTGCGGGAGGTAGAGGTCGTGGCGGTGAGCCAGACAGTCATAGTCCACGGGCTTCGGGGGAGGTTGATTGGTTCTCGCCGTTAGCGAAGTCGTACTTGCGTTGTGGGGTTAGGGAGCGTTGTGGGAGTAGATACGCAGCGTCTAATGACCCGAGGGGGGTAGTGTCAAGAATCGTGCCAAATTGCGGATAGTGACATTTTGGCATAGTTAGGGTTTGTTTTTTAGGGGAGGAAATAGTAGGGGGGGTAGGGTTTGGGACAGAGTGGCAGACACTTTGCGAGAAGTGTCTGCCATAATTTCATGATATTTCAAAAGGTTTTAGCGGACAGCAATAAATTTCTTATTTATGTTTTATTGCATGTCGAACAATGCGTTCCCGCGTTATGGCATTCTGTGTGTATTTTCGATGCGAGGTTCACCCGAATACCTGAGAATAGCATCTGCAATATAAAAGCCCAAATTGACAGGAACTGCGTTTCCTATCATTTGTTCTATATCTGTTTTTGCACCTTCAAAGTCGAAATCTTCTGGAAAGGTTTGAATCATGCTTCTCTCCAAGGAGGTCAAAGGGCGTATGCCTTCGAGTGACTTTACGGGGTCGCCTGGATGCAAAGTATAGCCTTTGGGCATTGGTCTATTCACACCACGGATTGTAGCACTTGGTTCTGAAGTGCTAAATATTCCTCGGCGTGCATAACTGCGTGGATGTCTGTAGTAATAAATTATTACTGCCTAAAATCTTTCCCGCCTGTGTCAAGATAAGGGAGGACACCCATTCAAGGTAGTGTAAAGACGTTCTGGGTGACGGGTTTACAGCGGGCGTGGGTGCGGGGAGTTATGGGAGACGCCGCGGGCGGACGTCTCTACATTACGCCTTGCGGCGTTGGGGGAAACGCCCCACATCGGTGTGCGATGTGGGGCGGGATAGATGGTTAGGTTAGGTGCAGGGTCAGAATGAGAGGCCTACGGCCATGTGGATGTCCTCGGCGTTTGGGTTGAGGACGAGTTGGGCGAAGACGGGGAGGTGGAATTTGTCGGAGAAGTTGATGGTGTAGGATCCTTTGACGGAGAGGTTGACCATGTTGAAGCCGTCGCCGTCCTGGTAGAAGCTGTCGAAGGGGGTGAAACCTGCGGCGATTTCGACTTCGAAGTCGCGTGCGGGGAAGGAGTAGGCGAGTTCGAAGTAGCTGGAGAATTGGCGGTCGGCATCGTCTTTGAGGTCATCGCCGCCGAGCATGGTGGCCCAGAGGAAAGAGATAGGGACGTTGGTGAGTTCGCCGAAGTCGTAGGCGAGGGAGAGTTCGAGCTGGTGGCAGGTCTCGTCTTTGTCGTAGTTGAAGAAACCGCCTTGACCGGGGTAGAAATAGTCGGTGAAGGTGGCGTTGAATCCGGCCTTGTCGAAAGCGAGGGAGAGGTCGACTTCTTTATTTTCGCCGGCGAAGTCGATAGAGCCCCAGGCGTCGAGCGACACAGGGCCGCATGAGACGCCTACGGCGGGTTGGAAGCTTGCGCCGGCGTTGTAGAGGCCACGCCACAGGTAGGTGCTCACGAGGTCGGCTCCGGCGGAGAAGTGCCATGGGGTGTCGTGAGTGTCGGTAGGGGCGTCTTGCGCGATGGCAGGAGATGTGGGGATGAGGAGCGCCACGAGAGCGGATAGGAGAGTGTAGTTTTTCATGAGATATAGAGTTTAATGGTTAGACATGTTGTTGATGCAAATATAACGATTTATAATCATATAGTGGGGCATGAATTACGATTTATAGTTATTTTAGAGATAGGGGTTGTATTTTAGAAGTGATGACATGATTAGGGTTGCGATATGATAATGATACGTGGTGTGGGCGGGGGATATGGGTGGGTGGGTATGCGCCATGCGGCGGCCATGAGACGATGTGGATATCGTCTCGGGGTCGCCGTATGGGGTGAGACGGTGGGGGCGGACGTCTCTACATGGGGTCCTCCGACCGTGGGTCAGGAGGTATGTGAGGGAAGTGGGGGTGGGTTATTTGGAGTCCCACTTGAAGCCGAGTCCGAAGCCGAAGAGTTCTTTGACTTGGAGGCGTGCTCCACGTTGGCGAGTGGCGGTGTTGCCGTCGGTGTCGAGGTATTGCTCTTGGTATTTGATGTCGTCGTCGAAGAGGAGGTTGACTTTGATGAGGGCAGTGAGCCAGTCGTTGATTTTGAGGTTGAAGCCTGTCTCGATGTCGACATCGATATGCTCGGGGTGGTCTTGCCAGTTGGCGAAGAAGTCGCCGCGGAAGTAGTAGTCGACGTTCTTGACGATGTTAGGGTGTTTGTATGTGACCTTTGCTATGGCGCCGAACTCGCCACGTGAGTGGGAGTTGTGTTCGAGGCCGTAGATTGTGGACAGGCAGGTGTCGCTCACGAGTGTAAGTTTGCCGGCGACTGGGGAGAGGTAGATGGAGAGTTTGTCGTTGGGTTTGTAGAGGATACCGGCTGAGAGGCTGATGTAGCCAGGTGACATGAATTTGGATACGAGTGTGGTATCGACGTTGTATTTATAGCCTTTTCCGAACTGTGATTTGAAGTCGAACAGCGCGGAGTAGAAGAGTTTTTGCTTAGCGGCGTCGTAGCCGTAGACTGATGAGAGGTGTATTTTGTCTTCTGATTTTTGGTAGTCTTCGCCCTTGTTGCGCATGAGACCGTAGCCGAGTTCGAGGGTATTGTCCCATGTGGCTTTATCGGACTTATAGTTGGCGTAGGCGTTGCCGAGCCATGTGCCGGAGAAGGAGTTTTTGCCGCCGGCGGCCCAGTTTTTGAGGGCGATTTGGTTGAAAGTCAGTGAGGAGAATACACCGGTTTTCCAGTGTGACGGGGTGGTCTCGGTTTGCGCTTGCTGCGTTGTCTCATCTTGCGCGAGGGAGTGTGAGAGTGGGAGCAGGGCGGCGAGCGCCAGGAGGGTGAGATGGAGTCTCATTGTGGTGTTATTCTTTGATGATATGCACGTCGCGTTGTGGGAAAGGGATAGAGATGCCTTGCTTGTCGAATTCCTTCTTGACGAACTCGTTCATGTAGAAGAATACGGTCCAGTAGTTTTCGCTCTTGACCCATAGTCGCACGACGATGTCGACGCTATTCTCGCCAAGGTTGGAGACGGCCATGAAAGGTTCGGGTGTTTTGAGGATTTCGTTTTTGCGGTCGATTACGGTCTTTATTGCGGCGTAGGCTTTATCGATGTCGTCGCCATATCCGATGCCGAAGGTGAAATCGACTCGACGCTCGGGGAGTCGGCTATAATTGACGAGTGAGGTGGAGGATATGCTACCGTTTGGGATCATGACGACTTTATTATCGCCTGTGGTGAGGATGGTGTTGAAGATTTGTATTTCCTTGACTGTGCCGCTGAAGCCGCCAAGCTCGACGAAGTCGCCGACTTTGAATGGTCGGAACAGGAGTAGCATCACTCCGCCGGCGAAGTTTTGGAGTGTGCCTTGGAGTGCCATACCTACGGCGAGTGAAGCGGCGCCGAGGATAGCCACGAAGGAGGTCATGGGGATGCCGACATAGGAGATGACGCTTATGAGTAGCAGGACTTTGAGTGCGATATTGACGACGCTCATGGAGAAGGAGGTGAGCGTGGCATCGAGGTTACGTTTCTCCATGAGGGATTTCATGCTACGTGTCAGTTTCTTGATGAGCCAGAAACCGATGATGAGGACTAAGATGGCGACGATGAGCATCTTGCCGTAGGAGACGATCTGAGGGATCCAGGTCTTGAGCGTTGCGCTAATAGACTCTTGCATAATGTTATACAGTTTAGAGGTAGTAAGTTTTTAGTAAAATCTTACCGTTGATACGGAGAAATGGAGGAATTGTTTAGATGGAGGAGAGAAAAGGTCGCACGTCTGTGGCGATCATGCCGGCGCGGTGTGCGGCTTCGAGTCCTGGGTCGCCATCCTCGAATACTTGGCATTGTGCCGGGGGTATTCGCATCAGGTTGGCGCATCGCAGGAAAGTGTCGGGGTGTGGTTTGTGGTTCATTACGTCGTCGGCTGCTACTATGTGGTCGAAGAGGTGTAGGAGGTTAGTGGACTGGAGCATGAGACGTGCACGGTTGGCGTCGGCGCCAGTACCAACGGCCATGGGGATTATGCCGTGGCATTGGCGTGCGATGTTGGCGATGAGAGTATGCTCTGTCACGTTGTCGGCGTGGCTATTGGCGATGTCGCGTTTACGTTGGACGATTGTGTCGCGGTCGGCGTCGGGTCGGCCGTGTCGTGTGACGAGGATGTCTGTTATTTCTTCTATTGAGCGTCCTGTGAGGTTGATGAATTCTTGGCGTTCTATGATGATATTGAACTCACGGAGGGCGGTGTCCATTGCCATCCAGTTGAGATCGAGGCTATCGATGAGCGTGCCGTCGAGGTCGAAGATGAGGGCTTTGGCGTTTGGGTTGAGGAGTGGGTGTGGCATTGTGGTGTGTTAGAATTTCATGAATTTGCCGTTTTTGAAGCTGTCGGGGATGTCGCGGACGGCTTTTATGGAGGACTTGACGAACTCTTTGACTTGTCCTGTGACTTGAGAGAAGATGTTGGGGTCGTGGTTGTCGTCGTGAGGTTTGGTGTTATCGTTGTTGCCGCTGATGCCTTTTTCGGATAGTTTGTTCATGAGGTCTTCGCGGTCGTTGGTGATGAAGAGGACTTTATCGCCTTTGGCGAGTTCGCGTGTGGCATCGGGGACGAGATATTCTTCGCCATGTTTATGGAGAACGGCAGTGCAGGAGTCGGGCAGTTTGAGGTCCATGATGTTGCTGCCGTGTTCGAGCACCTCGTCGGTTATGGTCAGTTCGGCGAGCATAGATTTCATGCCCTCGGAGAACTCGTCGTCGAAGTCCTTGACTTTGCCTCGTTCGTCGGGGGATTTGTCGAGGAGGTTGAGTTTTTTTGCCATCCAAGCGAGTGATGTGCCTTGTACGATCAGTGAGACGAGGGTGCAGACGAAGACGACGTTGAATATGAAACGCGCATGAGGGACGTCGGCGGCGAGGGCGAGGATGGCGAAGATGATAGGCACGGCTCCTCGGAGGCCGACCCAGGAGACGAATAGTCGGCTATCGTTGGATATTTTGCGGAAAGGGAGCAGGCAGAGGAAGACTCCTACGGGTCGTGTGAGGAAAATCATCAGTATGCTTATGATGATGCCTGGGATGATGAGCGGGACGAGTTCGTGGGGGTTGACGAGTAGTCCGAGTGTGAGGAATACGAGTAGTTGGCTTAGCCAAGCGAGGCCGTCGAAGAAGTTGACTGAGGATCGTTTATGGACGAAGGATTCGTTGCCGACGACCACGCCTCCGATATAGACAGCGAGGTAGCTGTTGCCTCCGATTTGGTATGTTATGCCGAACATGAAAATGCACGATGTCAGCACCGCGATGGGGTAGAGAGAGGCGTTTTCTATTTGCAAGCGGTTGATTATCCAGACGAAAGCTTTGCCGAATATGACGCCTGCTATTGCGCCTATGGCGAATTGTTTGAAGAGTGAGCCTATTGCGGCGGCGTAGTCGGGCTGGCCTCCCTGCTGCATAAGTCCTATGAGAGTTAGGGTGAGCATATAGGCCATAGGGTCGTTACTGCCGCTCTCGAGCTCGAGCATTGGTCGGAGGTTGTTTTTGAGGTGGAGGCCTTTGCCACGGAGGATAGAGAAGACTGAGGCGGAGTCGGTGGATGACATTGTTGAGGCGAGGAGGAGTGAGGCTGTGAGGCTTAGCGGGATAGTGCCGAATGCGGGGATGTTGAATACGAGGTGTATGAGGAATCCTGTCAGGAGGGCGGTCAGGACGACGCCGAGAGTGGCGAGGACGAGGCCAGGGCCGAGGACTGGGCGTATGTCGGAGAATTTGGTGTCGAGGCCGCCTGAGAAGAGGATGACGCAGAGTGCTACGGTGCCGATGCCTTGTGCTATGCCGAGGTTCATGACGGAGCCGCGGAAGACGTCGAGGCCGTCGGTGCCGCAGAGCATACCGACGCCGAGGAACAGGAGGAGCAAGGGGACTCCAAACTTGTAGCCGGCCTTACAGGCGAGGATGCTCAGGAAGAACAGTATCGATATACCGAGCAGGGCTGTTTCGACATTCATGACGGTTAGGATTTTTAAGGTGGTTAGATGTAGGAAAGAATTGGTGGGCGAAGATAGTAAAAAAGGCGGGAATTGGCAATAGTGGGGGTTTGGGGTGTGGGGGGGTGTAGAGAGGTTACGGGCATGGGGTGTGCATTACGCCTTACGGCGCTTGGAGTTATGCATTCGCGGTGGGGGGGGGATGCTTTTATGGTACGATTTTGGCTTCGATGCGTCGGTTGAGTGCCATACCTTCTTCGGTGTCGTTGGTGGCGCATGGTTGGGATTCGCCATAGCCTTTGACGTCGAAGCGTGCTCGGTCGATGCCATGTTCGACGAGGTAGTTGACGGTGGCTTTGGCTCGGTTGAGCGAGAGGGTGTTGTTGTGTTGCTCGGAGGCACGGCTGTCGGTGTGTCCGCTGATTTCGATTCGTATGGTTGGGTTTTCTTTCATGACACGGATAAGTATTTCGAGTTCGACTTTGCTTTCGGGTTTGACCTCGTATTTGTCGGTGTCGAAGTAGATGTTGCGCAGGGCGATTTTCTTGCCGATCTTGAGTGGCGTGAGGCATACTTGGTCGGCTTCGAGTTTGATGGGTCCATGTCGGTTTTCGACGTCGGCGACGTTGAATTTATGAGCGTGGAAGAAATATCCTTTGGCGTTGACGGAGAGGAGGTAGTCGGCGGGTCCTGGCACGGCGAGTGTGAAGGAGCCGTCGTCGAGGGCTCGTGCTGTGGCGATGTTTTCGCCGTCGGGCATGCGGTCGAGGAGGATTGTGGCGGCTATGCTTTTGGAGTTTTCGCAGTCGGTGATGTAGCCACGGACGAAGGGGACGGGGTTAGGGCGTATTTCGGGGTATAGGTCGAACATACGCACCTCTCGTTTGCGTCGGCCGTTGATTATGCGCACGGAGTTGTAGTAGCCTGTTGTGCCGCTGGCGTTCACTACGAGTCCGTCATCGTCTTCGGTGTTGTTTATGGGGAAGCCGATATTTTTTGGGCGTGACCATGTGCCGTCGTTCTTCAGGCGTGAGATGAAGATGTCGCGGCCTCCGACACCTGGCCATGTGTCGGAGGAGAAGTAGAGAGTTTTGCCGTCGTGGTGGATGAAGGGGTGCGACTCGTCGCCGGAGGAGTTGATGGAGTCGCCGAGGTTTGTGACGGGGCCGAACATTGGGACTCCTTTCTCGTTGACGCCCCGGAGTGAGGCCTTCATGATGTTGCCGTGGCGCATGGAGTTTCGGGCTGTGCCGCGGACGAAGTAGAGTGTTTTGCCGTCGGCGGAGAAGCAGGGTTGTGACTCCCATGCGGTGGTATTGACGGGGTTGCCGATGTTGACTCCTTTAGTCCATCCACGTGCGGTGCGTTGTGAGAAATAGATGTCGCAAGAGCCTTTGGAGTCTTTATAGCCGCAGGCGGTGTAGAACATCCATCGGCCGTCGGGGGAGATGCTTTGTGTGCCCTCGTTGAAGTCGGTGTTGATGTTGTAGATGGGTTGCATGGGCTGCCATTGAGCGTCGGGGTTGTCGCGTGTGAGGATGTAGAGGTCCTCGTGCGTCTCGTTGTTGTTGATGCGCGCGATCATTGAGGGGTCTTGGCGGAATGCCACGGTGTCGAGGGGTAGGCGTGAGGTTAGGACGAGTTCGGTTTCGTCGAGGGATATGGAGGGCCAGTAGGTTTCGAAAGGGGATTGCTCGATGTAGGGTGATGGGTAGCGCGGGTCGAATGGTACGGGGTTGCTCATGACCTTGACCATGGCGAGTGCTTTGCGTCGCCATTTGTTGTCTTGCTTGATGTTGGTTTTTTTGATTTTGGAGAATTTGTCGAAGAGGTTGAACCATTGTACGGCTTCTTCGTAGCGTTCCTTTTGGCATAGTGCCACGGCGCAATGGTAGTAGGCGGGGATCCAGTAGGTTGAGTCGAGCGATATGGCTTTTTTGATGTTGTTTATTTGGTTGCCAGGCTCGCCGAGGTCGGCATACATTTGCGCGGCGGAGTATAGGGCTTCGATATATTCGGGGTCGATTTGCAGGGCGGCTTTGTATTTCTCGAGCGCCTCGCGTGTTTTAGTCACGTTTTGTCGGCCGTACATGGCCATTATGTCGTTGCCCTCTTTGAAGAGTGCGGCGGCTTTTTTGCTGTCGGTGGTGTTGTATTTCTTTCTCTTTTGTGCGTTGGCTGTCGTGGCAATGAGTGTCAGTGCGAAGAGGAAGAGGATGAGGATGTGGAGGGTCTTGGTCATGTTGCGCGATAGATTTGAGTGACGATGTTTTATACTGACGAAGTGGGGTGTAAGGTTACGTGGGGATCAGGATATACGGCTCCAGTTGATGTCGTTGCCTTGCAATTCGGCGAGTCGTTGGGTCATGACGACGCTATTGGGAGAGGAGAGGAAGGGGTCGTCGTGGAGGATTTCTTTGGCGCAGTCGCGGGCGAAGGATAGGATTTGTGCGTCGCGGGCCAAGTCGGATATTTTGAGTCGGAAGGGGATGCCGCTTTGCTGTGTGCCCTCGATGTCGCCGGGGCCACGCATACGCATATCGGCTTCGGCTATGGCGAATCCGTCGGTTGTGGCGCACATGGTCTCGATGCGCCGTCGGGTGTCGTTGGGGAGTTCGTTGGCGGTCATGAGTATGCAAAAGCTTTGGTCGGCGCCACGGCCGACGCGTCCACGGAGTTGGTGGAGCTGGCTAAGGCCGAAGCGTTCGGCGCTCTCGATAATCATCACTGAGGCGTTTGGGACGTTCACTCCCACCTCGATGACTGTTGTGGCGACCATTATTTGTGCTTTACCTGATACGAATTCTTGCATTGCGGCTTCCTTATCGGCGGGTTTTAGTTTGCCGTGGACCATGCAGACGTGGTATTCGGGGAAGCACTGTTTGATGTATTCGTAGCCGGCTTCGAGGTTTTTATAGTCCATGCGCTCGTTTTCTTTGATGAGAGGGAAGACGACGTAGCATTGTCGTCCTTTTTTGAGTTCGGAGCGGACGAAGGTGTTGAGTTTGTTACGGTTGCAATAGTAGTAATGCTCGGTGAACACGGGTTTGCGGCCTGGTGGCATCTCGTCGATAACGCTGACGTCGAGGTCGCCGTAGATTGTCATGGCGAGGGTGCGTGGTATGGGTGTGGCGGTCATGACGAGGATGTGCGGAGGTCGTGTGTTTTTCTCCCAAAGCATGGCTCGTTGTTGTACGCCGAAGCGGTGTTGCTCGTCGATGACGCATAGGGCGAGGTTGTGGAATTTGACGGTTGGGCCTATCAGGGCGTGTGTTCCTATGAGGATGTCGATGGAGCCGTCGGCCACGCCTTGTAGGATATGTTCACGTCGTTTGCCTTTGATGTTGCCGGTGAGGAGTTGTATGGTGACGTTCATGCCCCGTAGTTCGGCCATGAGGTTCTCGTAGTGTTGTGTGGCGAGGATCTCGGTGGGTGCCATTAGGCAGGATTGCATGCCGTTGCCGGCTATGATGAGCATGCATAGTAGCGCGACGAGTGTTTTGCCGCTGCCGACGTCGCCTTGGACGAGGCGGTTCATTTGTTTGCCGGATTTGAGGTCGGTCCATACCTCGTGGACGACGCGTTTTTGCGCTCCTGTGGGTTCGAAGTGTAGGTGGTCGCGGTAGAAGGTGGCGAGGGCGGGGCCTGGTTTTTCGAATTTTATGCCTTCGACTTGCGCGCGGTTGACGTTGCGAGAGCGGAGCAGCGCGAGCTGGATGTAGAATAGTTCTTCGAACTTCAGGCGGAAACGGGCGTTCTCGAGGGAGCGGAGGTTGGATGGTGAGTGGACGATGAAGAGTGCTTGTGGTCGTGGCATTATGCTGTGTCGGGCGAGGAGTGGTGCTGGGAGGGTCTCGCGTATGCCGCTTAGTGTTAGGTGTTGGAATACGTTGGCGACGATGTCTTGGATTGTGTTGCTTGAGATCATGGCTCGTTTCATGCCCTCGGTGGTGGAGTATAGAGGCATGAGTTTGCCGACGAATTTGGCGGTGTCGGGGTTGCGTTCGAGGTCGGGGTGAGCCATGTTGAGTCGGCCGCCGAAAATGGTGGGTTTGCCGAAGAGGAGGTATTCGTCGGATGTGTTGATCTGCCTTTCGATATAGTTAAGGCCTTTGAACCATACGATTTCGATTTGTCCTGTGCCGTCGACGAATCGGGCGGACATACGGCGTTTGGAGCCTTGCCCGATGATTTCTTTGGTGATGAAACGGCCGAGGATTTGGACATAGTTCATGTCGGCGGAGAGTTCGCGGATTTGGTAGATGCGGCTGCGGTCGACATAGCGGTAGGGGAAGTATTCGAGGATGTCTTCTTCGGAGCGGATGTCGGCCTCGTGGGCGAGGACTTCCGCGCGTTTGGGGCCTATGCCCTTGATGTATTGTAGTTGTAGGGGTTGGGACATGGGAATGAGCGTGTAGTGCAAATATAGTAAAAAAGGGGTTAAGAATGTGGTAGGCGTGTAAGTGGTAAAGAGTTACCTTTGCGCGAATAGAAAAATGAAGAAGATTATGGGATATAGGCATATAGCAGCAGTGTTGTTGGCGGTGTGTTGGGGTGTGGAGATGTGTGGTCAGGAGCCGTTGGTGGAGGTGGAGCGGATGACTGGAGTGTTGATGTCGCGTGGGGATGAGCATGCGCTACAGTATGACGTGCCGTCGTGGAGGTTGGCGGTTGAGAGTCAGTTGTGTGCGGCTACGGATTCGTCGTTGGGGGTGTGGGAGCCAAAGGGTTTGACGCGTGTGGGTGGTAGTGACGGGAGCGTGGTGTGGGGTGGAGTGTGGCGGAGGGGGGTGGAGCGGAGGTTTGTGTGGATTGGAGTTGGGGATGTTGGTGGGCGTCGTGAGGGTATGGCGTTTGTGGATGAGATTGTGGGCAGGGACAGTGTGTATGTGGTGGAGGGTGTGGAGGTTGGTGGTTTGGTGGGGGTGAGGGTGCGGGGTGAGAGTGGTGAGGCGTATAGGGTGGATGATGTGCGGAGCAGGATGGCGATGCGTATTATGGCGTCGTCGGTGGAGCGTAGTGATGAGGAGAAGGATGTGGCGGAGGGGGTGTTGGTTGATCGGTTGGGGCGAGCGGAGGGTGTGATTATGGGGGAGTTGTCGGGGATGCCGGAGTTGATGGTGTGTGATTCTCCGGACGGGGTGTTGCGTAGTGTGACGTATATGATAAGTTATAGTGATTTCAGCACACGGTGTGGTGGATGGATGGGTATGCGGGAGAAGAGGGGCGTACGGGTGGAGCGTCTTATGGATGCGACGGGGAGGATAGGTCAGCCGGAGACAGCGGTGTTGAATGCGAAGTCGTGGTATGGGGCGTTGTATACCAAGATGATACAGTTTCGTCAGGGCAGGAAGGATTATTATGCGTTGATTGGGTATAAGGGAGCTGACGCGACGACTAAGACGAGGGTTATAGACGTGGTGAGCGAGGGTGAGGATGGGAAGTTGGTGTTTGGGGCGAGCAAGCCTTTTATACATGCCACACAGCGTTTCAGGAGGCGGATATATCGTTATTCGATTAATGCGAGTATGTCGATAAGGTATGATGAGGGTTCGGAGATGATAGTGGTGGATCATTTGGAGTCGAACAGCAGGGTTGAGGCGGGCAGGGCGGAGTTTTATGGTCCGGACTTGAGTTATGACGCGTATCTCTTGACGGACGATGGGTGGAAGTTTCAGTCGGATATCAGTGTGACTGTGGAGGAGGGGGCGCAGCCAAATGAGGAGGGGGGTTCGGCGGCTGACAATTGGGAGATGCCTCAGGGGAGGCAGCCGAGGGCGTCGGCTGGTGGCACGTCGCCTGTGACTCGGCCGAGGATTCGCCGGTCGAAGTCGACACGTTGGAGCGGGAAGAGCAGTGATAGTTATAGGCGTGGGAGCGGGAAGAGTGGGAAGAGTTGGTTTGACAAGGGTAAGGGGAATAGCGCGCCGAATATCAGGAGGAGGTAGGTGGTATTGTGGCGTGTGGGGGCATAAGGAGCCCCCGACCATCGTGCGCGTGGCGTTGGTCGGGGGGGCTTGGTTGTGTGTGTGGTTGGGGGTGTAGTTATAGTTCTCGGCGGAATACTTTTGGGCTAACGCCGACGTATTGTTTGAAGTATTTGCCGAAGGCGGACTGTGAGGGGAAGTTGAGTTTCTCGGATACTTGCTGAACGCTGAGGTCGGAGAATCGGAGCATCATCTTGGCCTCGGATATGGCGTACTCGTTAATCCACTCGGCTGCGCTTCGTCCGCTGTATGTTTTGACGGTTTGCGAGAGGTAGTTGGAAGAGAGGTCCATTTGCTCGGCGTAGAAGATGACGTTGCGTTCTTTGACGTGGTATTTGGTGAGGAGTTGCATGAACTTCTCGAAGATGAGTTCGGTGCGTTGAGGTTTGCGTTCGTTGGAGACGTCGGGGGAGTAGATTTTGACGGTTGAGGCGATGTAGATGCAGAGGGCTTGGAGCATGTTGGCGATGAAGTCGGGTGTGTCTTGTCGGTTGTCGCGGATGCTCTTCATGATGAGTTGGAAGATCTTGCGCATGCCGTCGATTTCGGGTTGAGGGACGGATATGGCGGCTTGCGCTTTGATTCCCATGAATACGGAGAGTCGGCTATTCATGTCCATACGGACTCGTGTGAGGTAGTCGCTGGAGATGAGTGCGGCCATGGCTTTGAATCCGTCGGGTTTCTCGACCTGGATGATGTTGCTGTTGTAGTTGACGATCATGTCGCCTGGTTGGAGGATGTAGCGTTTGAGGTTGATGTCGCATACTACTTGTCCTTCGAGGCAGACGAAGAGTACGATGCCGTCGACACGGCATGGTTCGAGGAAGAGTTGGAGGTGGTCGATTTGGTCGGTGAGGATGAGGTCGTCGTTGAAAGACTCCACTCCATCGAAGGCGAGGTCGGAGAGCTTCGAAATGGAGATTTTGTTTAGTACGCTATCCATTTGGTAATGATTAATAGGTTGGTGTGGTTTTTTGTGAGTAATGATGAAAAATGGCCAATTGGAGGATTGTCCGTCGCGAAATTAGCCATAATAGTTGAATATATCTCCAATTAATAAAGTTTAATTGTCTTGCAAAAGAGGTCTTTGTTTATGTAATTTGCGGTTGCGAATTGGACTGTAGGCTATACGGTGGTTCGCAGAGAGATTTGATAAAGTATCGCAAACGAAAATAGAACAAGAGATGAAGAACAGAGCGAATGTGACAATTATCTTCGCTATTGTGTTGTTGTGCATCATAGCGGCAATCGTCATTGTGGGGGTGTGCCAGCCGGACAGGGTTGAGACGATACAGGGAGAGGCGGAGATGACGGATTACAGGGTGAGCAGCAAGGTGCCTGGTCGGGTGTGCGAGATACGTGTTGAGGAGGGAGACATGGTGAGGAAGGGTGACACGCTCGTGGTGCTTGAGGCTCCGGATATCATGGCTAAGAGGGCTCAGGCTACGGCGGCGTTGGATGGGGCGTTGGCTATTGAGGATAAGGCTACGGGTAGTGCGCGTTCGGAGCAGGTTCAGGCGGCGTATGAGATGTGGCAGAAGGCGATAGCGGGTCTTGATGTTGCGGAGAAGACGTATGCCCGTGTTGAGGCGTTGTATAAGGATAGTGTTGTTAGTGCGCAGAAGCATGACGAGGCGTTGGCGCAGTTGAACGCGTACCGTGCGACGGAGCGTGCGGCGAAGAGCCAGTATGACATGGCGATGCATGGGGCTCAGCAGGAGGATCGTGCGGCGGCACGCGCACAGGTGGAGCGTGCGCGGGGGGCGGTGAGCGAGGTGTCGTCGTATATTGATGAGATGACGTTGACGGCGTTGGCTGATGGTGAGGTGACGGATATATTCCCGGAGCTTGGGGAGCTTGTTGGTACGGGCGCGCCGTTGTTGAATGTGGCGATGACGGAGAAGGTGTGGTTCACGTTTAACGTTAGGGAGGATTTGCTGCCTGGGTTGAGTGTTGGGACTGAGACGGAGGCGTATGTGCCGGGGTTGGATAAGAAGATACGTGTGCGTGTGACGAAGATGAAGGATGTGGGGACGTATGCGATATGGAAGGCTACGAAGGCGTCGGGCCAGTATGACTTGAAGACGTTTGAGGTTAAGGCTGTGCCGGTGGACATGGCGGAGGCGGAGGGCGTCAGGGAGGGGATGAGCGCCGTTATTGGTTTGGGGGAGTAAGGTGTTAAGCCTACGAGTGTTATGCTTAGGGCGTATAGGAATAAGATATACCGGGTGCTGCGTATTGGGAAGCGTGAGATTGGTGTGTTCAAGCGCAGGCCGTTGCTGATATTGTGCATGGTTGTGGCACCGATATTCGTGACGTTGTATTTCACGTCGATGATGTCGGTGGGGTTGCCGAGCCAGTTGCCTACGGGTCTTGTGGACGAGGATGACACGCAGACGACCCGTTCGATAGTGCGTGTGTTGTCGGCGATGAAGACGACGGGATTGGATCGTCGTTATGCGACGTTCTCGGAGGCGCGGCGTGCGATGCAGCGTGGTGAGATATACGCGTTTTTCTACATACCGAAGGGTACGACGGTTGAGGCGATAGGTCAGCGTCAGCCTCGGATATCGTTTTACACGGCGGACACGTATTATGTGCCAGCGGCGTTGTTGATGAAGGATTTGAAGACGATATCGGAGATGGCGGGGTTGGCGATAACGAGGGAGACGTTGCGTGCCAGGGGGGTGCCGGAGGGGAGTATTATGGGGGTGTTGCAGCCTATCTCGGTTGAGACGCACCCGCTGAACAATCCGTATTTGAACTATGGGATATTGCTGAACAACCTGATTATACCGGGGATAGTGATTATCTTGGTGATGCTCACGACGACGTATGTGGTGGGTATGGAGTGGAAGGTTGGGACGCAGAAGTTCTTGCTGAATAATTTGGCTGGTGGTTCTGTGGCGGTGGCGTTGACGGGTAAGTTGTTGCCTCAGACGTTGTTGTATTCGTTTATTTTCTTTGCGAATGACGTGTACTTGTATCGGTTCATGGAGTATCCGTGCCAGTGCGGGTTGTGGGTTATGCTGTTGTTGGGCGTGTTGACGGTTGTCACGGCTCAGTCGATGGGTTTGTTGATGTTTGGGATATTTGTGGGGCAGATGCGGATGGCGATGTCCGGGTCGGCGTTGCTGGGTGTGTTGTCGTTGTCGATGGCGGGTTTTTCGTATCCTGTGCCGGCGATGACGGTTTTTTTGCAGGATATATCGTTGATATTCCCGTTGAGGGATTATTTTTTGCTGTATACTAATCAGGCGTTGAATGGTTATCCGTTGGTATACGCGTGGAAGCCGTTGGTGGCGATGCTTGTGATAATAGGGTTGCCGTTGCTGTTTTTGCGCAGGTATCGTTATGCGTTTAACAATGTGGAGTATAAGCCTTAGGAGAAGTGGTTATGTCGCTGATAGGAGATACAATTAGTGTTTGGTGGAAAGAGGTTCGGGAGATGTCGCATGATTTTGGCGTGCTGATATTTTTCTTGTTTCTGCCTATATGCTACCCGTTGATATATTATTATGTGTATAGCACGGAGGTGGCGCGGGAGATAGCGGTGGCTGTGGTGGATGAGGATGGGTCGTCGTTGTCGCGTGATTTTGTGAGGCGGCTTGACGCTAGTCCGGAGGCGCGGGTTGTGGCGAGATGCTCGGAGATGTCGGAGGCGCAGGATTTGATGGCTCGTGGTGAGGTGTATGGGGTGGTGAGGATACCGCGGTCGTTTTTGGATGACGTGCGTCATGGTCGTCAGACTAAGGTGGGTGCGTATTCGGATGTGAGTTCGTTGATATATTATAAGAGTATATTGTTGCCGTGTTCGAATATAGCTCAGGATATGAACAGGGATATCAAGGTGGAGGATTTGGGAGTTACGGGGTTGTCGTCGAGGGAGGTTGAGGTGGCTCGGATGCCTATTGAGTATGAGCATGTTATGATGTTTAATCCACAGGGTGGCTATGCGTCGTTCTTGATGCCGCCTATTTTGATGTTGATATTGCAGCAGGCGATGGTGTTGGGGCTGGGCATGGCGATGGGCAGGACGAGGGAGCGTAACGCGGGGTTGGCGATATATAGGGGTGTGGGGGGTTATGATAATCCGATGGCGGTGATATTGGGGAAGATATTGGTGGTGTTCCCGTTGTTCATGTTCATGGCGTTGTATATGTATGTGGCGATAATCAACGGGTTGGAGTTGCCGCACGTTGGGAGTTATTGGTCGTGGGTTGGGATGCTGGTGCCGTATTTGTTGGCGTGCTCGAGTTTCACGATTGTGTGCTCGTGCATGATATATAGGAGGGAGGATAGTTTGTTGATATTTGTGTTCATGTCTGTCCCGTTGTTGTTTTTGAGTGGTATTTCGTGGCCTGCGACGAGCATACCGGAGGTGTGGAAGGTGGTGAGCTGGGTGTTTCCGTCGACGTTTGGTCTTAACGCTCATGTGAAGATAATGTCGATGGGTGGTGATATTGCGACGGCTGGTGATGAGGTGATTTGTTTGTGGATTCAGGCGGTGGTTTATTTTGTGTTGGCTTGTTTGTTGCAGCGGTCGCAGATCGCGTATGCGGAGAGGCATGCGGTTCATAGTCGCGCGCTTGACAGGATGAAGGAGCATTGAGGTGGGAGGATTGGAGTTTTTCGTGGATTTGGGGTGTTGGAGGGATGATTTGGGGAGGATTGGGGTATAATCGGGTTCAGTATTGTTTCAGTATGTTTGGGTATGCGCGGAGCAGTTTTTTCAGTATATTGTCAGTATGTTGGTATATTTGGAGAGGATGTGTGGAGGTGGTAGGGTGGAGAATGTTTCATGGATGGGTATGAAATGTTATATTGGGGCGAAAATGGGGGGGGGATTTGGGGGATTGGAGTAAACGTGTGGTAATAGTGAGGTGGGAAGATTTTCGGGGTTGTTGATTGTACTATGTCGTGCATTTTATCTACATTTGTGGCGGGAAAAGCAGGTATTCTCCCCGAGTGAACACAACAATCTCCATATAGTGACCTTAGTCGACATAATCGTCGTAGCAACTCTTGGCGCGGCTCTCGCCTGGCAACTATTCTACTGGGCCTATTTCATGTTTCGTATACGGCGTAAACCGCGTAATTTGGCGTCGTCGCTTCCGGACGTGAGTGTGGTGGTGTGCGCCCGCAATGAGGAGGATGGTTTGCGTGGGCTTATACCTGCGTTGGTTGGGCAGAAGTATGCCGCGCGGAAGCAGATAATCGTAGTGGATGATTGCTCGACGGATGATACGCCGTTGGTGTTGGCACAGATGAGGGTTCAATATCCTGAGTTGTATACGACTACGATACCTGGGGACGCGGTGTATAGTCATGGGAAGAAGTTGGCGTTGAGCGTGGGTATTAAGGCGGCTAAGTATGATCATATAGTGTTCACGGATGCGGATTGCCTGCCTGCGTCGGCTAATTGGCTGACGTATATGATGGAGGCGTATGATGATCCGAAGGTGGAGTTGGTGCTTGGATATGGGCGTTATGCTAAGCGGAGGGGTTTGTTGAATTTGTTGTTGAGGTATGAGACGTTTTATAACGCGGTTCAGTATTTTGGTATAGCGCGGGGTTCGAAGCCGTTTATGGGCGTTGGGAGGAACTTGTCGTATACTAAGGGTTTGTATGAGAGGAGCTCGAAGTTTCGCAATCATCTGTATGTGTTGTCGGGGGATGATGATTTGTTTGTTAGTGAGATGGGGAGTCGCGGGAATACCGCAATCGTTTTCGAGAGTCCGTCGCATACGGTTAGTGAGCCTAAGGGTACGTGGATGACGTATTCGGCGCAGAAGAGTCGTCATTTGACTACGGCGGGTTTGTATCCTGGGGTGGTGAAGTTTTGGCTTGGGAGTGATATTGTGACGAGGGTGGCGTATTGGGCTGGGTTGGTGGCGGCGGTGGTGTTTGGGGTGTTGGAGGGTAGTGGGATAATGCTTGAGGCCGCGTTGGTGGGGCTTGTGGCACGTAGCGCGGTAATGTATACATCGTTGGGCATAGCGTCGCGCAATATGGGGGAGTCGTCGATGTGGCTTCTTGCGTTGCCTATGGACATTATAATACCTTGCATGCAGACGTTGGCCTGGATAACGGGGCGTGCAACCAAATCTCGCAACACATGGAAGTAAACGCCAACATACACTCGGACAAAGCGCTCTATGACATGGAGCTTGTGGAGCGTGCGAAGAAGGGGGATCAGAAGGCATATACGAAGTTGCTGACACGTTATCGCGACTCGATATACTTCATGCTACTAAAGATGGTGGGTAATAAGGTGGACGCGGAGGATTTGACTATCGAGGCGTTTGGTAAGGCGTTTAGGAACATAGAGTTGTATTCGCCTACGTATGCGTTTTCGACGTGGTTGTTTAAGATAGCGTCGAATAATGGGATAGACTTTTTGCGTCGTAAGCGTTGTAATTTGGTGAGCATTGACCAGGAGACGGAGGATAAGGAGGAGGGTTATATCAGGCAGATAACGGTGGTGTCGGATGCGCCAGACCCGTCGGAGAGCATGATAAAGAGTCAGACTGTGGAGGCTGTGCGTGCGGTTGTGGACAAGCTCAAGCCGCGGTATAAGACGCTTGTGGAGCTACGTTACTTCAAGGAGCTGTCGTATGAGGAGATAGCGGAGCAGTTGCAGATGCCACTTGGGACGGTCAAGGCACAGTTGTTCCGGTCTCGAGAGTTGCTGTATAACATATTGAAGAACACAGAGACGGCGCCGGAGCAATGAGTATAGTAGAGACATATTTCCGTGAGCTTAGTGAGACGCAGAAGAGTCAGTTTGACCAGCTTGCGCCCTTGTATGAGGATTGGAACGCCAAGATAAACCTTGTGTCGCGTAAGGATATAGGTGAGTTGATGACGCATCATGTGTTGCACTCGCTTGCGATAGCCAAGTTTATGCACTTCTCGGCGGGGTCGAGTATCATTGACGTGGGTACTGGTGGGGGATTTCCGGGGATACCGTTGGCTATCATGTTTCCTGATGTGCAGTTCACCCTTGTGGACTCGATAGGAAAGAAGATTATGGTTGTGACGGAGATAGCCAAGGCATTGAAGTTGACGAATGTGACGGCGGTTAAGAGTCGGTCGGAGGAGTTGAAGGGTAAGTATGACTTTGTGACGGGTCGTGGGGTGTCGGGCATAGGTGACTTCGTGCGTATGACACGTCATTTGGTAGACACTAAGCATCTGCGCAACTCGGTCATCAATGGTATCTTGTATCTTAAGGGGGGGGATGTTGAGAGGGAGCTTCAGCAGTTTGGCAAGCGTGCCATTTGGTGCGACATAGCCTCTTATTTCCCTGATATACCATATTTTGCGGAGGATAAACGTATCGTACACATAGAGATGTAGGATTCAGCCATACCCTCAGCATCGTTCTCATAGCCCCGTGCGCCGAGATGCCATATAGCCATAAGGCAGGCAAGCGGTGCACGGGGTAAACTTATTGCCTATGCTTAAACTTGTCTCACTTGTAGCCATAGCGTTGTTCGTTGCCACCGCGGCCACGGGGCAAGTGAAGTCGGTCATGTCGCAAGTGCCACTTGACACGTTGATGCGACTTATCCAGCCGTCTTACGTGGGGTTGGACAGGGCGGTCAAGGTGCGCACTATCGTGACCGAGGATGAGAAGATGATACGTGTGCGGCTGTCGGACAATGCCTCGCAGTTGCCTATAACGAAGATGCAGTTGGCTGTGATAGGTGACTCGTTGCGCCATTGGTTAGGGTTGGCCGATGCTGAATTGACCCTCACGACCAGCAGGGTGGACCTTAGTGCTCAGGCTGTGGGGGAGACTGTGGCGTGTGGCACGTTGCCTCAAGGTTCGCCTGTGGTATGTAGGGATGATAATCATGGGGGGCCGTTGACGGGTCGGAATATCGCCTTTTGGGCAAGTCATGGGCGGTATTATGAGAGTTCGCTAAGTCGTTGGGAGTGGCAACGTGGGCGTCTCAATACCACTGTGGAGGACTTGCTTACGCCATCGTTTGCCTATCCGTTCCTCATACCTATGCTTGAGAATGCTGGTGCGATGGTATTCTCGCCACGTGAACGGGATACAACGTCGGTTGTCACGATAGTCGACGATGGTGATGGAGAGCCGTCGTTCACCTCTACACGGCGTGCTAAGTCGACTGTCAAGGGGTTCGGCAGATATACCACCTTGCATGCTAAGGACAACCCTTTCACTCTTGGCAACGCTTGCGTATACAAGTTGTCGGCCAATGACTCTATAACCTTCTCGGCTAAGGCAAATAGCACGGGGCCGGCAATGCTTTACTTCGCCTATCCGCCGGTAGCTGATGCCACGTCGACGGTAAGTGTGACGGTTCGTCATGCTGCGGGTGAGGCACATTTCACGGTCGATCAGCGTATGGGGGGTGGCTTTTGGATGCCCATGGGTATGTTGCCGTTCCGTCAGGGTGTGCCGTTCGTTGTCGTAATCAAAGGTAAGGGGCTCGTGTCGGCAGATGCGGTGCGTATTGGTGGGGGTATGGGTGTTGTGGGCCGTGATGGGGCTACCAGTGGTCGTCCGGCATGGCATGAGGCGGCACGATACTATCTTCAGTCGGATGGGTTCGACTATACTAAGGTGCTGTCGGTCAGTAATGGGCAGAACGAGTATACCGATGATGTCAACTGTCGTGGGGAGTGGGTCAATGCTCTCGTGAACGATAAGCATATACCTATCGACCTGTCGCTCGCCCTCCATACGGATGCCTTCGTCACACATACCGACTCCGTAATAGGCACTCTCTGCCTTATCACTACCAACAAACTCAACGGCAGTCTACCCGACGGGCGCAACACACTCACCTCACGTCAACTCGCCTGGCACGTCATGAACGCCCTTGCCAACGACATACACCGCACCTACGATACCGACTGGACTATACGTGGCATTGCCGACAAGAAATACTCCGAGAGTCGACGACCCAACGTACCAGCCCTGCTACTCGAACTACTCTCCCACCAAAATATATCCGACATGGGACATGCGCTCAACCCAGCCTTCCGCCGTGACGCCGCACGCTCAATCTACAAAGGCGTGGCACGCTACCTTTCCGGTGTCGACGCCCCTATATCGCCACTTCCTCCCTCACGTATCGGTCTACGCTTCGTTGATACCGACACCATCGCCCTGCATTGGTCATTCACCCCCGACACGCTCGAGTCGTCTGCCATAACTACTGCCTACGAGGTCTACGAAGGAGAACGTCTCATACTCACCACCGTCGACACCTCCGCCCTCATACGTCAACCTCTCGACGGCAAGATACGTACATACCGTGTCATAGCCATAGGTCCTGGTGGTCGAAGTCTGCCTTCGGAGGCTGTACCAGCATGTCTGTGGCGTGGTGGACGTAAGGCTCTACTTGTTGAGGGCATGGACCGTCTCGCCCCACCAACCATCATACAGTCACCTCAATGGTCGGGCGTAATGCTGTCGCAAGACCCTGGCGCGCCATGGGCATCAGATGCCTATACTACCGGCGAGCAATACGACTTCTCGCCCAACAACCCATGGCTCGACGATGATGCCCCAGGATGCGGCGCCTCATACTCCGACCTCGAATGTCGACACTTCCCATCCGCCACCACCTACACCACCACACCCTCCCACGTGGCCTCCGCCATGCGCCTCGAGGGATACTCTTTCGTAGGCGTCACCAAGTCATTCTTCGACTCCGACACCTCACGCACCGACACCACCACCTACTCCCTAATACGCGTCAACCTCGACCGGCAACGTGCCACACTCTACGGCGATGCCGGCATACGTCACCAAATATACACCGACGGTTTCCGCCGACACCTCGACTCTATCATAGCCAACGGCACCCCCACGGTCATAAGCGGCTCTTTTGTAGGCTCCGACATACAAGACCCTACCATCCGCGACTGGTGCGCCAACACCCTCGGATTCAAGTTCCGCACCGCCCACGCCACACGCACATTCTCCACATCTGCCACACCACGCCTACTCCGTGAGTACTGCCTAACTACCCGACGCCCCGAAATACTCTTCCAACAAGCCGACGCCATAGAACCCGCACTACCTGGCGCACGTACCATCTTCCGCTACAACGACTCGCAGATGTCAGCCGCCGTGTCCTACGGCTCCGTAATAGTGGTAGGATTCTAACTCTCCTACTCATGAAAGCCTTCATAGCCAACGCTCAGAAACGCGTCACCGCCCTCTACGACAGATGTATGCGCTTCATGCTGAGCTTCGAATGGCTTCAAGTCTACTATCACGACAGGTCAACCGTGATAGATAAGCTTTCCGACAAATACTACCACCTGACAGACACCCAAAAGGCCAACGCCATAACCCACGGACTCGCCAACATCGACGACATAGACATCAACAAAGTCCGACTCATCGCCACAAAACTCATCCGACGTCATGCCACACGCGCCGCGATAGTCACCTTCATCGCCACACTACCCCAAAACTGGGTCATGTGGCCCCTATTCGTCGTCGACATCGTATTCTTCCAAAAGGAGATATTCCTCGTCACACAAGAACTCGAAGTCCTCTACGGTGGCCGCCTGACCTCCGATTACTCCGCCCTCGCATCCACCGCAGTGAAGATGGGGGGCGTCGCGCTAAAGAGCAAAGTAACAGGCTACATCAAGCGCACCCTCGGCTTCTCCCTACGCAAAACCATCGAATACTGCGCACGCATATTCCGCACATCCATACGCGCCGCCATAGCATCTGCCGCCAAATGGGCTGGCATAGCCGCCGAACGTCATGCCATAGACCTCGCCATAAACATCATAGTTTACATCCTCACAGCTGCCATAGCTGGCGCAATATCCTACTGGCTATTCATTCCCATGGCTCGACGTTTCGAACGACAACTATCCAACAATCTCTGACTCACCCTATCCTTTTCTCGCGTATACCGCACTCATTTCTTGCATTCTCCCTCACCACACCCAGAATTACCGCCCCTAAACACTACATTTGTCACACAACAAATACCCAGACACCATGCACCATAACATCACCCCCCTCATCCTCGCACTCGCCATATCCTCCAACATTATGGCGCAATCCAACGAGTGGCAAGACCCAACCGTCAACCAACTCAACCGTGCCCCCATGCACACCGACTTCTTCGCCTACGAAGACGCCAACGCCGCACGCCTACCCAAAGACTCCTCCTCCAACTACCTCACACTCAACGGTAACTGGCGATTCCTCTATACACCCAACGCCGACCAACGACCCACCAACTTCTTCGCCACCTCCTTCGACGACAACGCCTGGCCTACCATTCCCGTACCCGCACTATGGGAACTCCACGGCTATGGCGACCCCATATACGTCAACATCGGATACGCCTGGCGCAACCAATTCACCTCCAACCCGCCATACGTCCCCACCATCAACAACCACGTGGGCTCCTACCGACGCACCATCACCATACCCGACAATTGGCAAGGCAAAGACATCATTGCGCACTTCGGATCCGCCACCTCCAACCTCTACCTGTGGGTCAACGGTCACTTCGTAGGATACAGCGAGGACAGCAAACTCGAAGCCGAATTCAACGTCACCAAGTTCCTCCACCCCGGCGACAACCTCTTCGCTCTCCAAATATTCCGATGGTGCGACGGCTCATACCTCGAAGACCAAGACTTCTTCCGACTTTCCGGCATAGCCCGCGACTGCTACCTCTACGCCCGTAACAAGAAACACATCTCCGACATCCGACTCACCCCCGACCTCGACCCCTCCTACACCAACGCCACGCTCTCCTTCGACATAGACCTCAAAGGCCCCGCCAACGTCAACCTCGCACTATCCGACGCCAACGGCAACATCGTTGCCTCCTCCAACCTCAAAGGCTCTGGCACCCTCCACGGCTCCCTCAACATCCCCAACGCACACAAATGGACAGCCGAATCCCCCTACCTCTACACCCTCACCACAACACTCTCCGACAACAACCGCACCCTCGAAGTAATCCCCCAACACGTCGGATTCCGCAAGATAGAACTACGCAACGCACAAGTCCTCGTCAACGGTCAACCCGTCCTCTTCAAAGGTGTAAACCGCCACGAGACTGACCCCGACGGCGGATACGTCATCTCACACGAACGTATGCTCCAAGACATCTCACTCCTCAAAGCCCTCAACTTCAACGCCGTACGCACCTGCCATTATCCCGACTGCCCAGAATGGTACGACCTATGCGACAAGTACGGCCTCTACGTCGTCGCCGAAGCTAACCTCGAAAGCCACGGCATGGGCTACGAAGACAAAACACTCGCCCAACGCGACGACTACGCCAAAGCACACCTCGAACGCAACCAACGTAACATCCAACGCAACCGCAACCACCCCTCCATCATCTTCTGGAGCCTCGGCAACGAAGCCGGATTCGGCCCAAACTTCGAAGCCGCATACCAATGGGTCAAGCAATCCGACCCCTCACGCCCCTGCCAATACGAACAAGCACACGGCAACAACTTCACCGACATCTTCTGCCCTATGTACTACGAATACTCCGAGTGCCAACGCTACCTCGACTCCAACCCCACAAAACCTCTTATCCAATGCGAATACTCACACGCCATGGGTAACTCTTGTGGAGCTTTCAAGGAATACTGGGACATCATACGCTCCAACCCCAACTACCAAGGTGGCTTCATCTGGGACTTCGTCGACCAAGGCATACGCACACAACGCAACGGCAAAATCTTCTGCGGATACGGCGGCGACTGGAACCCTTTCGACGCCTCAGACAACAACTTCTGCTCCAACGGCCTCGTCTCCCCCGACCGCATCCCCAACCCACACGCCTACGAAGTAGCCTATGTCCAACAAAATATATGGCTAACACACCCCGACTCCTCTTCCAACACCTTCCGACTGTTCAACGAGCACTTCTTCTCCAACCTCTCCAACTTCCGCCTCGAATGGTCTCTCTCCGACAACGGCACCACTGTCCAATCCGGCACTATCCCATCCCTGTCACTCGACCCTCAATCCTCTTGCGACATAACCATCCCCTACGACCTATCACAACTCCCCACTAACCACGAACTACTGCTCAACGCCACCTTCCGACTCATCAACGCCGACGGCATCCTCCCCGCCGGACACATCGCCGCGCACGCTCAACTCCCTATACAACAAACACAACTCCCCTACCCCACCATCGCCAACGACACCCGTCACGCACCCATACACATCGACAACAACGACCACAACTACCTCATCATCTCTGGCGACAACTTCCAAATAACCCTCAACCGCCACGACGGTCTAATACACCAATACCTCTCACACAACACCCAACTCATCTCACACGACGCACCCATACACCCCAACTTCTACCGCGCACCCACCGACAACGACTACGGCGCAAACCTCCAAATCCGACGCTCCCTATGGCGCAACCCAAAACTCGCACTCACCAACCTCGACACCAACTCCCACGACGGACTCCTGACCATCACAGCGCAATACAACATCCACAACATCACACCCGACCCCGACTCTCACCTCAGCCTCTACTTCGCACGACCAACTGACCCCAACGCCTCTGAAATACCCATCCACCTCACTCTCACCTACACCATCAACAACCTCGGACAAATACTCCTCACACAATCCCTCAACGTCCCCGACAACGCCAACGCCCCCGACCTCCCACGATTCGGACTCACCATCACCATGCCACAACACTTCGAACATCTCTCCTACTACGGCCGCGGACCCCACGAAAACTACCCCGACCGCAACAACGCCTCCCCCATAGCCCTCTACAACCAGACCGTCACCTCACAATTCTACCCCTACACTCGCCCCCAAGAAACCGGCGCACACACCGACATCCGACACCTCACCATCTCCAACCACGCCCTCCACGGCCTAACCATAACCTCACCTAAACCTTTCATCGCCACCGCGCTCCACTACGCGCAAGACGACCTCGACGACGGCCCAGCCAAACAACAAAGTCACCCACAGCTCCTCACTCCCAGGCAAGCCACCTACCTCTCCCTCGACGAATCCATGTCCGGCCTCGGGTGCGTCAACTCTTGGGGCGCCATGCCACTCGACAAATACCGAGTCAAATGCCAAAACCGCTCCTTCACCATCCTCCTCTCCCCAAAATAACCCCTACTCCCCATTCTCCCCTCATTTTCCACCAAACCATCACAAAACTACCCCAAACCCTCCCCAAACCCTCCCCAATCCCCACACAGCCCTACGTACATCGGCCCTCCATGCACCTCCCATATACCGAGATACTGATAA
>CAVFBA010000017.1:0-46264 GCA_963620665.1 bacterium
CCCCCCCCCCCGCCCCAACGACGAGGTCGAGATGGCCGAAGTGATGCGCTTCTTCGTCTCCTACACACAAAACAAGATGCTCGAGACCGACAAGCAACCCACCGTCGCGCAATATATCATCGAGGCCCTCGATGCCGACCAAATCCAGTCCAACAACCCCACATTCAATAAGATTCTCGACGAATACCGCTCCGCTCCCGACAAATCACGTATCGACGACCACCACTTCATGACTATGGGCGACAACAACGTGGCAACCTTTGTAGCCAACGCAATAGGCAGCCGACTGCCACTAAGCAAAATCCATAGCCGATACACCGTCGTCAAAGACGAGAGCGAACTCCTCGACTCCCTCGTCCCACGTGCCGTCGACGAATTGCGCATGACCCTCATCAAACGCATGATCAACGACACCATGCGCCAAATACAATCCGCCTCCGACAACGACATCCTCCCCCTAATGGAGCAACTCGAGAAACTCAACGAGATTAAGAGATCCTTCTCCGTTAATCGCCTCGGCGAAAGAGCCATACTCCAATGATATCCCTCTTCATCTCCCTCCTGCTCATCATCCCCTACGCCCTCTGGCTCATCATCTCCATCCGCTCCCTACGACATGCCACCTCACACCCCTCCCCCACCCCACCCTCTCACGAACCCCTCACCATTATCGTCTGCACACACCACGAACCCCTCACACAACTCTCACACACCATCTCCTCTCTCCTCCAATCCCTCGCCACATCCGACCACCTGATTATCGCGACCGACCACACCTCACCCACACTAACCTCACAACTCGCCTCCTCCTTCCCCCGTGCCAAGGTCATCGCCAACCCCAACCCACAAGGCAAGAAGCACGCCCAACGAGCCGCCGTACTCCTCACCACAACCCGCGTCATAGTCTCCGTCGATGCCGACTGCCAAGTCAACCCCCACTTCCTCCACGCCATACGCCAATCACTACCACCCGCCCCCGACTTCATGCTCCTCCTCCCCGTAGCCATGCAAGGCCACACACGCCTCACCCGCATGATAGACATGGAGTTCACCTGCCTGCAAGCCGTGACCGCCGGCACAGCCCTCGCCCACCACCCCACAATGGCCAACGGCGCGGGCATGGTCTTCACCCGCAACCTCTTCCTCTCCCACGACCCCAACACACGCATAGCCAGTGGCGACGACATGTTCCTCCTCGCCCACGCCATACACTCCCACATCCCCATATCCTTCGCCACCCACCCCGACGCCCTCGTCACCACACAAGCCCCCACCACCCTCTCCGCCTACCTACGTCAACGCACACGCTGGCTCGCAAAAACCTCCGCCTACTCCCCCAATCACGGCTCACGCGACGTACTACTCCTCGCCCTCGCCGTCCTCCTCGCCGTCATGGCATGCCCCCTCGCCATGCTCCTCGCCCTACTATCCCTCACCTCATGGCTCACTCCCCTCATAATATTCATCCTCAAACTATCCCTCGACATCGCCTCTTTCCTCGCCATGCGCCCCCTCACACGCTCCCAAGTCCACCCCATCTACGCCCTACCCCTCGAACTCCTCTACCCCCTCATGGTCCTCACCGTAGCCCTACGCTCCCTCTTCGCCAACCTCCGCCACTGGTAAACCCACCCCACACACCACAAAAAGGCGGCCCCCGAATCACGAGAGCCGCCCTCATATCCTTCACTATCTCCTAATATTTCAACCCCTCAGCCTTCGTCAACTCAAAGACAAACGACCCCACCTTCATGTCAAACTTGATCTTCACTGGCACCCTGTTAGCGTCAGCCGTAATCCACAAGTGCATATCGTCATCTCCGTCAAACGACCGCCCCACCTCCGTGATAGGCGAGAACTTATAGCACACCCTCGGCCCCATCACCGTGTTTATCGTCTCGATGCCATTATACTTGATGTTCAGAGGGAATATCTCGTCCGAGAAAAAAGTCTCATAGTGGATAGTGTCACCTGGCATCAACCGCCCGTCAAAGGCGTTATTACGCGCATGATAAAACGCCGCCACGATATCCACCAGCTTATTGTTCTTCATCTCCTCACGCTTCCTCTCCACGGGCTTATTCCTGCGCTTGATGGTCTTATCCATCTTGCCCGCCTCCCTGTCATACACCACCTTGTCGTTATACCTGTACCTCCCCTCGCTGATGTTCCTCTTGCTCATCACCGGCAACTGCGTCTTGGCGTCCATATAGCTCTCATAACTGTCCCTCACGCTGTATATGAAGTCCGCAAATCCCGTAGTCCGACCCCCGCACGTCACATGATGCGTATGCCTCCCCTCAATCACCGTGTCCCTCACCACGAAATAACCCTCTCCCCCCTTGATAAACCCATATTTCACGGAATAGGTCAACTTCTCGCCCGGGCCAAACGACTCATGGCGAACACTGTCATATTGTGGGCAATACGTCTTCTGTGATGTCGCTGCCACGCTGACTGTCAACGAGGCAAGCATTATCGCTAATCTCTTCATGGCTTAATGGTTTTATTTGCCGTCGCTCCAACCACTAAGTCTCGAGTAGCACCCCCGACCCTAATAGTTGAGCACCTTGTTCTTTGGCGTGGTGGCCACGAACTCTTTCAAGTAGAACGGCTCGAAGTAGGCTATGCTCTCAACCTCACCCGCCTGCAGACGGTCATACGCCAGTTGAGCCATGTCCCGAGCCAACGGTACTATGCCCCCGACAAATCGCGCATTGGCCGACTTTATCGTCTCGCGGCACTTGTCAGCTCCGTTGCCACCAAACGTTATCTCATTATGTGCAAGTTCCGTGCCAAAACTATCCCCGTCTACCACGACAGCCGCCGTAGGAGTCATTATCTGACCGTCACGCCCTATAACCGACGCATACACCTCCATCCTCCGGGCGTCTATCATCGGACATGCTATCCTGCACTCAGGATCAGCGTCAAATATAGCCCTCGCCATAATACTCAACGTCGGCACCGCCACAAGCTTCACCCCTGCGGCGTATGCTATGCCCTTAGCCGTCGACGCGCCAATACGTAATCCCGTATACGACCCAGGACCAGAACTTACCGCCACCGCATCCAAATCACGATACGTCATGCTCGCCTTGTCCATAAGCTCCTTTATCATAGGCGCAAGTCGCGAGGCATGCTGTGGCACACCCCTGTACTCAAGATCCATCAACGTTTTGCCAGCGTCACTCAGAGCCACCGAGCAAATGTCAGTGGACGTCTCAATGCTAAGTATCATCGCTACGTAATAGTTTTACTTGTATTTCGTTATATATCCGCCACACCCCAGGGCCGACTCTCTGATAAAGCCGCACCCAGACAAGGAAGACTCTGCGAAGATACTCAACCCCGACCGAACAAAAAAACTTTATTTCCCACACCACAAAACCACCCTATCAGCCACTTACGTCAATTATCAACAACTGTTAGACCACTATCTATCACACCATTACACCCCTGAAAATAAAAATTTAAACCCTCTCCGCACCATCCACCACCCCACCCCTCGCAACACGCCACTCCCCTAAGACTCACCACACCAAAACTTTTTTTCACCCTCCGAATGTTAAAGTCCCCACCACGCCCTCCCCATTTTGCCACTTCGACTTTTTCCCCTATATTCGCGCCCGTGTCACGTGATGACACAAGTTAGGTATCATAACAACAAACAAAATCAACACTACAAATGGCAGTTAAAATCCGCCTTGCTCGTCATGGCCGCAAAGGCTACGCATTCTACCACATCGTGGTAGCCGACGTAAGAGCGCCACGTGATGGCAAGTTCATCGAGCGCATCGGTTCCTACAACCCTAACACCAACCCCGCAACAATCGACCTCAACATGGAGGCCGCCCTCCGCTGGCTCAACTGTGGCGCTCAACCCACCGACACCGCACGCAGCCTCCTCTCACGCGAGGGCGTCATGCTCAAAAAGCACCTCCTCGAGGGCGTTAAGAAAGGCGCTTTCGACGAGGCCACAGCCGAGAAGAAGTTCGCCGAATGGAAGGCTCAGAAAGACCAGAAGCTCGCTGCCATAAGCGGCAAAGACGCCTCCGCAAAGGCAGCCTCCGCAAAGGCTCTCCTCGAGCAAGAGGCTAAGATCAACGCCGACCGCGCAGAGGCTCTCGCCAAGAAGAAGGCTGAAGCCGAGGCAGCTAAGGCAGCCGAAGAGGCAGCAGCCAAAGCAGCAGCTGAGGCCGAGGCAGCAGCTAATGCCCCCGCCGACGCAGAAGCCCCCGCAGCCGACGCTCCAGCAGCAGAGTAATCCCTATATTACTCCACGCCACAACGACCAATCACGCCACTGCGACCTCTCGCAGTGGCGTTCTTTTAATCACATTAACCACCCACAACACTTCCACATGTCTAACGCTGTTCAAAATTTAACAGGGGGGGGTAGAATCGACTACATAGACCTCGCTAAAGGCTTCTGTATAATGTTAGTAGTCGGCGTCCACACTATCGACTTTTTCAATATAGACTTCCCCGCTGAGAGTTTCTTTGTTACTTTCCGCATGCCTTTATATTTCTTCCTCAGTGGATTGTTTTTCAAACGATATGAAGATTTAAAAGGATTCACCAAGAGAAAGACAAACAAGCTCCTTATCCCATTTCTTTTCTTCTATTTGCTGACTGGTGTCCTGTTCCCTAACGCCATGCACTGGGCCGGCTTCGACTTGACCAACTCCGGTTTCTATGGCATAGAGTCACTTTGGGCCTTCATCACGCCCGGCCTCTTCTTCAATGCGCCAATATGGTTCCTCGTCTGCCTCTTCTGGGTCAATATGCTCTTCTATTGCATCGTTCTCCTTTCCGACAAGTTCACCAACGAACGCATTAGAATCTCTCTAATCATAACGCTCTCTGCTCTATGTGGTTTCTGCGGTTGGCTCGCTTGGCA
Source organism: bacterium (assembly GCA_963620665.1). Lineage (GTDB taxonomy): Bacteria > Bacteroidota > Bacteroidia > Bacteroidales > Marinilabiliaceae > W3P20-009. The sequence goes on from CAVFBA010000017.1 coordinate 4,904, forward strand.
TAATGGCATCGACATCTGGGCATTTATCGACACTGCGCTTAGCTCAACCCCTTTCTTCTGCATGGGCTATCTTGTCCGCAAATACACCCCTATTCTCACCACAAACAAAAGTGACAAATATCTACCTCTCCTATTAATCGCTGCTGGCGTCATCACATATCTCTGCAGTGGTGGAATGAGCTTCCTGTTCAACAAGTTCGACCGATGCAACCCTTTCATTGTATACATCGGTGGCTTCTTCGGCACCCTTATGGTTATGTTCTTGGCTAAGATGATTAAGAGGCTCCCTTTCGTTTCTTATTGGGGCAGATACTCTATCATAATTCTCTGCACACACAACCTGCCCATGCAAGTAATCTCACGCATATTCGTCAAGATAGGCCTTCCCGATGCTATTGGCGTATGGCCAGCCTATATACTGGCTTTCCTCATCACCATGTTCAGCTACCAACTCATAATCCCCCTCTGCATCAAGTTCATCCCTTGGTTCACAGCTCAAAAAGACCTCATCCCAATCCCCAAAATTCCCACCCCCACACAACAATCCACCCCGACTAACCAATAGTCCTCCATGGTCGCCCTCGCGACCTCCACCCCACGCATCCAAACCACATTCCCCTCTATCTATCCTTTGCTTTTTCCCCACATATTCCTTACCTTCGCGGCGTTAACAACTCCCCGCGTCCCCTTTTCGCCCGGAAGTTTCGAAACTCTTTTAATATTTACCACCAATGAAGAAGAACATCCATCCGGAAAACTACCGTCCCGTAGCTTTCACGGACATGTCCAACAACGAGACCTTCATCGTGCGCTCCTGCGCCAACTCGAAGGACTCCATCGAGATCGACGGTGTAACCTATCCTCAGGTCAAACTCGAAATCTCCAGCAGTTCACACCCTTTCTACACTGGCAAGATGAAGCTCGTCGACACTGCCGGACGCGTAGACAAGTTCATGAACCGCTACTCAAAGCACTTCGAGAACAGGAAGAAGTAACACTTCTCGCCCTCGTTCCCTGGTGCGTGCAATATCCGTTGCACAACCTTGGGCTCCTAAGATCACGACGGCCGCTCGCCACCAACATGACGATTCCGTCAATCCTTGCCCATTAAACACCATCGAGGCGACCCGCAATGCCACGGCACGTGCGGGCCGCCTCGGTTTTAACCCCACCACCCTGCACAATGACCCCCACCGACACCCTCTCCTCACATACCGTCGCCTTCCACACCCTCGGCTGCAAACTCAACTTCAGCGAGACAAGCGACATGAGCCGACGACTCTCTCAAGCCGGCTTCCAACGTGTCGACTTCGACCAGCACGCCGACATCTACGTCATCAACACCTGCACCGTGACCGAGGAGGCCAACAAAAAATGCCGGCAGATGATTAGCCGATGCCTGCGCCTCAACCCCGATGCCTTCATCGTCGTCACGGGTTGCTACGCGCAGCTGCAATCGGCACGCGTCTCCGAGATCCCCGGTGTCGCGCTCGTGCTCGGTGGTAACCAGAAAAGTCAAATAGTGCAACAGGTGCAGGCCGGCCTTAGCGCACGTGGCGAGAAACGCATCGTCTCATCCGACATACTCCACGACCACGCCTTCTTCGGCAGCTACTCCAGCGGCGACCGCACACGCTCCTTCCTCAAAGTGCAAGATGGATGCGACTATTTCTGCTCCTACTGCACCATCCCCATGGCACGCGGGCTTAGCCGCAGCGCCACTATCGCCGACACCCTCGCACTCGCCCGCCAAGCTGCCGCCGATGGCGCACGAGAGATTGTCCTCACAGGCGTCAACATAGGTGATTTCGGCCGCCATCATGGCGAATCACTCCTCGCCCTCGTCCAAGCTCTCGAAAATGTCGATGGCGTGCAACGCTACCGCATCTCTTCTATCGAGCCCAACCTCCTCACCGACGATATCATACGCCACTGCGCCGCCTCCTCCAAGTTCATGCCCCACTTCCACATCCCTCTCCAGTCCGGCTCCGACACCATGCTCCAGCTCATGCGCCGACGCTACGACACTGCACTCTATGCCAACAAGGTCAACACCATAAAATCCCTCATCCCCGACGCCTTCATAGGGGTCGATGTCATCGTCGGCGTCAATGGCGAGACTCCCGAGCTCTTCAACGAGACACGGCAATTCGTCGAATCGATCAATGTCTCGCAGCTCCACGTCTTCACCTACTCCGAACGACCCGGCACGCGAGCCCTCGCCCTCACCCCTGTCGTCCCCATCGCCGAACGACACCACCGCAACGCCATCCTCCACGAGATATCCGAGCGCAAACGACTCACCTTCTACCAAGCACACCAAGGGCAACACGCCAATGTCCTCATCGAGAGCAGCGTCCGCGACGGCCTCCATGTCGGCTTCACCGAGAACTACATCCGCGTGGAACTCCCCGCACGACCCGACGAGGCCAACACCATCGTGCCAGTACTTCTCGGCAACCTCACCCCCGACGGACTCGCACTCGCCGGAAAAAGAATTTAAGCATACCGAAGGCGTATCCTTAACGCAAACGCATAATGTAGAGACGTCCGCCCGCGGCGTCTCCCTTAACGCCGAAGGCGTACCACCCCACGGTCGCTATAAACCCACCGCACGCACCCTCTCCCCAGAGCATCCCCCCCATCTCCCCCATCCCACCAAAAATCCGTATCTTCGCACCCAACAACAACCACACATCATGTCCATTGCTGTCGTAAAATACAATGCCGGCAACATCCGGTCTGTCCTCAACGCCCTCCAACGACTCGGCGTACAAGCCACACTCACCGACGACCCCAGCCAGCTCCGCTCCGCCTCCAAGGTCATATTCCCAGGACAGGGCGAAGCCTCCACAACCATGGCTCACCTACGCCAGACAGGACTCGATAACGTCATACGCTCCCTACGCCAGCCAGTCCTCGGCATCTGCGTAGGCATGCAACTCCTATGCGCACACTCCGAAGAAGGCAATGCAGACTGCCTCGGCATATTCAACGCCCCAGTCCTGCGATTCCCCATACCTTTGCCCAACCCCGACAACCTCAAAGTGCCGCAGATGGGATGGAACAGCCTCCACAATGTCCAGTCCCCACTGTTCTCGCCCGACATGGAAGGAGCCTACGTCTATTGCATCCACAGCTTCTACGTCCCCGTCTGCCAATACACCATCGCCACCACCACGCACACCGTGCCTTATAGCAACGCCCTGCGACGCGACAACTTCTTCGCCACGCAATTCCACCCCGAGAAAAGCGGCTCCATAGGTCAATCCATCCTCAAAAACTTCATCAACCTCTAACCCCCCCTCACAAATCATGCAAATCATCCCTGCCATAGACATCATCGACGCCAAATGCGTCCGCCTGTCCAAAGGCGACTACGACACCAAGAAAGTCTACAACGAAGACCCACTCGAGGTCGCCAAGCAGTTCCAAGATTGGGGCATATCACGCCTCCATGTCGTCGACCTCGACGGCGCCAAGGCCGGGCATATCGTCAACCACAAGGTTCTCGAGCGCATATGCTCTCACACCAACCTCACCGTCGACTTCGGCGGCGGCCTCAAAGCCTCGTCCGACCTCCATACAGCCTTCGAGTGCGGCGCGGCAATGGTCACGGGGGGCAGCATTGCCGTGAAGAACCCCGACGAGTTCCAACGCTGGATCGACAACTATGGCCCCGACAAGATTATCCTCGGCGCCGACGCTAAAGACCGCAAGATAGCCGTCACCGGATGGACCGAGACCTCCACGCAAGACCTCATACCCTTCGTCAGCCACTACCACGACCGTGGACTCAACAAAGTCATCTGCACCGACATCTCTCGCGATGGCATGCTCCAAGGACCTGCCGTAGACCTCTACTCCGAGATGCTCTCCGCCATTAAGGGTCTGTTCCTCATAGCCAGCGGCGGCGTAAGCTCTCCCGCCGACATCGAAGCCCTCGCTCAAGCAGGCGTCCCAGCCGTGATAGTCGGCAAGGCCATCTACGAGAAACGTATCTCGCACGACGACATCATTCGCCTCAATAGCTAACCTTTGCAACCCAGTTGCAACGCCTTTTCCCTATCTTAGCACCCGATATGAAAAGGCTCAGCATCATACGGGTTGTCATGTTCATAGCAGTCCTCAGCCTGCTATCCGCCACCACTCTGCCCCATCATCACCACCACGGCGATGTCGCCGCCATAATCCTCAACTCCCTCACTGACCATTCCGACGACGGCTGCCAACCTTCCCACTCCGACAATTCCCACACTTGCCTCGAAGATGAGGCTTTCGATGTCGCCAAATCCCTCTCCGCGCCACAAGCCGCCACTCTCTTCCTCCCCGCTAACATCCTCCACTCCGACATACCCAACATCCTCCCCCATTCCTCCACACCCCTCTACGCCGCTCCTTCCGACATCCCCCTAACCCCCTCTCCCTCACCCCGCCATGCCCACAGGCGAGGCCCTCCGACAGCCTGACACGCTCTCCCAAATTTCTCCCCAGTCAACCATCCACAATTCCCCAACGTGTCTAAAACTGTCCACACTATGTCCCACAACACCCTTATTTTCTCCCTCCTATCCCTCGCCATATCCATGCCCGCCTGCCACGACTCTCACGACTCTCACGACCACGACTCACATCACCATGACGAGTCCACCGAAACTCACGAGGCACACGACCACGACGAGGTCCACCTCTCCGACGATAAGGCTCGCGCCATAGGTCTCACCACCGAGATAGCCACACCCGCCCCCTTTGAGTCCACACTCCGCGTAGGAGGCGTCATAGAGTCCTCCGACAACGATGCCGCGGCTATCGTCGCACCACAATCCGGACTTGTCACCATCACCTCTCGCTCCCTCGCCAACGGAGTCTTCGTCCATGCCGGACAAACCATAGCCACAATATCAGGCAGATCACTCCAAGAGGGCGACGCCGCAGCACGTGCCAAGATGGACTACGACGCCGCAGCACGTGAACTCGAACGTGCCAAATCACTCATAGACGACAAAATCATATCAGCCAAAGAGTTCGACGACATCAATCTCCGCTACCAAACAACCAAAGTGGCATACGAAGCCACAGCATCACGCATGACATCCTCGGGCGTCGCCATGAAGTCTCCCACGAGCGGCCACATCGTCAGCCTCGCCGTCGAGCAGGGTGCCTACGTCTCTGCGGGGCAAACCATCGCCATCGTCGAGCACTGCGGCCGCAAACGCCTACGCGCCGATGTCCCCGAACGACACTTCGCCTCTCTCGCCAACGTCACAACGGCCAATTTCCGTGTCGCCACGTCCGACTCCGCCTTCTGCCTATCTTCTTTCGACGGCAAACTCCTCTCCTTCGGCCGTGCCTCACGCCCTGGCGACCCCTACATCCCCGTGACCTTCTCCTTCAACGATGCCGACGAACTCTTCTTCTCCGGACAATATGCCGACATATTCCTCAAAATGTCATGCGGCGACAGTGCTATAACCGTTCCCAACCACGCCATAATCGAGAGCCAGGGCCTCCATTTCGTCTACATAAAGAACCCCGACGAGGAGGCCTCCTACCTCCGCCGAGAAGTCCATACAGGACGCACCGACGGCATACGCACACAAGTCCTCTCGGGCCTGCACCCTGGCGACACCGTGGTCTGCCAAGGCGCACGCCGTCTGCATCTCGCCAGCGCCACAAGTGCCATACCGGCGCATACCCACAACCACTAATAGAGCCGCCGTATGCTTAACAAGATAATACGCTTCGCACTCGACAACCGACTGGCCGTTGCGCTATCCTCACTCCTCATCCTCCTCGCCGGCCTCTACACCGCCTACTCCATGGATGTCGACGTGTTCCCCGACCTCAACGCCCCAACTGTCGTGGTCATGACCGAGGCCAAGGGCATGGCCGCCGAAGAAGTAGAGCGCCTCGTCACGTTCCCTCTCGAGACCGCCGTAAATGGCGCGTCAGGTGTGCGCCGTGTGCGCTCCTCATCCACCTCGGGCTTCTCCGCCCTATGGGTCGAGTTCGATTGGAACACCGATGTCTACCTCGCCCGACAAATCGTCACCGAGAAGATAGCCATGGCTCGCGAACAACTGCCACCCGCCGCCAGCACACCCACACTCGGCCCGCAATCCTCCATCCTCGGCGAGATGATGTTCATCGCCATCACCGCCGACAGCACCTCTCCACGCGACCTCCGCACCCTCGCCGACTGGGTCATCCGACCTCGACTGCTCGCCACGGGGGGAGTGGCGCAAGTGTCAGTCATAGGCGGTGATGTCATGGAATACCAGATACTCCCCGACCTCGGACGTATGCGTGCCCTAAATGTCACCCTCGCCGACCTCCAGTCCGCCACGCAAGACATGAATATCGGTGCCGCGGGAGGCACTCTCTACGAGCATGGCAACGAGTATATCGTCCGAGGCATGACAAGCTCCGCCGACACCACCGAACTGGCCAAGTCGCCCATCATGACATCCGACGGCCGAACCCTCGCTCTCGCCGATGTGGCACGTGTCACTATTGGCTCCAAAGAACCACGCACAGGCGTAGCCTCGCACAACGCCACGCCCGCCGTGATGCTCACCGTGAGCAAACAGCCAGGAGCCAGCACCATCGACCTCACCAACGCCATAGATGACGAGATTGACGCTTTGCGGCCCGAACTGCCTCCCGATATTTCCCTAAGCACCGAGGTGTACCGACAAGAACGTTTCATTCGTAGCTCCATCGACAATGTCAAAGAGGCTCTCTTAGAGGGCGGCATATTCGTCGTCATTGTCCTCTTCGTGTTCCTCTTGAACGTCCGCACCACGCTCATATCTCTCGTCACCATCCCCCTATCACTCGTGATGTGCATCCTGACGCTCAAAGTCATGGGCCTCACCATCAACACCATGAGTCTCGGTGGCATGGCCATTGCCATAGGCTCTCTCGTCGACGATGCTATTGTCGATGTCGAGAATGTATTCAAACGCCTACGCGAGAACACCGCCCTGCCCCCTGCCGCCCGTCGCCCCAAAATGGATGTCGTCTTCGATGCCTCACGCGAGGTGCGCATCCCCATCCTCAACTCCACACTCATAATCATCGTCAGCTTCATCCCCCTATTCTTCCTCTCGGGCATGGAGGGCAAGATGCTCGCACCACTCGGCGTGGCTTTCATCACCTCACTCGTCGCCTCAACCATCGTCGCACTGACCCTCACCCCTGTCCTGTGTAGCTGGCTCCTCGGCGGCAACAGCAAGTCCGACACCACCGAGCCCGTTGTCGAGCGTCGTCTCAAAGCGGCCTACTCCCGTGCCTTGTCATGGTCTCTCCAACATAAGCAAGGGGTGATAGTCTCCACGTCCGCCGTACTCATAGCCTCTCTCGTCGTATTCTTCTCCCTCGGCTCCAACTTTCTCCCCCCATTCAACGAGGGCTCTTTCACCATAAACGTCAGCACCGTCCCCGGCGTCTCCCTCGCCGAGTCCGACTCCATAGGTCTGCAAGCCGAACGCGCCCTCCTCTCCATCCCCGAGATCATCTCCGTAGGGCGAAAGACAGGACGTGCCGAGCTCGACGAGCATGCCCTTGGTGTCAATGTCTCCGAGATAGAGGCTCCCTACGAACTTCTCGACCGCTCCAAAGATGAGCTCATCGCCGATGTCCGACAACGTCTTTCTGACATTCCAGGTGTCAGCATCGAGGTAGGATCCCCCATATCCCACCGCATCGACGCCATGCTCTCCGGCTCGCGCGCAGGTCTAGCCATAAAACTTTTCGGAACAGACCTCAACCGTATGTTCCAACTCGGCAATCAAATTAAATCCACCATCGCCAATATCGACGGCCTCGCCGACCTCAATGTCGAGCAGCAGATAGAACGTCCGCAACTCCAAATCGTCCCACGCCGCGACATGATGGCCAAATATGGCGTCACAATGCCAGCCCTCTCCTCAGCTATCGACGCACTACTCGCAGGTCAAGTCGTCTCGACAGTCTACGACCAAGGACGATCCTTCGACCTCACCCTCAAACTCGATGCCGACTCCCGCTCCACAGCCGACAAGATCGCCGACATCTCCGTCGACGGCGCCAACGGCAAAGTCCCACTCGCCAATCTCGCCGACATTCGCAGCGCGGCAGGACCCAACACCATAAACCGCGAGAATGTGGCCCGCAAGATTGTCATATCAGCCAACGTGGCAGAACGCGACATGGCAAGCGTGGTCTCCGACGTCCGTAATGCCATCGCCGCCAATATCAACCTCCCCGAAGGCTATCGCGTCGAGTATGGAGGTCAGTTCGAGAGTCAACAGTCCGCCTCACGTGTGCTGCTCCTCACGTCCATCCTCTCTCTCATCGTCATCTTCCTCCTCCTCTTCAACCAGTTCAAAGATGCCGTGCAGAGTGCCGTGGTCATGGTCAACCTCCCCCTCGCCCTCATAGGTGGCGTACTGACAATATGGCTCACAGGAGGCGCCGTGAGCATCCCCGCCATAATCGGCTTCATATCTCTCTTCGGCATCGCCACGCGCAACGGCATGCTCCTCATAGCACGCTACAACGAACTGCGTGCCGAAGGACTCTCTCTCGCCGACAGCGTGGCGCAAGGCTCTGCCGACCGCCTGAACCCTATCCTCATGACAGCCCTCACCTCCGCCCTCGCGCTCATCCCCCTCGCCATAGGCGGCGACCTCCCAGGCAACGAGATCCAAAGCCCCATGGCGAAAGTCATACTCGGCGGCCTCGTCACCTCCACTCTCCTCAACGGTTTCATTGTCCCCATCATGTACATCCTCGTCCACCATAATTCCTCACAACAATGAAGTTCCCCTATATCATACTCCTCACTCTGACCTCCCCCATCATATCCCACGCCCAGCTCCCCGAGACGATAGTGCTCGACTCCATCGAGTCCAACAACCTCACTCTCCAAGCCCTGCGCCAAGATGCCGACGCCCTGAAAGCCGCCGCCAACACCTCCCGCAAGATGCCCGACCTCGAGATCAGCCTCGGCTATCTATGGCCTGGACGCAAAGACATCAGCGCCTCACAACCTCTCGACTGGACGGTCATATCTGGTCTTAACCGCCGTATAGCCGAAGCCAAAGACAGCCTCTACGACAACCAGTACGCCACCAGCCGCCAAGAGATCCTACTCGACGCACGACTCACCATCATCGAGGCCACATACCAGACCGCTCTCACGAACCTGCGCTCCAAACGCGCCGAAGCTCTCGCCAATATCGCCCTCTTCATGCAACGACGTCTCGATGCTGGCGACGCACGCCAAACGGATGCCAACAACGCCGCCATGGCTCACGCCTCAGCCCTACGTCAACTCGCCCTCGCGCAAGCCGACCTCGAGGGTGCGCTCCTCCACCTCAATGCCCTTAACGGTGGTAAGCCCATCTCTCCTCAACTCTCACAATTCACTCCCATAGCCCTGCCCGACAATTTCGACGACTGGTTCTCCCGCCTGATAAACGTCGCCCCACAGCTCAAAGTCTCCGCCGCACAAGCCAGTATAGCCATGGGCGAACATCGTGAGGCACGAGCACAGTCCGCCCCACAACTCTCCATAGGCTTCATGGGCGAGTTCTCCAACGACGAGAAGTATAAGGGCGTGACACTCGGCATGACACTCCCCCTATGGCGCTCACGCCAGTCACGCAACGCCACAGCCCTTTCCGCACAAGCTGCCGTGGCACACCACACTGCCGCTGTCGTCTCAACGCGCGCCAAGGCTCAGGCCGCATGGAACCGTGCCAAGCAACTCGCCAAGGTCGCCACAGATATGCGCCAAGCCATCCAGTCCACAAGCAATGCCGACCTCCTCGCCAAAGCACTCGAGGCTGGCGAGATATCCCTGACCGAATGTCTCACGGCTGCCGACATCTACTTCGAGGCCAAGGAGGAAGCATTGGCCGCCGAGCGTGACTACCAAATCGCCGCGGCGCAACTCACAGCCTGCGAACTATAACCACGCCATGCCCAGCTCCAACACCTTCTTCCGTTTCAAGCAATTCATAGTCCACCAAGAGCGCACGGCCATGAAGGTCGGCACCGACGGTGTCCTCCTCGGCGCTCTTGCGCAAATGCCACCCACTATACCCTCCCCCCGCATCCTCGACATCGGCACGGGCACAGGTCTTGTCGCCATAATGCTCGCCCAACGTTTCCCCACAGCCTCCGTCATGGCACTCGAGATTGACCCCGATGCCGCGGCGCAAGCCGTCGACAACTGCGACGCCTCTCCCTTCGCCTCACGTCTCCACGTGGTCGCCACAGATGCCAACACCTTCACCGACTCTCTCCCCTACGACCTCATCGTCAGCAACCCTCCCTACTTCTCCGACTCCCTCCAATGCCCCGACGGTCGACGCACCATGGCTCGCCACACCGTTGGCCTCGACCATGCCGCCCTCATGCAAATCGCCGCACGCCTGCTCGCCCCCCACGGCCGCATCGCCATAATCCTGCCCGCCGACGCTACCGACGCCCTCATCTCCGAAGCCGTACGACACGACTTCTCCCCTGTCATCCTCACCACCATCTTCTCCAACCGTCGCAAGCCCGCCCGACGCTCCATCTGCCAATTCGCTCGCTCCTCCCAACTATTTGAAATCACTAAAAACGAGCTGACCCTCCTCAACCCAGACGGCTCGCTAACCTCTGAATATAAAGAGGTTACACGTGATTTTTACTTAGATAAGTGATAAATATCGCACACGACACAGCAACGTGTCTTTTTGTGCTTATATTTGCCATGTAATCAATTTTCAAACACGGCAACAAGGGAATAGCACCTCCCACGACGCCACAACCTAAACGATACATTATGGCAAAATTCATCTGCACAGTGTGTGGCTATGTCCACGAGGGCGACGAGCCACCAGCAAAGTGTCCACAGTGTGGCGTGCCCGCCTCCAAATTCAAGATGCTCGACGAGGATGCCATCCTCAACTTCGAGACTGAGCATGAGCTCGGTGTAGCCAAAGGTTGCGACGAGGAGATGACGAAGGATCTCAATGCGCATTTCATGGGCGAATGCACCGAGGTAGGTATGTATCTCGCCATGAGCCGCCAAGCCGACCGCGAGGGCTATCCCGAAATAGCCGAGGCCTTCAAACGCTACGCATGGGAAGAGGCCGAGCATGCCGCCAAATTCGCCGAACTCCTTGGCAATGTCGTATGGGACACCAAGACTAACCTCGAAAAGCGCATGAACGCCGAGGCCGGTGCTTGCGCCGACAAGTTCCGCATCGCCAAGCGCGCCAAGGAGTTAGGTCTCGACGCCATTCACGACACCGTCCACGAGATGGCTAAAGACGAAGCCCGACACGGCAGAGGTTTCTTCGGCCTGTTCAACCGTTTCTTCGACAAGAAGTAACACGCCAAACCCCCACCTATCACGGCGCACGCGTCATCTCGCCACGCAGGCGGATGAGCGTGCGCCCTCTTTTGCCTTGCCTATCTCCCCTTTCTTCGCTACATTTGCTCTTAACTTCAATCCCCACCTTTCGCCATGGCTCTGAACCAAAGTCTCCAACTCAAGCTTCAGCAAAAGCTCTCCCCACTCCAAATCCAGCTCGTCAAACTGCTGGAGATACCCACCATGCAAATGGAGCAGAGGATAAAGGAAGAGATCGAGGCCAACCCCGCCCTCGACATCGACGAGCAAGCCACACGACGTGAGGAAGAGGCTAACCCCGAACCACAAGTCGCACCGCAAGACCAGCAACCCGACGACGACACAAGCGAAGGTTATCTTCTCAACGAGGATATCCCCGCCTACAAGCTACAAGCCAATAACAGCAGCGACGAGGATAGACGCGAAAGCGTCCCCCTCTCCGAAGCCTCCACATTCTACGAGCACCTCGAAGAGCAGATAGGTCTGCACAGCCTCACTCCCAAACAGGAGAAGATCGCCAAATTCATCATCGGCAATATTGACGAGGATGGATACCTCCGCCGCGAGATATCCAACATCGCCGACGATGCCTCTTTCGCCATGGGCGAAGATGTGTCGGACGGGGAAGTCGAACAAGTCCTTGCCGAAGTTCAGAAAATGGACCCCTCAGGTGTCGGGGCGCGCGACTTGCGTGAATGCCTCCTCCTCCAACTTCGCCATAGCCGCGACAAGAATGTCACAGCCGTAAAGAACGCCACAGACATCCTCGACCTCTGCTTCGACGACTTCTCCATGCACCACTACGACCGCGTCACAAAGCGTCTTCACATATCCGACGACGACCTGCGCGATGCCACGGCCGAGATTCTACATCTCAACCCCAAGCCTGGCAGCGCATACGGCGGAGGCGCGGCACGTCAAGCGCAGCACGTGACACCCGACTTCATCATCGACTACGACAACGGCGCACTGACCTTCCACCTCAACCGCCGTGGCGAACCCGAACTAAAAGTGTCGCGCCAATACACCGAGATGCTCCACGAATACAGCATCAACAAAGCCAACCAAAGCCAAGAACAACGTGACGCAGCCAACTTCGTCCGCGAGAAAATCAAATCAGCGCAATGGTTCATCGACGCCGTAAAACAACGACGCAACACCCTGACCCTCGTCATGCAAGCCATAATAGACTACCAAGGCGACTACTTCATCGACGGCGACGAGGCAAAGCTCAAACCTATGATCCTCAAGGATATCGCCGACCGCACAGGCCTCGATGTCTCAACAATCTCCCGCGTGTCGAATAGCAAGTACGTTCAGACCCCTTTCGGCATATACCCCCTCAAATATTTCTTCTCCGAAGGCATACAAAACAACGACGGCGATGACATCTCCACGCGCGAGGTGAAACGTTTCCTCAAAGAAGCCATCGAATCCGAAGACAAAAAGAAACCACTCACAGACGAGAAACTCGTCGACCTCCTAAAAGCCAAATCTTATAATATCGCACGACGCACCGTCGCCAAATACCGCGAACAACTCGGCATTCCCGTCGCACGACTTCGTAAAGAATTATGACACAAGAGAATCCCTCAATGGACATCTTCATCAGCCGTCTCTCTATCGTGACGTCTGTTCTCTTCCATCCCCTATTACTCCCTATATATTGCACCATCCTGACACTCTTCGGCCACACGCCCTACTCTGGCATGCCGCATGCCGTGAATGTCAGCATAATAACCTCGATAGGTCTCTACGCCTGCGCCAACCCCCTCATCATCATCGGACTCTTCCTCGTCTCTGGCAAGGTGTCCGACCTGCAAATGCCAACACGCAAGGAGCGCATATGGCCTCTCTTCTTGTCCGCCACTGCGCTGTGCCTCTCCCTCATGCTGCTCGGCCCTAACAACACCCCACGTCCCCTGCTTGGCATGGTGCTCGGCGAGGGACTGCTCCTCTTCGTGGCCGCCGCATGCTCCATCTTCTGGAAGATAAGCCTTCACACTGCCGGGGCTGGCGCTCTCCTCGCTTTCGTCAGCGTAACGGGAATGGCCTACCAACAAGACTTCGCCCTGTGGGTAGCGGCGGCGTTCATCACAGCGGGAGTCACAGCATGGACTCGCCTCTACCAAAAGGCGCACACACCAAAGCAACTACTATTCGGCTATATCGCAGGCATAACAGTCATGGGCCTTACCCTCAACTTCATTATGCAACGCCCCTTCTTCTAACCCCTTCCTTACAATGGATTACGACAACCTCGCCATAATCGTCGCTGGCGGCAGCGGCCTGCGTATGGGTGCGCCAATCCCCAAGCAGTTCCTCCCCCTCAAGGGTCGTCCCATACTCATGCACACCATCGATGCCTTTCTGCAAGTCGACTCCACCCGCGTAATCCTCATACTCCCCGCCTCTCAAACCAACTATTGGAACAACCTCTGCCTCCAGCACCACTACTCTCCCGACATCTCCATAGCCCATGGTGGCTCAACCCGCTACGAGAGCGTCAAAAACGGTCTCGCCCTATGGCACGGTGAGTCTCTCATAGCCGTCCATGATGGCGTGCGCCCCCTTATCTCCCCCGACACCATACGCCGATGCTTCACCGACGCCACCACCTACGGCACATCCGTCCCAGCCCTCCCCTCTGTCGAGTCCGTACGACTAATCAACACCGACGGCTCCAACCATGCCATCGACCGCCGTCAGGTCATGATGATCCAAACCCCACAAGTATTCAAGGCCAACATCATCATAAACGCCTACAACCAACCCTATACCCCCCTATTCACCGACGATGCCAGTGTTGTCGAAACTGCTGGCACACCCATTCATCTTTCCGAAGGACAGCACGGTAATATCAAAATCACTACCCCCGACGACATGCAAGCAGCAGAGGCTATCCTAACTAATGCCTAATACCTTTTTGCCCTTTAACCTGAAAGTAATAACTTTGCAACAAATGTGCGGTGAATACGTATCACACATTAGCACAAAACCTCTCCCCCTCGCCCTCCCAAGACCTAAGAACAATCACCCTCCCGACATCCCTCGCCCCAATATCTTCCTGCGGGAGCGACCACACATGCGGCATGGTGACAACATGACATAAATGATTACAGACCACAATAAAACGGCCATCTGGACTTCAACCCGTGAAATCTCCTACGACGAGATGTTGCGGCGCATCGCCCACTTCGCCAACATCTGCCCCATCAACAAGCATGGCAAAGTAATCATCTTCTCCGAAAACAGACCCGCCTTCATCTACGCTCTCTTCGCAACCTGGCTCAACCAAGGCACCGCCGTACCCGTCGATTGCGCCTCCTCTGCCGCCGACCTTGCCTACGTCCTCAACGATTGCCAGCCCGAAGCCGTATGGGCCACAGAGAAAACCGAGGCCATAGCCCGTGCCGCAATAGCCAAGGCTGGCGGCAACCAGGCCGTCCACGTCATCACTGCCGACCTTGAGGACGCTCCCGTCGACGCCCAACCCGCCACCGTCAACTACTCCCTACAAGATACCGCGCTCATAATCTATACCAGCGGCACCACAGGCTCTCCCAAAGGTGTCATGCTCTCTTTCGAGAACATGTACTTCAACGTCAATGCCGTGAGCCCCCCTAATGGCGTGCCCATCTTCACCTCCGACGTGCGCACCATGGTTCTCCTACCATGCCACCATGTCCTGCCTCTCCTCGGCAGCATCGTCGCTCCACTCGTCACAGGAGGTTCCGTTGCTTTCTGCCCCGGCATGAGTGCTCCCGAGCTTATGGACACCCTCTCCCGCGGCAAGGTCGGCATAGTCATAGGCGTCCCTCGCCTCTACTCCATGCTCACCAAGGGCATACGCTCCAAAATCAACGCACACTTCTTCACCCGCCTTCTCTACAACATCTGCGATAAGATTGGCAGCCGTTCCCTGTCACGTCTCGTGTTCAGCTCCATACGCAAGATGATGGGCGGTGCCATAAAATATTTCGTCAGCGGTGGCGCGGCGCTCGACCCCTCTGTGGCTCGTGTCATGAAGACTCTCGGCCTCGATGTCCTCGAAGGTTATGGCATGACGGAGTGCGCTCCCATGATAGCCTTCACCCGTCCCGACGACATCACTCCCGGCGCATCGGGTCAACCCGTCCCGGGCTGTGAAGTCGAGGTGCGCGATGGTGAGCTGTGCGCACGTGGCAAGAACATCATGCAGGGCTACTACAACCGCCCCGAGGAGACTGCCGATGTGGTTCGCGATGGTTGGATATACACCGGCGACCTCGGTTATATCGACAACAAAGGCCGTGTAGTGGTCACAGGACGGCGCAAAGAGATTATAGTCCTCTCCAATGGCAAGAATGTCAACCCCGTAGACATCGAGCAACACCTCGAAAGCTACGCCGCCTTTGTCAAAGAGGCCGCTATAACAGAAAAAGACGATGCCCTTGTAGCCATTATAGTTCCACAACCAGCCCTCGCCAACCTGTCCGACAAAGAGATAGAGGAACGCGTCAAGTGGGAAGTCATCGAGAAATACAACGCCGATGCCGCAGCCTACAAGAAGATATTTAACATCTCCATCTACCGCGGCGACCTCCCACGCACCAAACTCGACAAACTTCAACGATTCAAGCTCAAGAGCCTTCTCGTGAGCGAGGAGACTCACAGCCCCGAAGTTGTCGACGAGGCGCAAAGCGACGAGTACAAGATTATCAAGAAATATATCGAGTCAGAGAAAGTCTGCCGTGTGCGACCCAGCGACCATATAGAGCTCGATCTCGCTTTCGACTCCCTCGACAAGGTGGGTCTGCAAGTATTCATCAACAACAGTTTCGGACTTGAGGTCACGACCGACCAACTCAGCCAGTTCCGCAGCATCTCTGCCATGGCAGACTATGTGGCCGAGAGCAAGACCAAGATTCAAGTTGAGAAAATCGACTGGAAGAAGATACTCCGTGAGCATACCACCCTCAAACTCCCACAAACATGGTTCACCGGGCGTCTCTTCATCGCACTCTCACAACCTTTCTTCCGCCTCTACTTCAAGCTCACAGGCAAAGGGGCTGAGCGCATACCCGATGGCCCTGTCATCATAGCCCCCAACCATCAGAGTTTCCTCGATGGCCTCTTCGTGATGTCATTCCTCAAATACCGCGATATCAAGAACACCTACTTCTACGCCAAGGAGCAACACGTCCGCCGTCCTTTTGTCAAGTTCATGGCCGCCACGCACAACGTCATAGTCATGGACATGAGCAACCTCAAGGATTCAATACAGAAACTCGGAGAAGCCTTGAAGAAGAAAAAGAACATCATCATCTTCCCCGAAGGCACCCGCACCACCGACGGCAAACTCGGTGAGTTCAAGAAGACCTTTGCCATACTTAGCAAGGAGCTCAATGTGCCTGTTGTGCCTGTCTCCATCAAAGGGGCATTCCAAGCCATGCCCAAAGGACGCAAGATTCCCATGCCACACAAAGTGCAAGTCGAATTCCTCGACCCCATATACCCACGCCAAGACACCTACGAAGGCCTAACTTGGCAAGTATACAACAGCATCAAGCGTAACCAGGAACTTGTCAACTAAGGCTGGCAATTCACTCAATACACACGCAAAACAAGTAGCTCGCAAACCCGAACTACTTGTTTTGCCGTTTAATAGCCATTCCACTCACGGGAAAATCTTCAACCCCGACCCTCTCTGCCCAACACCCCAACCCCTACTTGTCAACAACTATGTCAATAACTTTTCTCACTGCCACTAACACACTGCCACTAACACACTATATATCACGACATTCTCCACCAACAATACTTATCAACATCTGTTAGTTCCCTATTGTCAATTTCTCGTGGAACATCGTCCATTGCCTCGCCCGTCCTTCATAACACACTACGCATCACCACCTTACATTTTCGTCCCTCCGCTCTCCTCTCCGTGGAACATTCTGTTCTTTCAAGAAAATAGACTATCTTTGCCCTATAACATTCTGACCCAATCATAATCCACACATACATGGCAAGAGTCATATCAATAGCCAACCAAAAAGGCGGCGTAGGCAAAACCACTACCTCCATCAACCTTGGTGCGAGCCTCGCCGTCCTCGAGAAAAAAGTGCTCATCATCGATGCCGATGCGCAAGCCAACTCCACCTCTGGTCTCGGCTTTGACGTTCGTGAGATGAAAAGCACCATCTACGAGTGCATGGTCAACGACGTAGACCCCAAGAGCGCCGTCCTCAAGTGCGAAATCGACAACCTCTACATCCTCCCCTCACATATCGACCTCGTAGCTGCCGAAATCGAAATGATCAACATGACCGACCGCGAGAAAACCATGAAGCGCGTGGTCGACAAGCTCCGCGACGATTTCGACTACATCCTCATCGACTGTAGCCCCTCGCTCGGACTCATAACGGTCAACGCCCTGACCGCCTCCGACTTTGTCATTATCCCCGTGCAGTGCGAATATTTCGCACTCGAAGGACTTGGTAAACTTCTCAACACCATCAAGATCATTCAAAAGAGGCTCAACCCCGAACTCGATACTGAAGGTTTCGTCCTCACCATGTACGACTCCCGCAACAACCTCTCCAATCAGGTTCTCGACGAGGTCAAGCGTCACTTCCAATCACTCGTGTTCAACACCCTCATCCCGCGCAACATCCGCCTGTCAGAAGCTCCAAGCCATGGGCAAGCAGCCATAAGCTACGACGCCACAAGCAAAGGCGCGCAAGCCTACCTTAACCTCGCCCGCGAACTCCTCGACCGCCACAGCGCTAAACAATAACCCACAAACCTCATGGCAAAAGGATTAGGCTTAGGCAGGGGGCTCGGTCTCGGCAAAGGACTCGAGTCGCTCCTCGGACCCGAAGCTAACGACAACGCCTCACAGCAGGCAGCCTCCTGCGAAATCGACATAAACCTCATCGACGCTAACCCTTGGCAACCTCGCGTCGACTTCAAACAAGACGACCTCGACGAGCTCGCCAACTCTATCCGTAGCGTCGGCATCATTCAGCCTCTCACGCTCCGTAAGATAGAGGAAACGGGACGTTATCAGATCATAGCAGGCGAACGACGTTTCCGTGCCGCCAAAATAGTAGGTCTCCAAACTGTTCCCGCCTACATCCGTGAGGTGTCCGACGACAAGATGCTCGCCGTTGCCCTCATCGAGAATATCCAGCGCGCCGACCTCAACCCCATCGAGGAGGCACAGAGCTACCAACGGCTCATCGACGAGTGCAACCTCACCCAAGAGACACTCGCCGACCAAGTGGGCAAGAAACGATCCACCGTCACCAACTACCTCCGTCTCCTCAAACTGCCAGAGGATATCCGCAACGGCTTACGCGACAAGGTCATATCCATGGGTCACGCCCGCGCTATAATGGGTGTCGAGGACGAGGAGACACAGTTGATGCTCTTCCACGAGACAATAGAGCAAGGCTACTCCGTGCGACGTATTGAGGAAATGGTACGCGAGTACAACGGCAACTCCACGTCACAAACTACCGACACAACCAGCACAAGCACCACCACCACTAACAATAAGAGCAAGCAAAAGGCGCAAACACCCGAGGAATATAAAGCCCTAAGCGACCAACTGGCCTCATATTTCGGCACTAAGGTCAAACTCGCCTGCACCACCTCGGGCAAAGGCAAAATAACCATCCCCTTCGCCTCTACCGAAGAACTCGAGCGCATCATGGAGATCCTCGACTCCACACGCCAGAGCAAATCAGATGCCCAATAGCGCCAACACATACTTCAGGCGACTTCTCCCCCTCCTAACTCTTGCGTTATGGAGTCTGTCTGCCAACGCCCAGTCCGACACGACTGCCGTCGACCCGAATATCATCGACAAGGGTCAGGAGGTCGCAGAGGAGATTGAGTCAGTCGACCCCTTCCTCATCGTCATCCCCGACACCCTCGTGATGATTGATGGCGAGACAATCCGAGTCATCCCCTCAATCCCCATAGGACATCTCGGGCACTCTCCACACACTGCCACCATGTATGCCGCCATACTCCCCGGCCTTGGTCAGATATACAACCGCAAATACTGGAAGCTGCCTCTCCTCTACGGTGGTGCGGCAGCTCTGATTTACGCCATACACTTCAACAACAAGTACTACAAGAAATATAGCTCCGCCTACCGTGACTTCCTCCTTGGCGACCCCAACAACAAGAGCTATATGTATTTCGTTGAGCGTGCACACCTCACCGAGGAACTTGTCCAGGGCACCTACAAGCAGTGGTTTCAGAAGTCTCTCAAGAACAAGAAGGACTACTACCGACGCTACCGCGACCTCTCCATATTCGGCATGATTGGCCTATACGCCATTCAGATAGTCGATGCCTGTGTCGATGCGCACTTCTTCTATTTTGATGTCTCCGACGACCTTGCCTTCCGTTGGCAACCTGAGCTTGACCCGCAGAGTCGTCAAGTGGGTGCACGTCTCGCACTACGATTCTAAGCTATGCAAATAGAAATACTCTCCACAGCACAAGAGGCTCAGCGTCATGACTTCGCCAACTCTGTGGCCGTCGTCATCGACGTGTTCCGTGCCACAAGCGTCATAACCACTGCTATACACAATGGTGCCGCTGGCGTGATACCCGTTGCCACTGTCGACGGCGCTTTCTCTCTTGCCAAATCACTCAACACCAGCGACATCATCCTCGGAGGTGAGCGCAATGCTGACCCTATTCCCGGTTTCAACATTGGCAACTCTCCCCAGCTATACACCCCACATGTCATTGCTGGCAAAACTCTCATCCTCACCACCACCAACGGCACACTCGCCCTGCAAGCCGCCCGTCACGCCCGCTCCGTGCTCGTGGCTTCTGTGCTTAACTACAAGACAGTAGCCAACCATCTCATATCGTCCAACCCAGACTCGCTCGTCATAGTATGCTCTGGCACAGATGGACAACCCGCACTCGAGGATGAGCTATGCGCCGCCCTTATCTGCCATACCATCGATAACTCCCTCACCCCCAATGCTATAACCTACCAGTCAGACCAGTCACTTGCCATACGTCTCCTCGCCGAGACGCTGCAACATCACTCTCTGCACGACATTTTCTCCCTCTCCCATCACTATCAGACCCTCGTCGCCAAAGGCTATGCCGATGATGTCAACTTCTGTCTGAACCATCTTGGCGACATACCCACCCTCCCCACCCTCTGCCCCGACGGCATCATCCGGCAATTCTGATTCACCATACATCACCACACACGTCAATGATGCGGGTGCCCACCACAGCCCCGCATCTCTTTTGCCCCGCTACTTGTAATTTTTGCATATTTTCACGCCACACCCCTCCTACTTTCGTATATTATGTATATTTTTGCCCATTCATTGAATAAAAATGCAACAAGTTCGTAATGCAGCCAAAGCCAGGAGGCTCGAAGCAATCCTCAATTTAGTCCGTTACGTCAAAGTCGACAACCAAGAGGCCATGCTCCGTCTCCTCTCCGAAAGAGGATACGCCGTCACACAAGCTACGCTCTCAAGGGACTTCGCCGAGCTCAAAATCGCCAAAGTCCCTGATAGCCAAGGTGGATACCGCTATATGCCCCATCCCGACGATCCCACAAACCAGCACTCTTTCTCTGGCCTCGTCAGCATAGAGGTGTCAGGGCAAGCCGCTGTCATCAGGACAAGGCCAGGCTACGCCAACGTCCTCGCCGCCAATATCGACGACACAAGACTCACTAATGTCATGGGCACCGTGGCGGGCGACGACACTGTCCTCGTAATCCTCAGGCAAGGCACCAATAAGGATTCCTTCCTCAACGAACTCGCTACCATCATGCCCGACATCAGGCAGAAGAATATCTAATACACAAAAAACCATATAACCCAAAATGAGCAAGTCTGACGAAGAAAAACACCCCGACCTCAAAGTGGTCGTGGCGACAGAGGAGCACCTCAAATATGTCGACGAGATTCTTCAGACAATAACAGCCGCCGCTAAAGTCCGTGGCACTGGCATCGCCAAGCGAAACCCTGGATACGTCAAGCAGAAAATGCGCGAAGGCAAAGCCGTGATAGCTCTCGACGGAGAGCAGTTTGCCGGCTTCAGCTACATCGAGACGTGGGGCGGCAAACACTACGTTACGACTTCCGGCCTTATCGTCGGCGACGACTTCCGCGGTTGTGGACTCTCACGACGCATCAAGCACATGACGTTCACCCTCGCCCGTCTCCGCTGGCCCCATGCCAAGATATTCAGCCTCACGAGCGGTGCTGCCGTGATGAAGCTCAACACCGACCATGGCTACGTCCCCGTCACCTTTGCGCAACTTACCGACGACGAGACTTTCTGGCGCGGATGCGAAGGCTGCATCAACCATGACATCCTTGTCCGCACCGGACGACGCTACTGCGTATGCACCGGCATGCTCTACGACCCCGACCGTCCTCGCAGTGTACGCGATGCCGACGAGGAGCTTGCCAAAGACCCGGGCGTAGTGGATCGTATCATGGAAGCCTTCCCCAACGGTTTCCCTCAGGAGGCCGAGTAACACGCCCTTATTTGCTATATTTGCACCAAACAAGAATACCCAACTCATAACCATATACCCATGGATGCTAAGAAGAAAGTAGTCGTCGCCTTCAGTGGCGGTCTCGACACATCATTCACCGTAATGTACCTTGCCAAAGAGAAAGGCTACGAGGTTTACGCCGCCTGCGCCAACACTGGTGGTTTTAGCCCCGAGCAGCTCCGTACCAACGAGGAGAACGCCTACAAGCTCGGCGCTAAGGAATATGTCACTCTCGACGTGACGCAAGAATATTACGCCAAGAGCATCCGCTATATGATCTTCGGCAACGTCCTTCGCAATAACACTTACCCTATCTCCGTAAGTTCCGAGCGCATCTTTCAGGGCATGGCCATCGCACGCTATGCCAAGCAGATAGGCGCACAAGCCATAGCTCACGGTTCGACAGGCGCAGGCAACGACCAAGTCCGATTCGACATGACATTCCTTGTCATGGCACCCGAAATGGAGATCATCACCCTCACGCGCGACATGGCTCTCACACGCCAGTTCGAGGTCGACTATCTCAACAAGAACGGCTTTAAGGCTGACTTCGCTAAACTCAAGTACTCCTACAATGTAGGCCTTTGGGGCACATCCATCTGCGGCGGCGAGATACTCGACAGTGCACAGGGTCTACCCGACAGCGCATACCTCAAGCAGGTAGAGAAAGACGGTGAGGAGCAAATCAAGATAGAGTTCAAGAATGGCGAGGTTGAGTCTGTCAACGGCGAGAAGTTCACCGACAAGATCAAAGCCATCCAGAAGATCGAGTCTATAGCCGCGCCTTACGGCATTGGCCGTGACATGCACGTTGGCGACACCATTATCGGCATCAAGGGTCGTGTGGGCTTTGAGGCTGCGGCGCCTATGCTCATCATAGCGGCACACCGTTTCCTCGAGAAGTACACCCTCTCCAAGTGGCAGCAATATTGGAAGGATCAAGTCGCCAACTGGTACGGCATGTTCCTCCATGAGAGCCAATATCTCGAGCCTGTAATGCGCGACATCGAGGCCATGCTCGAGAGCAGCCAACGCAATGTCTCTGGCACGGCAATAATGAAACTACGCCCACACTGCTTCGAGACTGTCGGTGTCGACTCTCCTAACGACCTTGTCAAGAACAAGTTTGGCGAGTATGGCGAGATGCAAAAGGGCTGGACAAGCGAGGACGCCAAGGGCTTCATCAAAGTCCTCTCAACTCCTCTCCGCGCCTACTACTCCAACCACAAAGACGAGGCCTCCAAGATCGAGGAGGAGCTTTAACCCTACAATTTCCATCTTCCGACAATGATTCAAGTAGGCATCATAGGTGCGGCAGGATATACCGGTGGCGAGCTGATGAGGATACTCATCAACCACCCCTGGGCCAATATTCTCTTTGCACAAAGCGAAAGCCACGCAGGCGAACCCGTTTGGAGCGCCCATCGCGACCTTATAGGCGAGACGACTCTCACCTTCTCGGCCGATGCACCCGTCAATACCGCCGATGTCATATTCCTCTGTATGGGACACGGCAAGAGCCGCGGTTTCGTCGAGAAACTTCCTAAGGACTTCAATGGCAAGATTATCGACCTCTCCAACGACTACCGTCTTCAAGATACAGCCGACGGGTTTGTCTATGGTCTCCCCGAGGCCTTCCGTCGTGAGATTAAGGCGGCCGACAAGATAGCCAACCCTGGTTGTTTCGCCACGTCCATACAGCTTGCCCTTCTTCCCATGGCTAAGCTCGATAAACTCGGCGAGATACACGTCACAGGCATCACAGGCTCCACAGGCGCAGGTCAGAAACCATCCGACACGACACACTTCAGCTGGCGCGAGGGCAACTTGTCCGCCTATAAGGCCTTCACCCACCAACATCTCGGCGAGGTCAATGAGACACTCTCACGTCTCGCTCCGCACTATAAGGGTCAGATGAACTTTGTGCCAATCCGTGGCTGTCACACGCGAGGCATCATGACCTCCGTCTACTTCGACTGCGACCTTGACGAGGCTGATGCCGTAGAGGTGTACAAAAAGTACTACAAGGATGAGACATTCGTCAATGTAGTCGACTTCAACCCCGACCTCAAGATGGTTGTCAACACCAACAAGTGTGTCCTCCACGTCAAGAAGTATGGCACGAAGCTCCACGTCCTCTCATTCATCGACAACCTTGTCAAGGGTGCCGCAGGTCAGGCCGTTGAGAACATGAACCTCCTCTTTGGACTTCCCGAGAACACAGGTCTTAACCTCAAGCCCTCGGGCTTCTAACCCAATCAGACCATGAATCTTTTTGATGTCTATTCCCTCTTTGATGTCGTCCCCGTACGCGCCAAAGGTTGCCAAGTGTGGGACGATAAGGGTACTGAATATCTCGACCTCTATGGTGGTCATGCGGTGATATCAATCGGCCATAGCCACCCGCGCTACATAAAGGCGATTACCGACCAGCTCAACAACATAGCCTTCTACTCCAATAGCGTCATCAATCCCCTCCAATCTACTCTCGCACAGAAGATTGGAGAGTTGAGTGGCCTCGCCGACTACAGTCTCTTTGTCTGCAACAGCGGTGCCGAGGCTAATGAGAACTGTCTGAAACTCGCCTCGTTCCACACGGGGCGCAGCAAGGTCGTCGCATTCCGTCATAGTTTCCACGGTCGCACAAGTGGTGCCGTGGCCGTGACCGACAACCCTAAGATCAATTCCCCCTTCAACCTCCAGCATCAGGTTCTCTGGGCCGAGCTCAACAATATCGCTTCAGTGGCCCAATATGTTGAGAAGGACGACATTGCCGCTGTCATAATTGAGGGCATCCAGGGTTGCGGTGGCATCAATATCCCCGACAACAAGTTCCTCCATGACCTTCAGACCCTCTGCCATGCCCATGGCACGGTTCTTATCCTCGACGAGATACAGAGCGGCTATGGTCGCACTGGCACTTTCTTCGCACATCAGGCCGCAGGCATCAAGCCCGACGTCATATCCATGGCTAAGGGCATAGCCAATGGCTTCCCAGTGGGAGCTGTCCTCATATCGCCCGAGTTCAAAGCCGTCAAGGGTATGCTCGGCACGACATTCGGTGGCAACTACCTTGGCATGGCGGCTGCTATCGCCGTGGCTGACATCTACCGTGATGAGCATCTTGAGCAGAACTCCGCAACCATCGGCAAATACCTCCTCGACAATATGCCCAAGAGCAGCCGTATCAAGGATGTGCGTGGCCGTGGCCTCATGATTGGCATAGAGTTCAATGAGCCAGTCTCTCCCATACGTCAGAAACTTCTCTACGAGCGTCACATCTTCACTGGCGTGGCTGGACAAAACATGGTTCGCATACTCCCCCCGCTCTGCCTGTCCAAAGAGCAGGCTGACCACTTCCTCAACGCCTTTGCCGAAGTCCTCGCAGAGTAGCCCTCTCTCACATATCCCCCTTTTCTTTTGCCTTTACGAAATTTATCTCTAACTTTGAGCATCATAGTTTGAGACAATGATTTGCTCCAGCCTACATACGCATCATCAGGCGCATTGCCACATCCATCATCATCCTTCGGTGGTGGGCGAGCAGTCCTAATGTCGATGCTGAAGCAAACAACGCATAGCGCTTCAAAAAGGCACAAAGACATAAAAGGCTCGCCCAGCGAAGGCGAGCCTTTCTTATTATCGAATAAACAAAAAGCACAACAATACCCATGACAACACTCCGCATCGCGGTCCAGACCAAAGGCCGTCTCTATGAAGAGACAATGACAATGCTCGCTGAAAGCTCCATCAAAATCGAGCAGTCCAAGCGCACCCTTCTCGTCCCAGCTAAGAATTTCCCCGTCGAGATTCTCTACCTCCGCGACGACGATATTCCACAGGCAGTGGCAAGCGGCATTGCCGATGTCGGCATCGTTGGCGAGAACGAGTTTGAGGAGCGTCAAGAGGATGCCGTGATAGTCAAGCGTCTCGACTTCAGCAAGTGCCGCCTCTCCCTCGCCATTCCCAAAGCCCTTGAGCAAGAGTATCGCCAGCAGGGTCTCAACTGGTTCAACGGCAAGAAGATCGCCACATCCTATCCTGGCATACTCAAGCGTTTCCTCAAGAGCAACAACATAACCGCTGATGTCCACGTCATTACAGGCTCTGTCGAGATAGCTCCCGGCATAGGTCTCGCCGACTCCATCTTCGATATTGTCAGCTCTGGCTCAACACTCGTCAGCAACAACCTTGTGGAGGTCGAGATTGTCATGAACTCCGAGGCTGTCCTCATCGGCAACAAAGGTCTCTCTGTGGAGAAGAAGGAGATACTCAACGAGATCATCTTCCGCTTCGACTCCTACAAGAACGCCGAAGGCAAGAAATATATCGTCCTCAACATCAAGACCGACAAGCTCCCCGAGGTGGCGCAGCTCCTTCCGGGACTCAAAGCGCCGACCGTCACAGCCCTCGAGACAGAAGATTGGAGCTCTGTGGCATCCGTCATCGAAGAGAAGCATTTTTGGGAAATCATCGGCAAACTCAAACACCTCGGCGCCGAAGGTATCCTTGTTATGCCTATCGAGAAGATGATACTTTAATTCCCCATGGCCATGGAAATAGTCAGATACCCAGATAAAGACAAGTGGGCGCAAATTCTCACACGCCCTCACTTTGACAATTCAAGCCTCACATCGACAGTCAAAACCGTCATTGACGATGTCATAGCACGTGGAGACCAAGCCATTTTTGACTACGAAGCGAAGTTCGACCACGCCAATCTCGACTCACTCCAAGTGTCTGAGGCCGAGTTTCGTGCAGCCGAGGCGCAAGTACCCGACGACCTCCGCAAGGCCATCGTCACAGCTGCGCACAATATTGCCGCCTTCCACTCTGCGCAAGACACGCCCCTGCCAAGTGTCGAGACGATGCCAGGCGTGCGATGCTGGCAACGTGCCGTCCCCATCGACCGTGTAGGCCTATACATACCTGGCGGCACGGCACCACTGTTCTCGACAGTTCTCATGCTCGCCTTGCCCGCCAAGATTGCGGGATGTCCTGAGATTGTCCTCTGCACTCCACCGCGTCCTGATGGCACAGTCAATCCCGTTGTGGCCTACGCCGCACATGTGGCCGGTGTCTCCAAACTCTATAAGATTGGCGGTGTGCAAGCCATAGCCGCTATGGCATACGGCACAGAGTCCGTCCCCCGCGTCTATAAGATCTTTGGCCCTGGCAACCAATACGTCACTGCCGCCAAGCAGATGGTCAGCCTCAAGCAAGTGGCCATCGATATGCCCGCAGGCCCATCAGAAGTTGAGGTCATAGCCGACGAGACTGCCAACCCGCGTTTCGTTGCCGCCGACCTTCTCTCGCAAGCTGAGCACGGTGCCGATAGCCAGGCGATGCTCATCACATCCAGCCCCGACCTTGCGCAAAAGGTCTATGACGAGGTGGAGCGTCAACTTGACGAGCTTAGCCGACGTGAATTGACTGCCAAGAGCCTTGAGCACTCACGCATCATCGTCGTACGCAACCTTGATGAGGTCATCGACATCACCAACGAGTATGCCCCGGAACACCTCATAATCCAGACTGCCGACCCGCGTGCCATAGCCGACAATATCCGCAACGCCGGTTCGCTCTTCCTCGGACACTATACCCCTGAGAGCGCGGGCGACTATGCCAGTGGCACTAACCACACTCTTCCCACAAGCGGTTATGCTCACGCCTACAACGGAGTCAACCTCGACAGTTTCCGCAAGAAGATGACCTATCAGGAGATATCTGCCGAAGGAGTCCGCAATATCGCCCCCACAGTCGAGATAATGGCGCACAACGAGTTGCTCACGGCTCATGAGGCGGCGATGCGTTTCCGTCGTCAAGAGGTTGAGTCGCGGCAGGCAAAATTCGAGGCTCCCGCTTTCGACATCAAAGCTCTCGTACGCCCCAATATACTTGCCTTGAAGCCCTACTCGTGCGCCCGCACCGAGTTCAAGGGTCAGGCACATGTACATGTCGATGCCAACGAGAACCCCTACGGTGAGACTGTCAACCGCTACCCCGACCCCTTCCAGTGCGGTTTGCGTTCTCGTGTGGCCGCCATCAAAGGGGTCAAGGAGGACCAGATTATGTTCGGCAACGGGTCTGATGAGCCTATTGACCTCGTTTATCGTATCTTCTGCCGTCCTCGCCTTGACAATGTCGTAGCTATCGAACCAACATACGGCATGTATCGTGTGGAGGCCGACATCAATGATGTGGACTATCGCACAGCAGACCTCGATCCGGATTATTCACTACAAGCTGACCGTGTCCTTGCCGCCACCGATGCCCAGACCAAGGTCATTTGGCTATGCTCACCTAACAATCCTACGGGCAATCTCCTGGCACGCCAGCAGATCAAGCGCATTCTCGAGACTTTCCAAGGTGTCGTGGTTGTTGATGAGGCATACGTTGATTTCAGTTCTGAACCATCATGGCTCACCAGCCTCGACCAATATCCCAACCTCATCGTCCTCCAGACATTCTCTAAGGCGTGGGGCCTTGCGGGTGTACGCTGTGGCATGGCCTTCGCCTCGAGTGATATTATCGCTCTATTCAATAACGTCAAGTACCCCTACAACGTCAACACTCTCTCGCAGTCGCGTGTGGCTGAAGCCCTTGACAATATCCCCCTCAAAGAGGAGCGCGTGAAAATACTCCTATCCGAGCGCACACGCATGGCCAACGCTCTGACCGAGATACCCGTTGTACGCCAGGTACATCCCTCCGATGCCAATTTCCTCCTCGTGCAGTTCGACGATGCCAACCGCATCTACAAATCGCTTGTCGCGATGGGCATCATCACCCGCAACCGTCATCGTGTCGCCCTCTGTTCCAACTGTATTCGCATAACCATCGGCACGCCCGACGAGAACGACGAGGTCCTCAACGCACTCAAATCTTTCTAATCCACCCCATGCAACGACACGTCCTCTTCATAGACCGCGACGGTACTCTCGTCAAGGAGACCGTACGTGAGGAGATACGCTCCTTCGACGACATCGAGTTCGTCCCTGGGGCTATACGCAACCTCGCATTCATACGTCGACACTCCAATTTCGAGTTCGTCCTCGTGTCCAACCAAGACGGCCTTGGCACACCATCCTATCCTCATGAGCTTTTCGATCCCCTCCATAAGTTCATCATGCAGACATACGCCGGGCAAGGGGTGACCTTTGATGCGCAACACATCGACTGCCACACCCCAGCCGACAACCATCCCAACCGTAAACCTGGCACGGGGATGCTTGCCTCTTACATGGACGGCTCTGTCGACATGGATGCCTCATACGTCATAGGCGACCGTGAGACTGATGCGCAACTTGCCCGCAACCTTGGGTGCCGTGCCATAATCCTTGCCAACCCCAACATCACCAGCCAAGACCCCAACACCTCATTCTCGGCACGTGTTCCCGACACTCATGACGACCGTGTGACTTACGTCCAATCATGGGACGAGGCCGCGGAGATACTCTACGCCGGACGACGTGTGGCCGAAGTTAAGCGCACCACAAAAGAGACCGACATATACGTCAAGCTTGACCTTGATGGCACTGGCAAATGCCAAATATCCACGGGGCTCGGCTTCTTTGACCACATGCTTGAGCAGATTGGCAAACACTCCGCCTCGGATCTTACTATTCAAGTGCACGGAGACCTCAATGTGGACGAGCATCACACCATTGAGGACACAGCCCTCGCCCTTGGCGAAGCCTTACGTAAAGCCCTTGGAGACAAACGTGGCATAGCGCGCTACGGATTCTGCCTACCCATGGATGACTGCCTTTGCCAAGTGGCTATTGACTTTGGGGGAAGGCCATGGCTCGTATTCGACGCGCAATTCAACCGTGAGAAGATTGGCGATATGCCCACCGAGATGTTCCTCCACTTCTTCAAGAGCCTGTCTGATGCCGCCCTTATGAACCTCAACATCAAGGCCGAGGGACAGAACGAGCACCACAAAATCGAAGGCATATTCAAAGCTCTCGCACGCTCTATCAAGATGGCGAAGTCGCGCGACATTGAAAACTTCCAACTTCCAAGCACTAAAGGCTCACTATGACCTACCCCGAACCCATATACCTCACACAGACAAACTCCACAAGCGATGTGCTACGCCAAATGGCGGCAGAGGGTGAAGCCGACGACGACTTCACCTCTGTCGTTGCTGGCTACCAAACCAACGGACGTGGGCAAATAGGCAATCATTGGGAGAGTGAGCCCGGGCAAAACCTCCTCATATCCACCATCCTGCACCCCCATAACCTTGACGTGTCACAGCAGTTTCTGCTCTCCATCGCTGCCACTCTCGCGGTGCGTGACACCATCTGCTCCGCACTGCCCGACGCACTCCATCCTCACGTCAAAGTCAAATGGCCTAACGACATTTACGTCAACGACCAAAAGGTCTCTGGCATACTCGTTGAGAACCAACTGCAAGGGCGGCTAATAACCCAGTCTATTATCGGTGTGGGCATCAATGTCAACCAGACCAAATTTGCATACGCCCCCAACCCCACCTCTATTAAACTCCTCACTAATTCCAACACCTCGCTCTATACCCTCACGGACAACTTTCTGCAAGCCTTAGACGCTCATTATCACGACTCGCAGGAGAGACTCCTCAATAACTTCCACCTCAACCTCTATCGTGCCGACAATGAGCTGCACCCTTTCGTTGACCACAGCGGCCATTTCCAAGCTCGCATCTCGCATATAGACCCGGATGGCAGACTATACCTCCAACTTGCCGACAACACCATGCGCTCTTACCTCTTCAAAGAAGTAGAATACATCATACACACCTCTTGCGGTGACATCGCCCCCAACCTTTAGGTGCAAGACTAAAACCTCCCTAAGCACCCCCTCCACTACGAAAATTCACGAAACACTTCAGAGTCACACACCCTCAACGAAATTAACTACCTTTGTGACATGACCAAAGTATTCCTCATAGTAGCCCTGCTCTTAGGCATTGCCATTGCGCTACTTGCCATAAACATAATACTCCGTAAGAATGGGACATTTCGTTCCCAAGATATCGGGGCGAGCAAGGCTATGCGTGACCGGGGCATACACTGCTACCGCACACAGGACAAACTCGAGCAACGCAGTAAATCATCTATCAAGGACATGATGAAATAGCGACCTATGAGCCACAAGAAAACTCAACCCGACATACCTGCACCTGAAGGCGAATCTTGGATTGGCAATATTATTGACCGGCACACTGACGCCCTCGCCATAGCCATAACCGTACTCACCGCGTTCATGGCCTTGCTGCTCTTCAACGCACGCATGAGTGAGGGTGGTGATGATAGCAGCTATATTTGCCGCGCCCTTGATTTTCTTGCCGAGAATCGCTACCCCAACTACCAAGGGCCTCTCTATCCACTATTCCTCACCCCTTTTATTGCCCTGCATGGGTCGGTGTCTGTCATTGCCCTCAAATTCACCTCGTATGCCCTCATCATCCTGGGGCAGCTCGCCATGTATTTCTCCCTCCGTCATGACATATCGCGGCGACTTCTTCTTTCGGTCATGCTACTCATGGCCGTCAACCTTTGGTTTGTCCAGTTTGGCAGTCTCACATATAGCGAGCCCCTCTTTATCATCTTCCAGTGGGTGCTCATTTGGGCTCTCCTGCGTTTGGACTCGCTTGCCATATCACAGTGGCAACGCGTCATACTATGGGCTGTTGTCGCTGGTCTTGCCATAGTCTTGTCAGTCCTTGTACGTACGGCAGGGTTTGGTTTTGCCATAGCCTCCATAGTCTTCCTGTTGCTTCGCCGGCATTGGGCGCACGCCCTTTCCATAGTCGCCTCGACAGCCGTCATTTTCTCTTTATGGCTGGTGATACGCTCGGCCGTATGGGGCGATGTAAAGACAGACGACCGGCAGCTCAACTCTCTTCTCCAAGTCGATCCCTACGACCCGAACAATGGGCTCGAGACGCCTCATGGCTTCATACAACGCTTTGTCGGCAACTCTAACCTCTACCTCTCAAAGCACTACGTCAAGATGCTCGGTCTCCGCGATGTTGACAGTCGCGAGAAATCGGCACCCATAACCATTGCCCTTTACATACTCTTCTTCTACGGTGCGATAACAGCATACAAACGCAACCGTGGTGTTCTCCTCATAGCCGTGACGGCCGCCACGATGCTCTCCCTGACTTTCTTCTCGCTCCAAACGCTATGGGATCAATGCCGTCTCATACTCCCATACATCGCTCTGATGCATATCGTCGTTTTTTACGCCATATCGGATATTATTAGACGCCTTGCACGACGGCATAGGCTCAAGATTATGGCCACTCTTGTCTTTCTTCTGTCGGCGATACTCTTCTCACGCTCGGCAAGTCAGGCCGATGTGCTCACCCTACGCAAGAATCTTCTTGATGACCCCCTTGCGGGATATACCCCCGATTGGTATAACTACCTCTCCCTCTGCCAGTCGACCGCCAACTTGCCTCCTGATGCTTACGTGGCTTGTCGTAAACCTAATATGGCCCGTATATATTCTGGTGGTCGTAAATTCTACGGCATATATACCATACCATCTGAAGACGCGGATCAACTTGTCGAGAATCTACGCTCGAAAGGCGTCACTCACATAATAGTGGCCAGCCTACGTCGTGACCCTGCCCAAGCTGGACTCGGAGTTATCAACACCATCCATCGGTACCTAAACACCATTCTCAAGGAATACCCCCTATTTCTTGAGCAGGTCGAGATGAATGGCACTAATGACACTGAGCCAGCCGCTCTGTTCCGACTACACTACGAGAATGCGCAACCCGCATCCGCTCAATAACCCGCACCATGTCGACCGACAAACTACAATACTTCCGTCAAGCGGCGAAGAACTGGCGCGAATACCGCAAGAGCCACGCCTATTACTGGAACCAGATAACCAAATTTATCTCGTTCTATATGCATAACGCACAGAGCGTGATAGAGATAGGTTGCGCTACGGGTGAGACCATAGCGCAAGTTCCAGCCCGTCGGCGTGTGGGAATTGACTTCTGTGACGAGCTTATCGTGCAGGCACGTGAGGCACATCCGGATGTTGAATTTCACACCATGCCTGCCGAGGAAATATCTCTCGATGAGAAATTCGACGTTATCATTATGTCGAATCTCACTGCCTACCTTGACGATATAGAGCTCGTCCTCAACCAGGTACGCAAACTCTGTCACCAGCGCACCCGCCTTATAATCAACACCTACAACCGTCTTTGGGAGCCGTTGATCTCTATCGCTGAGTTCCTTGGCATAAAGCGTAAAAGTCCCGAGCAAAACTGGTTGTCTAAAGCAGACTTGCGTAACTTGCTTTACCTCACGGGGTTTGAGGCATATCGCACCAACAGCAATATGCTTCTTCCCTTTGGCATACCGCTTCTCGCTCCCCTCTTCAACCGATTTATCTCCCACCTTCCACTGATGGGGCATCTCTCCCTCAACGACTACATCTTTGCCCGTCCTATGCCCGAAGACGATGCCACATCCGACGATTGGCAACGCCGCTACTCTGTGTCCGTCATAATCCCCGCACGCAACGAGAGTGGCAATATTGAGCAGGCAGTGGAGCGTGTGCCAGAGATGGGTTGCCATACGGAGATCATTTTTGTTGAAGGCAACTCAACCGACGACACATGGGATCGCATACTCCAGGTGCAGCATCTCTATGAGGGGCGTCGCGACATCAAGGTTGTTCAGCAAGAGGGCAAGGGCAAGGGTGACGCTGTGCGTAAGGGTTTCGACATTGCGACGGGCGACATACTCATGATACTTGATGCCGACCTCACCATGCCGCCCGAGGATCTTCCTAAATTCTACAAGGCCATAGCCACATCGAAGGGTGAGTTTATCAACGGAGTGCGTCTTGTGTACCCTATGGAGAAGGGGTCTATGCGGACTCTCAACACCTTTGGCAATCACTTTTTCAGTTCCCTCTTCTCGTGGATTCTTGAGACGCCGATAAAAGACACCCTCTGCGGCACCAAGGTCATGTTCCGCGACGACTATCAGCGTCTTGCCGCCAACCGTGACTTCTTTGGGGATTTCGATCCTTTTGGGGATTTCGACCTTCTTTTTGGTGCATACAAACTTAACCTTCGCATTGTCGACCTTCCTATTCGTTATCGCGAACGCAAATATGGCACCACCAATATCTCACGATTCCGCCATGGCCTACTCTTACTCCAGATGAGCGCGTTCGCCGCCCTCAAAATACGTTTCAGATAGTCGGCAATATTTCCCTCACTTATCCGTATATATACATGGCAGCCCTCAAGAAAGCTATATTCCCCGGCTCGTTCGACCCCTTTACTGTTGGCCACGAGAGCATCGTCACCCGAGGACTCGATGTGTTTGACCATATCGTGATAGCCGTCGGCATAAACTCTGACAAACATTGCCTTTTCAATGTCCGTCAGCGTGTCGATTTCATAAAGGCGGTTTTTGTTGATGAGCCGCGAGTGTCGGTTGAGACGTACGACGGGCTGACGGTTGACTTTGCTCGACAGCTTGGTTGCGGTCATATCATACGTGGGCTTCGCACCTCTGCCGACTTCGAGTTTGAGCGAGCGATAGCCCAAGTCAACCGGCAGATGACAGGCATTGACACTGTCTTCCTGCTCACGACACCAGAGCATACGCCAGTCAACAGCACCATTGTCCGTGACATCTTACGCCATGGTGGCGACGCCTCACTATTCATTCCGGAACGTATCAGAGATATGGTAAAATGCGCAGTGCACTAACACTCCTCCTCCTCGTCTTTCCACTCCTTGCCTCGGCCACTTCCACTATCGTCAAGGGCAAAGCCCATGGCTACGAAGGTCGTACCCTGATATTTCAGGCGCAGGCAGACCCGCTGTCGCGACTTCGTGTGGACATTGAGGCCGTCACAGTGGCACAAGACGGCACTTTCACCCTCAACGCCAACATCAGCGAAGTGACCAAGGTCACCGTTGACCTCAGCTACTACACCGGCCATATATACCTTGAGCCGGGCGCACGCTACGACATCACACTACCTCCCTTCCGTCTGCGACCTGACGCTGAGCGTTTCAACCCTTTCTACCAGCCCCAGCAAGTTGACCTTGTCATCAACTCCTCCACCTCGAACCTCAACCATGCCTTGCGCGCCCTCTCGTCCGACTTTGCCAAGATCTACTATCCCAATGCCGTGAATCTCGCACGCAGGCACGACAAGGCACTTGCCGACGTTCTCATCTCACGTCTTGACTCGGCCATACGCTCTATAAACTGCCCTCTTCCGTTCTTTCGTCAGCAGGCTCGTTTTCTCAAGGCGCGCATATTTGCCACGCCACGTCTTGACTCTCCCCGTTACGTACTTGCCAAATATTTCACGGCGCAACCGGCCCTCTTGAATGTGCCAGCCTATTGGCAAGTGCTCGACATGCTTGCCCCTGATGTCCTCACCAAGTCTCCGAACCCTGACATTCGCAAGAAACTCGCCAATGCCCTCGCACGGCAGTCGCCTGATGTCGCCACACTGTCCTCCATTGTGGCCCTTGACACTCTTTTCAGCCGTTCCACGCAGCTTCGTGAGGCACTCATTGTCAAAAACATCTCCGACTACTTCTACGACAAAGCCATCTCTGAGGGGCGTGCCGACTCGCTCCTCACCAGTGCCGCCCGCTCCTTGCGCACACACTCTCTGCGTCTTATGGCAGCCAACGTGTATGCCAAGAAAAACAAGCTCCGTGTGGGACTTTCCGCCCCTGACTTCAGCCTCACCAATAACCGCAACGCCGAAGTCCAGTTAAGCTCATTCCGTGGCCGATTCCTCTATCTCTGCTTCATGCACTCACAGAACTACGAGTGCCTGAAGGCTATGCCCGCTCTTGACAATTTAGCGCAGTTGCACCGAGATAATCTCGATGTGCTCTGCGTCTTTACCGACGACCAGCCAGAGGACGCCTATCGTCTTGTGGCACGGAAAGGCTACACGTGGCAAGCCATATCTTACATATCAAGTCAGCGCATAATGCAAGACTATCAAGTCTCCGCCCTTCCCACCTATTTCCTCATTGATCCTGACGGGTATATTGCCATGGCACAAGCCCCTGGGCCTTCGGAAGATGTTGGTCCCGCCATAGCGAATGCCATACGCCAATATATTATCACCACACGCCGTGGACGGCACGAGATACCTCGCACCATCTACGACATAGCTAATGAGGCAAAACCTATACAATGACCTACGCTCCCGACAGTCAACATATCATGGTAGAGGCACATAGCCTCACTAAGTCATTCGGATCGCTCGAGGTGCTGAGGGGCATAGACCTCACTATTGCCCAAGGAGAAGTAGTGTCCATCATGGGAGCGAGTGGCGCGGGCAAGACCACCCTGCTGCAAATTCTTGGCACGCTCGACCGTCCCACCTCGGGTTCTGTCGCCATTGATGGCACAGACCCCTTTGCGCTATCACAGAAACAGCTTGCCGCATTCCGCAACACTAAGATAGGATTCGTATTTCAGTTTCATCAGCTACTGCCTGAGTTCACGGCGCTCGAGAATGCCATGCTCCCCGCCCTGATAGGAGGCAAATCGACAGACGAGGCGCATGTCCGTGCCACGGAGTTGCTCGACTTCCTGAATCTCTCACATCGTGCCGACCACAAGCCCAATGAGTTAAGCGGAGGAGAGAAGCAACGTGCCGCAATAGCCCGTGCCCTTATCAACAACCCATCGGTAGTATTTGCTGATGAGCCCTCGGGAAATCTTGACAGCCATAATGCCGACGAGTTGCAGAGTCTATTTTTCTCGCTTAGAGAACGCTATGGGCAGACCTTTGTCATTGTCACCCACGATGCCCGCCTGGCAGAGACTTGCGACCGCATGATCCTCATAAAGGACGGCACGGTATGCTGACACAGCAGCTACGCTCGCTACTTGATGCTAAAGTTGACCTATATGAGCGTCCTGATTTCATTGCGGCCGACCCCATATCGATTCCACACCGTTTCTTGCTCAAGCAAGACATAGAAGTTGCGGGGGTGCTCTCTGCCACGATAGCTTGGGGTAATCGCAAGGCCATAGTGGCAAAAGCCAATATTATGGCCGATATGCTTGGTGGCAGTCCTTTCGACTTTGTCATGCACGCTTCGGATAGTCAAATTGACGCCCTTGCGTCATTCACCTACCGCACATTTCAGCAAGACGATTTGCCCTCGATGATACGGGGGTTGCGCCATGCCTACTCGCTATGCCCGACATCGTCTCTTGAGGATCTCTTTCTGCCCCACCCTTCTGAATCGCTACTGAACGGCATATCACGTTTCCGCTCCGCCATGGTACCCGTCATGGCACAGCGTTCGATTAAGCATATAGCCAACCCAGCCACACGGTCGGCCGCCAAACGCATCTGCATGTTCTTGCGTTGGATGGCGCGACCAGCCACACGTGGCGTAGATTTTGGCATTTGGACACGTATCAAGCCGTCGCGGCTTGTGATTCCTCTTGATGTGCATTGCGCACGCACGGCACGCTCTCTTGGCCTCTTGACCCGCACACAGTCTGACTGGCAAGCTGCCACGGAGTTGACGGACAATCTGCGAAGTTTATCACCATCCGACCCTGTGCGTTATGACTTTGCCCTCTTCTCGATAGGCATCAACGAGGGAGGCGTGCATTTTCCGCACATCACGTAAATAGTCCATTCTACTTTGCCTCCCCTTATAGGAAGTGGTGTATTTTCTTATCTTTGCTAATAGAAGACACAAGGAAACACATCACTAATAGATTGCCAATGGCTAAGATTACTAAAGAAGACGCCCTGCGCTATCATGCAGAAGGTCGTCCGGGAAAGATTGAAGTCATTCCCACAAAGCCCTACAGTTCACAACGCGACCTCTCACTTGCCTACTCACCTGGCGTGGCAGAGCCATGTCTTGAGATTCAGAAAGATCCTGATGCCGCATACGAGTACACCGACAAGGGCAACCTTGTGGCAGTCATCTCCAATGGTACGGCGGTGCTTGGTCTCGGCAATATCGGAGCCGTGAGTGGCAAGCCTGTGATGGAGGGCAAGGGGCTACTCTTCAAGATTTTCGCAGGCATAGACGTCTTTGATATCGAGGTTGACGAGAAAGACCCCGACAAGTTCATCCAGGCAGTCAAGGCCATCTCGCCCACCTTTGGCGGTATAAACCTTGAGGACATCAAGGCGCCAGAGTGTTTCGAGATAGAGACACGGCTCAAGGCGGAGCTTGACATCCCCGTGATGCACGACGACCAGCATGGCACAGCCATAATATCCGCAGCCGGTCTTATCAACGCCTTGCAGATTGTAGGCAAGAAGATTGAGGACGTAAAGGTTGTAGTCAACGGGGCCGGTGCGGCTGCCATATCGTGCACCCGCCTATATCAGAAACTTGGAGTGCGTCGAGAGAATGTCGTCATGGTTGACTCCAAAGGTCCTATCAAGATGGATCGTCCCGGCCTCACGGAGCAGAAGCGTGAGTTTGCCACGACACGTGACGTCAACACCCTTGCCGAAGCAGTCAAGGGCGCAGACGTGTTCCTCGGCCTATCTGTGGCAGGTGTCCTCACGCAAGAGATGGTACGCTCGATGGCCAAAGACCCCATAGTCTTCGCGCTTGCCAATCCTGAGCCGGAGATCTCTTACGAAGACGCCATGGCCAGCAGGTCTGACATTATATTCGCTACGGGTCGTTCTGACCGTCCCAACCAGATAAACAACGTGTTGGGCTTCCCGTATATCTTCCGTGGCGCGCTTGACGTGCGAGCACGTGCCATCAATGAGGAGATGAAGGTTGCGGCGGTCAAGGCCATAGCCGAGTTGACCCGCAAAGCAGTGCCTGATGTTGTCAACGCCGCATACGGCATGAAGAGGATCAGCTTTGGCCGCGACTATATTGTGCCCAAGGCACTTGACCCACGCCTATTGACCACGGTGGCGCCAGCAGTGGCCAGAGCAGCGATGGAAAGTGGCGTGGCACGTCGGAATATTGAGGACTGGAACGCTTACGAGCAGAAGTTGCGCAGCCTGATGGGGCTTGACAACAAGATGCTACGCAGTTTTTACGACATGGCACGTCAGAACCCGCGCCGTGTGGTGTTCAGCGAGGCCAACCACGTCAATATGCTCAAGGCGGCAGCTCAGGCATATAGCGAGGGGCTGTGCAAGCCGATACTCCTTGGCAACGAGGAGAAGCTCGCCAAGATAGCGGAGGAGAATGACATTGACCTTACGGGGCTTGAGATTGTCAACCTCCGTCATGACCGGGAGGAGGCTCGTCGTGCCAAGTTTGCCAAGATGATGGTTGACGAGAAAGGGCGTGAGGGTGCCACCTACGACGAGTATTTCGAGAAGATGTATGACCGCAACTACTTTGGCCTGATGATGGTCAAGACGGGAGCGGCCGACGCAATGATAGCGGGAGTATACACCAAGAATGAGGATCTCGTGGAGGCAGCCAAGGAGACCATAGGCATTCGTCGTGGTCTTGGCCATATTGGCGCCATGCACATTCTCAACACCAAGAGAGGGCCTCTCTTCCTTGCCGACACGCTCATCAACCGTCATCCTTCGACGGATGTGCTTATAGATGTGGCCAAGCTCACCTACGACACCGTCAAGTTCTTCAACCATACGCCAGTGATGGCTATGCTCTCGTATTCCAATTTTGGTTCGACCAAAGAGGGCAGTCCCGCCAGTGTTCACAAGGTGGTGCAGACACTTCACGAGCGTTATCCAGACATGGTTGTTGATGGCGAGATGCAGGTCAACTTTGCCCTCAACCGAGAGCTGCGCGACAGGAAATTCCCATTCTCGAAGCTCTATGGTCGTGACGTCAACACGCTTGTGTTTCCTAACCTGAGTTCGGCCAACACGGCATCTAAGTTGCTTCTTGAGATGGGGGTAGGCGACATACTTGGCCCTATACAGATGGGACTGCGTAAGCCTATACACTTCTTGGACATCGAGAGCTCGGTGCGTGATATAGTCAACATGACAGCGGTGGCCGTGATTGACGCCGCCGTGCAGGAGAAACGCGATAACATGTCGCTTGACGAATAGGGCAGCACCTGATACGTTTTGCCGACGTCTGGGATTATCCTCGGACGTCGGCATTTCTTGTTTTTGGGAGCGTGCTGAATGGTCTGATTATTGCATAGCTGTGATGCGGCGTGGCGCATTAATGGTATCTTTGCCACGTCAAAAAAGCCAAACTCAAAATCATACAATGTCACTACAAAAGCTTTTCTCACTAATTGCGGCATCGTCGGCCGTAGTCTTTGCCACGTCGTGCCTGGATGACGAGACGAAGAACGATTTTGACTTTCAGGTGTCTGGCTACGTCATGCAGGGCAAGACGGCTGACACTATCACTACTTTCACTCCCTACATTGCCGTCTCGTCGATATACTCGGAGTATAAGCTCGCCGATGTGAAGGTGAAGAACGACAAGCTCTCTTTTGCTATGGAGCAGTGTTCTGACTGGACTTTTCAATCTGTTCTCGACAAGTGCGTATACACTAATGCGGACACTGCCAGTCTCAACGGCACATACGTTGTCACCAGCACAGCCCAGAGCGGAGAGACGAAGACTTCCTATTTCAAGATTCACGTTCTTGAGAGCGACACCCTTGGGCCAGTGAAGCCGAGTGTTCTCAGTTTCACCGATGGCACTATCTCGGTGACTATGCCACGTGTGAAGAATGCGGCGGGCTATGGTGTGATTGTTTCTCCGTATAACGAGGGGGAGGAGCCGGAGCGTATAAGTTCGGTGCTGCAGATAGCTCAGAATGCCAAATTCAACATCGACAGCACGGAGGTGTCGTATAGCACGCAGTTCTACCGTTCGTATCTCTCTACGGGCGTAGCCGGTGCAAGAGTCCGTGCATATGCGGTGGGGAGCACGAGTATGTATCTTGAGAGCGACACTTGCATTACGATACTTCCATCGGGGAAGTAGAGGGGTAAGGATATAATTAGAGGAAAGGGCGCGACTGGTTGAGGGTTGGCGCCCCTTTTTTTGGAAGTTTTTTAGGGGAAGGGGGTGGGATAGTTAGGTTTTTATGCGCCATGCGGCGGCCTTGAGGGGGGGGGGGGGGCGGGGGACACCTTTCGGTGTTAAGGGAGACGCCGCAGGCGGACGTCTCTACATTACGCATTCGCGTTTTGGGATACGCCTTGCGGCGTTGGGGGTGTTATTTGGGGAGTAGTTTGAGGATTTGGTCGAGGGGGAGGCCGGTGCACTGTGCGACGGTCTTGGGGTCTACGCCGCATGCGAGGAAGTTCTTGGCGTTGTTGATTTTTTCCTCTGATCTGCCCTTGGCTTCGCCTTCGGCTAAGCCAAGGGCTCGGCCTTGCGCCAAGCCTTCGGCTCGGCCTTCTTCCTTTGCGCAGTCCATGGAGTTGTGGAGGTCGCGGT
>CAVFBA010000018.1:0-45791 GCA_963620665.1 bacterium
GGTGTATATAGGACACGACGAGGCGCGGGGGCGTCTTGTCGTGTGTGGGGATGTTGGTGTGTGGGGGGGTGGGTGTGCGGGGGGGTGTGTGTTAGAGTTCGAGGTCGATGTCGAAGAGTTCGTGGAAGGGTAGTCCTTGTTCGGGGAGTCGGTTGAGGAATGGGTCGGGGTCGAATTCTTCGACGTTCCATACGCCTGGTTTTTTCCAGATGCCTTTGATGTACATTTCGGCTCCGAGTGCGCAGGGTACGCCTGTGGTGTAGCTGACGGCTTGTGTCCCGGTTTCTTTGTAGGCTGCTTGGTGGCTGCAGTTGTTGTAGATGTAGTAGGTTCGTGGTTGGTTGTTTTTTGTTCCGTGGATTCGGCATCCGATGGAGGTGTATCCGTCGTAGTTGGCTCCGAGGTCGCCTGGGTTGGGCAGTACGGCTTTGAGGAATTGCAGTGGTATGATTTTGATTCCGTTGTAGTCGACGGGGTCGATGCGCGCCATTCCGATGTCTTGTATGACTTGGAGGTGTGTGAGGTATTCTTGTCCGAAGGTCATCCAGAATCGTGCTTGTTTGATTGTTGGGAAGTTTTTGACGAGGCTTTCGAGTTCTTCGTGGTACATGAGGTAGGATTCTTTGGGTCCTATCTGAGGGTAGTTGAGTGTTTTATGGATTTCGAGTGGGTTTGTTTCGATCCATTTGCCGTTTTGGTAGTATCGTCCTTTTTGTGTTATTTCCCGTATGTTGATTTCTGGGTTGAAGTTTGTGGCGAATGCTTTGTGGTGGTTTCCTGCGTTGCAGTCGACGATGTCGAGTTGTTGTATTTGGTCGAAGTGGTGTTTGGCGGCGTAGGCTGTGAAGATGGATGTTACTCCGGGGTCGAATCCGCAACCGAGTATGGCTGTGATGCCGGCGTTTTGGAATTTTTCTTTGTAGGCCCACTGCCAGGAGTATTCGAATTTGGCGATGTCTTTGGGTTCGTAGTTGGCTGTGTCGAGGTAGGAGACGCGTGTTTGCAGGCAGGCGTCCATTATGGTGAGGTCTTGGTAGGGTAGGGCGACGTTTATTACGAGGTCTGGTTTGACGTTGTTGATGAGTTGTACGAGTTGTTGTACGTTGTCGGCGTCGACTTGCGCGGTTTTGATGTTTGGTGCGCCGATTTTTTTTGCGAGGTTGTCGCATTTGTTTTTGTTGCGGCTGGCGAGTGTTATTTCGGAGAATGTTTGTGGTTGCGCGGCTAGTTTGTGCGCTACGACTGTTCCGACGCCGCCGACGCCGATTTGTAGTATTTTGCCCATTGTTGTGTGTGTTGTTGTGTGTGTTATTGTTGTGTGTATTGTTTGATTTTGGCGAGGAGGATGGTGGAGTTGAGTGGTTTGGAGAGGAAGTCGTTGCATCCGGCGTTGAGGCATCGCTGGTGGTCGCTTTCGAAGGCGAAGGCGGTTAGCGCGATTATTGGTGTTTTTGTGTCGGTTTTGCGTATTTGGGTTGTTGTCGCTATGCCGTCGAGTTTAGGCATTTTGACGTCCATGAGGATGAGGTCGACGTGGTTGGCTTTGTAGAGCGCGAGTGTTTCTTCGCCGTCGTGCGCCCAGAGGAGGTTGTAGTCGGCGCGGAGGAGGTAGGAGAGCAGGATGTAGTTGCTTTCCATGTCTTCGGCGACGAGGATGGTGGGTTTTGTTTGTTGTGGGTTCATGGAGTGTAGGTGTGGTGTTTTGGCGAAGTTAGTGTTTTTTTTTGGATGGTGGTGGGTGGTTGTGTTTTTTTTGTTGGGGGTGTTCGTGGGTTTTTGGGGTGTGTTTAGGGGTTGTTTTGTGTGGCAGGGATGGTTTTGTAGATTTTGTCGTTTGGTCGGAGTCGTGCGGGCATTGGGACGGCGATGGTTTGTCCTTTTTGCGCGGTGTTGGTTTGTTGGTTGTTGTTGTCGCGTATGGATGTGACTGTTTGCTCGATGACTCCGGATGTTGGTCCGATGGCTAGGATGTGGTCTCCGAGGGTGAGGTTGTCGGCTTCGAGTTTTAGTTCCATTATGTTGATTTTTTGGAAGAAGTTGGTGACTTTGCCGATGTAGATTTTTTTTGTTGTTGCTTTGTTGCCGTTGGTGTCGTTCCATTCGCCGAGTTTTTGTCCGAGGTAGTATCCGTCCCAGAATCCTCGGTTGAAGACTTGCGCGAGTTGTTGGTCGAGTTGTTGTATGAGTTGTGGGGTGTAGGTGTTGTTGGCTATGGCGGATGCTGCCTGGTGGTAGGCTAGGCATACGGTTTTGACGTAGTCGGCGGATCGTGCTCTGCCTTCGATTTTGAGGACTTTGACTCCGGCGTTGATTATTTTGTCGAGGAATGCGATGGTTTTGAGGTCTTTTGGTGACATGATGTATTTGCCGTCGATTTCGAGTTCGGTGTTGGTTTCGGTGTCTCGGACGGTGTATTTTCGTCGGCATATTTGGAGGCATTGTCCTCTGTTGGCGGATGCGGCCATGTTGTCGAGTGAGAGGTAGCATTTGCCTGATATGGCCATGCATAGTGCTCCGTGGGCGAACATTTCGATTCGGATGAGTTGTCCTTTTGGGCCACGGAGTTGTTCTTGTTGTATTTGTTGGGTTATGTTTTTGACTTGGTTGAGGTTGAGTTCTCGGGCGAGGACTATGACGTCGGCGTATTGGCTGTAGAATTTTAGTGTTTGG
This sequence comes from bacterium, assembly GCA_963620665.1. GTDB lineage: Bacteria > Bacteroidota > Bacteroidia > Bacteroidales > Marinilabiliaceae > W3P20-009. Next base: position 2,671 of record CAVFBA010000018.1, read on the forward strand.
TAGTTGGAGACGTTGGATTGTGTGGATATGTGTACTTCGAGTCCTATGGAGTGTGCGTAGGTTATGGCGGCGATGTCGGAGGCGATTATGGCTGTTATGTTGTTTTGTTTTGCGGCGTTGATTATTTGTCGCATTTGTTGTAGTTCGTTGTCGTAGATGATGGTGTTGACGGTGAGGTATGTTTTGAGGTTGTGTTGTCGCGCTATGGTTGTTATTTTTTGGAGGTCGTTGATTGTGAAGTTGTTGGCGGATCGTGATCGCATGTTGAGGTTTTCGATTCCGAAGTATATGGAGTCGGCGTGTGCTTGTATGGCTGCGGCGAGTGCTTCGTAGGATCCTACGGGTGCCATTATTTCGATGTCTGTTCTGTTCATCGTTGTTGGAAGTCTTTTGCTATTTTTTGGAGGTATGCTTTGCCTGAGATGGTGTCGGCGTCGGGGTTGTCGTTACGTGTGTAGTCGTTTAGTTGGTTGTCGTAGATTTGGTAGTTGTCGGGGGTTGCGAAGCCGAATCCGTCGTTGAAGTCGAAGAATGCGAAGTTAGGGGTTGTTGGGTCGAGTAGGTTTTTGGAGAAGGTGAAGTCGCTGGAGGGTATGTTGAGTTGTTTTAGTAGTGTTGTTGTTATGTCGGTTTGCGAGCCGTAGGTTGTGACGAGTGAGTCGGCGACGGTTAGTGGTCCGCCGGTGATGATTAGTGGTATGTTGAATCGTCGTTTGTCGGTTATTTGGACTTTGTCGGGTCCTGGGTGTCCGTGGTCGGCTATGAGTATGAATAGTGTGTTTTTCCACCATGTTTTTTGTCGTGCGGCTTGGAAGAATTGTCCGAGGCATTGGTCGGTGTAGTACATGGAGTTGAGGTAGGGGTCGTTGAGTTGTTGCGGGATGGGTACGGTGTATGGTTCGTGTGAGCTGAGTGTGAAGATGAGGTTGTAGAAGGGTTGTTGTTGTTGGTCGATGGTTTGCAGGAGTCGTTCGAAGGCGTATTGGTCGTGCGCTCCCCATTTGTCGCCGAGTTGTGATGTTGGGAAGTCGTCTTGGGTGATGACTTGGTTGAAGTTGTTTTGGTTGACGAGTGAGTTGAAGTTGTTGAAGTTGATGTCTCCGGCGTAGATGAAGGTTTGGTTTTTGTAGCCGTGTTTTCGTAGTTGTGTGGCGAGTGAGGGTATGTTTTGGGTTTTTTGTGGGAATTGTATGATTTGTGTTGTTGGTAGGCTTGGGTAGGCGTTGAGGACGGCGAGTAGTCCTTTGCCGGAGCGGTCGGAGGAGGCGTAGATGTTGTTGAAGTATATGCCGGTGTGTCGGAGTGAGTCGATGTTTGGTGTCGCGTTTTGTCCTCCGAGGTATGCTATGCCGTGCGCGGAGAAGCTTTCGAGGAGTATGATGACGATGTTTGGCTGTGTGGTGTTGAGGATTTTGGGGAATGAGTCTTGTGTGGTGTATAGTTGTTGGAATGTTGTTTGCATGAGGGGGTCGGGGAGGAAGTTGTATTGTGTGTCGGCTTGTTTGGCTCGTTTTATGGAGTAGAGGAAGTTCCAGATGGGGTTTACGGCGATGTGGTTGGCGAATGTGGAGTGTGAGAAGTAGGCTCGGCCGGTGTTGAGCGGTGCGAGTCCGAGTCCGCCTCGTATGGGGATTATTAGGAGTGCGGCTATGGTGAGCGCGGTTAGTGAGGTGAGTGTTGTGGTGGTTTTTGTTTTTGTTTCGGGTGTCGGTAGTTTGGCGAGTTTGAGTGCGAGTTTGGTTAGTTTGTTGGTTAGGATGAAGTATGTCGTGGCGAGTGTGAGGCATATTATGGTGTAGGTTATTTCGAATGATGTCTCGGTGGAGGCGAGGATTAGTGAGGGTCGGTTGGCGATGGTGAGTAGTGACGCGGCGTCGACGTGGTGGCTCCAGATGCCGTAGGTTATGGCTTCGGCGGGGAGGAGGAAGGCGAATATGGCGCCGATGGATGCTATGATGTGGTTGAGTGTCCGGAGTATGGGTTGGAGTGGGAGGAGGGGGTAGAGTAGTGCTACGGTTGCGGCTGTGAGTAGGGCGAGGTATGCCCAGATGGAGGTGTCGAATATGGTGCCGCGGAGGAGTGCTTGGAGTAGTAGTGTTGTGTCGACGTCGATGGCTTTTACGGAGTTTATGGCTGTGAAGAATAAGCGGTTGGCGAGGAAGAGGGCGAGGAGTAGTATGAGGTGGGTGAGGAGTGTGAGGGTGAGTGCTTTGATGTTGCGAAGTAGTGTTGTTGTCATGTTGTTAGAGTTTGGCCCATCGGCGCCAGTTGGTGGCGATGGTGATGCTGTTGAGGGATCCTGCGACGTGGTATCGGGCGTGTGCGTATTGGATGTTTATTTTGGCTATGTTGAGTCCTGCTCCCCAGGCGAATCCGGCCATTCCTCCGGTGTCGGAGTTGGTTAGTTCTCGTCGTTGTCGGTGGTCGTAGCCCATGGAGAAGTAGAATGCTCGGACGGGGATGAATTCGAGTCCGATGAGGAGGTGTCGGAGCAGGTTGTCGGCGGGGTTGAGTGTTTTGTCGTGCGCCGGGGAGAGGTCCCATTGTGTTATGTCTTTGAGTGTTAGGAGTATTCGGAATGGGGCGTGTTGTGGTTTGTAGGATATGGAGGTTTTGATGTCGAAGGGTAGTGGTGCGTTGTTGTTGTCGTGGCGTTTGATGAGCGCGCCGGCGTTGTTGATGGATAGTGCGGTGTTGAGTCGTCCGTTGGCGAAGGATAGTGTGGCTCCCATGTCGATTGCGAGTGCGATGGCTGTTTGGTTGGCCATTTTGCTGTATATGGGTTTGAGTGTGGCTCCGAGTCGGAGGTGAGGTGAGAGTTGTCGGGCGTAGGACAGGTAGAGTGCGGCTTCGTTGGCGGAGAATTGTCCGAGGTTGTTGGCGTTTTGGTCGGTTTTGTTGAAGTTGCCGTATCCTGCGTAGAGTAGTCCGATGGAGAAGTTGCCGAGTTGGTTGACGTGGTGTGTGTAGGCTGCAGAGGCGTATTTGATGTTTTGTGTGAGTGGAGTTATGTTGAGTGATATTTCGCCGGCTGTGGTGTCGGTTATGGCGGAGGGGTTGTGGAATATGAGGTTGGAGGAGGTTGTCGCGGAGAGGGTGTGTAGTCCTCCGAGTCCGACGAGTCTGGTGGATTGTGGGATGTCGAGGAAGGACATGGTTGGCGCAGTGCGTGTTTGCGCATGGGTGTGGAGTGTTGTTGTGAGGGCCGTGAGGGCGAGTATGTAGGTGGCTTTTGGCATGTCGCGAAGGTAGTGAAATATTTTGTTTGGTGTTTTTGGAGTTTTTGGTGGGTTGTGTTGGGGGTTGTCGTGGGTTGTTTAGGGGTGTTTTAGGGGTGTTTTGGGGGTATGTCGGGGGTGTGTGTTAAATTGGAGTTTTTTGTCAGTGGAGTTTTATGATGTCGTTTATGTTGGTTGTGTATCGTGGTGAGAGGTGTTCTTGTCGGAGGTTGTAGAGGAATGGGTTGTTGTTTGTTGTTGTTTTTTGTCGTGGTAGTTGTGAGGCGAGGTGTATGGTGTTGGAGCCGTGTGTTTTGTTGATGTGGTCGACTATGGAGGACAGGGTGTCTTTTTTTTGGTTGAGTGGTTGTTGGTTTTGGCAGAATAGTGATAGTTGTATGGCGGAGGCTGGGGATATGCCGTTGAGTATTACTCCGGCTCGTTTGTAGGCGTAGTTGGGTTGGTAGATGGATTTGAGGCCTTGTAGTGCGGCGGATACTATGTCGATTTGTGAGGAGGAGGCTTGTGGTAGGGTTATGTTGCGGATGTTGGAGTATTGTGGGAGGTCGATTCGGTAGGGGTTGGAGGCTATGAAGACGGATATGATGTTGCATACGGAGTCTTGCGCTCGTAGTTTGGCTGCGCACATTGAGGCGAAGTTGGCTATGAGGGGTTGTAGGTCGTTGATGTTGTGGAGCATTTGCGCGAAGGATCGTGAGGTGCAGATGCTTTTTTTTGAGTGGATGTGTTCGGTGGGTATGGCGTCGATGCCTCGTAGTTCTTGCCAGGTGCGTACTCCGTTGATGCCCATGAGGTGTCGTACTTGTTGTTCGTTCATTTGGCAGAAGTCGGCCGCGGTGTGGAATCCTGCGAGGTTGAGGGTTTTAATGGTGCGTCGGCCGATGCCCCATACGTCTTCGAGTTTGACGAGTGAGGCTGCTTTGTGGAGTTTGTCTTCGCTGTCGATGGCGCAGAAGCTGTGGTACGCTTTGTGTTTTTTTGCGAATCGGCAGGCCATTTTGGCGAGGGTTTTGGATGGTGCTATGCCTACGCTGACGGGGATGCCTGTCCATTGTCGGACTCGTTGTGGTATGGAGGCTGCGAGGTTGAGGGCTTTGTCGTGTGGCATGTCGATGGCGAAGAAGCATTCGTCAATGGAGTAGGGTAGGGTGTCGCCGACCATATCGGCGAGTATGCTCATGACGCGGTGTGAGAGGTCGGCGTAGAGGATGTAGTTGGACGAGAAGGTGGTGACGGTGTTGAGTGGGTCGTATTCGGGGAGTTGGTAGCAGGGTAGTCCCATGGGGATGTTCATGGCTTTGGCCTCGTTGCTGCGTGAGACTACGCATCCGTCGTTGTTGGAGAGGACTACTACGGGCTTCGTCTCAAGGTCGGGTCGGAATACTCGTTCGCATGAGACGAAGAAGTTGTTACAGTCCATGAGGCCGTAGAGCATGGCTGTCAGATGCGATGGTTACGTTTCTTGATGGTGTAGGTTACGACTCCCCATACACGGAAGTCGTCGGGGTTGGTCACTGGGATGGGTGCGTAGGCTTTGTTGGCGGGTAGGAGGAGGAGTTGGTCGTTATCGATATGTAGGAATTTGAGGGCGAATTCACCGTCGATGTAGCATACCACGAGGTCGCCGTTGGCAGGGTCGAGCGATTTGTCGATGACGATGATGTCGCCCTCGTCGATGCCGGCGTCGGTCATGGAGTCGCCTACGACACGCCCATAGAATGTAGCGGCCTTATGTCGGACGAGTTCCTTGTTGAGGTCGATGCCCGACTCAATGTAGTCTTGGGCGGGACTTGGGAATCCGGCATGTATACCGGCATCGGCGAATGAGAGGGATAGCTCGTCGTCGGTCTGGGCGTTGAAGAGTTGCAGGTCTTTCATGGTAAGGGCAAAGATAGCCAAATTTTGAAGGGGGTGAGGAGGGTGGGGGAGCATGGGGTGGTGTGATGGAATGGAAAAAAGGGTATATTTGCGGTTGTTTATTAGCGAATAAGACAAGCTCTTATTTATGGCAGACATAACAAGAACAGAGAGAGAGTTTGATGTGGAACTCGGCAAGTGCCGTGAGATATTCCTCAAGAAGATGGAAGATTACGGTGTAGCATGGCGGATATTACGCCCATCGTCTCTCACTGACCAGATATTCATCAAGGCTAACAGGATACGGTCTATACAGACCAAGGGCGAACGTATGGTCGACGAGGGTATACGCCCCGAGCTTATGGGAATAGTGAACTATGCGGCAATGGCTCTGATACAGTGCAAACTGGGATATGCCGATAAGGCCGATATAGCCAACGATGTCGCATTGAAGGAATACGATAGCCAAATAAAACGGGCACGCGACCTTATGGGGTCGAAGAACCACGACTACGACGAGGCATGGCGTATGATGCGGACATCATCAATAACCGACATCATACTCATGAAAATATACCGGACAAAGCAAATAGAGGGACATAACGGCGCTACGCTCATATCCGAAGGAGTAGAGTCCAACTACTTAGACATGATAAACTACGCAGTCTTCGCCCTTATCCAGACAACGGAAGAGGGCATAAAATAGGCTGACACAAACCATAAAACACATATCGGCATGGACATTCAGACGAAGCGTGCGATAGTGCGGGTCAGCAGGCTGATACTCGGCGCACTGTTCATATTCTCAGGTCTCACCAAGTGCATCGACCCCATGGGAGGGGCGATAAAGGTCGAAGATTACTTCGTGGCATGGGGTTGGGACGGTATACCATGGTGGGTATGTATGGCATTGTCGACCATACAGAACATCCTTGAGTTCAGCACAGGATTTATGCTATTCTGCGGAGCGTTCATCGAGGTATCCTCGGCCATCGCTCTGGCATTCATGCTGTTCTTCACCCCACTGACACTCTACATCGCCCTCGCTAACCCAGTGAGCGACTGTGGATGCTTTGGCGATGCCTTCAAGATTACCAACTGGCAGACATTCGGCAAGAACGTATTCTTCTTGGCAGTGGCAATAGTGGTCTTCGTATGGCGTAAGGTAGAGGCTCACGACACTAAGAAATGGCGCCAAATGGTAATGACCGTGACCGGCATAACCGTCGCCTCACTGATAACAATAAAAGGCATCACCGACGAACCAATAATAGACTTCCGCCCCTACGCCGTAGGCACCGACATTAACGCCTCCATGACCATCCCCGAAGGCGCACCACAAACCGAATACAAGACAACCTTCATCCTCGAGAAGAACGGACAACTCAATGAGTTCGACGAGAACACCTACCCCTACGACGACTCTACCTGGATATACAAAGACACACGTTCCGAAATTATCAAAGAGGGCTACCTGCCTCCCATCACCGACTTCACCTTCACCTCCGAAAATGGCGACCTGATGACCGACTCCCTGCTCCTTAGCCCCCAACCCGTCATACTCGCACTCTCCGTCAAACTCGAGAACGCCCCCGACACCACACTCGCCACTCTCGCACACCAAAAGACCCTGGCCGACAACAACGGCTTCAAATTCTACCTCGCCACCTCCTCAAATAACTTCACACGTGCCAAACAACTCGTAGGACCAGACACCCAAATCCTTACAGCCGACGAAACCATGCTCAAAACCATGGCTCGCAGCAACCCCGCTCTGATAGTCCTGCAAAACGGAGTAGTAGTAGCCAAATACAGCGTCAACCACCTGCCCTTCGACAACGAAATGGCCACACCCGCCGCATCCTACCTCGCAAACCTCAAACACTCCTACGACTGGATGGTCATGGTATGCCTCACACTCGCATGCGTGATAGTTTGGCTCCTCATACGAGGCGGCAAACGACGTCGAACCTCACAAGAAGATAACAACTTACAATAAATTCCTATAACAATGAGAAAGAAGATTGTAGCAGGCAACTGGAAAATGAACAACACCCTCCAGGAGGGTGTCAAGCTTGCGCAAGACGTCAACGCCATCCTCACCAAAGAGGCTCCCAAGTGCACCGTAATACTCGGCACTCCATTCATCCACCTCGCCGATGTCGTCCGCAACGTCGACAACAACCTCATCACGGTCGCTGCCGAGAACTGCGCCGACAAAGAAAAAGGAGCCTTCACAGGCGAAGTATCTGCCGCCATGGTTAAGTCCACAGGCGCAGAATACGTCATCCTCGGACACTCCGAGCGCCGCGCTTACTACGGCGAGACCGACGAGATCCTCAAAAACAAGGTAGACCTCGCCCTCGCCAACGGCCTGCAAGTAATCTTCTGCATCGGCGAAGTACTCGAGCAACGTGAGGCCAACAAGCAAAACGAGGTCGTCAAGGCCCAAGTCGAGAACGCCCTCTTCCACCTCAGCGCAGCCGACTTCGCTAAGATCGTTCTCGCCTACGAGCCCGTCTGGGCCATCGGCACCGGCAAGACCGCTACCAGCGCGCAGGCAGAGGAAATCCACGCCTACATCCGCTCTGTCGTAGCCGCTAAATACGGCAAGCAAGTAGCCGACGACACCACAATCCTCTACGGCGGCAGCTGCAAGGCTTCCAACGCACCCGAACTCTTCGCACAACCCGACGTCGATGGCGGACTCATCGGTGGCGCCTCACTCAAAGCTGAAGACTTCCACGGCATCATAGCCGCCTTCAAGTAAACCCCACCAAAACACAATACTCACCCCCCTGGAGCCTCATGACTTCAGGGGGATTTTGTCTCCCCCCACAACACCAACACCAACCCCTCCAGTTGCTATTTTCTCCAATAACCGCCATCCAACCCCATTTCGACCCCAATCCCCCGCCATTCCTGCCTTCATGCTCCATAGATGCTCCACCAAACCTCCACTTTACTGACAATATACTGAAAGAACCCCTCCGCGGATGCTCCAACATACTGAAACAATACTGAACCCGATGCTACCCGCTTCCTGCCACAAATATCCGAATTTCTCCAATCCCATCCTCCCCAACTTATCCCCGCAACAACCCCTAAATCTTTTTTTATATTATTTCATCGCCAGTTGAGTTGTAGGTTAGAATATGTTCTTATATTTGCCCCGCCCCAGGACATCAATCCCTCAGGGCCAACAGACCACAAACAGAACGAACAATAACTCAGAAGAAGAGAATATACTCTATGGCAAAACAAAAAATACGAGCCATTAAAAACTACGAAAAGCTCGACGAACAACTCCGGAAGGCTCTCGAACAAAAATTCCCCAACGGCTACAGCTCCGAACTTCGCACCTTCGACGTCGGAGGCGGCAAATTCATGACCGCGCTCCCCTTCGAAACCGACGACTTCATGTACCTCATCAAATTCCCAGTCCCAGAGACTCTCGAAGATGAGCAAGACAACCTCGGCGGCGAAGACGACCTCAACCTCGAAGGCGGCGAGGACGTCGATGAAGAAGAAGAACAAGACGAGGTCGAGAAACCTACCGACAACATCGAAGACTTCGACGTCGCCGACGAGTCAAGCCCCGAAGCCTGACAACCCGACGCAACACCTCCACACCCGCGACGCGCCACCACACGCCGCGGGTCCTTTCTCCCCTCACAACCGCCGCCAATCATTTGGCGTGCACCCCGCCACACGCTTGAAATACTTGCAGAAAAAACTCACATTGGCAAAATTCAACCGCTCCGAAACCTCCGACACACTCGCCCCATCATGACGCAACATCACCTTCGCCGCACTCACCAACGCCCTGTCTATCCACTCCTTAGCCCCCACGCCACTCTGCCGACGCACCTCCGTGCCCAAATAACGCTCCGTCACGCACAAACGCCCAGCGTAATAACCCAACTGATGCTCCTCCCTATAATGCTCATTCACCAACCGTAAATACCTGTCAAACAACGACATACCTCCACTCCCCGACATCACCGCGCCATATCTTTCATAAATCTCCGAATAATACCGCGTTATCACCGCCACCATCCCCCTCGCCACTCCCGACCTCTCCGACATCCCACGAGTTATCCCCAGCAACATCCTGAACATCTCCCCTGCCAACGCCAACTCCCCCTCGCTAACACTCAACTGCCCGTCACGCATCTGACCATTAAACAGCTCCGGCACATACCTCCCATGCGCAAGCACAAACGTCTCCACAGGCACGCCCATACCGTCAAGCTCAAAATCCTCGCTCGCCCACGTCGGCTCCACTATCGTCCCAGGCGTAACGAATAACATCATACCTTTACGCAACTCTTTCTCTTTCAAATTAATAATACTCCGAGCAGCACCCTCCCTCACTATCCCAATCCTATATTCCTCAATCAAAAACGGCAACCGCTTCTCCAAAAACGGCGCAAAGAACCCCCTCAACCCGACAATCACACCAATATGACCGTCAAAATAATCATTCCCGTCAAGTAGATTGCTCCCCTTGAACTCGTCATATATCTGCTCCAACGGCATCCGCTCCGGCACTTTCATGGCTCTTCCACTTTTCGTTTCCTACGTAAAGATAACAATTATACCCCTATTCCAACACTTTCCATCTCCTCACCCTACAAATAGATCATTTCCCAATAAATTAAGATAACACCCCTTCCACGCCCCACGACTATGTTTGCATATCGAAAACAAACACTCATTCTCTCATGAATAAACTCTCAATACCTCTCCTCGCGCTCATCCCACTCACGGCCCACGCACAACCACTCTCCCTCGACTCGTGCCGACTCCTCGCACACGACAACTACCCCGCCATAGCCCAATACAACCTCGTCTCACAGTCACGAGACCTCTCCCTCGACAATGCCTCCCGACAATGGCTACCCAACCTCTCCCTCTCCGCCTACGCCGCGGCATTCACCGACATCCTCAACACCAATAGCCCCGCTTCCCAAATAGGTATCGACATGCCCAACCACCTCCTCTCCGCCTCCCTGACACTCAAACAAAACATCTACGACGGCGGTCAAATATCCGCGCAAAAACACCTCAACAACGCCCAAGCTGCCACACAGACAGCCCAAATCAACGTAGCCATATACGACATCTACGCACAAGTCGAAGACCTCTTCTTCGGCATACTCCTCACCGACGAGCACCTACGCATAAACAAACTCATGCTCAACGACCTCGCCACAGCCCACAAATCCCTCACAAGCCTCCTCGACAACGGCCTCGCGCAACAATCCGACCTCGAACTCCTACAAGTCCAACAACTACAACTCGCACAACAATCCTCAACTCTCCAATCCTCACGACACGCCTACCTCACCATGCTCAGCGCCTTCATAGGACGAACGCTCGACGACTCAACACATCTACTGCCTCCACAAGCACCCAACCCCTCACCCTCACCCTGCGCCCGCCCCGAGCTAACCCTGTTCGCCTCACAGCACGACCTACTCAACTCCAAACGCAACCAACTCAATGCACGCCTACGACCCACACTCGCCCTCATCGGCACCGGCATCCTCCACTCCGAAATGTCCAACCTCCTCAACAACACCCTACTCGCCGCCTCACTCCAACTCAACTGGAACATTGGCGCCTTCTACACCCGTCGAAACGACCTCCGACAACTCTCTATCCAACACTCCGATATCGATATCCAACGCGCTACCTTCCTCTTCAACAACAAACTCCAAAACTCCTCCACCAACGCCAAAATTCAAACCCTACAATCCCAAACCCTACACGACGCACAAATAGTCTCACTCCGCGAGAGCATAATGCAACGTGCCAACAAGAAACTCCAGGCTGGCACATACTCCCTCAACGACCTCATCCGCGACATCAACGCCGCAGCTCTCGCACGACAGCAAATGGCACTCCACCAAATACAGCTCCTCCAAGAATCCTACCGTCTCAAAAACATCAATAACAATTAGTTACCAATGAAACACCTACAACTCCTACTCCTCACACTCCTCATCTCCAGTTGCCACGACGACAACCTCAACTTCGACGCCACAGGCACCTTCGACGCCACCGAGGTCACCCTCTCTGCCGAGCAAAACGGACGCCTAATCTCCCTCTCCATACAAGAGGGCGACCCCGTCTCCTCTGGCGACACTATCGCACTCACCGATACTCTCCCCCTACACCTCAAACTCCAGCAAATACACGCCCTCGCCAACGTCTACGCCTCACAACGACCCGACTCCCGCAAACAGTCCGCCGCACTACAAGAGCAACTAGCCAAGGCTCGTCAAGACTACAACCGCTTCAACGCACTGATTGCCGACGGCGCCGCCAATCGTAAGCAGTTCGACGATGCCGACGCTCAAGTCCGTATCACCTCCAGCCAACTCGACGCACTGCTCTCCTCACTCGCCACGTCCACCAACAGCCTTAACGCACAAATCAACGCCGCTCATGCCGAGTACAACATTGTCCTCGACCAACTCCACAAATGCCACGTCACATCACCCATCAGCGGCACCGTCATAGCCAAATACGCACAACAAGGCGAATTCCTCCCCATCGGACAACCCATCCTCAAGGTCGCCAACCTTAACGACATATTCCTCCGTGCCTACATCACTTCAAGTCAACTATCACAAATAAAATTAGGTCAAGACGTTATGGTCTACGCCGACTATGGCGACAATATCACCAAAGCCTACCACGGACACATCTCCTGGATCTCCTCAAAGTCCGAATTCACACCCAAAACTATCCTCACAAACGACGAGCGTGCCGACCTTGTCTACGCCGTCAAAGTGGCAGTCCATAACGATGGTGATATTAAAATCGGCATGTATGGCAAACTCAAATTCTGACACCTCAAACGCCATAGCCGTATCCTCCCTATCCAAAACCTACGGCCACATCCACGCCCTATCCGACGTGTCCTTCTCCGTCCAGCGTGGCGAGATCTTCGGCATAATAGGCCCCGATGGCGCCGGCAAATCCTCTCTATTCAAAATACTCGCCACGCTCCTCCTCCCCGACTCTGGCAACGCTCTCCTCGACGGCCTCGACATGGTATCTCAAATGCGACAACTACGATGCCGAATAGGCTACATGCCCAGCCGATTCTCCCTCTACCAAGACCTCTCCGTCCAAGAAAACCTACACTTCTTCGCCACACTCTTCGGCACAACCATCGAAGAAGCCTACAACGACATCCTACCCATCTATTCGCAAATAGAACCCTTCCGCAATCGACGCGCAGGGGCTCTCTCCGGCGGAATGAAACAAAAACTCGCACTATGTTGCGCCCTCGTCCATAAACCCTCCATTCTCATCCTCGACGAGCCTACCACAGGTGTCGACCCCGTATCCCGCAAAGAACTATGGACGCTCCTCCTCCAACTACGCGACAAAGGCGTTACCATCATCGCCGCCACACCCTACCTCGACGAGATACGCCTATGCCAACGCGTCGCCTACCTCCAAGAAGGACACCTCATGGGCATCGGCTCCCCCGACGACATCCTACGCCAGTTCCACAATGTATTCTGCCCCTCAATGCCCTCTCACTGCGTATCCGCCCACACCAACTCCGACGATGTCATCTCCGTCTCGCACCTCGTCAAGGCGTTCGGCTCTTTCCATGCTGTCGACGATATATCTTTCTCCGTCCACCGTGGCGAAATTTTCGGCTTCCTCGGCGCTAATGGTGCCGGCAAAACCACCGCCATGCACATCCTGACAGGACTCAACCAGCCCACATCCGGCAACGGCCGTGTCGCCGGTTGCGACATACGCACTCAGCACGAGCAAATAAAAAAACACATCGGCTACATGAGCCAACGTTTCTCACTCTACGACGACCTGACCGTCCGTGAGAATATCCGCCTTTTCGGTGGCATATACGGCCTATCCGACAACAACATAAAGCGCAAGACACACGAACTCCTCCTCCACCTCGACTTCGCCTCACATGCCGACGACATCGTAGCAACCCTCCCACTCGGATGGAAACAAAAACTCGCCTTCTCCGTCAGCATCCTCCACAACCCCGAAGTCGTATTCCTCGACGAACCCACCGGCGGCGTCGACCCGGCAACGCGCAAACAATTCTGGCAACTCATATACGAAGCCGCCGATGACGGCATAACAGTCTTTGTCACAACTCACTATATGGACGAAGCCGAATATTGCGACCGCATTTCCATAATGGTCGACGGCAAAATATGCGCCATAGGCTCCCCAGCACAACTCAAAGCCACATACAACGAGCCAGACATGGACGCCGTGTTCACCAAACTCGCACGACAAGGCAAACGCAGCTAACCACTCCCAACTTACCCTCTAACTCCACCCTTATGTCCCAATTCTACTCCTTCATAGTCAAAGAGATACGCCACATCATCCGCGACAAACGCACCATGCTCATACTCTTCGGCATGCCCATAGTGATGATGGTGCTATTCGGCTTCGCACTCTCACAAGAGGTGCGCAACGTCCGCACCGTCATAGTCTCCTCCTCCATTTCCAACGCCACCCGCTCTATGGTCGACGCCCTGAGCGCCAACGACTATTTCTCCATAACCCACAACGTCCACACTCCCGCCGACGCCGAAGCCCTTATCCGCTCACAACAGGCCGACATCGCCATCGTCTTCGCACCCGACTTCGCCTCCTCCACATCCCGCGACCACGCACTGCTCCAAGTCATAACCGACGGCACCGACCCCAATATGGCCCAAATGTACGCCAACTACGCCACACATATCATCTCCTCACACTCCCACAACACAGCACCCCCTTTCCAACTCCACACCACACTCCTCTTCAACCCACAAATGCGCAGCTGCTACAACTTCGTGCCAGGCATCATGGGCATGCTCATGATCCTCATCTGCGCCATGATGACCAGCATAAGCATCGTCCGCGAAAAAGAGACCGGAACAATGGAGGTACTACTCGTTAGCCCCATACGACCCTTCACCATCATCATCGCCAAGGTCATCCCCTACCTCGTCCTCGCCTTCCTAATCCTCACCGCCATACTCCTCATCTCCCGCTTCATACTCGGCGTGCCAATCGCCGGCAGCATCCCCGCCATATACCTCCTCTCCGGAGTCTACATCCTCACAGCACTCTCCATAGGCATCCTCATCAGCACCATCGCCAAAACTCAGCTCGCCGCCCTCATAATGTCCGCCATGCTCCTCATAATGCCCAACATCCTCCTCAGCGGCATGATATACCCCATCGAGAGCATGCCGCAAATCCTCCAACTCGTCTCTCACGTCATCCCACCGCGCTACTACATCTCCGCCATACGCAAACTCATGATTATGGGCGTCAGCGTCAACAACGTCATACCCGAAATCCTCACCCTCATCGCCATGACCACCCTGCTCCTGACCCTCGCTCTTAAGAACTTCAATAAACGTCTCGCCTGACCATGACTATCAAATATTTAATCCATAAGGAGTTCCTCCAAATCAAACGCAACTCCTTCATCCCGCGTCTCATCTTCATGTTCCCCATCCTCATCCTATGCGTCATGCCATGGGCCATGAATCTCGAGGTGAAGAACATCAAGGTCGATATCGTCGATAACGACCACTCCTCACTATCCCGACAACTCATCGACCGTTTCAAAACCTCACAATACTTCCTCTTCAACGCACAACCTCCCACCTCCAACCATGCCCTCCACGACATAGAATCCTCACACGCCGACCTCATAGTCAACATCCCACACAACTTCGAAGCCGACCTGCGCAACGGACGATCCCCACATCTCCTCATCTCCGCCAACGCCGTCAACGGCACTAAAGCCAGCATGGCCTCCGCCTACGCCTCGCAAATCGTAACATCACACATCTCACCCGACTCCGACACCCTCCAAAACCTCGTCTCCACACTCTACCTCTACAACCGCAACCTCGACTACAAGCTCTTCATGATCCCCTCCCTCATGGCGGTAGTCATCATGCTGATATGCGGCTTCCTCCCCGCGCTCAACATCGTAAGCGAGAAAGAAAAGGGCACCATCGAGGCCATAAACGTCACTCCCGTAAGCAAACTCAACTTCATAATGGCCAAACTCATACCCTATTGGCTCATCGGGCTTATAGTCACCTCCATCTGCTTCCTCCTCGCTTGGCTCATCTACGACATGACTCCCGCAGGCAACATCCTCCTACTCTACCTCCCAGTACTCCTCCTGTCATTCATCTTCAGCGGACTCGGACTCGTCGTCTCCAACAACAACTCCACCATGCAACAAGCCATATTCGTAATGTGGTTCATCATAATGTGCCTCATGCTCCTAAGCGGTCTCTTCACCCCCGTCCGCAGCATGCCGCAATGGGCATACCTCACCACCTACGTCAACCCCATGCACTACTTCATCGACGCCATTCGCACCGTCTACATCAAAGGCGGAGGCCTATCAGCCATATACCACCAGCTCCTCGCTCTATCCCTCTTCGCCCTCATCATGAACCTATGGGCCGTGCGCAGCTACAAGAAGAACGGCTAAGCACCCCCATTCCCCTGCGCCACATTTGCTTTCCTCTCCCAAATAACCTATCTTTGTCTATAAGGTTTTATAGGCAAACTCTCTATGCGTCTCCAAAAGATTCTCCGCACCTGGCACGTCGTCATAATTCACATCCTCGTGTGGGTCGTCCTCTTCGGCCTGCCTATGCTCTACGGCTCCGAAAGCGAGGGTGCCCTGCGCTTCGCACGACGCAACTGTGCCATGCTCATCGGACTGATGATCACCTTCTACGCCAACCTACTATGGGGCATCGACAAACTCCTCTTCAAGCGACGCTACGTATGGTTCATCCTCTTCAACCTCGCCCTATTCTTCCTCGTCTCCTTCGAACGCACTGCCCTGAACATATTCTTCGACTCCCTCGAGAATATTCAACGTGAAGAAATACCGCGCCACGACGGCATGCGACCCCTCTTCATGTTCAACGACTTCATATTCTCAATCCTCGCCATCGGAGCCTCCCTCGGCATTCGACACCTGAGCAGCCTCCACAACATCGAGATTGAACGCAAGAAGATCGAGAACGAGACACTCTCTCAAGAACTCAACCTCCTACGATACCAAATACGCCCACACTTCTTCTTCAACTGCCTCAACAACATCTACTCCCTCATCGGCATATCACCCGACAAGGCCCAAAAAGCCGTACACAGCCTTAGCCGCATGATGCGCTTCATACTCTACGACGGCAGCAACCAAACAGTCACACTCTCTCAAGAGGTCGACTTCCTCCGCAACTACATCTCACTCATGCGCCTACGCCTACGCCAAGATGCCACAATCAACCTCCAGTTCCCCGACGACACCAACTCCATAGAAATACCCTCCCTCATGTTCATACCCCTCGTCGAGAACGCCTTCAAGCACGGAGTAGGCCCACACGGCGAAGCCAACATCTCCTGCCTGATGTCCATAACCGACAACCGCCTGAGCCTCGTCGTCGAGAACGAGATATACAACCACGGCAACGAGCGCGACGGCGCACACTCTGGCATAGGCCTCGCCAACCTCCAAAAACGTCTCCACATCATCTACGCCGACCAATGCCAGTTCAGTGCCGAGAGGGTGGGGGACTCCTCCCTCTTCCGCGCCAAGGTCTCCGTCCACATTAACGCCCATAAATCCAATGCCTAACATGACCGACTCCCTCAACGTCCTCGTCGTCGACGATGAACCCCTCGCGCAAGAACTCGTATGCGGATACGTCAAGCGTGTCAACTTCTTCAATCTCGTTGGCTCTTGCTCCACTGCCGCCGAAGCCGAGGTCTCACTCGCCAAAGACCATGTCGACGTGATGTTTATCGACATACAAATGCCAGGCGTATCCGGCCTCTCCTTCGTCCAATCCCTCAACGAGGACGAACGCCCCGAGGTCATATTCACCACCGCCTACAGCGAGTACGCCGTCGACGGTTTCAAGGTCAACGCTGTCGACTATCTCCTCAAGCCTTTCGACTTCGACGAGTTCATGCGTGCCGCCAATAGAGCCAAGAATAAAATTGATACCCTACGTGGCGCGGAGAAAGAAGCCCTGCCCGCTGGCGATGAGAATTTCTTCTTCGTCAAGTCCGACTACAAACTCCTACGCATCGAATACGAGAATGTCATTTATGTCGAAGGACTCAAAGACTACGTCAAAATTTACACCTCCGACCGCCCACGCCCCGTCCTCACCCTCTCCACACTAAAGCAACTCGAGGTGCGCCTCGAGCCTCATGGCTTCGCGCGCGTCCACCGCTCCTTTATCGTCAATGTCAAGATGATTTCCCGCGTCGAGAAAGGCGGACTTTTCCTCGGCTCCATACGAGTCCCCGTAGGCGACGGTTACAAGTCCAAAGTCCAAGCCATATTAGACCGCCTGACGTTGTGAGAGAGGATTTCCTGCAATTCATCTGGGCGCAACGCCTCTACCGCTCGGCTTTCATGACCTCCACCGATGGCGACACCGTCGAGGTCCTCGAACCAGGACGCCTAAACCCCGATGCCGGCCCCGACTTCTTCAGTGCCAAAATCCACGCCCACAACGTCACATGGGTAGGCAATGTCGAAGTCCACCTCAACTCCGACGACTGGTACGCCCACGGTCACGACTCCGACCCCGCCTACGATAATGTCGTCCTCCACGTCGTCGGTCGCTCCTCAGGCCGCAAAGTCCTCAACAGCAAAGGACGCCCCATACCCGAGGTCACTCTCGAATACGACCCACTCCTATGGCAACGTTTTGAGGGCATGGTGCTCCACAAAGACGCCATACGCTGCGACGACATCCTCCACGACCTGCCCCCAGTAATCCGCCGTGACTGGCTTGATGCCCTGCTCGTCGAGCGTATGAACGAGAAATGCGAACGCGTACGAGTCCTAATGAGCGAGTTCTCTGCCGACTGGGACCAAGTCTTCTTCTCACTCCTCGCCCGAGCCATGGGCGGCAAGGTCAACGCCGATGCCATGGAACTCCTCGCTCGTGTCACGCCTCTGCGCATCCTCCTCAAACACAACAACCCACTGCAAGGTGAAGCCCTCCTCCTCGGGCAAGCGGGCATGCTCCACACCGACACCTCCGACGACTACCTCTCACTCCTCCGCCGCGAATACTCTTTCCTCCAGCAAAAGTTCAACCTCGAGCCTCTCAATGCTGCCATCTGGAAATACGCACGCCTACGCCCACAAGGATTCCCCGATGTACGCATCGCCCAACTCGCAGCCATTCTCCGTGCTTGGCCTGGCAACTTCGGCGACTGTATGGGTCTCAACCTCGACTCAATCCTGAGTGCCGAAGCCTCCGAATACTGGGACTCACACTTCCGCCTGGGCACACCCTCCGATATGCGCCACCCAAAGGCTCTCGGCCCCGACGCCCGACGCTTAGTCGTGGTCAACTGTGTCGTCCCCTTCGCCATGGTCATGGCCGAACGCAAAGCCGACGACTCCACACGCACCCTGGCCCTCGATGCCCTACGCTCCCTGCCCAAAGAGGAAAACACCATAATCGCAGGATGGCGACGTCGTGGCATAGAGGCCGACGACGAGGCCGACATTCAAGCGCTTATCTACCTCCGCAAACGCTACTGCGACAATGGCGACTGCCTCCGTTGCCGCTTCGGCCGATGGGCCATAAGCCGTGGCTTCAGCCCCATACCCTACGCCAAACTCAACTGACACGCCCTCCTATCCACATATTTTTCCACCGCACACGCCGATATATAACACCTCCTCTTCGCGCATATCAACTTCTTTTGCTAATTTTGCACTAATTGACCGTCAAACCATATAGTCTGATGTACAAGGTATATGCCAAGTTGCTCGGCGCGACGCTACTCTTCTCACTCTGCGGGACGGGTGCCGTCTCCCCCTGTGCCGACGTCTCCGTCGTCATACTCGAGGCATTAGCACAACCCGGTGGCGAATATGTCCGCAGCCTCGATGGAGTCTACGAACTCAAATGCCGACTCGTCACGGTCAGTCACGACGAAGTCCGTATCATCGTCACCTGCCAAGGGCTCGCTGGCAACGACTCCACCATCCCCGCCTGCCACATCTCCGCATCCAGTGCGGCAAGCTCTACTTCAACCACCGCCCACAGCCAATGGGCTCCTCTCGGCATGAGATGTCGTGCCGGACCCATAGCCTGAACTCTCCCCGCTGCCTCGTTTTCCCCCGTCCCAGCCCCCATTGTGGCATGGCGCGACGGTTTCCCTTACCAAGAAAATTATTTCACCAATGTCAATATTGAACTCGCTCCTGACCATGATTTTCGGGAGCAAATCCCAGAAGGATATGAAGGAGATCGCTCCTATCGTGTCCAA
The DNA here is from genome assembly GCA_963620665.1 of bacterium. GTDB lineage: Bacteria > Bacteroidota > Bacteroidia > Bacteroidales > Marinilabiliaceae > W3P20-009. The sequence continues at coordinate 22,119 of CAVFBA010000018.1, forward strand.
AATCAAAGAAGTTTACCCAACCCTCGAGTCTCTATCCAACGACGAGCTGCGAGCACGCACCCAGGCTCTCCGCGATAAGATTCAGGCCGCAATAAAAGACCATCTCCAAAACATCGCCGACCTCAAGGCGCAAGCCGAGGCCATCGACTGCCCCATCAATGTCAAGGAGACCAACTACAAGAAGGTCGACGACCTCGAGAAGGAGGTCGACAAGATTGTCGAGGAGCAGCTCAATGAGATTCTCCCCGAAGCCTTCGCCATAATGAAGGATACCGCACGACGATTCGCCTCAAACGAGACTATCGAGGTCACTGCAAACGACTTCGACCGCGAACTCGCGCTCCATGGCGACTTCGTCAGCATCGACGGCGACAAAGCCATCTACAAGAACACCTGGATGGCTGGCGGATCTCCCATCAAATGGGAAATGGTTCACTACGACGTCCAGCTCATCGGCGGCGTAGTGCTCCACCAAGGCAAGATCGCCGAGATGGCGACAGGCGAAGGTAAAACACTCGTCGCCACACTCCCCGTATTCCTCAACGCACTCCCAGGCCGCGGCGTACACGTCGTGACAGTCAACGACTACCTCGCTCGTCGTGACTCCGAATGGATGGGCCCACTCTACGAGTTCCACGGCCTACGAGTCGATTGCATCGATAAGCACCGACCCAACTCACCAGAGCGCAGAAAAGCCTACACCGCCGACATCACCTTCGGCACGAACAACGAGTTCGGCTTCGACTACCTCCGCGACAATGGTGCCACACAACCCGAAGAACTCGTTCAGCGCAAACACAACTACGCCATAGTCGACGAGGTCGACTCAGTACTCATCGACGACGCACGTACTCCTCTCATCATATCCGGCCCCGTCAAGAACAACCAAGACCAACTATTCGACTCACTCAAACCACGTGTCGAGAAGCTCGTCGAGGCGCAACGTGCTTTCGTCACCAAGCTCCTCGCCGAGGCCAAGACCAAGATGAAGAGTGAGGACCCAAAAGAGAAAGAAGACGGCGCACTATCCCTATTCCGCGCCTACAAGGGTCTCCCAAAGAACAGGCCTCTCATCAAGTTCCTTAGCGAGCCAGGCATAAAAGCACAGATGCAGAAGACAGAGAACTTCTATATGCAAGAGAACAACAAGAACATGCATATAGCAACCGACCCCCTCTTCTTCGTCATCGACGAGAAAAACAACACCATAGAACTCACCGACAAGGGTATCGACACCCTCACCTCCGCTTCCGACGACCCGCAGTTCTTCGTCCTCCCCGAAGTGGGCTCCGAAATGGCCGCCATCGAGAAATCCGACATGCCCGACGAGGAGAAGCTCACCAAGAAGAACGAGCTTATGCAGAATTTCTCCGTCAAGAGTGAGCGTATCCACACCATAACGCAGCTCCTTAAAGCCTACACCCTCTTCGAGAAGGACAAGGAGTATGTCGTAATCGACAACAAAGTGCTCATCGTCGACGAGCAGACCGGTCGTATAATGGACGGCCGACGCTACTCCGACGGTCTACACCAGGCGCTCGAGGCCAAAGAGGGCGTCAAAATCGAGGCCCCAACGCAAACCTACGCCACCATAACACTCCAGAACTACTTCCGCATGTACCACAAGCTCGCAGGTATGACCGGTACAGCCGAGACAGAGGCCGGCGAGTTCTGGAACATCTACAAACTCGATGTCGTAGTCATCCCAACCAACCGCCCTATCGCACGTGTCGACCACGACGACATAATCTACAAGACAACCAAAGAAAAGTACGCCGCCGTAATCGAGGAAATAGTCCGTCTCACCGAGGCAGGACGACCAGTCCTCGTCGGCACGACATCCGTCGACATATCCGAGCTACTAAGCCGCACCCTCAAAATGCGAGGCATCAAGCACAACGTCCTCAACGCCAAACTTCACCAAAAAGAGGCCGAGATCGTCGCTCTCGCCGGACAGAAAGGTGCCGTGACAATCGCTACCAACATGGCAGGCCGTGGCACCGATATCAAGCTCACCGACGAGGTCAAGGCTGCCGGTGGTCTCGCCATAATCGGAACAGAACGCCACGAAAGCCGACGAGTCGACCGCCAGCTGCGTGGCCGTGCCGGACGTCAGGGCGACCCAGGCTCCTCCCAGTTCTTCGTCTCGCTCGAGGATAACCTCATGCGCCTCTTCGGTAGCGAGCGGATGATTAAAATAGTCGACCGCATGGGGCTCCAAGAGAACGAGCCTATCCAGCACCCATGGATGACCAAAGCCATCGAACGCGCGCAACGCAAGGTCGAGGAAAACAACTTCGGCATACGTAAGCGACTCCTCGAATACGACGACGTGATGAACTCACAACGCGAGGTCATCTACACCAAACGCCGCCACGCCCTATTCGGCGAACGTCTCGACATCGAGATCATCAACATGATGCAAGACTCCGCCTACGCCCTCGTATCCGATGCGAAGCAAGCTCCCGAAGTCGACTTCGAGTCCGTTCGCCTCGACATCCTCAAGAACTTCGCCATCGAAGCCCCATTCTCCCAAGAAGAGTTCACAAAAGAAAAGGTCGACACCCTCGCCGAGAAACTTTACACCGCCGCCTACAACTCCTACAAGAACCATTGCGACGCCATAATAGCCAAAGCTATGCCCGTCATAAAGGATGTCTACGAGAAACAGGGCGACAAGTACAAGAACATCATCATCCCCATAACCGACGGCAAGCGTATCTTCCAGCTCCCAACGAACCTCAAGAACGCCTACGACACCCAGGGCAAAGACCTCATCAAGTCCTTCGAGAAGGTCATAATGCTCATCACCATCGACGACGCATGGCGTGAACACCTCCGTCAAATCGACGAGCTGCGCAAGTCCGTCCAAAACGCATCCTACGAGCAGAAAGACCCGCTTCTCATCTACAAGTTCGAGTCCTTCAACCTCTTCAAGAGCATGATCGAGACCATCAACTCACAGATCGTACGCTCCCTCTCACGCCTATCCATCCCTATCCAGGAACGCACACCCGAGCAAGAGGCCGCACTCCAGGCGCAACGCCAACGCGAGATGCTCGCCATGGAAGCTAAACGACGTCTCGAGATGGAGCGTCTCCGCATGCACCACGAGGGTGATGTCGTGACAGGCCCACAGCGTATGCCCGACGCACCACGCCGTCCACAACCTACACAACCCATCGTGGCCGAAAAGAAAGTCGGACGCAACGACCCATGCCCATGCGGCAGCGGCAAGAAATACAAAAACTGCTGTGGCAAGGGCCTGGCAGAATAATCTTGCCCTATGTTCAACACTTTGTGCTTCATCGACTGGGACGTAGACCCCGTCATATTCCAGTGGGGCGGCTTCGTCCTGCGCTACTACAGCCTATTCTTCGCCATAGCCTTCTGGCTCGGCTACGTCATCACTTCCAAGATGTTCGCCGACCAGAAACTGCCCGACAACCTCGTCGACAAGGTGTTCATCTACATCGTTGTGGCAACAATCATAGGCTCACGTCTCGGCCATTGCCTATTCTACGCGTGGGACTACTACTCGCAGCACCCACTCGAGATCCTGCAAATATGGAAAGGCGGACTGGCAAGTCATGGCGGCACACTCGGCATAATCATTGCCCTGCTCTACTTCTGTCATAAGTACAAGAAGAATTTCCTCTGGCTCGTCGACTGTGTATGCGTCCCCATAGCCCTCGCGGCGTTCTTCATCCGTATGGGCAACCTCATGAACTCCGAGATTGTCGGCATGCCCACCGATGTGCCTTGGGCTTTCCGATTCCTCCGTCTGCACCCCGACGAGGCTCTCATACCACGTCACCCAACGCAGATCTACGAAGCTCTGTTCTATCTGTGCGTATTCGGCCTGCTATCGTTCCTCTACTGGCGCAAGAGGCTCATCGTACGACATGGCGCGCTCTTCGGCATATTCATGGTCTGCGTATTCGGTTTCCGCATCCTCATCGAGGGGCTGAAGGAAAACCAAGAGGCCTTCGAGGACGACATGATCCTCAACATGGGGCAACTCCTGAGCATCCCCTACGTCATACTCGGCATAGCCAGCCTCATCTACGCCTTAAAGTCTAAACCCGACGAGTCCATCTACGCCGGCCGCGACAAAGCACAATAATTCATCTTCGCGCCACCCGACAACTCTCGGGTGGCGCACTCCTTTCCCAATGAGCAAATTTCAGAGTTTCCGCGAACGTGTCGACCAAATCATAGAGCCTACACACGAAGAGGGCGACTGGATGTCCACTGCCTACGACATCATCATGATTGTCGCCATAGCCTTTGGTGTCATACCACTGATGTTCAAACAGCAGACGACTCTCCTGCACACCCTCGACTTCCTCTCGCTGATATGGTTCCTCGTCGACTATATCCTCCGTTGGCTCACTGCCGATATGCGAGGTCATCTCAAAGATTGGAAGGCCTTTGTCGTATACCCATTCACACTCAACGCCATAGTCGACCTCCTCTCCATCCTCCCCTCTTTCCTCAAAGTCCTCAACCCCTCCCTCAAACTCTTCCGACTATCGCGCCTACTCAAGCTCCTCCGATTCTTCCGCTTCGTGCGCTACTACGAGCCTCTCCAGATTGTCCTCGCCGTCCTGCGCAAAGAGGGGCGCACACTCCTCGCCGTCGTCGGGCTGGCCCTGAGCTACATCTTCATCACTGCCCTCATTATGTTCAATGTCGAGTACGAAAATGAGCTCGATGGCGGCAAAGTGATGTTCGGCAACATCTTCGACGCCATATACTGGTCCGCCTGCACCCTCACTACCGTAGGCTACGGCGACATATACCCCGTATCATCGGTCGGCAGGCTCATAAGCATGGTCTCCGCTATCGTCGGTGTGGCAATAATCGCACTCCCCTCAGGCATCATAACTGCCGGCTATATGGACGAACTCCGCACACGTCGCGAGAAAAAACAAAAACTCAAAAACACTCACGACTCCCACCCCGACCCCGAAAGTACATCTTCCCCTAACACTGAAAGCGTATCCTAAACGCCGAAAGGCGTATCCCTAAACGCAAACGCGTAATGTAGAGACGTCCGCCCGCGACGTCCCCCATAACGTAGTGACGACGCCTGCATCGTCTCGAGGCTCGCGCCGCAGGCGCATAAACCCCATCCCCCCTAACGCCACCTAACCACGAACTGTATCTCTCCCCCCACATATCATCATCAATACAATACTACAAAATGAAGAAATTTATCATCACGGCCCTATCGTTGATATCACTAACACTCAACGACTTGTATGCCGACACACACCACGACGACAAAGCACAACCATTCCGACTCCAAGACGTCAGGGTCACACAATCACGACTCATCCACGTCCAAATGCTCGCCAAAGATTACCTCCTCGGCCTTAACGCCGACCGCCTACTCGCCCCCTACCTCAAGGAGGCCGGCATCACCCCGCAAGCCCCCAACTACCCCAACTGGGAAGATACAGGTCTCGACGGTCATATAGGCGGACACTATCTCTCCGCACTCGCCCACATGTATGCCGCCACGGGCGACCTCAGGGTCAAGGAACGGCTCGTCTACATGGTCGATAACCTCGCCAAAGCCCAAGATGCCAACGGATGCCTATCGGGTGTCGTAGGTGGCCATGCCCTATGGAATGAGCTTTTCGTGAAGCACGAGATACGCTCCGGCGCCTTCTCCCTCAACGACCGATGGGTACCACTCTACAACATCCACAAGATTATGGCAGGCCTGCGCGACGCATACCTCGTCGGCGAGATCGATGCCGCTAAAGATATCTTCCTCAAACTATGCAAATGGTTCGCCACCAACATCGCCAACCTATCCGACGATGAGGTCCAGTCTATGCTCGTGAGCGAATATGGCGGACTGAACGAGATTATGGCCGACGCCTACTCCCTAACCGCCGACAAAATCTACCTCACACAGGCGCGCCGCTTAACCCACAACGTCATCTTAGACCCACTCCTCAAAGGCGAGGATAAACTCGACGGCCTGCACGCCAACACCCAGATCCCCAAGATTATCGGTATAGAGTCCATAGCGCGTGCCGACAATGACGACAAGTGGGCCAAAGCCGTCGACTTCTTCTGGCACAGGGTCGTCGACCACAGATCCGTGACGATAGGCGGCAATAGTGTGCGCGAGCACTTCAACCCAGCCAACGACTTCAAACCCATGATTGTCAGCGAACAAGGCCCCGAGACTTGCAACACTTACAACATGCTCCGCCTCACCAAGATGATGTTCCTCGACAAACCCGAGGCCTCTCTCGTCGACTTCTACGAGCGCGCCATGCTCAACCACATACTCTCTACAATCAACACCACCCAAGGCGGATTCGTCTATTTCACACCAATGCGCCCAGGACACTACCGTGTCTACTCACAGCCACAGACATCCTTCTGGTGCTGCGTAGGCTCAGGTCTCGAGAATCATAGCCGCTATGGCGAGATGATCTATGCCCACAATGCCGACCGCACACTCTATATCAACACCTTCATCGCCTCCAATCTCAACTGGGGCGATGTCTCAGTCGAGCAGACGGGCGACTTCCCCTTCTCCGAGAAGTCACGTGTCATCGTGAATGCCCCAAACAAGCACTTCGCCCTGAAAATACGCAAACCCTCATGGTGCAACGCTTTCTCCGTCTCCATCAACGGCAAATCCTACACCGCCACAACACCCGACGGCTATGTCACCATCGACCGCAAGTGGGGTAGGGGAGACACCCTCGAGGTAAGCCTACCCATGTCCCTGTCGCAGACACAGTTACCCGACGGCTCCGACTATTTCTCCTTCACCTACGGTCCTCTGGTACTCGCCGCCGATATGGGGCAGGCCAACCAGACTGGTCTCTATGCCGACGCTGGCCGTGGTGGGCATATTGCCGCTGGCCCCAAAATGCAACTCGACGAAGTCCCCTCGCTCGTGACCAACGATAACGCTCTCGCCCACGTCCACAAGGTCGACGGCAAATTAGAGTGGATCATCGACTGCGCACGCCCCGCCAAATACTCTAACCTCCATCTCGTCCCCTTCATCGACCTCTCCGAACATCGTTACCAAATCTATTTCCAAAAGCTCACCCCCGCCGCCTACGAGGCACAACTTGAGCAACTCAGGCAAGTGGAACTGGAACGCAAGGCTCTCGATGAACGCACCGTCGACCTCGTGATAAGTGGCGAGCAGCAGCCCGAGAGCGACCATGGATTCGCCGAGGGTGGCTCATTCGCCTGGGGTGACGACGATGGCACGCATTGGCGTGAAACCTCAGCATGGTTCTCCTACGTCCTCAAAGTCGATGGCGCAACCTCCCTCACGCTCTCTATATGGTCCGACAACGGCCGCGAGGCTACCGTCATGATCGATGACGCAGACGTGGCGACACTCAAAGGCAACGGCAGGCAGACTGTTACCATCCCCCTCAACAACGTCAAAACCTCAAAGGTGACACTGAAAATAGTCGCCCGCAATGGCGCACTGTCACCCCGCATTTACGAAGTAAGGTCTCTAAAATAGCCCCCTCCTATGGCAGAACACAACGAACTCGGCAAAGCAGGCGAAGACGCCGCCCTCAAACACCTCATGGCCAAGAACTTCATAATCATGGAGCGTAATTGGCGATATAAGCAAAAGGAGGTCGACATCATCGCCATGGATGGCCCCATCCTCGTATTCGTCGAGGTCAAGACACGCTCACACGCCATGTCACCCAGCGACCTCATATCAAACAGCAAAGTGCGCTACCTCGAGGAAGCCGCCGAAGCCTACATCAACCGCTCCAACTTCATGGGCGATATGCGCTTCGACATAGTCACGCTCACAAGCACCGCCGCAGGCTTCCATATTGAGCACATACCCGACGCTTTTAGATAACTTTTTAGCCCCCACACTTGCGTAATCCGAATATTAGCAGTAAGTTTGCGCCGTGTTTTGAAAATGTATCTCAAGAATTAAAGAGAAATGTCTAAAGTTTGTCAGATAACGGGCATCCACTATCAGAATGGCAACAATGTTTCCCATTCTAAGAGGAGGACCAAGCGTCGCTTCTTGCCGAACGTCGCAAAGAAGAAGTTCTACATCCCCGAGGAAGACCGCTTCGTGACCCTCAAAGTCACAAGCGCCGGCCTCCGACTCATCGACAAGATCGGCCTCCAAGCCGCTCTCCGTCGTGCTGAGAAGAAAGGTTTCTTGAACGATTAATAGACTGAGACAATGGCAAAGAAAGCAAAAGGCAACCGCGTCCAGGTCATCCTGGAGTGCACGGAGCAGAAAGCGAGCGGCGTACCAGGTATGTCTCGCTACATCACAACCAAGAATCGTAAAAACACTCCAGACCGTCTGGAGCGCATGAAGTACAACCCCTATCTCCACAAGATGACTCTCCACAGAGAGATTAAATAACACTTGATACAATGGCAAAGAAAACTGTCGCAACCCTCCAGAAGGGTGAAGGTAAAGGCTTCGCTAAGGTCATCAAGATGGTCAAGTCGCCCAAAACCGGCGCTTACGTCTTCGCGGAGCAAATGGTAGTCAACGAGGCTGTTAAAGACTATTTCGCAAAGAATTAGCAGTTCTCTCTACTTGAGTTACATAGCCACCGGCATCCCCGGTGGCTTTTTTATTCCCATACCCCCAAACGCCGCAAGGCGTAATGTAGAGACGTCCGCCCGCGGCGTCTCCCTTAACGCCGCAAGGCGTAATCACCAAACACCGAATGCGTCTCCCCCAACACGAACGCGTACTACCCCCCCACCCGCTATAAACCCATTGCACCAAACCCCTTTACACACTCTTACACTTCCCCCTAACTACCGCACACACTACCGCCCTACACCCGTTGACCACAACATCTCAACCTACAACTTACATCCCCACTCACCCCATTTTCTAAAAACTCTTGCACCGCACCCAAATTATTTATATTTTTAAACACGACTAATCGGTTCCTAAACAGTCCGACACCACTGACCGACAATCTATTAGTCCTCACATCTTAACACCTACACACCACCCCTAATTTATGGCTTGGGATAAAATAAAAATCATAAGAGATAACGGCGAAGAGGTTGAAGCACAAGCTCCAATCATCATATCCGCAAGCAGAAGCACCGACATCCCTGCTTTCTATGCTGACTGGTTCTTTAAGCGTTTAGAAATCGGCTACTCCGCCTGGACTAATCCCTTCAACGGCGTTCAGAGCTACGTCAGCTACAAAAACACCAGGTTCATCGTCTTCTGGTCCAAAAACCCGCGCCCTCTTATCCCATATCTCAACATCCTCAAACAAAAACGCATAAACTGCTACATCCAGTTCACCCTCAACGACTACGAAGATGAACATCTCGAGCGTGGTGTGCCAAATCTCTGCGAACGCATCGATACATTCAAAGAACTCGTCCGTATATTAGGCAAAGGCCATGTCGTGTGGCGATTCGACCCATTCATCCTGACCGACAAGATAACAGTCGAAGACCTGCTCCGCAAAGTCCAACGCATCGGCGACGCCCTGAAGGGACACACCGAAAAACTCGTCTTCAGCTTCGCCGACATCTCAGAATACAAAAAAGTCAAAACCAACTTGGAAATCAACAACATCCACTACCAAGTGTTCTCTGAGACCACCATGCACCAAATGGCATCAGGACTTGCGGAACTGAACAAAAATTGGAACTACGAACTTGCCACATGTGGAGAAAAAATCGACCTGAACCAATACGGCATCAAGCATAACCATTGTGTTGACGACACCCTGATAGCCAAACTCGCACACAACGACGCCACACTCATGAAATTCCTCGGCATAGAAATTCAACCATTGCCATTATTCCCCACCGAAAATGCCATAAAAATCTCCGAAAATCTGTGCGCCGTGAAGAAAAAAAACAACAAAGACAAAGGGCAAAGACTAAACTGCGGTTGCATACTCAGTAAAGACATTGGGCAATACAACACCTGCCCACACCTTTGCGAATATTGCTACGCTAATTCAACAAAGGATATTGCCGTGGACAACTGGAAAAAACATAAATCCAACCCATTCAACGAGAATATATTAGGCAAATAAGCCACATGAGCTACGAAGAAACCATAAAGTCCTTCTCCCCGCTGTCTATAAACGATATCATAGAGACAGCAAAAAAATACGTCCCCTCAGAATATCAGAATAAACCTTGGGCGCACCCAGCGCTAAATCATGGTACCGCTCTTCTCCAAAACAATGAACAGATGTCCTGCTACCTCGCAGCATACGGCGAGATGCACAAATCCAAAATGGACGGAGCTCTGCAAAAATTCCCATTCAAGCAAATTGACGAAAACTTCGAAATCATCGATTGGGCATGTGGACAAGGTTTAGCCAGCGTGTGCACTGTTGATTTCCTTAGGCAGGTCGGACTTTTAGACAAACTACAAAAAATCACCCTCATTGAGCCTTCCCCAACAACCCTTGCCCGCGCCGAGCTCAATGTTCGACAATCCGTCGAAAACAAAGTGCAAATAGTACCATTAAACCTCTATTTGCCTTCCAACAGTTCAAAACCTGACGAGAAATATATAAGTGAACTTCATATTGATGAACCCATCTGTATTCACCTGTTTTCCAATATTCTCGACATTTTCTCCGTCAATCTTAAAGACCTATCCAGGCTCACTTGTTCTTCTGGCTATCGTCACTTCTTCGTCTGTGTAAGCCCTCTTTACTCTAATAATGAAAGACTTACCAGCTTTACCCGCTATTTTAACCTGCAACCAGACAACTTTTTCGTCGACTTCGCGATAGGATACTACAAGGAACTACCAAACGGCCATAAATACAGTTGTGCCGCCAAAGGTTTCCAACTGACACGAGAGGAAGGCAAAACCATCCTTGCCCCACTTTCTTTCTATCCCCCAAAACAATTCCATGCCGCATTCAGGCTCGATGCCATCGAAGAACTCGACAAACAAAAAAAACTATGCGACTGGAACAAACTCTCTGCCTTCGAAGTCCTGGCTCCCTTCGATTTCGGCGCAAGCGTATACGACGATATAGACCCCATTTTAGCCGTTCTGAGCAATATCGTCACCCGTGGCCTGCCTACCAAGTGCTCCCCGTTCATCGAGGAGAAACTAAACGACGCCTTCAACTTCTCCACCAAAACGAAAAAGTATGGCACTATCCATTATGACTTAAAGCAAGACGCCGAACTCCCCGACGAGCAACTGCTCCGCGACATCCCCATAGCCATAGCGAAAATAGAGAAAGTCATCATCGAAGCCGTATTGACCGGACATATATCTATCCTCAAAAACGAATGGAATGTCCTTGTGAAAGAAAACGATGTCCCTTGCTCCGCTCTCGCCTTTGCCGATTTGGCCGAGATGTACAATCACTTGACCGCCCTATCATCAACATTCAGCGATAGAAACTTCCCCAAAGTAAACCTCACTATCATATCCGAAAACTTCACATCGTCACCACTCCATCTAAACAGCACCGTACATTCACACGTCAAAAACAGCGTCGCCAACCAGACATACGACATGGTGATCGACTTCGCCATCCGCGAAAACGTTGACGCCGCTAATGTGCGTTTCTCCGAGTTTAAAGCCAACAACAACTGCTACTTCAACGTCCGCTCCTCCAATGTAGTCTACACCATACGAGACGTTTACACAACCGACAGAATTATATACCAACCCCTCACAAAAGCCAATGAAAACGGCCGACACGTAGAGGAAGAGAAAAACGTCAAGCACCTCATCTACTTCCTCCGCCTGCTATTCCGTAAGGAACAATTCCGACCAGGTCAGCTGCCTATCCTCAATAGAGCCTTGCAAGTTCAAGGCGTCATAGGCCTCCTCCCAACAGGAGGCGGCAAATCCCTCACCTACCAGCTGGCAGCTATGCTCCAACCTGGCATAACCGTCATAATCGACCCCCTGAAGTCGCTGATGCAAGACCAATACGATGGCCTCATCAACACCGGCATCGACTGTTGCACATACATCAATAGCGAACTCACCACTGGCGAACGTGCCTCTCACGAAACAATGATGGAGTTCTCTAAGGTCATCTTCGCCTTTATATCGCCCGAACGTCTTTGCATCTACGAGTTTAGGGAACGTTTGCAAAACATGAAAAACCTTCATGTCTACTTCTCCTACGGTGTCATCGACGAAGTCCACTGCGTCTCCGAATGGGGACAAGACTTCCGCTTTTCTTATCTCCACCTAGGCCGCAATCTCTATAGCTATGTCAACGCTAAAGATGGACGAATATCTCTGTTCGGACTCACCGCCACCGCCTCGTTCGATGTCTTGTCCGATGTTGAACGTGAACTCTCTGGCAACGGAGCCTTCAGCCTTGACCCCGACACCGTCGTACGCTTCGAAAATAGCAACCGACTCGAACTTCAGTACAAAATCGAGAAAGTCGAAGTCACCTACAATGATGACAAAAGCTACGAACAAGTAGGCACTTTAATAAACTACCCTAAAGCAGTCAATATAGGGGATGTCTGGAGCGCAAACAACCAAAAAGGAGATTTCCTCGCCAATTACATTCAAAAAATCCCTGGCTACATCAGGCAACTCCAATCCAAAGAGTCCATACAGCGCATTTTAAGCAGATTCCAAGAAAGGGAAAACCTTGAGGATGTCGATGGCAAGAAACTGCTTGTCGACATGCCCGATGACTTCTACGCCACAAAAGACGACTACCAACAAGCTGGCATCGTCTTCTGCCCACACGTCAATACTACTGGCGTGAGTGTGTCCAAAAACTCCGCAACTCTTTCTCACCTGTGCAAAATCGGCACGTTCTCAGGCTCGGCACAAGAAGGTGCAAAACAAGGTAACGAATCAATGGAAAACATGAAAAAGTTCCGAGATAATAAGTTACCTATCATGGTCGCAACCAAAGCTTTTGGCATGGGCATCGACAAACCAAATGTCAGGTTCACCATAAACATGAACTACTCAAACTCTCTCGAGAGCTTCGTGCAAGAGGCTGGACGTGCCGGCCGCGACCGCAAAATGGCACTCTCCGTCATCCTCGTCTCCGACTATAACCTCGTGAGAATCAACCCTAAATTCCCCCATAATAATATATTCCCATTATATCTCATAATTGGCAAATGGTTCAAAGATGATGTCCTTTTCAACATCCTGAGGGGGACCATAACATCTCTATCGACCCAAGCTATTTCGACTATTGCAACCCCCTTTCCGATATCGTAAAGCTCAAGTGTAGCAACTGGGACGCATGCCGTCATAATAAACCTTGCAACAAAATCGACCAATGCCCCGTGCGTCGTGTCGACATGAGCATGACCGGCTGGCAGTTCCGTAAAGACCTCGATGACTATCTTGCCGCCAATAACATCAGAATTCCAAAAGAGAATTTTGAATATCAAGGCGCTGACTACAACACTGTCATGTATTTCTTCGACAACAACTTCAAAGGCGAGTTCGAAGAAAAAAAGAAAATGCTCTACCTGATGAGCGAGAAGAATGTTGAGTATTTCATCGGCAACAACAAGAAAGATAAACCCGCCAACCACATCAAGGCTAAAGGCTTTCTCGAAACAGTACTCAACTCCGAAGTCGGCACGGACGTCGTAACAATCATACCATACGAAGATAAAAAAGGTAAAGGCGAAGACGATTATGCAGATACGGCAAAAGCAATATACCGCATGTGCATGATTGGACTCATCGACGACTTCACACAAGACTATGCGAATAGTTCTTTCAGAATCGTTTCTAAAAGAAAAAAAGACGGTGCCTACTACGACCGCCTGAAAGATTTCCTGATGAGATACTACTCCGAGGAACGTGCTCAAAATGAGGTGGCAAAAGCGAAAGAAAGAAAAGGCGACAACGAAATTCACAAATGCCTCGGCTACCTCACCGAGTTCGTCTACGATAAGGTCGCTATCAAAAGAAAACGGGCAATAGACGACATCAGAAACTTCTGCAACATAGGCGTCGACACCTCCTCAGGCAAAAATTGGCTGGAAATAAACGAAGACCTCAAAGACGAAATATACTATTACTTCAACTCAAGATTTGCACGAGAAGGTTACACCACCGACAATAATGAACCTTTCTCTCTCCTCGACGACACCGACAGGGGCAAAATATCCTCTCACGATATCCTCCTCAAATATATGAGAGTAGTCGACGCCGACGTGATGGGGGTGTCAGGCTCCCCTAAAGACAGCATAAAACACCTTCAAGGCGCCGTCCGACTCATTCGCCGAAGCATCGCCGACATTAACGCCACCCTCAGCCTCCTCAATGCCTATTGCCTGATAGCACTGAAAATAGACAAAAACGAGCACCTTATGCAAGAACTCGACAAAAGCTATATCGAAGGTTATCAAGCTCTAAGAAACGACACCCCAGACTACGACACTTTCCTCAGCTACATAGAGCAATTCAAGGAAGGGCTCAACTCTAATGGCCGTAATCTGGCTTCTCAAGAAGACATACAGCACCTTAATTACTTAGATCTGATTACTGAACTTGAAATTCACGACTCCTGGATCGATAAGTTCGCCAGTAGCTACACAGAATAACACACGATTATGGACGCACAAGACATCCTTAAATCGCTCAACAAACTTGAGCAAAGCCTGCAGAACGTAGAGTCCGCACGGCAGCAAGTCACAAACACAGTAAACGCTTACGAAGAAGCACAAGTACAGCTTCAAGCTCTGAATGTCGAGTTCGCTACCGTCTCCTCCGAATTGAAAAACGTCTATACCGCCGTCAAGGATAATGTGAGCAGCATAGACAATACCCTGAAGGAAAAGATGGACTCCGCATTCAGCAAAATCAACGACGAGATTGATTCTCTAAAAAATGCGGCAAGTGGCATCCTATCCACATTCGATGCTTCATGCAAGCAATGCGCAAAGGCGATCTCCGATTCCGTAAACGAAAGCTCGCAACACCTCAACTCCGATATCGACGACTCCATCGCCAAATTCAACCAAAAGGCTACCGTCGAAATAGAGCGCATCGCCGCCGTACTCGCCGAATTCCAATCCGTCTCTCAAGAGATGCAAAGCCAGTTCAACAATACTCTTTCTGATGTCTCCGATAGTCAAAAGAAAACTCAAGAAGAGATTTTGTCGCACCTGACAACATCAGTAAACGAGCATCTCTCCTCATTCACCAATTTGCAGCATGAACTCGAAGTCATCATTTGCAAATACGACGAGCTCAACAAAGCCCTAATCGCCAAAATCGACGACCTCTCCGCCGCTATCAAGGAAGAGAGGGCATCAATGACGTCTGCACTCCAATCCATCCAATCCGACCAGAAAAATCTCTTCGACAACCTCTTCGACAACCTGAAGTCTCTTCGCGAGTCTGTTATAAATGAACTGACATCCCTGCACGAATACACCACAAAGACTGCCGATAGCATTAGCGAACATTTCAACGCTATCGATGAGGCTTTCAAAGAAACCTCACACTCCTTCTCCCGTGTAAGGTCGTGGATCGACAGTAGCGCAGACCAAATAACAACATGCAATAAAGAAAACATAAATAGGGTAGAGAAAAGCATCCTCGACGAACTCGGCAAACAGTCTGTCGCTATAACTACCCGTCAACAAGAGTGCATCAACTCTGCCGAGAAGAACACTCTCACCGAGATAGGCAATGCGTCTTCAACAATAATCACAAATCAGCAGGAAGCCATCACCTCAGCAGAGAAGAAGATGCAAGGCGAAATAGGCAACCTCAAAAAGGAAATCGCCATCCTGAAGAAGTTGTCAATAGTATGCCTAATCGCCGTATTCCTTTCTATCCTTATGCCCATACTCTTAAGATTCTTCTTCAATTTCAGATAGCCCACCCACATCATTTTTCCCCACAGTGGAGCAGTAGTCGACGCACATCTACGTACGCCGCCCCCATCCTTTCTCCCAAACGCCGCAAGGCGTACCAAAACTAACGGTCGGAGTGCCCCATGTATTGACGATGCCTGCTTCATCTCCCATAGCGCCGAAGGCGTACTACCCCCAACGGTCGCTATGAAACCATTGCTCGGAACGTATCACCCCACTCAGGAAACCCACTGTCCCACCTAACACCCTTGCCACTATTTGATTTGTTGGCGATTGAGGTAACCTATTGGATGGAAATGCGTATTTTTGCGAGGAAAGATAACGGACAAAAGCAGAGTGATGTTAGTTCGCTTAAGCGGAATCGTAAAATATGGGCTGGTCGCCGCAGTGGCGTTCGGCTCGGTCGTGGCGTATGGCCAGGATGTGGCATCGTCGGGTGGCAAGAAATTGACCACCATCGTTATAGACCCGGGGCATGGCGGTAAGGATCCAGGTGCCATAGGGAGCAAGTTCAGGGAGAAAAACATCGTGCTTAACGTGTCGCTCAAGTTGGGCAAGATGCTCAACGACAGTATACCCGACCTGAAGGTGGCGTATACGCGCGACGACGACACGTTCGTGCCGCTTAACGAGCGTGCGGAGTTTGCCATAAAGAACTCGGCGGACATATTCGTGTCGATACATGCCAACTCGTCGAAGAACAAAACGGTCTACGGGTCGGAAACGTTCCTGCTGGGTCAGCACAGGTCGAAAGAGAACTTGGAGGTGGCGCAGAAGGAGAACTCCGTCATCACCCTCGAGGAGGACTATACGAGCAAATATGAGGGCTTTGACCCGTCGCAACCCGAGTCGGTGATAACCTTCGCCGGCATGCAGTCGGACTATATCAACAAGAGCATCGATATGGCAGTGCTTGTGCAGAAGGGTTTCGAGAGCAAGGGGCGTGCCGACAGGGGTGTCAAGCAGGCGGGATTCCTGGTGCTCCGGCAGGTGCCGATGCCGAGTGTGCTTATAGAGCTTGGGTTCATAAGCAATAGGGCGGAGGAGGCGTATATGGCGAGCGACACGGGTTCTGTGGCGTTGGCGGGGGCCATATACGATGCTATAAAGAGTTTCAAGGAGGAGTATGACGGGCGTATGGCGGTGATGCGCCATGAGGAGAGAAAGCCAAAGGTGGAGCTGTGGCCCGAGGGCGTGAACTTCAGGGTGCAGGTGGCGGCGGCGAGCAAAGCCCAGGTGATAGACACGTTGGGCTATGGGCCTCAGAGCCGTGAGGTGGTGAAGGGTGTGACGAGGTATATGGTGGGGATATGCAAGAGCGTGGACGAGGTGGAGGAGCTGAAGGAAGGGTTGAAGAAGAGGTATCCCGACTGCTTTGTCGTGGCCTACGACGGCAAGGAGCGTATTTCGGTTCGTGCGGCAAAGAAGCGACTAAAGAAATAGACAATGAACGCAGAGAAAAAGAGGAACATCAAAATAGGCGTATTCGCCGTTGTGGCGTTCGCCATATTGTGCATTGGGCTGAACTATCTGAAGGGGCGCAACATATTCACGTCGGGCGCGACGCTGAGGGCATATTATGCCAATGTGGACGGACTGACGGACTCAAGCCCCGTGATGTATAAGGGATTCAAGGTGGGGTCGGTGACGGATGTCGACATAGACCAGAGTGCCACAGACCCGCATAAGCTCTTTTGCGTGACGCTGGGGCTGGAGAAGAATATAGGCGTGCCGGTGGACAGCAAGGCGTGGATTGTGAGCACCGACCTGCTTGGTGGCAAGGGTGTGGAGATAGTGCTGGGTGTGAGCGGTGACATGGCGTGTTCGGGCGACACGATAGCCTCGGGCGTGAAGGGAGGCATGCTCGATGAGCTTATGCCCGTGAAGGATGACGCCACGGCGCTGATGCGTAGCGCGGATGTCGTGATGCGCGACATTGACAGTGTGCTCGATGTGCGCAACAGGGCGTATTTGGATGAGATGATACGTCGCATGAGCGTGGCTATGGAGAATATCGAGACTGTGAGCCGCAACTTGGCTGCTATGACTGCCGCTACCGGCTCGGCAAGTGGGGCGTTGAAGTCGGCTGAGGGGCTCATGACGTCGCTTAACGGTCAGACGGGGAGGATAGACACGATAATGGCGAGCATGGCACGTTTGTCGCAGGAGCTGGCTGGGGCGGGTCTTGGTGACGCCGTGACGCGATTGGACACGCTGATAGGCACGACCCAGGGGCTGTTGGCCGCCGATGGCAATATAGCCCAGATGGCAAACGACAAGCGGCTGTATGAGAATATCGTGTCGGCCACGGAGAACCTGAACCGGTTGTTGGTGGACGTGAGGTTGAACCCAAGCAGATATGTTAACGTCTCGGCCATAAAGTTTGGTGGCAAGCAGGTTTATTTCTCTGATGTGAACTCGGCGGCCAACGTTATGCGCGGGCGTGTGGCGGCGGTGAGCCTGACGAAGAGCAAGGAGCCGCTGGATATGCCCGTGGAGATGGGTGGCAAGAAGGTCTTGGAGTATTGCTATGACGGCCGTTACAGGTATATCGTCGTGCCGTTTGGCACAGAGAGCGAGGCGCAGGAGTTTATGCGGGAGAATGGTATCGTGAGCCAGTATAAGGATGCCGAGGTGGTGGTGTTTGTGGATGGCGTGATGAAGTAGGGTAGGGGATCCCATGACGCCGAAAGGCTTAGTTGCCTATGGTTTGGGTGCGCCTGCGGCGCAAGCCTTGAGATGATGCAGGCATCGCCTGGGCTAAACTCACACATAAGAACGTCTCAACACGACCAAAATAAAACGGGCGACTCTCACCACGAGAGTCGCCCGAACTATGATATGCCGTTGATTGAAACGCCGCAGGTGTATCCTAAATGCGAATGCGTAATGTAGGTGATGTCTGTATCGTCTCAAACCACTGGTTACCAGATGCCTTTGGTGGTCATGCGTAGGGGGAGGATGTTGCCGTTGTTGTCGTAGTGGAGTTCGTCGATGCATACGGAGCGGCGGAAGCTGCCACCGTTGACGTCGGCTGCTCCGTTGTGGTAGATGAAGAGCCAGCGTCCGTCTTTCTGGACTATGGCTTGGTGGTTGGTGTTGCAGTTGCCGGAGAGTTCATTGATGATGCCTTTGCAGTCGTAGGGGCCGTAGATGTTGTTGGCTGTGGCGTAGGCGATTTTCTCGGGGAACTCGATGGCGAAGGAGAGGTAGTAGCGTCCGTTGTAGATGTGAATCCAGGGGGCCTCGGTGTAGTGTGAGCATTGTGGTTGTGGGTTGGCCGGGGTGTTGATGCCGTTGATTTGGATGGTGCGTATGTCGCCGTCGAGTTCAATCATGTTGTCTTTGAGTTTGGCGATGTAGATTTGAGTGTTGCCCCAGATGAGGTAGGGGGTGCCGTCGGTGTCGATTATGACAGTCGGGTCGATGTCGTCCCAGGGGATTGAGGTGTATTGTGTAGTCATGTTGTTGGTGACGAGAGCTGTGCCACGTGCGTCTTTGAAGGGGCCTGTTGGGGAGTTGGCGACGGCCACGCCGATGGCTTTGCCTTGCTTGCCGTCGATGTTTTTATGTTCGACAGTGACGTACCAGAAGTATTTGTCGCCTTTGCGGATGACTTGGCTTGCCCAAGCCTCGCCCGATGCCCATTGGAAGTCGGTGGCATGGAGTGGGGTGGGGTGTTCGTGCCAGGTTTTGAGGTCTTTGGTTGATAGGACAGCCCACTCGTCGATTTTGTAGTAGTTGTGAGGAGGAGGGCAAGCGTCGTGACCGGCGTAGAGGTAGAGAGTGCCGTCGTTGTCGACGAGAGCCGCGGGGTCGCCGAGGTATTTGTAGCGTAGGATGGGGTTGCCGGAGGCTACGAAAGTGGTGTCTTGCGCGAGGGCGGAGGCGCAGGAGGTGAGGAGGGCGAGTGTCAGGGTGGTGTAGATATTCATTGAGAATAAGTGTTGATTTATGTTGACAAAGGTAGGGGAGGGTCGAGTGAAGGTGGTGGATTATAGTGTAAAATAGGGGGAGAGGTGGAGAAAAGGGCGAAAAGGGGGAGTTGTAAAAAGGTGAAATGTTATAGGGGTTTAATATTTTTAGTATATTTGGGAGTGGAAAGTGGCGTGTGCCATGAGTACGTGAGAGATTTGTATAACATCAAAGCGAAAAGATTAGAAATGGATGCAAGTAACATGCTTGAGGCCCTGAAGCTGTTGGTGGTGGGCATGGGGACAGTGTTTGTTGTCCTCATAATCATCATTGAGGGGGGCAAGTTGTTGATAAAGGCGGTGAACCGGATAGCTCCCGAGGAGGAGTCCAAGCCTGCCGCGGAGCCGAGTGTCAGTGTGAGCCCCGCTGTGGCTAAGGCCATAGAGCGCGCCGTGCAGGAAGTCACGGGAGGCGAGGGTCAGGTTATAGAGATTAAGAGATTGTAGAACAGAATAATATAGAACATAACAATAATGTCGAGAGAGATTAAGTTCAGCCTCGTGTTTCGCGACATGTGGCAGTCGTCGGGCAAATATGTGCCCCGAGTAGACCAGTTGGTGAAGGTGGCCCCTTATATTGTGAAGATGGGGTGTTTTGCGCGCGTAGAGACCAATGGAGGAGGCTTTGAGCAGGTGAATTTGCTGTATGGCGAGAATCCGAACAAGGCTGTGCGAGCGTGGACTAAGCCGTTTCATGATGCTGGGATACAGACCCACATGCTGGACCGTGCGTTGAACGGGTTGCGGATGAGTCCTGTGCCGGCAGATGTCCGCAGGTTGTTCTATAAGGTCAAGAAGAGGCAGGGTACGGACATAGCCCGTACGTTCTGCGGTCTTAACGACGTGCGTAATATCATCCCGTCGATTGGCTATGCTCATGAGGGCGGCATGATATCGCAGTGCTGCCTGTGCATCACGTATTCGCCGATTCATACTGTGGAGTATTACACTGATTTGGCGTTCAAGCTTATAGAGGCCGGGGCTGACGAGATATGCATCAAAGACATGGCGGGCATAGGCCGTCCGGTGTCGTTGGGCAAGATTGTGGGGGCTATCAAGGCTAAGTATCCTGACATCACGATACAGTATCACAGTCATGCGGGGCCTGGGTTCAGCATGGCGTCGATATTGGAGGTGTGCCAGGCTGGGTGTGACATTATCGATGTTGGCATGGAGCCGCTGTCGTGGGGCACGGGTCATGCGGATGTGCTGGCCGTCCAGGCGATGCTGAAGGATGCCGGGTTTAGTGTCGCGGAGGTGAATATGGAGGCTTATATGGAGGTGCGTTCGCTGATCCAGGAGATGATGGACGATTTCCTTGGCTATTACATACCGAGCCGCAACAGGCTTATGAACTCTCTGCTTATTGGTCCGGGCTTGCCTGGTGGCATGATGGGCAGCTTGATGACCGACCTTGAGACTAACTTGTCGTCGTTGAACTCGTGGAAGGAGAAGCATGGTCAGGCTAAGTTGACTCAGGACCAGCTGCTTATCAAGTTGTTCAACGAGGTGTCGTATGTATGGCCTATGATGGGTTATCCGTGCTTGGTGACTCCTTTCAGCCAGTATGTGAAGAATATGGCGCTTATGAACGTGATGCAGATGGAGAAGGGCAAGGAGCGTTGGAGCATGATAGCGGACGACATTTGGGACATGATGCTGGGCAAGAGTGGCAAGTTGCCTGGCGCATTGGCGCCGGAGCTTGTGGCAAAGGCCAAGGAGCAGGGCAGGGAGTTCCATGAGGAGGATCCTCAGTCGAACTATCCTGACGCATTGGATGAGTTCCGCAAGGAGATGGCTGAGAATGGCTGGGATCTTGGTGAGGATGAGGAGGAGCTGTTTGAGCTTGCTATGCATCCGCAGCAATATCGGGCCTATAAGAGCGGCAAGGCTAAGGCGGATTTTGAGGCCGACTTGGCTAAGCGCAAGGCGGAGAAGAACAAGGGGGCGGCGTTGAGCGGCACTAAGACTGTGGTTGTTGACGTTGACGGCCAGAAATATCAGGTGACGTTCGGGCCTAAGGATGGCGGCGCGCCAGCGTCGGGGGCGGCCCAGGCGGTGAATGCGGCACCTGGTGAGGGCGACCCGTTGGCATCGCCGCTTGAGGGCAAGTTTTATCTTGTGAAGAACAGCGGGGACGTGGCCGTCAAGGTTGGCGACGTGGTTAAGAAGGGCCAGACGGTTTGCTATATCGAGGCTATGAAGACTTTTAACGCCATAGCTGCCGAGAAGGATGGCGTGGTGACGGAGATTAGCGTTGTTAGCGGCTCGTCGGTGGCAGAGGATGACGTATTGATGAAAATCAAATAAGGAGGCCGAGCCATGCAAGAGATATTAGAGAAGATATATGGGATGACGGCGATAGGTTCGATAGTGGACCGTCCGGAGTTCCTTATAATGTACGCGTTGGCGTTCTTGTTGCTGTATCTTGGCATCAGGAAGGAGTTTGAGCCGCTGCTGCTTGTGCCGATAGCTTTTGGCGTGTTGATAGCCAACTTTCCTGGAGGAGGTATGGGCGTGATAGCGGCCGATGGCGAGGGCATGGTACACTTCATGAAGAATGGGGTGGAGGTGACGAAGAACGTGTATGAGATGTCGTTGCCGGAGATAGCGCATGATTTGGGCATTATGAACTTCTTGTATTACGCGTTGATTAAGAGCGGGTTCTTGCCACCGATTATCTTCATGGGTGTTGGAGCGTTGACGGATTTCGGGCCGATGCTTCGCAACTTGAAGTTGGCTATATTCGGCGCGGGTGCTCAGTTTGGCATTTTTGCCGTGCTGCTTGTGGCCTGCAACTTTTTCACGATGCCCGAGGCTGCGTCGTTGGCTATCATAGGTGGCGCGGACGGTCCTACGGCTATCTTCACGACGATTAAGTTGGCGCCTCACTTGTTGGGTCCGATAGCTATCGCGGCGTACTCGTATATGGCGTTGGTGCCTGTGATTGTTCCTCTTGTGGTGAAGTTGACATGCTCGGAGAAGGAGCTGAAAATCAACATGAAGGAGCAGGACAAGTTGTATCCGAACAAGACGGAGATAAAGAATATGCGGGCGTTGAAGATTATTTTCCCTATTGCGACTACGACGATTGTGGCAATCATTGTGCCCGACGCTGTGTCGTTGGTGGGGATGCTGATGTTTGGCAACTTGCTTAAGGAGATAGGGTCGAACACGTCGCGTATATATGACGCGGCTTCTAACGCGATAATGAACTCGGCGACGATATTTCTTGGGTTGTCGGTTGGCGCTACGATGACGGTGGAGGCGTTCTTGAATTGGACGACTATTGGCATTGTGGCAGGCGGTTTCTTGGCGTTCGGGTTCTCGATTTTCGGCGGCATCATGCTGGTGAAGGTTATGAACTTGTTCTCGAGGAAGAAGATAAACCCCCTTGTTGGCGCTACGGGGTTGAGCGCGGTGCCTATGGCTGCTCGTGTGGCTAATGAGATTGCGTTGAAGTATGACCCACGCAACCATGTGCTGAATTATTGCATGTCGTCGAATGTGTCGGGCGTTATAGGTTCGGCTGTCGCGGCGGGCATATTGATTTCTTTCTTGGGATAAATTATCGTGTTTTATGCTTGTTGCCCGCCTGGCGTCAGCTGGGTGGGCAATTTTTTTTAGTGGGGTGGGTGTCGGATGGCGTTTTTGGTGGTTGTTAAGAGGGGTTAAAGTTGAAATTTGTGGTGGGTGGAGCGGGGTGTGTGATTTGTTGGGGGATGAAATATTTGGGGTTTGACTGGGAAGCGTGAAGGAGTCGCGGAGCATCGGGGATGCATTGTTGGAGCATTGTTGGAGCATCGAGGGAGGATGCATGGAGGATGCATGGAGGATGTTTCGGGGG
>CAVFBA010000019.1:0-44303 GCA_963620665.1 bacterium
CCGCGGACGCGTCCCCCCCCAACGCCGAAAGCGTACCACCCCTCTTTTTTCACCCCCACCCCCACAATCACAAATTATTTCCCTACCTTTGCCCCCAACAACACCCAACACCCCAAAATAACAACATAAACAGTGTCATATTCTATGAAGACAATTCCAACGTTCAGATGCGGTCTCACAGCCGCGCTACTCTCATTGTGCGCCCTGCCCGCACTCGCTCAATCCTCGAACGCCGACCAAAGCGGCACAGGATGGGCCTACACCGCCTCCACCTCCACCCTCGCCATCTCCTCCGACAACGCATGGGCCGACTCCCAATCCTGGCAAGCCCTCCAAGGTGCTGTCACCACGATAACCATCAACGGCGCCGCGTATATCCCCGATGAAGCATTTAAATCCTTCGGCCTCCTCTCCAGCGTCACCATGGACAACACCGTCAAGTACATTGGTGAATATGCGTTCTACGAATGTGGTTACGAGATTGAAGAAGAAGACACGTTCTTCTCTGTCTCCCTCTCCACAGCCATCGATAGCATCTGTTCGTATGCTTTCGAGCGTGCTAAACTCAAAGAGCTTGACCTCTCCAACTGCGCCTCCCTCACAAAGATAGGCGTATATGCATTCCATGAGTGCACTTCTCTCACCACGGTCCAACTCCCCGCGTCTGTCGAGATAATTGATAGTCATGCGTTCAACAGCTGCAAACAAATCACTACTCTCGACCTCTCCGTCTGCTCCAAACTCACAACCATCGGCTATATGGCGTTCTACGATTGCCGCAACATCAGCTCCCTGACTATCCCCGCGTCAGTCACCTCAATCGGCAGTCTAGCCTTCGCCTCTTGGAAGCAGCTCACCTCGGTCACCCTCCTGTCCTCATCCGACTATACCGCCGCCAATCCGCACATCATATACCTCGGGTCGCAGGTCGATAATAATCGTAATGCCACCCCCTTGCGAGATCTCGAAAATCCAAAGCCAAATGAACATGGTGAAGATGTAGTATACCAAGTAGAGAAACGAGATGACGACGATAATTATTATGCTGTTCTTCCAATCGATGCCACTCTCTACTACAACCCCTCCAACACATACATAGGTGATTTCGGCACCAAAGATAACCTCCGCTACTACTTCAACACTTTCCCCACAATCTACTACGAAGAGAGCTCCAAAACCCTCGCCATCTTCTCCACCGATGCCCTCAATTCCGACGACTATAAATCCTATGACTCAAAGGCCGAGAACCTCGTCTTCGCCGACGACTGTCAGCTCACCTCAATCCCCGCCTCCGCTTTCGCCAACTTCACAGCCTTGAAGAACGTCTCCCTTCCCGCAACCCTCACCTCCATCAGCGAAGAAGCGTTCCTCGGTTGCGCAGCTCTCGAGTCGCTAACAATTCCCGACGGAGTCACAACCATCGGTAATAAGGCTTTCAGCGGATGCTCCTCCCTCGCCAGCGTCACCCTTCCCGCAACCCTCACCTCCATCAGCGAAGAAGCGTTCCTCGGTTGCGCAGCTCTCGAGGAACTGGTAATCCCCAACGGAGTCACAACCATCGGTTATAAGGCTTTCAGCGGATGCTCCTCCCTCGCCGTAGTCTACCTATACGACAATGTCGAGAATATCGGGTCTTACGCCTTCGACGGATGCAACAACATCGCCGTGGTCGCAATCGTACCCTCCAGCCCCGACGACTCGCAAATCCGCACCATCTGCCTCGGCTCCGACGATAACAATAACTTCAACACCGACCCGAACGCCACAGGCACTAATGTCTTCCCCACAACCGCCTACCTCTACTACAACCCCCTCAAAACAAACATAGGCGACAAAGGCACCAAAAACAACCTCCGCTCCTACTTCTCTAACTTCATAGGCTACTATGGCGAAAAACTCCTCGTCATCTACGACAAGTTCGCCTTTGACAAAAATAACCCCCTGTGCCCAGTCAGCGCTTTTGAGTTGCCTGTATACGAAGTCACCTTCACCGACGACTGCGGCATCACCTCCATACCAGATGGCGCTTTCAAGAATTATACCTATCTGAAGAGCGTAGTCGGCTTCCCCGCCGGAATCACCTCCATCGGGGAAAAAGCCTTTTATGGATGCAAGAAACTCACAACGCTCGACCTCTCCAACTGCACAACGCTCGAAAGCATCGGCGACGACGCATTCCATTCATGTAAGAAACTTGAGGTAGACCTCTCCAACTGCACCAAACTCAAGACAATTGGCGGTGGCGCATTCTACGAGTGCAAGGCTCTTCAAAAAATAGACCTCTCAAATTGCTCCAACTTCGAGTCTATCGGAGAAGGTGCCTTCTCCGAGTCCGGTATCACCGACTTCACTTTCCCTCCAAGCCTCAAGTCAATAGGTGATTTCCCCTTCAACAATTGCCCATTCATCTCCGATCTCACCACCCTCACGCTCCCATCCAACCTCGAGCGCATCGGCGACCTTGTCTTCAAATACTGCACCAACCTCCAGACAGTGACCATCCTGTCCGACAACAAAGTCTACAATGAAGACAACAAGCACATAATAAAACTTGGTGACAGCACCGACGAGTCCGGCTATGGCAACGAAGTCTTCCCCGAAGAATGCGCCGCCACTCTCGTCTACGATCCCAAAACAACCTACGTCGGCGAAAACGGCACCAACCTCAGCCACTACTTCACCAACCTCTCCCCCACCTCCCTCCTCTCCCCAATCCTCAACCAATCCACAACCCTCTACTACGACCTCCAAGGCCGCCCCATGACGCAGCCCTCTTCCAACTCCCCCGCCATCGTCATCCGCAACGGCCAACCCGCCCTCATCCTCACCAAGTAACCAACCCTCCGCGGCACCCCTCTCCCCTAACCCCGCGGCCCTCCTCCCCATCTGCTACCTCCCACTCCCCAGTAGCCAACTCGACTCTACATATTCCACCGAAGCGCCCAGGCCACACACCCGGGCGCTTCTTTCATATCCCCCAACGCCGAATGCGTCTCCCCAACGCGCATGCGTAATGTAGAGACGTCCGCCTGCGGCGTCTCCCTTAACGCCGCAGGCGGACCACCCCCCTCTTGCTGTAAGTCCACTGTCCGCGACGTCTCAACATTACATTCATCCCCGTCTCTACATATCTTGAACTTCTTCCCCCTTGTTCCCCCAACGCCGAATGCGTCTCCCCAACGCGCATGCGTAATGTAGAGACGTCCGCCCGCGGCATCTCCCTCAACGCCGCAGGCGTACCACCCCCCCGGTTGATGTACAGACGATGTCCACATCGTCTCAAGGCCGCCGCATGGCGCATAAAACCCACCGCTCGCCCCTAACGTTCACAACACCCCCCTCTCCCTACACAAAATCTATACCCCCCAAGGTATAATCTCCCCTAAAATCCCTAACTTTACCACCGATAGGGTATAAAAAACCATGACAACAAGACTCTCACTCTACATCAAACAAAAACGACGCGAATGCCATCTAACCCAGGTAGACCTGGCAATGAAATCTGGCGTAGGACTCCGCTTCGTCCGCGACCTCGAGCAAGGCAAACAAACTCTTCGCATGGACAAGGTCAACCAAGTCCTCGCCCTATTCGGCAAAGAACTCGGCCCCGTCGATGCTCCACGTGACGAATAGCACAATAAGACATGAAACAAGCCAACGTAAACATCCAACACATCCTCGCCGCCACACTCATCGAAGATGAGGAGGGCTTCCTCTTCAGCTACCTCCCCTCATACCTCGCCCTACCCAACCCCCTGCCCGTCAGCCTCACCCTCCCCATAACCCACGATACCTACCATTCCGACGTCCTCTTCCCCTTCTTCGATGGACTTATACCCGAGGGTTGGCTGCTCACCATTGCCGAAAACAATTGGAAGATAAACGACCGCGACCGCATGTCGCTACTCCTCGCCTGCTGCAAAGATTGCATCGGCAACGTCAGCGTAACCCCCATAACAACCTCCACAGATGAGTAATTGCCTATTCTGCTATAAAGAGCTCCCACCCGACAAAGTGGACTTCCACCCCGCCTGCGCTAACCGCTTCTTCGGCTCGCGCCACGCCCCACTACTACCATATCGGCGTGACCAAATTGACGACCTCGCCTGGCAAGTGATTCGTAGTCAGACCACCCTCACAGGTGTGCAGCCCAAACTGTCTCTCGACCTGAACACCGCCAGTAGGCCACAACGCCTCACCATCGTGGGACTGTGGGGACGCTTCATCCTTAAACCACAGTCCGACAGGTTCCCCCACCTGCCCGAACTCGAGGACTTAACCATGCACCTTGCCAAGGTCACCAAGATCCCCGTTGTGCCGCATTCTCTCATACGCTTCGACGATGGTGAACTGTGCTACATAACACGACGTATTGACCGCCTTGCCGACGGCTCCAAACTCCCCATGGAAGATGCATGCCAACTGACCGAGCGACTCACAGAGTTCAAATACAAAGGCTCTTATGAGCAGATCGCCAAGATGATACGCAAATACTCATCACAACCGCAACTCGACATCGTCAACTTTTGGGAGGTCGTTATCTTCTCGTGGATCACTGGCAACGCCGATATGCACCTCAAAAACTTCTCCCTCTTCAACCCTGGTGCGGGATATGTCCTGACTCCCGCCTACGACCTCCTATCAACAGCACTTGTCATGCCCGACGACACCGAAGAACTCGCCCTGACCCTCAACGCCAAAAAACGTAAACTACAACGCCACGACTTCGTCAGTGCCATGCTCGCCTCAGGACTGAACGACAAGGTCATTGCCAACATAGAACGCAAGTTCTGTGATGCGCTTCCACTCTACTTCGACATCATAGATGCCTCTTTCTTGCCATCCGATATGTGCCAGGCGTTCAAACTCCTCATCCTCTCACGCATAAAGCGTCTCTTCCCCCCCTAAAATTTAACCCCAACAACCCCAACATATAACCTCTCCCACCCCTCCTTCTCCGCTCTTTTTCACTACCTTTGCCCTATCAATATACCACCATCACACAAGACAACAACCATGCGCCACATCCTTGCATCTCTCGCGGCTCTCCTCGCCGCCGCCACAGCACTCGCCGACGGCCGACTAACCGGCAACGTAGCCGACACCAACAACCAACCACTTCCCTTCGCCAACGTCATAGCCTACCAAGGCGAGACGCTCATAACCGGCACCGTCACAGACGCCGCAGGCGACTACTCCCTCAACCTCAAAGACGGCAAATACACCATCTCTTTCCAGATGATGGGTTACCAAACCACCACACGCCCCGTCACAATCAGCAAGTCCAACAAGAAACTCGGGCAGGTCTCGCTCGCCGAGGAAAGCCACCAAGTGGAAGAAGTGGCTGTCGTGGCGCAACGCAGTACCATGAAACTCGATATCGACAAGAAGGTCTTCAACGTCGAGCAGGATATAGCCTCCGCCGGCGGCTCCGCCTCCGATGTCCTCGAGAATATACCAAGCGTCGAGGTCGACTCCGAGGGCAACGTCTCCCTACGAGGCTCCTCCTCCGTAACCGTGTGGATTAACGGCAAAGCGCAAGGCATGACCTCCGACAACCGCGCCGACATACTCCAGCAACTGCCAAGCGAGAGCATCGACCATGTCGAGGTCATAACCAACCCCTCATCCAAATACTCCGCCGAGGGCTCCGCAGGCATAATCAACATCGTCCTCAAGAAAGATCGTAAGGCCGGCTACTATGGTGGCGTGCAACTCAATGTCAATAGCGAGGGGGGTGGACGATTCGGCGGTAATATCAACTTCAGCAGCCCCAAGTTCGACGCCTATCTCAACCTCGGCTACGGACGACGCGTCCATACCAATGGCGGATGGACTAACCGCGACTATATGGATGCCGACACCCCCACAGGCTACCTCAATCAGTCGCAAGACGGCAAGCACACCGGCAATAACCTCTTCTTCCGCACCGGCTTCACTTGGCACTTCACCGACAAGGACGAGATAACGCTCGGCTACATGGGCATGTTCGGCGGCGGCGACAACAAAACCACCTACGACTACCAGTCCGCACCCTACTACGGCTATTCTGAACCCAGGGCTTTCTTCCGCAACCGCATCAACAAGAACGACGACGATATGCGCCTCAACAACATCGAGTTCTCCTATCGCCACGACTGGGCCACAGGGCATTTCCTCGAAGCCTCATTCTCTAAGTTCGGTTGGCACATGGATGGCGACACCTACTACGACCAGAACACCTACTACTACGACCTCATCCCCTATATGGACGTCACGCCACAAGAACTCCTCGACTCCATAGCCCTCAACGCCTATCAACGCCAAAAGACGACTCTCAAGACAGGCAATATAGAGGCCCGCCTCGACTATGAACAGCCCATCGGCGAGAACGCCAAACTTCAGGTAGGCTACGAAGGCACTTTCTCCCGTGAGAACAGCCCCACCGAGACTTTCGCCGACGAGGCTCGCACACAGAGCATCCGCTCTCTCTTCAACCGCTTCAAATACGACTCCGACATACACGCAGCCTACTTCAACTGGAATCACCGCCCCGCCGGCCGTGCCTTCGGCTATCAGGTCGGTCTGCGAGGCGAATGGTGGACAGTCGACGCCACAAGCTACGACTACGCCCAAGAGTACGAGGGCAAAACGCCCGACACCTTCACACGCGACTATTTCGAACTCTTCCCTACTGCCTACCTCTCATTCAAGTTCTCCGAGACTCAAGAGCTGCAACTCAACTACACCCGACGACTTCAACGTCCCTGGGGCGGACAGCTCAACTCGTTCAAGAACATATCCGACTCCACCAACATCTCCTACGGTAACCCCGAACTGACCCCCGAATTCACCAACTCCCTCGAACTGAACTACATAAAGACATGGGACAACCACACCCTCTCCTTCTCCGCCTACTACCGCCCCACATCCGATGTCATTCAGCAAATAGCCTACATGGACAACGGCGTGCGCTACTCCACCAACCGCAATATCGCCTCCTCACAACGCTCAGGACTCGAGGTCATAGGCAAGAATAAACTCTTCGGTCGTCTCGACCTCACCTCCACCCTAAACGTATTCTACTACACCCTCGACGGAGGCACCTTCCACATCCAAACCGACCAAGGAGGAGAGGCGGATGTCAATATAGCCGACGATAGCGACTTCTCCTGGAACTTCCGCGAGATGGCTTCACTCTTGCTCCCCCTCGAGTTCACCTACCAAGCAACATTCAACTTCGAGTCCCCCACCGTCATATCCCAAGGCACACGCAAAGCCTCCTACTTCCTCGATATGGGCTTGCGCAAACAACTATGCAACCGCAAACTGACTCTCGCCCTCAACTGCCGCGACATACTCGATAGCCGCGCCTGGCACACCAATACCCATGGCGAGGGCTTCCAGCAAGAAAGCAAATTCTGGCGTGGCGGACGACGCTTCATATTCCAAATCGCATGGTCCTTCGGCAATATGAAAGGCAAAGAAAGACCACAAGGCGACCACACCCCCTCCTCAGGTTACGACACCGGCGGCGGAGAAGACTAATATGGCTATAAGGAAACAAAAGATAAGTGCTGCGGATGTGGCAGAACTCTGTGCCACCCCAAAATACGACTTCCCCAATTTACTACGAGTTATGATTATTTGACCTCTTATAGCCTACCACTCCTTCCCCCCCACCTCCCTCCCCAAACATTTCCTCTCAAAATCCATCCAACTATCCGCTACATCGTTGTAACTTCGCACCGTAATATCAATTATGATGGAAGTAATAAGCTCAGTAGCCGAGCTCAAGGCACGTGTAGGACAAGCTCGCCAAGATGGCAAGAGTGTCGGCCTCGTGCCAACAATGGGTGCCTTGCACAAAGGTCACCTGTCACTCGTCACACGCGCATGCGGCGAGAATAACTTTGTCGTCGTCAGCGTATTCGTCAACCCGACCCAGTTCAACAACCCCGACGACCTGCGCACATATCCACGCACTCTCGATGCCGATGTCAAACTCCTATCCGACAACACCAAGGCCGACATCGTCTTCGCCCCCTCTGTCAATGAGGTATACCCCACACCCGACACCCGCCAGTTCAACCTCGGCCCAGTGGCTCAGGTCATGGAGGGCGCTCACCGACCCGGACACTTCAACGGCGTATGCCAAGTGGTGTCTAAACTCTTCGCCTACGTCTCGCCCGACCGCGCTTACTTTGGCGAGAAGGACTTCCAACAGATAGCAGTCATCCGCGAGATGGTACGCCAATGCGACTTCAAACTCGAGATCGTAGACTGCCCCATCATCCGCGAGAGCGACGGCCTGGCCGTAAGCTCACGCAACACTCTCCTCACACCCGAACATCGCAAGGCCGCGCCCCACATCCACGAGGTGCTCGCCGCGTCTGTCGCTAAGGTGCAATCCATGCCCCCTAAGCAACTTATCGACTGGACTGTGGCCGAGGTCAACCAAAACACACTCCTCAAAGTCGAGTACTACGAGATAGTCGATGCCCTGACACTCCAGCCTATCGCAGATTGGAAGGACACCAATAGCGCCGTGGGATGCATCACCGTCCAGGCGGGCGATGTGCGACTGATAGACAACATACGTCTCACCAAATAACTGACCCACCCCATGCTGATAACGGTAATGAAATCTAAGATCCATGATGTCTCGGTGACGCAGTGCGACCTCAACTATGTAGGCAGCATCACCATCGACGAGGACCTGATGGATGCTGCCGGCATCATTGTTGGCGAGAAAGTGCAAATAGTGGACAATAACAATGGCGAGCGCTTCGAGACTTACGCCATTGCTGGCCAACGTGCCTCAGGCGTGATATGTCTCAACGGGGCTGCCGCACGCAAAGTGGCTGTGGGCGATGTGATAATCATCATCTCCTACGCACTCATGACGCAAGAAGAGGCAAAGGGATTCAAACCCACAGTCATCTTCCCCGACACTTTGACGAATAAGCTCGTGCGTTGACAGCATTGCGCCACATTAACCTATCAAAGGGCTGGGCAGTCGAGGCGATAGTCTTCTGCCTGGCTCTTGTTGTTTATATTCTCTCACTGCGTCCCGGCGTCGGTCTGTGGGACGCAGGCGAGTTCGTGTCCTCGGGTTCATGTCTCGACGTGGGTCACCCTCCCGGCGCACCGCTCTACTGGCTCATCATGCGGTTGGCGACAATGTTTGCCCCTGCTGGTTCCGACGCCATAGCGTGCAACATTACGACTGCTATTTCTTGCGCCGTTGCGGCTGCTCTGCTCTGCCGTTGCGTGCGTGGTCTTATGCGTCTCTTTGTCGGCACAACGGATATTGGTGGCTCTGTGGCAGGCTTCACTGCTGGTGCGGTCTGGGCGTTCTCAATGAGTGTATGGAGCGTGGCGGTCGAGACCGAGGTCTATGGCGCGGCTATGGCGTTTGGCCTGCTGATAGTGTGGTGTGCCTTGCAATGGCGCATGTCGGGTGACTTCAGGTGGGTGGCGTTGCTATGTCTCGCGGCTGGTCTGTCGTCAGGGGTGCACTGGCTGTCATGGCTCATGTTGCCTGTTGTTGGTGCGGTGATGGGTTCTGCTTGGCGCAGTCGTATGGCGATGGTTGTCGGGGCGATATTGGGTGGCGTGGCTGTCGTGGTGCTTGTCACGATGGCTTCAGGTTGGGTCTATGAGGCTGCGGCGATGTTGGATGTTATAGGGGTGAACATTATCGGGTTGGACGTAGGTGTGACGTGGGGAGTGACTACGTTGTTGGTTATGTCGTTATTCCTCTATGTCGCCTGGCGTTATGCGGGTGTTCTACGTCGTGTGTCGTTATGCGCATTTCTGCTGATATTGGGTTTCTCGGTATATATCGTGCCAATGATGCGGTCGGGTGGGGGAGTGGCGTTAACCGTATCATCACCTTCCGACCCCTGCCGACTGGTAGACTATATGGCGCGGCGGCAATATGGCGACAGACCGCTGTTTTATGGCCCAGCGTACTCCTCAGAGCCCAATGGCGTGGAGTCGGATATACGAATGCGCTACGACAAGAAATCAGGCAAATATGAGGCGATAGACATCCCCATAAACTACACGTATCCTGACGACCAGCAGATGCTTTTCCCCAGGATGCAAGAGCAAGACCCCGCCGCCCAATGGGCATACCACGTATGGGCAATGCCCGATGGATGGCCCGACAAGCTGCCAACACAAGCTGCCAATATGCGCTTCTTCGTGCGCTATCAGCTGGGGCAGATGATGATGCGCTATGTGTTATGGAACTTTTGCGGCCGCCAAAACGATATTATCGGCGACGGTGGTTGCGCCTCAGGCAACGCCATAACGGGTATTTCCTTCGTCGATAATCATACCCTTGGACTTGTGGAATACGACGCTCCAAGTCACGGCAGGGTGGCTCTCTTCGGCATACCCTTGGTTTTGTGCATTGTGGGATTATGCTTGCTGACGGCGAGAGGCAAGCGTAGACTCTTGTTCATCGTGGGGCTATGGGTCATAGTGGCAGGCCCAGCCCTCGCCATATTCCTCAATATGCCCCCCTACGAGCCACGTGAGCGCGACTATGTCTATCTTTCTCTCTATGCCGCACTGGCTCTGGCTGTGGGCTGCTCTATATGGTGGCTATGCTCACTCGTGGAGAAGACCTCTATATGTCAAAAGGCAAAGGGAATAGCTATGGCTGGGTTATCACTCGTAATGCCCACATTCCTCATAGCCCAAACATGGCAATCCGCCACACGTGCCGACAATACTATCCCCGACGACCTCGCCACGACTATACTCAACCTCTGCCCTCCCGACGCCATGATACTGACAGGTGGCGACAACGACACATACCCGCTATGGTACGCCCAAGAGGTGCTGGGTGTCAGGAGGGATGTCCGTGTGGTAAACTACACATTGCTCAGCGCACCATGGCACTTAGAGATGCTCACAAGGGCAGGTCGTGGCGATGCGGCTCTCAATATCGCACATGCGGATATCGCTCTCAAAGGGCAACTTCAAGACGTGTTTATGTTGCCCGATGGACACGACACACTGCGTCTTGACGATATGCGGCAGATAACCCTCACTAATGGCCTATCAAGCTTCTACCTGCCAACAAACCACATAGCCCTATCAATAGGCGACACCACGGCAGTCATAACCCCTACGGGCGACCACTTGTCACCCAACGCCCTGATGCTGCTCGAGATATTAGACTCCAACAAGAATAGGCCACTCTGCATAATGCCTGGGGCATTGACCGACTCCATCGGCCTTGAGCCATACCTACGTGACGCAGGGCCATTAGCATACCTGTCTGCCGACTCCACTGCTCTCGATATGCGACAGATATTCAAGGCAATCGCTTTGCCCGATGCCGAGTCGTTCAACCCCACAGACGACGAGGTGCAACAACTCGCCCGACTACGTGTCCGCCATCTATGCCTACGTGCTGCACAATGTTATGAGGCGGCAGGCGATAAGCGTGCTGCCTTGTCCGCCCTGCGAACATCACTGTCTTGGCTTCCCGCCACGGCAATGCCCGACGACACGACCCTCATCACCATAGCCAAAGAATTGTGCCGACTGGGCGATACCCAACTGTGCCGCACCACCCTCATCACCATAGCCGACCACTGCTCTCTGCGTCTGCGCTGGGCAGCCAACCTATGCCAACGTGCACCCATAGCTGCTGTCAGGATGCGCAACGACATAACCACACTGACACAACTCACCATCGAGGCTTTGGCACAGACTGGCAACAACGACGTATGCACTGCCCTCACTGATATTGCACAGTCTACCACATTAGCCACAACACCATGAGACAGAGATTATTACAGCAAGGCGGACGCGTAGCCATAGTATCACCCTCGGGTGCCATATCGGCAGATTATATGCGTGGCGGCATTGAGGGTTTACGCTCAATGGGCTACGAGGTGGAACTAATGCCACATGCCGAAGGATGCGCCGCGAGTGTATTCGCCGCTACGGACGACGAGCGTGCCGCCGACCTTGCAGAGGCGTTAAGGCGCGACGATATAGACCTGGTGTGGTGCGCCCGCGGCGGCTATGGTGCCATGCGCACCCTCATGGCGTTAGAGCGGTACGGTGGTTGGCATCGCGTGTTTAGCGAGACCGATAAGATGGTTGTAGGCTTCAGCGACATAACGGCGTTGCATGCCGCAGCGGCATCCGCCGGCAATGTGGGCATATTAGGCCCCATGTTGAAGCATATCGCCGTGCACGGCATCTGTGCGGAAGATGTCAAACTGACCCTCCAATCTCTCACCACTGGCAACATAGAGGTGGAGTGTGTGCCACGCATGGGATCGACAGCGGGCAAGGCGCAGGGCAAAGTCATAGGGGGCAACCTCTCGATATTATACTCCATCATCGGCACACCCATAGAACCCGACGCCGAGGGTGCTATCCTCTTCATCGAGGACTTGTCAGAATACAGGTATCATATAGACCGCATGATGAGGTCGCTGAAATTCTCAGGCTTCCTAAAGAAGTTGAGCGGTGTCATAGTTGGTCAAATGACAGGAATGCGCGACGGTGCTACGCCATTTGGACGTGATGCCTATCAGATTGTGGCCGATGCTGTGGCCGGCTATGGCTATCCAGTCCTGATGGGCTATCCAGCAGGTCATGCCGAGCTGGAGAACTACCCCCTGGTGATTGGTGCTAAGGCGGAGATGGAGGTGAACGCCGACAGTGGCGTATTGCGGATGACAATGAATGGCTAAGTTTTTGGGTGGCATCTATTGCGCGCAAAAAAATAAGAGCTAATTTTGCAACGTCATTCCGACGGGGATGATATCCATACCTTTGGTGTGGTCGTTTCGTTTCTTTGCCCTATAGTATAAAGGTAGTACAGAAGATTCTGGTTCTTTTAGTCTGGGTTCGAATCCTGGTGGGGCAACAGACTGACGGAGAGACTGATGAAGTCCCTCCTTTTTTTGTGTAGTATAGATATCAACTAATAGTTTGTAGGTTACAGCCTGTCTAACTCACTTTATTCCGCCACTTTGAGAGTATGTTTTGCGCAATAATTCAAAACCACCGATTGTAAGACGCTCTTTTTTCATTATTTTGCATGCGTGTAAGTCGGGCATCATGATGACCGATATGTCTAATTAAAAACTTCAATGTGATAGCCCTACAAGCGAGGGCGAAGAACAGATTTGCGATATTATACTCATAAATAAGCGTTTGCTATTTATTCTCGAAACGTTCCGAAAACCTGGCAGTTAGAAGAATCATGTAAGAGGAATAGTGGCAGGCGTCCATGCTATGCGTGGGCGTCTGACTAACATCTCTCACATGGGGTCATGCCAGGTACCTCGGAACGTGGATGGGTCAGCTCGTCCACGTTTCTGTTTTTATCACACTCCGAGGTGCCTGAGACCATAGACCACCGTTTCACCGCAGAATATCAATGGCTTGCGCATTAATAATCAACTTATTAATGCCATGGCAACACAAAACTTGACTCAAAGCAGAAAGGCCAAGAAGGATGAGTTTTACACTCAGTTATCCGACATTAACAACGACTTGCAACACTATGGTCACCTATTCCGGGGTAAGACGGTGTTGTGCAACTGCGACGACCCAAGGGTCTCAAATTTCTTTAAATACTTCTCACTCAATTTCGAGCGTTTGGGGCTGAAACGTCTCATCTCGACATGCTATAAGAGCCAGGACGTAGATCTGTTCAGTCAGAACAAGTCAGATAGCGCATGCTACATTATCTACGATGGCGACAAGAATGGCAATCACGTGCCAGACCCCGAGGAGATGGACATTAAGACGTTCAAGGGCGATGGCGACTTCAGAAGCCGTGAGTGCGTCGAGCTGTTGAAACAGTCGGATGTGGTGGTGACGAACCCACCATTCTCTTTGTTTCGAGAGTTTGTGGCGCAACTTGTGGAGTATAAGAAGGAGTTCCTTATAATTGGTAATATTAATGCATTGACTTACAAGGAGGTATTTCCCCTCTTCAAAGAAAACAAGGCTTGGCTTGGTTGTAGTATCCATAGTGGCGACCGTGAGTTCGGGGTGCCGCAGGATTATCCGCTCGACGCCGCAGGTTTCAGAGTGGATGGTCAAGGCAAGCACTTCATCCGAGTAAAGGGAGTACGTTGGCTTACTAATCTTGACTACAAGGAGCGTCATGAACCTCTCGACCTATACAAACATTACACGCCAGAGAAATACCCAAAGTACGACAACTATGACGCGATAAACGTAGATAAGACTTCTGATATACCGTGTGACTATGATGGCATTATGGGTGTGCCTATCACGTTTTTTGACAAGTTCTGCCCTGAGCAGTTTGAGATATTAGGAATGGACGACCATAGGGTGCCGTGGCTGGGGCATGGCCCTTCAATCAATGGGGCGTGCAAGTACAGACGCCTTATAATCCGTAGGAAACAATAAAATCAGGATATATGGATATCACATTGCACAACATCAAGGTGAGTAACCTTGTGGAGGGTTACGAGAACAAGGAGGAGGAAGGCGTGCTGGCCTATGGCAACAAGCTAATAGTGCGCCCTCCCTATCAACGAGAGTTCATCTACGATGAGGCGCAGCAAATGGCGGTCATCGACACCATTTTGAAGGGCTATCCGCTAAACGTGATGTATTGGGCTAAGCGTGACGACGGGACGTTCGAGATCATTGACGGTCAGCAACGGACGCTCTCAATATGCAAGTTCTATGCTAATTGCTTCAATATCAAGATTAATGGCTCAGAACGTTATTTCTCGAACCTGGAGGGTTGCCGCGAGCACGACCTGTTCATGAATTATGAGTTGACGGTCTATATTTGCGATGGCGGCAGAGATGAGAAACTCGAATGGTTCAAGACGATTAATATCGCTGGCGAGAAGCTTACGAATCAAGAACTGCGTAATGCGGCATACGCTGGGACGTTCGTGACCGACGCCAAGAGGTATTTCAGCAAGACGGCGTGCGCCGCCTATAAGATAGGGTCAGACTATCTGACGGGTACGCCAATCCGGCAGGACTATCTGGAGACCGCCATACGCTGGCACACTCGCTCACTCGGCGAGGGTAGTATAGAGAATTACATGGCCAAGCACGCAAAAGACGTGAACGCCAATCTGTTGAAGCAATATTACGCGGCTGTGATTGACTGGGCAAAGTGTAATTTCGATGTCAAGAAGTTTAAGAAGATAATCAAGGGTGTCGACTGGGGACTGCTCTACGACAAATACCACGGCAAGACGTTAGATGTTAACGCTTTGGCAACGGAGATTAGCAAGTTGATAATGGACAGCGAGGTGCAGAAGAAGCTCGGCATCATACCCTACGTGCTGACTCGCGACGAGAGAATGCTGGGTCTGCGCACATTCCCCGACGACATGAAGCTCGAGGCCTATGAGGCGCAAGGACACAAGTGCAAGAGTTGTGGAAACGAGTTCGATTTTTCCGACATGGACGGCGACCATATATTGCCATGGAGCAAGGGCGGCAAGACGGTGCGGGAGAATTTGCAAATGCTCTGCCGCAAGTGTAATCAAGAGAAAGGTGGAAAGTAGCGCCGCCCGACCCTATTATGGCGGATGGTTTCCACTTGGTTGCCCATTACAATTCAATTACAACCACATCTATCCCCCGACTTCCCCTCCACCGTTTTCACTCTCATCCTCTCCAATCCTCTCCCTCCCGAGATAACCCTAAAGAACCCAGGCAACCACCGTGCTAATGCGTATGCCACGGCAGTCGAGAATATCGTGTATAAAATTGGCGACAGCAAGTAAGATATAGCGTAAGATGCCGAACTCGGTCCCAACACAAATACTATCCCCTTGCGAAAAATATGGATGGTTGGCGAGTGAAACAAGTAAGTGAAGAATGTGAATGAGCAGAGGGCGCTCAATGAGAAGCTCTCTCTGAATCGCCATGTAGCCTTTGCTATCTCCGCCATAAGCGCCCATCCTCCCACTACTCCCAACAACTGTATCGCTGTATCCCAACGTCCTGGCGCCTCAACGAACAGCCGTAGCGCAAAGAACGGCACTAACAGCAGCATACTCCACCGTGGCAACGGTCTCGCAAGAAAGTAGCTGCCAAGCATAAACCAAAAGAGTGCACGTGCAATGCCATAGTATGCACTAAAGTACAATGCTAACGCCAGGAATACCACACACACCCACGAACCCAATCGCCTCACTTGGTACAGTATCGGGCATAATGCCACAATAACAATTAGATTACGAAGAAACCACAACGGTACGTTGAGCGGTGCCCCATCGTCACTAACACAGAATATCTTGTAGAGACCTTCAGGTATACTTGTCCCTTGAAGCGCCATCATGCATCTACCATTGACAAATTGTGATGCGGCGGGAATATAACTAAGTGCAAGTTGAAATAGCGGTAAGAATGCGCAAGCAATCAAATATGGAATAAGCAGCGACGAGACCCGCCTCCGCATTTTATTTAGAACGATTCTCCCCCCCTGTCCGTATCTACGCCAACAAAGAAGAGAAATCCGCTCATGCAGAAGAACAACGGCACGGCTATCGTCCCTATCATATACGATATTGAACGTTGCAGCCAATAGTTGAAAGGCATGTCCACTATCTCATCACGAAACTCGCAATGTATATACAACACCAACGTTATACATATCAGCGATGTAATCTTTATCTGCCACGACAACTGCGGCGTGACGGTCGAGGTGTTACTCATCAGTTCGACGGTTTATATTTCCTGCGAAGTTAATCATTTGCCCCATCCTCCCCAAAAGCAAAAAGGCACGAGAGCCCATTCCTGACTCTCGTGCCTTGTATCCTACTGCGACTCGCTACTAATACTCGTCCCAGCTCTTAATAGGCAACTCGCTCGCGTCCTTCTTGCAGAATCCCTTTATGAAAGCACTCGCCAAACGAGCATTAGTTATAAGCGGCACATTGAAGTCAATAGCGTCACGGCGTATCTTATACCCGTTAGCCAACTCGTTATGCGTCAAGTTCTTCGGGATATTGACGACCAAGTCAATCTTCTTCTCCCGTATGTAGTCAACCACATTAGGCTGCTGATTCTCATCCGGCCAATACAGCAACGTACTCTCCACACCGTTATCCTGCAAATACTTCTGCGTGCCATGTGTAGCGTAAAGGTTATACCCCTTACCCTTCAACAGCCGAGCCGCCTCAAGTAGTTCCAACTTGGCACGTGCCCCACCCGACGATATCAGCACATTCTTCTTCGGTATCCTATAACCCACCGACAACATCGACTCCAATATCGCATCATCAAACGTGTCACCTATACACCCAACCTCACCCGTCGACGACATATCCACACCCAACACAGGATCCGCCTTCTGCAACCTCGCAAACGAGAACTGAGGCGCCTTGATGCCCACATAGTCAATGTCAAACAAACTCTTCGACGGCTTCTCAACAGGCAACCCCAACATCACGCGTGTGGCCAACTCGATAAGGTTCACCTTCAACACCTTGCTCACAAACGGGAACGACCGTGATGCGCGCAGGTTTACCTCGATGACCATGATCTCATTGTTCTTCGCCATAAGCTGCATATTGAACGGCCCACTGATCTCAAGCGCCTTGGCTATCTTACGTGCCACCTTCTTGATTCTCTTCACCGTCTCCACATACAACTTCTGTGGCGGGAACACTATCGTAGCATCACCCGAGTGAACACCGGCAAACTCAACATGCTCCGATATGGCATACGCTATTATCTCACCACCCTGGGCCACTGCGTCAAACTCTATCTCCTTAGCCTGCTCAATAAACTGCGACACCACTACCGGGAACTCCTTCGACACGTTCGCCGCCAAGTTCAAGAAGTAACCCAACTCCTCACGGTTCGATACCACG
Source organism: bacterium (assembly GCA_963620665.1). Taxonomy (GTDB): domain Bacteria; phylum Bacteroidota; class Bacteroidia; order Bacteroidales; family Marinilabiliaceae; genus W3P20-009. Next base: position 17,853 of record CAVFBA010000019.1, read on the forward strand.
TTCATCGCAGCTCCCGACAATACGTAACTCGGACGCACAAGAACGGGGAACCCAACCTCATCCACGAACTTGTAGATGTCGTCAATAGTGGTCAACTCACTCCATCGAGGCTGGTCAATACCAAGCTCATCAAGCAGACTCGAGAACTTCGACCTGTTCTCCGCCCTGTCTATGTTTATTGGCGACGTGCCAAGTATCGGCACATCACGCCTATGCAACTTCATCGCCAGATTGTTCGGTATCTGGCCACCCACCGACACGATAACACCCTTAGGATTCTCCAAATCGATGATATCAAGCACCCTCTCCTCCGTCAACTCGTCAAAATACAACCTGTCACACACGTCGTAATCCGTCGACACAGTCTCCGGGTTATAGTTTATCATCACCGAACGCAACCCCTGACTCTTTATCGTGTTTATCGCGTTAACCGAGCACCAGTCAAACTCCACCGACGACCCGATACGATACGCTCCCGAACCCAACACTATAACCGACCGATGATCCCCAAGATACTTCACGTCATTCTCCGTACCGCAATACGTCAAATACAAATAGTTAATCTGAGCAGGAAACTCTCCCGCCATAGTGTCAATCTGCTTGACCACCGGCACAATGCCACGACCCTTCCTGTACTCTCGCACGTCAAGCAACTGCTCCTCCATCTTCCGACTCGTGTCCTTACCCACAAGACGCGCTATCTGGAAATCCGAGAACCCGCAACGCTTCGCCTCCTTCAGCAAGTCGTCCTCCACGTCCTCTATCTTGTTCCTCGACGCAAGCTCCCTACGTATCTCATCAAGATGCTGAAGCTTATACAAGAACCACTTGTCTATCTTAGTGATATCATGTATCTCATCCACACCCATCCCCTTAGCCATCGCCTCACTTATAGCAAACACGCGCTTGTCAGTAGGATTAGCTAACTCCTGCAATATGTCAACCCCCTTCAAAGGCTGATTCGCGCAGAATCCATGCATCCCCTGACCCACCATGCGCAATCCCTTCTGTATCACCTCCTCAAAGCAACGACCTATCGCCATGATCTCTCCCACCGACTTCATGCTCGAACCAATCTGCTTCGACACCCCCGCAAACTTGCCCAAATCCCAACGAGGTATCTTGCACACAATATAGTCCAACGCAGGCTCAAAAAACGCCGGGGTAGTCTTCGTGACCGAGTTCTTCAACTCCCACAACCCGTAACCCAACCCCAACTTAGCCGCCACAAACGCCAACGGATAACCCGTAGCCTTCGACGCCAAAGCCGACGAACGGCTCAACCGCGCGTTAATCTCTATCACACGGTAATCCTCCGAGTTAGGATCAAGCGCATACTGGACATTACACTCGCCAACAATCCCCACATGACGCACTATCTTAATCGCCAACTCACGCAACTTATGATACTCGCTGTTCGTCAACGTCTGCGACGGCGCCACAACGATGCTCTCCCCCGTATGTATGCCAAGCGGGTCGAAATTCTCCATGTTGCACACCGTGATGCAGTTGTCATACGCGTCACGAACCACCTCATACTCCACTTCCTTCCATCCCTTAAGACTCTCCTCCACCAATATCTGGTTCGAATAACTCAACGCGTTCTCCGCACGCTGCACAAGCTCCTCCCTGTTCTGGCAGAAGCCCGAACCCATGCCACCCAACGTATATGCCGCGCGCACTATAATCGGGAACCCAATCCTGTCCGACGCAGCCAACGCCTCCTCCACAGTGTTCACCGCTATGCTATGCGGAGTCTTCACGTCAATGCTCTTCAGCATGTTCGCGAATATCTCACGATCCTCAGTGTCGATTATCGCCTCAACAGGCGTACCCAGCACCTGCACCCCATATCTACTCAAAACGCCGCTCTTGAAAAGGGCGACGCCACAGTTCAACGCGGTCTGACCGCCAAACGACAGCAAAATGCCGTCAGGGCGCTCCTTCTTTATAACCTGCTCCACGAAATATGGCGTCACCGGCAAGAAATATATCTTGTCTGCAATATTCTCCGACGTCTGGATCGTCGCGATATTGGGGTTAATCAGGACAGTCCTTACACCCTCCTCTTTCAATGCCTTCAACGCCTGTGAGCCAGAATAGTCAAACTCCCCAGCCTCGCCTATCTTCAGCGCGCCCGAGCCAAGTATGACCACTTTCCTTACTTCGTGTACCATTATATATGTCTGTGATGAGATGCTTTCCTACATTCCTCGCGCAAACCACGGCGCAATCACGCCCCGTCCGCGCACTTAGCCGCAAAATTACATATTTTCCCTTAACCTTCCCCTCCCCGAGCCCTCCAATATCACAATTCGTGAAATATTAGCCCTCACAACCCTCCTTACCCACATACTCCCTATATCCTCCAAAAATTATACGACGATGCTCCAATGTACTGATAATATACTGATAAAACTGCTCCATTATACTGAAACTATGCTGACGATATACTGAAACAAATGCTCCCCCCAACCTCCCCGCCACATCCCAACGCCATCACCACAACGGTACGATTTGTTTCCTACTTGGTATCCATTTGTTCCGCCGACCAGCCCCCCAATCCCGCATTTTTTATATGTTAAAATTGTCCCTACCTATTGCATAGTATTTAATGAACATATAGTTTTGCATAACGAACAGAACAGAATAGTGGACGATAGTGTTACCGCGGTGGCACCCGCGCTCCTGTCACTCCACCATCCCCTCTGCTCCCTCAATCTGAACCTCAATGCTCTGCCATACAACTCATAACACTCCAACTCTGCATACCACCACCCCGGTAGGCCTGAGACTCTCACGCACTCTCTAACCCCTTTTAGTCAAACATTCTAACACTCTTAACCTTTAATTTTAATCAACCTCAAAGAGCGAACACTAAGCGAACAGTACGGACTACTTCCGTAACACACTAAACAAACTAATACATGATGCAAACAAAACTAATGGCAAAATGAAAAGACTAACAACTAACATCGCGGGATGCCTCATCGCCCTGCTCTTGCTCCTCATCGGGCAACCAGCTTGGGCGCAGGCCGACCGCACTATCTCAGGCTCTGTCCTCGACCACGCCGGACAACCAGTCGTCGGAGCCGCCATCGTCGAGCAAGGCACCACCAACGGTACCGTTGCCGACATCGACGGCAAATTCTCGCTCCGTGTCAAGTCCAACACACTCAGCGTCACTTTCATCGGCTACCAAAGCCAAACCCTCGACATCACTGGCAAATCCACCGTCGACATCGTCCTCCAAGAGGATAACGTCGAACTCGACGACATCGTCGTCGTCGGCTACGGCACCATGAAACGCACCGACGTCACAGGCTCTGTCGTCTCTGTCGGCGACGAGGCTATCAAAGAGTCCGTATCAACCAGTATCGACCAAGTCCTCCAAGGCCGTGCCGCTGGCGTCCAAATCCAAGCCAACACAGGTACACCTGGCGGCTCCTCTTCAATCCGCATCCGTGGTACTAACTCACTCAACGCCACCTCACAACCTATCTTCGTCATCGACGGCGTCATAGTCGACGCTGCCAACGGCGACGACAGCGGCAACTCCAACCCCCTCGCCGCAATCAACCCAGCCGACATAGTCTCTATGGACGTCCTCAAAGACGCATCTGCGACAGCTATCTACGGCTCGCGCGCATCCAACGGCGTCATCATGATCACCACCAAACGTGGCAAGGCCGGCGAGGCAACCATAACCTACGACGGCTACGTCGGTATGCAGCAAATGCCTAAGAAAATCGACGTCCTCAACCTCCGCGAATACGCCGAACACCACAACACCATCGCCGACTACGGCGTGACAAACGCCTCCAGCTCCTACTACCGAGCCGACCTCCTCGGCGAAGGCACCGACTGGCAAGACGAACTATTCCGCAAAGCCATAATGCAGAGCCACAACCTCTCCCTCTCCGGAGGCTCCGACAAGGTCACTTACGCACTCTCCGCAGGATACCTCAACCAAGACGGTATCGCCATCGGCTCCGACTACCGACGACTCTCACTCCGTGGCAACTTCGACGCTCAAATAAAAAAATACCTCAAAGCAGGTCTCAGCGTAACGCTCGCCGATAGCAAGCAGACAACAGCCACAAGCAACTCCATTATCATGAACGCTCTCCAGTCGCAACCCTCAATCCCCGTCCGCAACCCCGATGGCGATTACGGCGGCCCGACCGAGAACTACCAGCCAAGCAACCCTGTCGCTATGGCGCTCATCGTCGACAACTACAATAAAAAACAAAACTTCCGCTACAACGCCTACATCGAGGGAGCTTTCCTCGACGGCTTCACCTTCAAAACGGAACTCTCTGCCGACTACAACCTCAACCGTTACTACACCTACACCCCAGACTACTACTTCAGCGAGTGGAACCAAAACGACACCCGCACCTCAACCTGGAATAAAACCAACACCAAATACTGGTCTTGGCGCAACATCCTCACCTACAACAAGACCCTCAACGACATCCACAACCTCAATGTCATGATAGGTCAGGAAATGAGCGACTCCTACTACGAAAACCAATACTCCACAACCACCGGCTTCCTCTCCAACACCGCAACCGACATAACCGCAGGTAGCTACGACGACAGCCGCACCACAGGCTACAAGAACGAGAACTCCCTCTTCTCCTACTTCGGCCGCGCATTCTACTCCTTCGACGACCGATACCTCGTCACATTCACCATCCGTCGTGATGGCTCCTCCAAATTCGCCGACGGCAACCGATGGGGATGGTTCCCCTCTGCCGCACTCGCATGGAAACTCAGCAACGAGAGCTTCTTCGATGGCGCACGTGAGGTCGTCAATAACGCCAAGATCCGTCTCGGATGGGGCACGACAGGTAACCAGAACATCTCCGATTGGTCCTACATGGCTATGCTCAGCAACAAGTCCACTTGGGCTGGAGTAGGCGTACTCAACGGCAATATCGCCAACCCCGACCTCAAATGGGAAACAACCTACTCCACCAACATCGGCCTCGACCTCAACTTCCTCGACAACCGTATCGAGTTCATAGCCGACTTCTACTACAAGAAAACCCAAGACCTCCTCATGCAGGTCGATATGCCAGCCTTCCTCGGCTCTACCGGCCCAGGCGCGGCTTCCAACCCTTGGACTAACATCGGCGAGCTCGAGAATAAAGGCGCCGAGTTCACACTCAACACCGTCAACATCGACAAGCGTGGCTTCATGTGGCGCTCCAATGTCGTATTCTCGCTCAACCGCAACAAGATTAACAGCCTCGACACCGAGACCGGCACACTCCCCAAAACCTTCCAAGTCGGCTCCGACGTCACAACCGTCACCAACACCGTCGTAGGCAAATCCATCGCACAATTCTGGGGCTACAAGGTCATTGGACGATTCGAAAAAGCCTCCGACTTCTACTACAAGGACTCCGCAACTGGCGAGGTCAAGCCCGTTGCTCTCCCCGAAGGCACCTCCATCAACATGACCGACGCTCAGCAAGACAGCAACGACGGCGGCGGCGTGAAGATCGGCGACTACATCTTCGCCGACCTCAACAACGATGGAGTAATCGACAACGACGACCAAACATTCATCGGCAACCCAGAACCTAAATTCACCTGGGGCTTCGGCAACAGCTTCTCCTACAAAGGCTTCGACCTTAGCGTCCAGCTCAGCGGCTCCTACGGCAACGACGTCGTCAACTACAACCGCCGCTTCATCGAGCAGACCGGCGCCACAGGCAACATAACAAAAGACGCCGCCGACTACGCGCAAATCGGGCAACTCAACGCCGACTCCAAAGGCGCCGACAACTGGCGTAACTACTACGTCATCAACACCGGCACCGACCAACCTCGAATCTCAACATCTTCCGCCTCAAACGCCAACTACCGTATGAGCGACAAGTATGTCGAGGACGGCTCCTACATCAGGCTCCAGAACATCTCCTTCTCCTACAGCCTGCCTCAATTCCTCCTCCAAAAAACCAACTTCTTCACAAACGTCAAAGTCTACTTCAACCTCCAGAACGTCTACACCTGGACCAAATACAAAGGCTACGACCCAGAAGTCGGATCCCTCTATGGCGACGCACTCAAGAACGGCATCGACTACGGCCGTTACCCATCGCCTAAGATCTATACCGTCGGACTTAACTTCTCTTTCTAAGAAATCATGAGCATCAGAAAATATATAGCCGCGGCAATGATATCCGCCGCCGCCATCGCCCAAACAGGCTGCGCCGATGACTTCCTTGAGCAGGAGAACTCCTACCAGCTCAACCAGAAGACCTACTTCGACTCAGACGAGGCCGTAAACTCTGCCGTACTGCCCCTATACAACTTCGTGTGGTACAACTTCAACGACAAGTTCTACTACGGCATGGGCGACGGTCGTGCCAACAACATCACGGCACAATACTCCAACTACATCTACCCCTACACCAACTTCACCGAGACAAGCCTCTCCGCAGGACTTAACGACGCATGGAGCGCATTCTACTCCGTCGTCGCGCAAGCCGACAACACCATAACCAACATCCGTGACAACTCCGGAGCCGGCGTCTCCGAGACAGCCAAAACACAGTGCATAGCCGAAGCTCGCTTCATGCGTGGACTCGCCTACTGGTACATCGGCTCCCTATGGGGCGTAGGCGTAGTCTACGAAAGCACCGACGCTCTCGTCAACAACTACGTCGTGAAACCACAACCCCTCACCGACGTCATGGAGTTCGCCATCCGCGACATGGAATTCGCCGCCGCCAACCTCCCCGCAAGCGCCGCCACTCTCGGACGTGTCAACAAATACTCCGCCTACGGCATGCTCTCCCGATTCTACCTCTCCATGGCCGGACTCGTAGCAGGCAATGAGGCATACAACCAAAACAACGCCGTAAGCGAGAGCGACTTCAACCGTGGCACACGCAACACCTACTACCTCGACCTCGCCAAGAAGGCCGCGCTCAAGGTCATCAACGAGAGCCAATACAGCCTCGTCTCATCCTACGCCGACCTCTTCTCCGCTTCAGGCTTCAACAACAACTCCGAGAGCCTCTTCCAACTCCAATGGACCCCCGGCACAGCCGTCAACGGCAACGCTCAGTCCATGACACGCTTCCTCGCATGGTCCGCAATGGTCGCCGACCAAAACGCATGGGGCGGCGCCACATACTGCTCCTACGACCTATGGTCAGAATTCAAAGAGTATGAGGACAAAACTCTCGGAGTGACCGTCGACGACGCCATCCGACGCCACAACTGCGTAGCCTCCTACGGCGAATCCTACCCCGAACTCTCTGCCGACGCCACCGACCCCTACGTCTACGGCGAAACAGAAAGCGCAGGCAACCAAGGCGCCAACATCAAGAAATATGTCATCGGCACCAAGAAAATAAACGGCTTCTCCGAGCCCAACAACACCGGCGTCAACACCTACATGATGCGCCTCGCCGAGGTCTACCTCAACTACACCGAGGCCGCACTCGCCAACAACGACAAGACAACCGACGTCGAATACTTCAACCTCGTCCGCTCACGCGCCAAAATGGCAACCAAGAGCTCCGTGACATACGAGGATATACGCCACGAACGACGCGTCGAGTTCGCCTTCGAAGGCCTCTACTGGTACGACCTCGTACGACGCTCCTACTACCAAGAGCAAGAGGTCATAAACTACTGCAACAGCCAGCATCGCAACGCCACCTACTTCTCCTCTTCCACAAATACCTACGAGCTCAGCGACTCCTGGACTTATCCCGGCCCCTCCGTCTCCATCGCAACAGCCATCAACATGACACTCCCTATGGACGACACCGACCAAACTAAAAACCCCGAGCTTAAGCCCACTTCCGCCGACGTCAACCACCGTCGCCAATACAACACCGAACCTCTCACCTTCGGCGAGCGTGAGGTGACAGTCGACCAATTGTTCAACTAACAAATGAAGACTACTATCATGTCAAAGCTTAAATACCTATCCATGGCGCTCTTGGCCTTCGCCTCTCTCGGCTTCTCCGCCTGCGAGGACGATACCGACGACCAAACCGTCGCCATGTCAATCAACAAAATCTACCTCGAGGACGTCAAATCCACCGTCCCCGACCGTGAAGTCGACTTCGCCCGACTCGGACAACTCATCCGTATCGAGGGCTCCGGCTTCACCGGCCTCAAAGCCATCTACATCAACGGCTACAAGACTGAATTCAACAACGCGCTCATGACCGACAATAACGTCTGGGTCACGCTCAGCTCCAACACCCCAGTCGATAAAGCCGACCCCTCCGTACGCAACACAATCCGACTGGCCAAAGACGCCACAGAAACCGTCTACCAGTTCACCATCCGTGCCTCCGCTCCATCAATCAGCAGCATCTCGCGCACTCTCCCACATGTCGGCGAGACCGTCATTGTCAATGGCGCTAACCTCCAGGAAACCACCAAACTCACACTCCCAGGTGGCATCGAGGTAACCGACGTCATATCCGACGAGGACGGCGAATGGTACTCCTTCGTAATGCCCGACGGCGTGACCGAGGGCGGCAGCATAACCAGCGAAGGCGCCAACGGCACTGCCATAACTCCTGCCATGTTCAACGAGAAACGAGGCATCATACTCGACTTCGACGGCAACGGCGACCAAGGCGCATGGAGCGCTACCTACTCCGCCGACCAACTCGCCGACGACCCTCTCGGACTAAACGGCAAGTGCTGCCCCGCTGTGCCAGCCGACGTACTCGCCGAGGGCGGCATAAAGAACAGCTCGCACGGCAACGGATGGTTCACTGCCGGCAACGACAACGAGTACGACGAGTGGAGCCGCTTCTACGACGTCATCCCCTCCACTACTCCCGTCGAGGAAATAGCTTTCCAGTTCGACATCTACGTCCCCGAAGAATGGAGCGGAGCTGGCTACCTCGAGTTCACCTTCCAGAACAACCTCGGCGGCTACGGCTGGGGCTCTTCCAACACCAAAGACACCGAGAGCACCGACAACGGCTATATGTCCGCCGTATGCTGGGTCCCCTGGATGGACGAGACAGGCGCCATAGTACCCTACAAGACCGACGGTTGGCAGACCATTACCATCCCCGTATCTGAGGTCGGACGCTATCAGAACGAAGGCAAATTCACCATGGCCGACCTCGTCTCCGACCGCAACAACGGCTCCTACCGCAACTTCGGCATGTTCCTCGTCAATAGCGACATAGAGTTCTCCGACGACATCACCATCACTACCGGTGAGTTCAACCAAATGGTCTACACCGACAACTGGCGACTCGTCCCCTCCGCCTCGATTTCTGTCTCAGACTTCAACGACTAATCATCCCCCATTAAGAACTTAATCTTATGCTACATAACAAAATACTAATCCCCATGGCCGCTCTGGCTCTCGTCTGCGCTGCCTGCGACGACGATAAGATGGAATGGGGTACACCCGAGGGTCACGAGACTGTCGACATCTCCGACATCCCACTGACCGACGCCGAGATAATGGCCAACTACAACTTCATCAAGGCCTACGCTCAGCAATACTGGCCCAACTCCTTCGTCGGACTCGGACTCGGTGCCGACGAGTACGTCTCCAACACCGCCTACCGCAAGGTCGCCGACGACAACTACCAAATCTTCACCACCGGCAACGCCATGAAAATGGGCTCCGTGGTCAAAAGCAATGGTAGCCTCGACTTCACCACAATCGACGCCTTCCTCGCGCAAGTGCCTTCCGACACTAAAATCTACGGCCACAACTTCATCTGGCACACACAGCAGCCACAAGACTACCTCAAAGGCCTAATCGCGCCAGAAATGAAAGTCGAGACCGATGGCGGCGGCATCGCCAACCTCCTCACCGGCGACTCCAGCGACTTCGAGGGTGGATCCAAAGGTAGCTGGGGCAGCTGGGGCAACAGCTCCTCCTCTGCCATAAGCGAGCAAGGACAAGGCTTCGAGAGCGACTACTGCCTCATCCTCACCAACCCAACCGATGGCGACGGATTCTGGAGCGCACAGTGCGCCTACACCTTCGACACCCCGCTCGATAGCGCTACCACCTACGTCTTCAAGTTCAACGCTAAGGCCGACGCCCCCGGCGAAGTCCAGTTCCAATACCAGAACGGATCAACCTACGGCAGCCAGGGCGCATACAACACCTTCGCCCTCTCAACCTCCTGGAACGAGTTCCAGTGCGAGTTCAAACCCGCATACGACGATGTCAACCGCATCATCATCAACTTCGGCAAGGGTGCCGGCTCTTTCTACGTCGACAACATCGAGTTCGGCACCAAAGTCGAAGACCCAATGACCAACGTCCTCACCGGCGACAACTCCGACTTCGAGGAAGGCACCAAGGGCAGCTGGGGCAGCTGGGGCAACAGCTCCTCCTCCGCCATAAGCGAGCAAGGACAAGGCCACAACAGCGACTACTGCGTCGTCCTCAACAACCCTTCCGACGGCGACGACTACTACGTGGCTCAGTTCGCCTACACCTTCAGCGACCCTCTCATCGTCGGCGAAACCTACATCATGCAATTCTACGCCAAGACCGATGCCGCAGGCGCCGGTGTACAGTTCTGCGCTCAAAATAGCTCCACCTACTCAGGCGAAGGATACGCCAACCTCGCACTCTCCTCCGATTGGACACTCGTCGAGCAAGAATACACCTGCTCCAAAGAGGGCATCGACCGCATCCTCATCAACTTCGGTAAATACACCGCCAACTTCTACATCGACGACATCAAGTTCGGCGTCAAGAAGGCCACCAACAAGGCCCTCAAAGCCACAACCATAACCTACGTCCCCAAGACCGCCGACGAGAAGAAAGCAGCCCTCGACAACGCCATGGAACAGTGGATTAAGGCAATGTTCGAACACGTCAACGGCGACAGCCGATTCGTAGCATGGGATGTCGTCAACGAGCCTATTTCCGACGCAGGTGGCTACCGCGGCATAAACGGCGTATTCGGAGGCTCTTGGACCGACGACGACGATGTGACACACTACGACGAGGAACCAACCGAGACCACAACCGACGGACTCTCGCTCAACTGGTGCACCTCAACCGGCAACAAACACTTCTACTGGGGCTACTACATGGGCTTCGACTACGCCGTCAAGGCCTTCCAATACTCCCGTAAGTACGCCGACGAGAACGGCCTCTCAGCTGTCAAACTCTTCGTCAACGACTACAACCTCGAGACCAACCCGACCAAGTGCGCCGAGATCGTTCAGTTCGCACAAGAAATCGACGCCGCCAACGGCTCGCCTATCGTCGACGGTATCGGCACTCAAATGCACGTCACAGTCGCCGAAAGCGACGAGGCCCTCGCAACACTCAAAGATAAGGTCGACGCTCACTTCAAGACTCTCGCCGCCTCCGGCAAACTCATCCGCATCACAGAGTTCGATGCCGCCTTCAGCAAGGCCACAACAAGCCCGTCCGCTACCCAGCTCAGCTGGCAGTCCAAAACCTACCAGATGATCATCACCTCCTACGTCGAGAACGTCCCCGAGGCACAACGACATGGCGTGACTATCTGGGGCCTCTCCGACAACGAGGATGAACACGAGTACTGGCTCAACGGCGACAGCCCCAACCTCTTCGATGCCTCCTACGAGCGCAAAGAGGCCTACCGTGGCGTCTGCGATGCCATCGCTGGCTTCGACATCAGCACCACCTTCTCAGGCTCCGACTGGATCAACGCCTACGAGGAAGAGGTAGTCGAGGAAGAAACACCCGCAACCGACGAGACAACACCGGCCGAAGAGTAAAACCTTCCATCCCTGATTATATCAAGCTGTTCAATTGACTGTGCCGTCCCAGCTCCCCTTGGGACGGCACTTTTCTTCTCCACACACATCTCCCCCAACATCCTCCCCCATATCCTCACAACAAACTTTCTCCAACTTCCTCACAATTATTCCACTCTCCCACACCCATTTTCTCCCTAAATTTTCCTACCTTTGAATGTAGTTGGCGAACAGAGCATAACAGCAACGCAAGCCCTTATCTAACACTTACATCATCATGAACCCCCTACTCAAATACACCCTCGCGGCAACCCTCCTCGCACTCCCCATGCTCTCACATGCGCAAGCCTCACTCATCGGCAACGGCCCCGACGCCCAGCTCCAGGTCGACGGCAAACCCTTCTTCATCCTCGGCGGCGAACTCGGCAACTCTTCCGCCTCATCCACAGCCGACATCCAACGCATCTTCCCAAAACTCAACCATATAGGCCTCAACACCGTCCTCGTCCCGGCCTACTGGGATCTCATAGAGCCAACCGAAGGCAACTTCGACTTCTCACTCATCGACGAGGCTATCTCGCAAGCCAAGGCCAACAACCTCAAAGTCGTATTCCTATGGTTCGGCGCATGGAAAAACTCCATGAGCTGCTACGCGCCACTATGGTTCAAAGCCGACTCCCAACGTTTCCCACGCGCACACACCGCGCAAGGCAAACCCCTCGAAATCGCCTCCGCCTTCTCCACAAATGTCCTCAATGCCGACGCCTCCGCATTCAACGCACTCATATCGCACATCGCCAAGCACGACAAGGACCACACCGTCATAATGCTGCAAATCGAGAACGAGATAGGTATGCTCGAGAACGCCCGCGACTACTCCACCGACGCCACCGAGCTATTCAACGGCCCCGTCCCCGCGCAACTTACCTCCTTCATCTCCCAAAATACCCAATCCCTCAACCCTCAACTCCTACAACGCTGGCAAGCCAACGGCTCCAAAACTCAAGGCTCATGGCCCGACGTCTTCGGCAACGACATCTTCTCCGAAGAAATATTCATGGCCTACCACTACGCCCTCTATGTCGAGCATCTCGCGCAAGTCGCACGCCGACACACCTCAATCCCCCTCTACGTCAACGCCGCACTCAACTCACGAGGTCGTAAGCCCGGACAATACCCCTCCGCCGGCCCTCTCGCGCACCTCATCGACATCTGGCACTGTGCCGCTCCCTCCCTCAACTTCCTCTCGCCCGACATCTACGACTCCGGCTTCGACAACTGGGTCGCACAATATGCACTCCCCAACAACCCACTCTTCATCCCCGAAATGCGCCTCTCCGAAGATAACGGCGCACAAGCCTTCTACGTCTTCGGACAGCATAACGCACTCGGCGTGAGCCCCTTCTCCATCGAGAACGCCAACCCCGACGGCATGCTCCGCAAAGCCTACGCCAAGCTCCGCACTCTCTTCCCCATCCTCGCCAAGCATACCAACCGACACGGCATGCTCTTCCATTCCAAAGACGACGAACAGCTCTTCCACCACGACGGCCTACGAGTCACGGCACGCCACTTCTTCACTCTCCCATGGGACGCACGTGCCACAAACGGCTCTCCATGGCCACTCGCCGGGGCTATACTCATCCCACTCGCACCCGACGAGTTCCTGCTCGCCGGCTCAGGCGTAGTCCTCACCTTCCAAGGCGACGACGAAATCGCTGCCTCCGCTAACGAGCAAGCCAACCTCGGCGAAGACGGTTTCGCCGCATCAGGCTCCGTATCCAACACCGACGCCTCTCCATGGAACGCCACCTCACGCATCGGCATCGCCAGCGTCGACGAGGTCGAACCACAACCCGACGGCTCCCTCCTACGACTACGACGCCTCAACGGCGACGAAGACCACCAAGGACGACACGTCCGCATCGGGGTCGACAATTTCCAAATCCTCCACATCAAACTCTACAAATACCAATGAGACTCTTCAACACATCACGACTCCACGCTGCCCTCCTCGCAACGGTAGCCTCACTCCTCGCCCTGCCCACGCTCGCGCAAGACGACAAATTCCCCATAATCCGAGACGGTGTCCCAGCGCAACTATGCGTCTCCACAAATGCCGACAAGGGTGTACTGCGAGCCGTCAATAGCCTCGCTGCCGACATAGAGTCCGTATGTGGCACACGCCCCGACATCGTCAACACCCTCGACGCCTCACGCCCGCAAGTCGTCATATCACTCTTCAACGACCCTCTCGCGCAATCCGTCGGTGTCGACGCACGACAACTCCGCGACTCAACCGAGAAGCACCTCATAATAACCGAGCCTCAACGCCTCACCATCGCCGGCGCCGATAAGCGTGGCACAATCTACGGCATCTACACCCTCTCACAGCAAATCGGCGTCTCTCCATGGTCTTGGTGGGCCGACGTCCCCGTCACGCGTCAATCCAACATCTCCCTACCACTCGGCACCACAACACAAGGCTGCCCAAAAGTCAAATACCGAGGCATATTCATCAACGACGAGTGGCCCGCCTTCGGCTCATGGTGCATGGACAAGTTCGGCGGCGTAAACTCCAAGGTCTACGAACATATATTCGAACTCCTCCTACGTCTCAAAGCCAACTTCATGTGGCCCGCCATGTGGGCTTCCGCATTCTACGACGACGACCCAGCCAACGGCCCACTCGCCAACGAGATGGGCATCATAATGGGTACCTCCCACCACGAACCTATGGCTCTCGCGCAGCAAGACTGGAAACGACGTGGCACAGGAGCATGGAACTACAAAACCAACGCCACAGGTCTCGAGAAGTTCTGGCGCACAGGCATCGAACGATGCAAAGACTGGGAAACCGTCGTGACCGTAGGCATGCGTGGCGATGGCGATGAGCCAATGGGCGCAAGCACCGAGATCGCACTGCTCTCCAAAATAGTCAAACGACAACGTCAGATTATTGCCGACGTCACAGGCAAAAAAGCCGACCAGACACCACAAGTCTGGGCTCTCTACAAAGAAGTCCTCGACTACTACGAGAAAGGCATGAAAGTCCCCGACGACGTCACGCTACTACTATGCGACGACAACTGGGGCAACGTCCGACGACTGCCCGACCTCAACGACAAACCACGCAAAGGCGGATACGGCATGTACTACCATGTCGACTATGTCGGCGACCCCCGCAACTACAAGTGGCTCAACGTATCACAGGTAGAACGCATCTGGGACCAAATGCAACTATGCTACCAGCACGACATACGACAACTCTGGATCCTCAATGTCGGCGACCTCAAACCAATGGAATACCCCATACAGTTCTTCCTCGACCTCGCATGGAACCCCGACGCCATCAAGGCCGCCGACATCCACAACCACACCGTCCAATTCTGCCAAACGCAGTTCGGACACGACAACGCCGAGCTTATCGCCTCAATGATCGAACGCTACACCAAATACAATAGCCGTCGCACACCCGAAATGCTCTCCGACCAGACTTTCAGCCTCGACAACTACAACGAATGGCAACGTGTCCGCGACGACTACCGTAACCTCGAATCCGAAGCCCTCCGAACAGCCTACCTGCTCCCCGCGGCAATGAAAGACGCCTTCGACCAACTCGTACTCTTCCCCATAACCGCATGCGCCAACCTCTACGACCTCTACTACTCCGTAGCGCAAAACAAACACTTCGCGGCGCTCAACGACCCACAAGCCAACTTCTACGCCGACCGCGTAAAAGCCCTCTACCAACAAGACTCGCTCCTCACCATCCACTACAACCGCGACATAGCCAACGGCAAGTGGAACCACCTGATGGATCAAACACACATCGGCTACACCTATTGGCAACAGCCCGACGTCCAAGTCATGCCCTCCGTAACCTACGTCAACAACCCTGCTCCAACAGGCACATCTATCTTCCCAGAGTCCAACGGCTATATCTCCATCGACGCACAAAACGCCTCACGCCAAAGCGGCTCATGGACCCTAATCCCCAACCTCGGACGAACAGCCTCCGCCCTCTCCGCACGCAACGCCACGCCCGACACCTACCTCGAGTTCGACCTCCAAACCACAACCTCCGCCACGCCAACACTCCACGTCATTCTCTCCCCAACGCTCAACTACGGAGGCAAAGGACACACCCTCGCCGTATCTATCGATGGCGAACCCGAAATCCTAATCGACGTCCACCAGACAGGCGACACCCCAGGCTCCTCCAAGAAAACAAACACCAACGCCTCAATGGGCGAAGGATGGGTACCCATAAACGGATCCCTCGACGAGAACACATGGCGCAAATGGGCAGGCGACCATGCCATAACCCTCACCCAGCCTCTCCCAACACTCACCCCAGGCAACCACACCCTGCGACTCCGACCAGCCAACGATGCCATGGTGTTCCAAAAAATCATGCTCGACTTCGGCGGCCTCAAACCATCCTACCTCGGCGCACCTCCCACGACCATCCAATTCTCCAACACTCATTAGTCTACCCACATTCAACGACCTAAAACCTTTTACAATATGCGTATCTTCCATTCATGCCTCGCCCTGGCGTCCCTCTCTCTCCTCGCCACGGCTTCCCACGCCAAAGTGACACCAGCCGCATGGGTCGCCTCCGGCATGGTTCTCCAGCGTGGCCAGGTAGTCACGCTCTCCGGCAACGCCGACCCAGGCGAGTCCTTCACAGCCTCTTTCGTCGGCAAACGACCAGCCGACAATAACGGCAAGTACGTAAAACAACAGTTCTCCGCCACAGCCGACGCCAACGGCTCATGGTCTCTACCTCTGCCAGCCATGCGACCAGGCGGCCCCTACCAACTCCAACTCGCCGACCAGACAATCTCCGACATCCTCATAGGCGACGTCTACCTATGCTCCGGACAGAGCAACATGGAACTCCCCGTATGCCGCGTCATGGATCGCTACGCACAAGAGATCGACGCCAACGTCGACAATAACATCCGTCTCCTGAAGATCAAAACATCAACAGCCTTCACAGGCCCCGCTCACGACCTCCAAACCGACGGATGGAAACACCTCAACAAAGCCAACGCCTACGAATTCTCTGCCATAGGCTACTTCTTCGGCCGCGAAATGCAAGCCGCAACAAACATCCCCATCGGCATAATCGAGTCCGCCGTAGGTGGATCACCCATCGAGGCTTGGATTAGCCGAGAAGAACTTCAAGCACGTGGCGCAAAATCCATCCTCTCCAAAGCCGACATCAACGCCGACCACGACTACCGTGCCACAGTCGAGCAATACTCCAAAGTCACAGGCGACCGATGGGAACTACTCCTCGCTCAAAAAGAAGCAGCTCTCGCACAAGACTGGAAAGCCGAATCCTACGACGACTCCGAATGGCAAACCGTCGACGCCCTGTCCGACGTATGGGCAAAAAACCTCACTCGACCACTCAACGGCGCACACTGGTTCCGTAAGTCCATAACCATAACCGACGCTCAAGCCGCACAACCCGCCACACTCCGACTCGGTATGCTCATCGATGCCGACGAGGTATGGATCAACGGACACAAGGTCGGACAAACTTACTACCAATACCCACCACGTATATACGACATTCCACAAGGCACGCTCCACGCCGGCAACAACACCATAGCCATCCGACTGACAAGCCAAAACGGACAACCACGCTTCGTGGCCGATATGTACCGAGGCATATTCTTCGGCTCCAACCGATGGCTCTGTGGCAACCATGCCGACAAACTCGACCTCGACAACAACTGGCGTCACTTCTACGCAGCTGCCATGCCTCAAAAGGGTGGGGTAGAACCTTTCATCTACTCCCCTACAGCACTCTACAACGCCATGATAGCTCCGCTCAAAGGCATCGCGCTCACCGGCGCCCTATGGTATCAAGGCGAAAGCAACGTCGGACGAGACACCGAGTACCGAAACCTCCTCAACGGCCTGTTCGCCAACTGGCGTGACCTCTTCCAAAAACCCGACCTCAACTTCATCGTCATAGGTCTCGCCGACTACGAGAAACCAGTCACCACATGGTGGCGAGCCCTCCAAAAAGCACAACAAGAGGTAGCCGAGGCCGACCCACACGCCGCTTTCGCTCCAGCAGCCGACCTCGGAGTGTGGTACGACATCCACCCGCTCGACAAAAAAACAGTTGCCGTCCGTGCCGCAAAAGCAATGAAGCAACTTATCAACATCAAGTAACACTCCTCCACAATGCAAAAAATCGACTCCGCCAACGGCTCCTACAAGCTCAACTGGCTACAACGCATCGGTTTCGGATCTGGAGATCTGGCGCAAAACCTCATCTACCAGACCATCTCCATGTACCTCCTCTTCTTCTACACCAACGTCTACGGACTCGACCCCTCTGTCGCCGCCTTCATGTTCCTCGTAGTCCGTCTCATCGATGTCCTATGGGACCCCCTCGTCGGCACCTTCGTCGATAAGCACACACCACGCCTCGGCAAATACCGAAGCTACCTCGTCTTAGGCGGCATACCACTGACAGCCTTCGCCATCCTCTGCTTCTGGAACGGACTCCACGGCTCTCTCATCTACGCCTACGTCACCTACGTCGGCATGTCCATGTGCTACACCCTCATCAATGTCCCCTACGGCGCTCTCAACGCCTCTCTCACGCGCGACACAAACGAGATCACCATCCTCACCTCCGTCCGAATGTTCATGGCAAACGTCGGTGGACTCGCCGTCGCGTCAGGTGTCCCTCTCCTCGTCGCCCTCCTCTCCCCCGACGGCAAGACCAACACCTCCGACAGCGCCGACGCTTGGTTCATAACCATGGCCGCCTACTCCATAATCGGCCTCATCCTCCTCATCTTCTGCTTCTCACAATGCCGCGAACGCGTCGTCATGGATCGCTCCGAAGCCGCCAATGTCAAGGTCTCCGACCTGTGGATGGAGTTCGTCCACAACCGACCGCTCCGAGTCATAGCCTTCTTCTTCATCACGGCCTTCGCCATGATGTCCGTAGGCAACTCCGCCGGCTCCTACTACATGGTCTACAACGTCCACGCCGAAGAGTATATGGCACTCTTCATGGGGCTCGGCTCCGTCCCAGCCTTCATCTTCATGCCTCTCGTCCCTGCCATAAAACGACTCGTAGGCAAGAAAAACATGTTCTACATCTTCCTCTCCATAGCCATCCTCGGCATGGCCATCCTCTACGCCGTCTCCATGGTCGACGCACTCAAAGACCAAATATGGCTCATCATGGTCGCGCAATTCATCAAGTCCACCGGCGTAATAGTCGCAACAGGCTATATGTGGGCCCTCGTCCCCGAAGTCATCTCCTACGGCGAATGGAAAAGCGGCAAACGAATTGCCGGCATAGTCAACGCTCTGACAGGCATATTCTTCAAAGCCGGAATGGCGCTCGGAGGCGTTGTCCCTGGACTCGTCCTCGCACTCGTAGGCTTCGACGGCTCCAACGCCACCACGCAATCACCCTTCGCCGAGCAAGGCATACTATGGCTCGTATGCGTAATCCCCGCACTACTCCTCATCCTCGCCATGGTCATCATCTCACGCTACGAACTCGAGGATGATGTCATAGACAAAATTAACGCCGAGGTCGAACTACGGCACAACTCACAACAATAAACAGCATACCCCATGAACAACAAGTCATTAACCCCAGCAGCCGCACTCCTCTCAGCGGCGCTCCTCGCCTCTTGCGCCCCCCAAAAGGCAACCGAGCATACCCTCAAAGCCGCCGTAGGCAACCGATTCACCATCGGTGCGGCAGCCTCAGGCGAACAAATCGCCGGACGAGACTCCCTCGGCCTCGAAATCCTCAAACGGCACTTCAACTCCGTAGTATCCGAAAACCGCATGAAGTGCGAGACCATACACCCCTTCGAAGATACCTACTACTTCGACGGCGCCGACAGCCTGATGGCATTCGCCGAGGCCAACAACTTCGAAGTCATAGGACACTGCCTCGTATGGCACTCTCAAATGGCACCATGGTTCTGCGTCGACTCACTCGGCAACCTCGTGTCGCCCGACATCCTGCGCCAACGCATCAAAAATCACATCTACACCGTCATGGGCCGATACAAAGGACGAATCCACGGATGGGACGTGTGCAACGAGATGGTTGTCGAGGATGGCTCGTTCCGGCAAAGCCCCCTCTTCAAAATCCTTGGCCCCGAGGTCATATACTACTCCCTCCAGTGCGCACACGAGGCCGACCCCGACGCCGAACTCTATCTCAACGACTACGGCATGAATGTCCCAGGCCGTCGCGACGCCTATCTCGCCATAATCGACACCATACGTGCGCGTGGACTCCGACTCGACGCCATAGGCATGCAAGGACACATGGGTATCGACTACCCACAAATCGACGATTTCGAATACGCCCTCAACGCCTTCGCAGCCAAAGGACTCCCTGTCATGATTACCGAATGGGAACTCTCCGCGCTCCCAACAATCCACGAGTCCGCCAACATCTCCGAAATAGCAGCCGGCACCGACCCCTACTGGCCTAACCCACTCCCCGACAGCGTCGCCACATTCTGGAACAACCGCATAGGCTCGTTCTGGAACCTCTTCATCCGCAACGCCGACAAGATCAAAAGGGTCAACGCATGGGGAGTAATGGACAATAACTCCTGGAAAAACGACTTCCCCATCCCAGGACGACACGACTATCCGCTCCTCTTCGACCGACAAGGCAACCCAAAACCCTTCATCAAAGAGTTCATCGACAAAGAACTCGCCAACAAATAACAACAACAAACAACCTAATACTTAAGCACGTATGACACAAAAACGTTATCTCGTCCCCAACGACTATATGGCCGACCCCTCCGTACACGTCTGGGACGGCAAACTCTACATCTTCCCCTCGCACGACTGGGAAAGCGGCGTCCCCGAAAACGACAACGGCGACCACTTCAACATGAAGGACTACCACCTCTTCACCATCGACGGCGACCCCATGTCCGCACCAGTCATCGACCACGGCGTAATCCTCAAAACCGAAGATATACCCTGGGCCGGCCGACAACTATGGGACTGCGACTGCGCACGCAAGAACGGCAAATACTACCTCTACTTCCCACTCAAAGACCGCAACGACACATTCCGCATGGGCGTAGCAATCGCCGACAATCCACAAGGCCCATTCATCCCGCAACCCGACCCCGTCCGAGGCAGCTACTCCATCGACTACTGCGTATTCGAAGATAACGGCAAACACTACCTCTACTTCGGCGGCATCTGGGGCGGACAGCTACAACGCTACCGCGACAACAAAGCTCTCGAGGCAGCCATTCTCCCTCAAGGCGACGAACCCGCGCTACGCCCAAAGGTCACCACACTCACCGACGATATGCTCCAGTTCGCCTCCGAACCCGTCGACATCCAAATCCTCAACCCCGACGGCTCACCAATGAAGGCATCCGACCCACACCGATTCTTCGAAGCCTCCTGGATGCACAAATACAACGGCAAATACTACTTCTCCTACTCCACGGGCGACACCCACTTCCTCTGCTACGCCGTAGGCGACAACCCAATGGGCCCCTTCACCTACCGCGGCGTAATCCTCACACCAGTCGTAGGCTGGACAACTCACCACTCCATCGTCGAGTACCAAGGCCAGTGGTACCTCTTCCACCACGACAGCGTCCCCTCGGGTGGACGCACATGGCTCCGCAGCCTCAAAGTCTGCCCACTCCAATACGACGCCGAGGGCAACATCATCACCATCGAGGGCATCGACTAACTGTTAACTTTCACTCCACAAAACGTCCAAAACAGACTATTCGTACCCCTAAATCGAAAAAATCATCAAGCAAAAGGTAGCCGTTTGAAGATTTATTACTACCTTGGCATCCGATTTCCGACGCCTTCTCGCATTGCGCGTCGCTAATCACGCATTCGCTTGGTTATTAGCCCAACAATTATGGAAGTCAAGAAAAACCCCAAAGCCGACCTCGACTCGAAGAAGACTATCTTCACCGAGATCGGACTTGCTGTCGCTCTTGGTCTTACGCTCGCGGCATTCGAATGGACATCGAAAGACGTTAGCATACAAGACATCGAGGTGCAGCAGCAAGAGGTGGTCGAGGAGGAAATGATCCCCATCACCACCCAAGATCAAATAAAACCTCCCCCTCCACCTCCTCCCCCACCACCAGTCGCCGACGCTATAACAATCGTCGACAACGAGACTGAGATCAACGAGGAGTTCGACCTCAACGACACCGAGGCCGACGACGACACCGAGTTCGAAATCCGCGACCTCGAACCAGCAGTAGTCGAAGAGGAAGAACCAGCCGAGCAAGAGGTCTTCATCATCGTAGAGCAAATGCCCGTATTCCCTGGCGGCGACACCGAGCTCCGTAAGTTCCTCGCCAGCTCCGTCAAGTATCCCACCATAGCCCAGGAAAACGGCATCCAAGGCCGAGTGTTCGTCAAGTTCGTCATAATGCCCGACGGCTCCGTATCCAACGTCGAAGTCGCACGACCCTTCGACCCGAACCTCGACCGCGAAGCTGTACGAGTCGTCAAGTCCATGCCTAAATGGACCCCCGGCAGGCAACGCGGCAAAGCCGTACGCGTCTCCTACACCGTGCCCATCAACTTCGTCCTCCAGTAAGACGAACTCGATACACGAACCCGGCACACAAACCCGGTAACATAACCGAAGGTCGCTGAGCCACCTCAGTGACCTTCTCTTTTTCTACCACCATCGCCAAACGCCGTAAGGCGTAATGTAAAGACGTCCGCCCGCGGCGTCTCCCCTAACGCGAAAGCGTACCTCCCCAAAAAAACATCAAAATTCTCATAAGAAAATCCACTACGACACGATTTTCTATCCAAAATCTCACTACCTTGCGCACACCATGAAAAACCTACTCAAACAACTCGGAAACATCCCCGTCTCCTCCTCAACCATACTATCCTTATACCCAGACATAAGGAACAAAGGGACCAAAATCGCCACACTCGAAAAAAACAAACAAATAATCCGACTCAAACGCGACATATTCATCGTAAACCCCGAAGAAACAGGACTACAACTCTCCACAGGACTCATTGCCAACCACCTCACCGCGCCATCCTACGTCTCGATGCAATCCGCCCTACGATACTACGGACTCATCCCCGAAGCCGTCTACTCCACACAGTCCATGACCTTCAAAGCCACAAAAAAATTCCACACCCCCATCGGCGACTTCACCTACCAGCACATCTCCCGCGATGCCTACCACATCGGGCTCACACAAATCAAAGAAAATGGAGTCGTATACATCATGGCAACACCCGAAAAAGCTCTATGCGACCTCATCGCCAACACCCCTGCCGTCTACCTCTACACAAAAAAAGCAGCACGGCTATTCCTCCAAGACGACTTGCGATTCGACATCGACCGCCTCCCAACACTCCGCATATCCATATTCCAAGACTACGCCCGTGTAGGAAAAAAATCAACCTCCATCTTGACCCTCATAAAACTCTTAGACCATGAACAGCGTATATCGCAACATGCTCGCTGACTACGACTTGTCGACAGACCAGTCGACAAGAAACGCCACATTCGAGGTCAATCAGCAAATAATCCTCGCAGGCCTATACCATGGCGGATTCTTCAACAAAGCCGCATTCTATGGTGGCACATGCCTGCGCATATTCCACGGCCTCGAACGATTCAGCGAGGATATGGATTTCTCCCTGTTGCAACACGAACAAAACTTCGATTTCACGCAATATTTCCAGCCAATAATCGACGAGTTCGCCGCCATCGACCGCCACGTCGAGATAACTAAAAAAAACAAGAAAAGCTTTGGCAGCGTCGAGTCGGCATTCTTGAAAGATAACACCGATGTATACGATGTCGCATTCCAAACCGACAAATCCATAAAAATCAAAATCGAGGTCGACACCACACCCCCGCTACTCTTCGCTACCGAACAAAAACTCCTCCTCGAGCCATGCTCCTTCATGACTCGATGCCTCACGCTCCCCGACCTGTTCGCCGGCAAAATGCACGCCCTCGTATACCGCGCCTGGAAGAACCGGGTCAAAGGACGCGACTGGTACGATTTCGAATGGTACGTCAGGCACAAGGTGCCATTAGACTTCAACCACCTGCAGGAAAGAATCAGGCAATTCAACCAATGCGAGAAAACACGCGAGGAATTCACCGCCGACCTGAGAAACAGACTCGCCACAGCCAGCATCAGCCAAGTGAAAGCCGACGTCGCCCCCTTCGTCAAGAACACCGACCAACTTGACATCTGGTCCAACGACTATTTCCTGCAACTCGCCGAAATGCTCAGGTGGAAATGAATATCTGACCTTCGCACCCCCAAAAAACGCCAAACCCGTATCCCCAAACGCCGCAAGCGTATCCCAAAACGCGAACGCGTAATGTAGAGACGTCCGCCCGCGGCGTCTCACATACTTCCTAACCCCCAGTCGGCGGCCCCCATGTAGAGCCCCCCCATCACCTCACATCCTTCCCAACCCACACGAGCAACCAACGCATGTAGAGACGTCCGCCCGCGGCGTCTCCCCTAAACGCGAAAGCGTACCCCCCCATCGCCTTGGATTTTTCATCAAATCACCCTCCCTTAGGGTTGGATTTATGAAAATTCAGCCCTCTCTTAGGGTTGGATTTTTGAAAGATGATTATATTTGCCACTGAAAATCAACAATATATAAAATGGTCTATTACAGGCGAAAAATAGACGACGAACTGTTGGCATGGAAATCATCCAACCGACGAATGCCCCTACTCCTTCGCGGAGCACGTCAGGTAGGAAAATCTACCGCCGTGAAACACTTGGGCAAAACATTCAGGTATTACGTCGAGCTAAACCTCGAACGACAACCATCAGTAGCAAAATTATTTACCGACGACATCGACGTCAAAAAAACCTGTGCCGCACTCTCGGCAATGACTGGCATCCCAATCGTCGCCGGCGAGACCCTACTCTTCATCGACGAGATACAGACAAGCAAGGCTGCCGTCATGTCACTCCGATACTTCAAAGAAGACTATCCGCAGCTGCACGTCATAGCGGCGGGATCACTCCTCGAATTCACACTCCACGAACTGCCCTCATTCGGCGTCGGCAGAATACGCTCAATCTATATGTACCCCTTCTCCTTCGACGAGTTCATCGAGGCGCAAGGACTAAGAAACCTCGTCGACTATAAGCGCAAAGCCTCCGCCAACGAGCCTCTGCCACAGCCTCTCCACCAACAGCTCACCGACCTCCTCAAAACCTTCTACCTCGTCGGTGGCATGCCGGCCGCCGTCCGCGAGTGGGTTGAGACCGGGAGCTACTTAGAGTGCGGACGCCTCCACAACGACATCCTGGAAACATATCAAGACGACTTCTCGAAATACAAAAAACGAGTCTCGCCAATGCTCTTGCGCAAGGTGTTGCGCTCGGTGGCACTGCAGGCAGGCCAGAAATTCACCTTCAGCCATGTCGACCCCGACACCCATACGCAAGCCATAAAAGAGGCATTGCGATTGCTCACCTTGGCCGGGCTCATCGTACCCGCGACACACACCGACGCCAACGGACTGCCACTGGGAGCCGAGCAAGACGACCGCTACGTCAAATATCTCTTCATAGACCTCGGACTCATGCAGACCATGCTCAACACACCAGCGTCAGACATCCTCCTCGCCTCCAATGTGGACCTCGTCAACAAAGGCGCCGCCTCCGAGATCTTCGCAGGGCTCGAGATGATCAAATATGCCGACAGCTTCAGGAAAACAGAAATGCACTACTGGCAAAACATGTCCCGAAACGGCAACGCCAAGGTCGACTACCTGACGTGCATCGGTGGCATCGTCCTCCCGGTCGAGGTCAAGGCAAACACACGCGGGAGCATGCAAAGCTTGTGGCTCTTCATGCGAAAGAAAAAACTGAACAAAGCAATCCGCACATCTTTAGAAAACTATGCCCGCTTTGAATATATCGACAAGGAAGACCATGACGCAGTCAGAACGGTCGATATCATTCCACTCTACGCCCTAAGCACCTTGCCATACTAACCCCACCCCCCAACGCCGAAAGGCGTATCCCAAAACGCGAACGCGTAATGTAGAGACGTCCGCCCGCAACGTCCCTACACTCATATATATAACGTCTCTACCCTCCATTCTCCCCCTCCCTCTCCACACCACGATGACACCCCCCAAAAAAAATGCATAAATATAATGCTTTGCTACGCCATGCTACGCCAAAAACCCATAAATTCACCACTTTGCTACGCCATCATGTGCCAAAACGCATAATTATAACACCCTCGAAACGACAAACACTCACCATAAACACATTAACCACACTAAAACACCCAAAATCAACACCCTGCATATCCAAAATAACGAATATTTATTCAAACACCCCTACAATATCTCCAAACCCCAATACAACTATCATCACTAACTCCATCATCTATAAATATCATCACTACTTAGTAATTTGTACTGAATATCGACATTGCAAATAAACAATGCAAACCCATCACCCAACACAGCTTTACTCCACCACAACAACAACCAACATACAACATCACACCTCCTACATAACCACCTCGCTCACATCCAAATACCACAAAACACCCACAACTTACCAAAAAAACCACCTAAAGCCTACCTCTTCTGCCATTTAAGCTAAAATGAAAAATTTTTCTCTTCAAGTATTGCATATATGAATTTAAGTA
>CAVFBA010000020.1:0-40825 GCA_963620665.1 bacterium
CTTCCATTTAGCGGCGATGCCCGCATCGTCTCCGACCGCCGCATGGCGCGCTAACACCCTGTCGCTCGTACCTTACATTTGTAACTCACGGCCTTGTGTAACCATGTAGTGATATCGTCCGCATCCCATAATGCTAATGTTAAAAAGTACAATAATATTGCATGGTGTGATTTTTTTTACTTCTGTTGAAAATATGACATTAAGACTATTACGAATAAGGCTGCGTTATTTAGCATTAATCTTCTTGAAGAGAAAATGTTTCTATTATTGTAACACATAAAAAGGATGAAAAAAAATATTCTATCACTGTTGGCCCTGCTGGGTGTTTGTCTTGTATCGACAAAGGCTCAACAAAACATGTTCTATAACAATACAGTGGGTACTTATTTTACGACTACCGACATTGAAGATGCCGATTTTAGTGTTGATTGGATTGGTGAATTGTATTGTTGGGCATGTCAAGAATATGGCGAAGAGATTCAGGAAATCGGTCTTAGCGACAAAGAAATCTTTCTTTTAGGATACAGTCATACAGACTATAAGCTTTGGCGTTATGGTCTTCAGTCGCACAACTTCTATAATTTTCTGCCTGAGAACACTGATTTTAACATGACCGATGAGTTAGACGGTGGAGTTTATTATCTTTTTAATGAAGTAAGAGATAATATGCGTTACACTGCCGTTGTTTCATTTGACAATGGCAATGGCAATAAATATATGTTTTCAAATGGCACGCCCTATCAATCGGACGATATAAAATTTACTGATTGTGACAAAAATAGTAATACTTATTGGTTGTACACCACGTAGAATAATTATGGGTGTTACAGACGCTCTCCTTGTGGAGATGGACAAGGGCAGACAAGGAACATCAGGAATTTGTTCCATTATTCATTATGAAGGCGCCAGCATCAGCGAAAGGATATATTGGAATTCACTCCGTTCTATTGACTTGGAGGCATTTGGAGTGTCTTTATTAAATGGGCAATAGCCGCTTTGGTATGCGTAGTTCTATGATAGATACCAAAGTTTCTATTCTTAAATCTTAAACATAATCAAATCAAAATTCTTATGTGGTTAGCTATTCTAATCGGTGCCATAGTAATTGGCGCAATTTTTGGGTTCATTTCTTTGGATGGGAAAATCGGAAGGAGCTTGGGGCGGTGCGTTATTTGGCGCTCTTTTCGGATAGTTGCAAGTTCTTGTCAGTGAGGTTGTCCCGCCAGCGTGCGAGAGCAGGAAGCCCACTTAAAAGAGCCTCGTGGAGTGTCAGTGCCCCGAGGCCCTTTTTCCCACTCACTCATCACCTTCCTTCCTAAATGGGATTATGGTTGTAACGTTGTTGTCTGAATCGTCTTTACGCTAATCATTTCCCCCTCACTCAATCTCTATCCCAACTATCACCTCTCCAGCCAATCTTCCCTCATGTGGCACATACGTTAACCTCTCTCCAATACTACGACTTAAAATGGCCGCACTATATCCTTGACATCTTATGAGGGATGGCTATTAAGCTGCGAGGTGGGAGGTCGTCTTTGATGATTGTCAAGTAGATTGCTGCTACATACTGATTGGCTATGCGCCCGAGAGTTTATTGCTCTCGGGCGTGTCTTATTTCTCCATGTCATATTTTTCCTTACCTTTACCTATCCCTTTGGCAACCTTTTTGCTGCTCCCCATTATACATGACCATCAACACCATCATACATACTCTCACCCTCCTTGCGGCGGTTCTCGCCTCACTAACTTGCGTTGCGCAATCTCGTGCCGACGATGATAACCATGCCTCAGAAAAGGCAGCATACGGATTGCCTGGCAATGCCGTGGATCTTGGTCTCTCGGTGTTATGGAGCGACCAGAATGTAGGAGCTACGGGGCCTACCGATGTTGGACGTTTCTTTGGCTATGGCGACCTTACTGGCACCGTCATGACATGCTCCTACAACGACTATATTTCGCAAGATATAGTAGGCACAGACCGTGACCCAGCCTACGTGTTTTGGGGGTCGGGATGGCGTATGCCTACAGCCTCTGAAATAGAGGAGCTTGTGGAACGTTGTCAATGGAAATGGGTGGTACGTAATGGTACTCCGGGTTTTGTTGTCAAAGGGCGTGAGTCTTCGATATTCCTGCCTGTCACAGGACAACGTTCTGGTCGTGAACTGGCCTACCAGCAGACACGTGGCTACTACTGGTCGGGCGAGATAAGTGAGACGGATCACGACTATGCCGGTGCCCTCTTCTTCCACAAGGGTGGGCATGCGCTTAAGAACTACCGTAAATTCTATGGGTTCGTCATACGACCCGTTAAAGAGGAGTTCTAATCCTCGTCGCCCTCCTCTAAAAACTGACGCAGCGATTCCAGATAATCTTCCTCCCAGCCCCCTGCTATATTGTCGTAATACTCGTCGGGGATATTAGTCTGCTTGATGTAAATTTCAGTCCTCACATTACTCTTCGCCGTCAATTTAATCGTCACAATCGAAGGTTCTCCCTCATCGCCAAAATACCACTCTTGGCATATTTTTTTGTTCTCCTCGAACTCTATGTTGCGCCCACATATATCGCCACCCCACATTTCAAACTCCGACCCTGGCTCGGTGCTCATCTTGGCTGGATAGCCTGTCCATAGCTCTATCGCAAAAGGGTTCGTCAATGCGGCGTACACTTCTTCCGCACTTGCGCCAACTTTCATATTCTTCTTATACTCTCGCATCAGTTTCTCTTTTTCCCGCAAATATATACCCTTTCCCCTACACTCAACACAGCCCTCTAAACTAAATCGCTCAATGCCTTCGGGTGGTATCCCTCGGCTCCCGTCTTCCTTTCCGTCAAAAAATCACTACATTTGTAACTCTCAACATCAACATAATGGCAGAAGAAAAGTTCACATCCAAGATGGGTGCTGTCGCAGCGGCAGCGGGTTCGGCTGTTGGTCTCGGCAATGTATGGCGTTTCCCTTACATCGTCGGTGAGGACGGCGGGGCGGCATTCATTCTCCTCTATGTGTTCTTCACCATCGCCATATCCATTCCCGTCCTCATGACTGAGTTCTCCCTCGGGCGCATGACAGGGAAGCCTGTCACCTCGGTGTTTCAGACGCTATGCCCTGGTGGGAAGTGGCAAATCATAGGATTCCTCGGTGTCCTCACCGCCTTCCTTATCATGTCCTATTATAACATCGTCTCGGGATGGACTGTTTACTATTCCGTAGCCTCTGCGGGTGGATGGCTCGAAGGGCTTAATGAGGCCGAAATATCGCAAGTGTACCACTCCCTGTCGTCTGACTCTGTCCAAAGCATCATTTGGATGATTGTTGTACTTCTGGCCACGTCATTCATCGTCGCAAAAGGAGTCTCTGGGGGCATTGAGAAATATAGCAAAATACTCATGCCGCTCCTCTTCGTCCTCATCATCATTATGCTTATCCGTGCCGTCACGCTTGATGGCGCAGCCGAAGGTCTCACTTTCTACCTCTCCCCAGACTTCTCTAAAATAACACCTAAGGCCATCTTTGACGCACTTGGGCAATCCTTTTTCTCCCTTAGTATAGGAATGGGCACTATGACAACCTACGGCGCGTACGTGCAGCGCAATCAGAGCATCTCTGGGCTTGCCACACGTGTAGCATCCATTGACTTCCTCGTGGCGTTCCTTGCGGGTGCGGTCATATTCCCTTGTGTGTTCGCATTTGGCATCAACCCGGGACAGGGACCTGGCCTCGTGTTTGTCACTCTTCCCAACATATTCAATCAGATGCCATTGGGACGGCTCTTCTCCGTGGCCTTCTTCGTCCTGCTCGTCATTGCCGCTTTGACTTCGTCAATATCGCTGCTCGAAGTTGTCGTGGCCTACCTCAAGACCTCCTTCTCCATGGGACGTCGCAAGGCCACAGTCATAGCCGCCACCTTCACCCTTATCTTTGGCGTCGCGTGTGCCATATCCCCGTTATTCTTCTCCATAGTTGACAACATGACAGCCAACGTCATGATGCCACTTGGCGCACTCCTCATAGTCATATTCGCCGGGTGGATACTGCCATCCGAAAAGATGAGGGACGAGTTGTCGGCGCATGGATCCTCATTCTCACTATTCCGAATCTATTTCTTCATACTTCGTTATATCGTTCCGCTGGTCATCCTTATCATCTTCGCTAACGGCATATACAGTTGGCTTGCTTAGCCCCACTGCGTCATGAAGCTCACCACGAGGGTCAAATACAGCTATGCGGCTCTGCTTATCATCGCCTCTGTATTCTTCCTCTATTCCGTAGCAAAGGGACGACTATTTGACCGGCGCAACATATACATAGAATCCGACACTATCACAGTAGCCCCCGATTCCGTCATCTCCAGTTGGCGAACTCCCGACACACTTCATATTAACTACGCCACTCTTTGGCAACTTTCTGCGGCAGGATTCTCTCCATACGACATCAACCTGATACTCTTCGCACGCTCTAAGGGCTATACACTCAAATCGCAGAGTGACCTCATACGCCTCTTCGCACGACGTGACACCTCCAAAATCGGGCGTATACTCACCATTATCCAATACGACTACCGCACCCGCCAGCAATACCGCTACTCGCCTCGTCCAAACTATCAACGCCCCACATACACCCACACCTCACGCAACCCATTATCTCGACGCATACCCCTCTTTCTTGCCGACTCCCTTGAACTCTCACAAGCAGGCATGACTCCAGCCGCATTGGATACCCTTGCCGCCTTCCAAAAGAACTACATACTCTCTGGCTCCATGTCGTTTGACTCCCTCATCAACTGCTCTCCTGCCGACCTTGCCTCACGCCTGACCGCACATATACGTTCCGCACGTCGTCCCCTCTTTGTTGCCGAGCCTGAGCGGCCACGGCCTGACCCTGTTGAACTCAACCATGCCACACGTGAGCAGCTTGTTTTGATACCTGGTATAGGCGAAAAGACGGCAGACCAGATTATTGAAATGCGTCAACGCCTTGGTGGCTTCGTCTCTCCCGAGCAACTTGTGGGTGTGTGGCCTGTAACCCCGGAGACCTACGCACTCATGTCGCCGTACCTCCTTGCCGACTCAACTGCCATAATTCCCATAAATGTCAACAACTCCAATAATACCCGAATGTGGCGGCATCCTTATTTCCCCACGCTCCTTGTCAAACGAATTGAGCAGTTCCGCTACAAACATCCGCGGCGAGTTCTCAATGAAGAGGACATCCGCTATTGCGCTGAAGATATTGAGCTAAGCCCATATTTTTGGCACTATGTGACTTACGGTGGCAACACGAGCAAATAAATTTTGCGCCACACTTGCTTATCATGCAACTTTTCCGTTACTTTGCGCAAGTTTTTGTAACCAACTCAATAACAAAGCAAAACATAAAATGATCGTAGTTCCCATCAAGGAGGGCGAGAACATCGAAAGGGCCCTCAAGAAGTTCAAGAGGAAGTTTGAGAAGACTGGCATCATGCGTGAGCTCCGTGCCCGTCAGGCCTACACCAAAGACTCCATCATCCGTCGCGACAAGATGGCCAAGGCTATCTACGTACAGAAGTTGCGTCGCGAGGAGGAGAATTAGAGACATTCCCCTCACCAACCGAGGCTTCGGAGCCTCGCGTGTCAACACATCAATGACCAATTAAAGGAGGTGAGATAACCATAACCCATAGAAGCGCCAAGGCCCGCAAAGCCCTGGCGCTTTCTTCTTCCCCAAACCTTGACAAAATGGACGAACTCAATCCCCAATCCCTCTCCTCCGACCCCACCGTCCAGGAGTTTCTCGACTACCTTCTCTATCAGCGCCGATGCTCACTTCAGACCATCCGCGCCTACCGTATTGACCTCCGCATGTTCACAGACTTCCTGCAAAACTCTAACCTCGGAGCGCCCCTTGATGCCAGCGCCAAATCGATCCGGCTCTGGCTTGTCGACCTCCTTGACTCTGGTGACGTCCCGCGCTCCGTCAACCGTAAAATAGCCACCCTCAGGAGTTACTACCGTTATTTCTGCTCAAAGGGCAGGCTGAAGGCCAATCCCACAAAGGCGATAGAGAGCCTCAAAACGCCCCACAGACTCCCTGTGTTCATCCACGAGGACGATATGCAGACGCTACTCGATCCTCAAAACTATGCCCAAGATTTTGAGGGTCAGCGTGACAGGACGATATTGCAAGTTCTCTACCTCACCGGATTGCGCGTCTCGGAGCTATGCAACCTTACCATTCGGAACGTTGATATGGCAACCGAACAGCTCCTCGTTCTTGGAAAAAGAAATAAACAACGAATAATTCCTATCACAAACACGCTCAAATCCATTTTATTTTACTATCTTCATCTCAGAGAAAACGAGTACGGTGAAGCGGGGCCTGACGACACGCTTTTCTTGGCCAAACGTGGAGGGCATCTCTCGCAGTCGCAAATCTACGCGATGGTCAATAAGTATATCGACAGTGCCGCGCTCAACGCCAAGATAGGCCCTCACGTCTTGCGCCACTCTTTCGCCACCGCGCTGCTTAACAACGGCGCAGACCTGATGGCCATCAAGGAACTACTCGGACACTCGAGTCTCGCTGCGACGCAAGTATACGCCCACAGCGACTTCGAACAGTTAAATAAAATCTATAAACAGGCTCACCCAAGGGCCGACAACTAAAAAGGAGGAACGAACTATGAAACTGACAGTCCAGTCCGTCCATTTCGACGCTACCCAGCAGCTCAAGGACTTCGCCGACAAGAAGGTCGGTAAGCTTGACAACTTCTACGACGGCATCATCTCTGCCGAAGTAGTCTTCAGCCTTGACAAGGCGGAGAACACAGAGAACAAGGTCACCAAAATCACCCTTGCTGTGCCAAACAACACCCTTGTAGCCGAAAAACAGTGCAAGTCTTTCGAGGAGGGTGTAGACCTTGCCTGCGAGGCGCTCCGCAAACAGCTCCTCAAATACAAAGAGAAATAACCACGTGAGGGACAACCTCCCCTGCGGTCCGCAATAAAAAGAAAGCTCCGAGGTTTGCATGCCCCGGGGCTTATTTTATGCTCTTGATGCGTTATGCCTCACCTGTCATGCCGCGCAAGATGTCAATCATGTTGTCGAGCCTACTTGACAGTCCTGGTATCGTCTCCTCCGTCGCCCCATTGCACACCAGTCGCTCCACTTGAGTTGATGGTATTTTCCCGGCCTCCTCTTCCATGGCACGGCCTTGCTCTGTCAATCCCACTATGACTTGACGCATATCGCCACGGCCACGATGCCTCTCCACGATGCCCATCATCTCCATCCTCTTCAGCAGCGGAGTCACGGTATTCGTCTGAAGCATTAGTCGGTGCGCTATCTCATTTACCGTCAGCATGTCCTTCTCCCACAGCACCATCATCACGAGATACTGTGGATACGTCAAGCCGAGACCTGACAACAGCGGTGTGTAGCTCTTCACTATCAACCTGCTTGCTGTATACAAACGAAAACACAACTGATTTCTCAGTCGCAAATCTTCATGATCCATCTACATTCCTTATTTATAGTACACGCTCGACGCATTCGCATCCGTCACCACACGCACTGCCCTGCTCCTCTTAGTGAGCCTGCGTTTACACACCGCGAAAATAGTCTACCTTGTGGCGATTACGCTTTATTAGTCAAAAAAATATGCCCCCTGTTGGCACTTTACCTCGAAAA
The DNA here is from genome assembly GCA_963620665.1 of bacterium. Taxonomy (GTDB): domain Bacteria; phylum Bacteroidota; class Bacteroidia; order Bacteroidales; family Marinilabiliaceae; genus W3P20-009. The sequence goes on from CAVFBA010000020.1 coordinate 7,673, forward strand.
GTATTAACTTTGTAGCCGAATTTCATGCCAAGTGGATTGTTATGTCTTTTCCTTTGGCTGTCTTTCGAAGTGTCTTTACTGAAGATAAGTAAAACCTAATTGTCTAATAATTCGAATTATGGCTAAAGAAACTTTCCAAAGAACAAAGCCACACGTAAACATCGGCACCATCGGTCACGTCGATCACGGCAAGACCACCTTGACTGCCGCAATCACCACGGTTCTCTCCAAGAGGCTTCCTTCCGCTGTCAACCAGGTGAAGTCGTTCGACTCCATCGATAGCGCACCTGAGGAGAAGGAGCGTGGTATCACCATCAATACCGCTCACGTCGAGTACGAGACTGATAAGCGTCACTACGCACACGTTGACTGCCCGGGCCACGCTGACTACGTCAAGAACATGGTCACTGGTGCTGCCCAGATGGACGGTGCAATCCTCGTCTGCGCTGCAACTGACGGCCCTATGCCTCAGACGCGTGAACACATTCTTCTCGCACGTCAGGTAAACGTTCCTCGTATCGTTGTATTCATGAACAAGGTTGACCTTGTTGACGACGCTGAGATGCTCGACCTCGTTGAGATGGAGCTTCGTGAGCTTCTCACATTCTACGAGTTCGATGGTGACAACAGCCCTGTTATCCGTGGTTCCGCTCTTGGCGCACTCAATGGTGAGGCACAGTGGGAGGACAAGGTCATGGAGCTCATGGATGCTGTTGACGAGTGGATTCCTACTCCTGTTCGTGACACTGATAAGCCATTCCTTATGCCTGTAGAGGACGCTATGACCATCACTGGTCGTGGTACTGTCGCTACTGGTCGTATCGAGACTGGTGTTGTTCACGTAGGCGATGAGCTTCAGATTGTCGGTCTTGACTCTGAGGGCAAGAAGACCACCTGCACGGGTGTCGAGATGTTCCGCAAGACCCTTGATGAGGGTGAGGCTGGTGACAACGTAGGTCTCCTTCTCCGCGGTATTGACAAGTCTGAGATGAAGCGTGGTATGGTTCTCTGCAAGCCAGGTTCTATCACACCTCACACCAAGTTCAAGGCACAGATTTACGTCTTGAAGAAGGAAGAGGGTGGTCGTCACACTCCATTCAAGAACAAGTATCGTCCACAGTTCTACCTTCGTACTCTTGACATCACTGGTGAGATCAAGCTCCCTGAGGGCACTGAGATCGTCATGCCAGGTGACCATGTCAACATCGAGGTAGACCTCATCTATCCTGTTGCATTGAATGTTGGTCTCCGTTTCGCTATCCGCGAGGGTGGTCGTACGGTCGGCGCAGGTCAGATCACCGAGATTGTTGAGTAATCTTACCTTAATATAAGATGGCGGGACAGCCCGTCCCGCCATCTTTATCTCTACGGGTGTAGTTCAGTTGGTAGAGCATCGGTCTCCAAAACCGAGTGTCGGGCGTTCGAGTCGCTCCACCCGTGCCAAATATCTTGACTAATGAACAAAGTCGTTAATTACTTCAAGGACGTTTATAACGAGCTCGTAGTAAAGACCACGTGGCCCACCTGGAAAGACCTCTTTTCCAGTGCACGTATCGTTATGATCGCCTCTGTCATCATAGCTGTCTTGATTCTCGTGATGGATCTTGCGTTTGAGAACCTTCTCAAGGGCATTTACAGTATCCTCTAATTACTTCGTCGACAATGGCTACAGACCAGAAATACTGGTACGTCCTCAAGGCTATCGGCGGAAAGGAGAAGAAGGCCAAGGAGAATATCGAGGGCGAGATACAACGCCGTGGTCTCCAAGACCTTGTCACTCAAGTTGTCGTCCCTGTTGAGAAAGTATATCAGCAACGTAATGGTAAGAAGGTTCTCAAGGAGCATATCCTTTACTCGGGGTATGTGTTTGTTGAGTGCATCTTGACCAATGAGACGCAGGCGGTTCTCACTAGCGTGCAGAACGTCATTGGGTTTCTCATGTCGCCTCATGCGGTTTATAAGGATGAGGTTGACAAGAAGGGAGTCAAATTCAAAAAGATTGCGGGTTACGTGCAGAAGCCGCAGGAGATGCGTTATGCTGAGGTGAGCCGCATGATTGGTCGTATGGATGAGATTTCTGATGATACGGCTGACGACATGGTACCGTTTGTGGTTGGTGAGACTGTGAAGGTGACGGACGGTTCATTCTCTGGTTTCTCTGGTGAGATAGAGGAAGTCAACGAGGAGAAGAAGAAGCTCTCGGTGATGATTAAGATCTTCGGTCGCAAGACCCCACTTGAGCTTAGTTACTTCCAGGTAGAGAAGGAGTAAGAGACACTAACAGAATAGTAAGGACGATTTAGTATCGAATGCTTCCAGCTGACGACGGTCAGCCCATATACAAGTCGTTGTTATTATAATATCCTAATAATCGAATTGCTAAAATGGCTAAAGAAGTAGAAGCCTTTATCAAACTTCAGGTTAAAGGTGGTGCGGCAAATCCTTCACCCCCAATTGGTCCTGCATTGGGTTCCAAGGGTGTGAACATCATGGATTTCTGCAAGCAGTTCAACGCTCGTACACAGGACAAGGCTGGCAAGATACTGCCTGTCGTCATAACGGTTTACAACGACAAGTCGTTTGAGTTTGTTATCAAGACTCCACCTGCAGCAGTGCAGATTAAGGAGATTGCGAAGCTCAAGAGCGGCTCTGCGGAGCCAAACCGTAAGAAGGTGGCCACGATAACCTGGGAACAGGTTAAGGCTATCGCGACTGACAAGATGCCAGACCTCAACTGCTTCACGGTGGAGGCTGCCATGAAGATGATTGCTGGCACCGCCAGAAGTATGGGTGTCACCGTTTCCGGTGAGTTCCCTGGCAACAAATAACTCAATACCTACTAGCACAATGACGAAACTAACTAAGAATAGGAAGTTGGCGTTGTCTAAGATAGAGGACGGCAAGGTCTATTCCATCAGCGAGGCGGCAGCTCTCGTTAAGGAGATGACCACGACGAAGTTCGATGCCTCTGTCGATGTGGATGTACGACTTGGAGTCGATCCGCGCAAGGCCAACCAGATGGTGAGAGGCGTCTGCACGCTTCCTCACGGTTCGGGCAAGCAGGTACGTGTTTTGGTCCTTTGCACTCCCGACAAGGAGACTGAGGCGAAGGAAGCCGGAGCGGACTACGTCGGTCTGGATGAGTACATTGACAAGATCAAGGGCGGATGGACTGACGTGGATGTCATCATCACCATGCCGAGCATTATGGCGAAGGTGGGTGCTCTTGGTCGTGTGCTTGGTCCACGTGGCCTCATGCCAAACCCAAAGAGTGGCACCGTTACGATGGATGTCGCGAAGGCGGTCAAAGAGGTCAAGGCCGGTAAGATCGACTTCAAGGTTGACAAGACAGGTATCGTACACGCATCCATTGGCAAAGTATCCTTTGAGGTGGAGAAGATTGTAGACAACGTTAAGGAGTTCCTCAACGTTATAGTACGTCTCAAGCCTTCGACGGCGAAGGGTACCTACGTCAAGAGCGTTTATCTCTCCAGCACCATGAGCCCGGGCGTTCACGTAGACTTCAAGGTCGGTGACGCGTAGTTGATTGTTTTACATTCTAAATCGGAATCATGAGAAAAGAAGATAAAGCCGTCCTCATTGACCAGCTTGTTGAGACGCTCAAGAGCTATTCGCACTTCTACCTTGTAGACATCGAGGGACTCAATGCAGAGAAGACCAGCGCTTTGCGCCGTCTTTGCTTTGAGAAGGAGATTAAGCTCATGGTCGTCAAGAACACGCTCATCAAGAAGGCCATCGCGACTGTCGATGGTGAACTCTCCGGTCTCGACACGGCGTTTGCTGGTAACACGGCGGTGATGTTTGCCAATGTTGGCAATGCACCGGCCAAGGTTATCAAGGAATTCGCTGCACAGAACGAGAAGCCAGTCCTCAAGGGGGCATACGTCGAGAACTCAGTTTACGGCGCAGGTTCTCTGGAGGAGCTTGTCTCCATCAAGAGCAAAGAGGAGCTCATTGCAGATGTCATTGCACTTTTGCAGTCTCCCGCCAAGAATGTCATATCCGCCCTTCAGGGAGCGGCAGGCAACAAGATTCATGGCGTACTCGAAACCTTAAGCAAGAAATAGTTTATCAACATTACCCGAACCCAATTAATTTACAAATACAATGGCAGATATCAAGACGCTCGCTGAAGAGCTCGTCAATCTTACTGTAAAGGAAGTCAACGAACTCGCTAACGTCCTCAAGGAGGAGTACGGCATTGAGCCCGCAGCCGCAGCAGTAGCTGTTGCTGCACCCGCAGCAGGTGCTGCAGCCGCAGCAGCTGAGCAGACGGAATTCGACGTCATCCTCAAGAGCGCAGGCGCTGCGAAGCTCCAGGTTGTCAAGGCCGTCAAGGAGAACACTGGTCTTGGTCTCAAGGAGGCAAAGGAGATCGTTGACAAGGCTCCCACGACTGTCAAGGAGAAGCTCTCCAAGGCAGACGCAGAGGCCCTCAAGGCTAAACTCGAAGAGGCTGGTGCTGAGGTTGAACTTAAGTAATAGCAGCACTTCCTTCTAATAGGAATTTGGTTTGGAACCCGTGCAGAAGTGCGGGATCCAAACCTTTTTATCTCTGTTATTAATAAGTTCAATTAACTTCACTTTCACGATGAATCCCATTAAAGCCGACAGGATAAGTTTCTCTTCCTTGAAGCATCCGTTGGAATACAACGACTTCCTGGAAGTACAATTAAAATCGTTCAAGGAGCTTTTCCAGTTAGGATCAACACCTGAACAACGAAAGACAGAAGCCCTATACAGGGTGTTCAGTGAGAATTTCCCGATATCCGACGCGAGGAACAACTTCACCCTTGAGTTCCTCGACTATTGCATCGATCCACCCCGATACACCATTCAGGAGTGCCTCGAGCAGGGACTGACGTTCCAAGTTCCCCTGAAGGCTACACTCAAACTTTCTTGCAACGATCCTGATCATGAGGATTTTGACACTGTGGTGCAAGAGGTTTATCTTGGTCAGATACCATACATGACTGAGAAGGGCAGCTTCATCGTCAACGGTGCAGAGCGTGTTGTTGTATCACAGTTGCACCGTTCGCCGGGCGTGTTCTTTGCGCAAAGCGTGCACGCTAATGGTACGAAGCTTTATTCGGCGCGAATCATCCCGTTCAAGGGTTCGTGGATTGAGTTTGCTACCGATATCAACAATGTTATGTACGCATACATTGACCGCAAGAAGAAACTGCCGGTCACGACGATGTTGCGTGCGATAGGTTTCGAGTCGGATAAGGAGATACTCGAGATCTTTGGTCTTGCTGACGAGGTAAAGGTCAACAAGGCAAATCTTAAGAAGTGCGTGGGTCGCAAGTTGGCGGCACGTGTGCTGAAGTCGTGGGTTGAGGACTTTGTCGATGAGGATTCGGGTGAGGTTATCTCCATTGAGCGCAACGAGATTATCGTTGACCGTGAGGAGGTGCTCACTGAGGAGCAGTGCGACAAGATCATAGAGGCTGGTTGCAAGACCATATTGTTCCACAAGGAGGGTCAGAACCTGTCGGACTTCACGATTATCTATAATACACTCCAGAAAGATCCCTGCAACTCCGAGAAGGAGGCTGTAGTTTACATATATCGTCAGTTGCGCAATGCTGATCCACCAGATGAGGCGACGGCTCGTGACGCTATCGAGAAGTTGTTCTTCTCGGACAAGCGTTATGACCTTGGCAACGTAGGTCGCTATCGTCTGAACCAGAAGCTGGGCTTGAAGACGGACATGAGCGTGCGCGTCTTGACGAAGGAGGACATGATTGAGATTATCAAGCATCTCATTGAGCTTCTCAATTCGAAGGCAGATGTTGATGATATCGACCACCTTTCTAACCGTCGTGTGCGCACAGTAGGTGAGCAGTTGGCGAACCAGTTTGCCGTAGGTTTGGCACGTATGGCGCGTACCATCAAGGAGCGCATGAACGTGCGTGACAATGAGGTGTTCACGCCTACGGATCTTATCAACAGCAAGACATTGGCGTCGGTTGTGAACAGTTTCTTCGCCACTAACGCGTTGTCGCAGTTCATGGATCAGACGAACCCACTTGCGGAGGTTACACATAAGAGGCGTTTGTCGGCGCTTGGTCCTGGTGGTCTTAGTCGTGACCGTGCGGGCTTTGAGGTCCGTGACGTCCACTACACTCACTATGGTCGCCTTTGCCCAATTGAGACGCCTGAGGGTCCTAACATTGGACTTATTTCATCACTCACCATATATGCCAAGATTGACGACCTTGGATTTCTTGAGACGCCGTATCGTGTGGTCAAGAATGGCAAGGTTGACTTCTCGCCTGAGGGCTTCAAGTATGTGACGGCCGAGGAGGAGGAGCATAAGATCATTGCGCAGGCGTTGTCGCCAATGGACGATGAGGGCAACTTCACTGAGGATCGCGTCAAGTCTCGTCAGGATTCAGACTTCCCTGTTGTTGACAAGACTGAGGTGGAGTATATAGACGTTGCGGCCAATCAGATTGCGTCTGTGGCATCATCACTCATTCCGTTCTTGGAGCATGACGATGCCCACCGTGCTCTCATGGGTTCGAACATGATGAGGCAGGCTGTTCCTTTGCTTCGTACTGAGTCTCCTATTGTAGGCACTGGTCTTGAGGAGCCGGTTATACGCTTCTCGCGTACGCAGGTCACGGCGGAGAAGGATGGTGTTATTGACTATGTTGACGCTGACAAGATTGTTGTGCGTTATGAGCGTACGGACGATGAGAAGTTCGTAAGTTTTGAGCCTGACACCAAGGAGTATCGCCTGCCTAAGTTCCAGAAGACGAACCAGAGCACATGTATTGATATACGTCCGGTGGTATTGCCGGGTCAGCATGTCAAGGCTGGTGAGATACTTACGGAGGGTTATTCCACGTCGGAGGGTGAGCTTGCTCTTGGTCGGAACCTGAAGGTGGCGTTCATGCCGTGGAAGGGATACAACTTCGAGGATGCTATTGTCATTTCGGAGCGTGTGGTGCGTGAGGATATATTCACTTCGGTGCACGTTGATGAGTATTCGCTTGAGGTGCGTGACACGAAGCGCGGTATGGAGGAGCTCACGTCGGATATACCTAACGTCAGTGAGGACGCTACGAAGGATCTTGATGAGAATGGTATCATCCGAATTGGCGCGCATGTCAACCCAGGTGATATACTGATTGGCAAGATCACGCCTAAGGGTGAGAGCGATCCGACTCCTGAGGAGAAGTTGCTACGCGCGATTTTTGGTGACCGTGCTGGTGATGTCAAGGATGCGTCGTTGAAGGCTAATCCGTCGCTTAGTGGCGTTGTCATTGGGCGTAACTTGTACTCGCGTGTCATTAAGGACCGTCGTTCTCGCAATGACAAGGCGAAGATTGCGGCCATTGATGAGGAGTTTGCCAAGAACACAGAGAGCCTGCTCAATGTGCTTATTGATAAGATTAATTCGCTTATTGGAGGCAAGACGTCGCAGGGTATCAAGGATTACTATGGTGTAGAGGTGGTAGCTAAGGGAGTGAAGCTCACACGCAACATACTCATCGACATCAACTATCAGACAGTCGACCCGTCGGATTGGACGACTGATGAGGGTAACAACAAGCTGATCTATCGCGTCATTCACAACTATCGCATGAAGTACAAGGAGTATGAGGCGATACAGAAGAGGCGCACATATAATGAGACCATTGGTGATGAGCTGCCCAATGGCATCATGCAGGTGGCGAAGATCTACATTGCCAAGAAGCGTAAGATACGCGTAGGAGATAAGATGGCAGGTCGCCATGGTAACAAGGGTATCGTCTCGAACATAGTACGTTTGGAGGATATGCCATTTTTGCCTGATGGTTCGCCGGTGGATATTGTGTTGAACCCGCTGGGTGTGCCGTCGCGCATGAACCTTGGTCAGATATACGAGACTGTTCTTGGCTGGGCTGGCAAGGAGCTTGGGATGAAGTTTGCCACTCCGGTATTTGACGGAGCGTCGCTTGACCAGATTACGGAGTTGACGCGTAAGGCGGGCGTGCCAGACGTGGGCAAGATATACCTGTATGATGGCGGCACAGGAGAGCGGTTCCACCAGCCGGCTACGGTAGGTATCGTCTACATGCTTAAGCTTGGCCACATGGTAGATGACAAGATGCACGCGCGTTCTATTGGCCCGTATTCTCTCATCACTCAGCAGCCACTGGGCGGCAAGGCGCAGTTTGGTGGTCAGCGATTTGGAGAGATGGAGGTTTGGGCGCTTGAGGGATTCGGCGCTGCTAATGTGCTCCAGGAGATTCTTACGGTCAAGTCGGACGACGTAGTAGGTCGTGCGAAGGCGTATGAGGCTATTGTCAAGGGAGACAATTTGCCTACTCCAGGCATACCGGAGTCGCTCAATGTGCTCCTTCATGAGATGAGGGGTCTGGGATTGAGCATCCAGTTTGAGTAATAGAGTATAGTTCCCGTCCACGGGTCGCAGCTGTGTCTGCGTGTGCGGTTGCGACCCTGTGTTGGCGGAAAACAAGGACGTCCTGACGAAAAAGGGACACATAAAATCTCTAACATGGCATTTAGAAGAGATCAGAAGAAAACGAACTTCTCGAAAATCTCCATCGGTCTTGCATCGCCCGAGGAGATACTTGAGATGTCGAGTGGCGAGGTGCTCAAGCCTGAGACCATCAACTATAGGACGTATAAGCCTGAGCGTGACGGCCTTTTCTGTGAGCGCATATTTGGTCCTGTGAAGGACTATGAGTGCCACTGCGGAAAGTATAAGCGCATCCGTTATAAGGGTATAGTGTGCGACCGTTGCGGTGTTGAGGTGACGGAGAAGAAGGTACGTCGTGAGCGGATGGGCCATATATCGCTTGTGGTGCCTGTGGCACATATATGGTATTTCCGGTCGTTGCCGAACAAGATTGGCTGTCTTCTTGGCATACCTACGAAGAAGGTAGATTCGATAGTATATTACGAGCGTTATATTGTCATAAATCCGGGCGTTAAGGAGAAGGATGGCGTCAAGAAGTATGATTTTCTTTCGGAGGAGGAGTATATAGCCATCACGGACGATCTTCCAAGCGACAACAAGGCGCTTGACGACAACGACCCGAACAAGTTTGTCGCCAAGATGGGCGCTGAGGCGTTGGAGATGCTCCTCAAGCAGATAAATCTTGACGACCTTGCGGCGGAGCTTCGCGTGGCGGCTAAGAGTGAGACGTCGCAGGCTCGCAAGAATGACGCTTTGAAACGGCTTCAGGTTGTGGAGTGGTTCCGTGCGTCGCAGGGTCGCAATAAGCCGGAGTGGATGATATTGAAGGTGGTGCCGGTGATACCACCTGATTTGCGTCCTTTGGTGCCCCTTGATGGAGGTCGTTTTGCGACGTCGGATTTGAATGAGTTGTATCGTAGGGTCATCATACGAAACAACCGTCTGAAGAGGCTACAAGAGATCAAGGCTCCTGAGGTTATTTTGCGTAATGAGAAGCGAATGCTTCAGGAGGCTGTTGACTCACTTTTTGATAACACACGTCGTTCGACGGCGGTCAAGTCGGATGCTAATCGTCCGTTGAAGTCGTTGTCGGACTCGCTGAAGGGAAAGCAGGGACGCTTCCGTCAAAATCTTCTTGGTAAGCGTGTGGACTACTCGGCACGTTCGGTCATCGTTATAGGCCCTGAGCTGAAGATGCATGAGTGTGGTTTGCCGAAGGATATGGCGGCAGAGTTGTATAAGCCGTTCATTATACGCAAGCTTATTGAGCGCGGCATAGTGAAGACTGTGAAGAGCGCGAAGAAGATAGTGGACAAGAAGTCGCCGATGGTATGGGACATTTTGGAGAACGTGATGAAGAATCACCCGGTACTTTTGAACCGCGCCCCGACGTTGCACCGTCTTGGTATTCAGGCGTTCCAGCCGCGCATGGTGGAGGGTAAGGCGATCCAGTTGCACCCGTTGGCATGTACGGCGTTCAATGCTGACTTTGATGGAGACCAGATGGCGGTACACCTTCCACTTGGCAATGCGGCGATCCTTGAGGCCCAGTTGTTGATGTTGGCGTCGCTGAACGTGTTGAACCCGGCTAATGGGGCTCCTATCACGGTGCCGTCGCAGGATATGGTCCTTGGTTTGTATTACATCACCAAGGAGCGTCCGGGAGCGACGGGTGAGGGACTTACGTTCTATTCGCCTACGGAGGCTGAGATTGCCTATAATGAGGGCAAGGTGGAGCTTCATGCGAAGGTCAAGGTTATGACTGAAGACCTGAACAAGGAGGGCAAGATAGAGAGGATGATGATAGAGACGACGATGGGTCGTATCCTCTTCAACAACCTTGTGCCTAAGGAGGTGGGATACATCAACTGTATCATCACGAAGAAATCGCTACGTGACATTATCGCCCGCGTACAGAAGGCGTGTGGTATACCTCGCACGGCAGACTTCTTGGACGACGTGAAGAATATGGGTTACCGTATGGCGTTCGTGGCGGGTCTGTCGTTCAACCTTTCGGATGTGATTATTCCGAAGGAGAAGGATGCCCTCATCAAGAAGGGTTATGAGGATGTCGAGGAGGTGATGAACAACTATAACATGGGCTTCATCACCAACAACGAGCGATATAACCAGATTATTGATATTTGGACCCACGTCAATACTGACCTTACGGGCATCTTGATGAAGCAGTTGAGTTCTGACCAGCAGGGCTTCAACTCGGTATACATGATGCTTGACTCTGGTGCGCGTGGTTCTAAGGATCAGATACGTCAGTTGTGCGGTATGCGTGGCCTTATGGCGAAGCCTCAGAAGTCGGGCGCAGAGGGTCCTCAGATTATTGAGAACCCAGTCATAGCCAACCTTAAGGAGGGTTTGTCGGTCCAGGAGTACTTTATTTCGTCGCACGGTGCACGTAAGGGCTTGTCGGATACGGCGCTTAAGACGGCGGACGCTGGATACTTGACGCGTCGTCTTGTGGACGTCTCGAATGACGTTATCATCACAGAGGATGATTGCGGCACTCTTCGCGGTTTGACGTGCACGGCTATCAAGAATAACGATGATGTCATAGCGACGTTGTATGAGCGCATACTTGGTCGTGTGGCGGTCAATGATGTTATCCATCCTATCACGAACGAGGTGATTGTTCATGCTGGCGAGGAGATAAACGAGGCTAAGGCCCGTGCTATTGAGGAGTCGCCTATTGACAGTGTAGAGATACGTTCTGTGCTGACGTGCGAGAGCCGTAAGGGTGTGTGCGCTAAGTGCTATGGCCGTAACCTTGCGACGAGCAGGCTTGTGCATAAGGGTGAGGCTGTGGGCGTTATCGCGGCACAGTCTATTGGTGAGCCTGGTACGCAGCTTACTCTTCGTACGTTCCACCAGGGTGGCGTTGCGGGCGGTGGCTCGTCGGAGAGTTCTGTCAAGTCGAAGTATGACGGTATTGTTGAGATAGACGAGTTGCGCAGCGTGCCTTATACGGATGCCAATGGCAAGACGTATGACGTTGTTGTGAGCCGTCTGGCGGAGATACGTATTGTGGACAAGAATACGGGACATGACTTGATACGTCACCCGTTGCATTACGCGTCGAAGCTCTTTGTCAAGCAGGGTCAGGAGGTCAAGAAAGACCAGGAGCTTTGCGAGTGGGATCCGTATAATGCTCAGATTATCACAGAGAAGAGCGGTATTGTCCGGTTTGACAATATGGAAGAGGGCGTGACCTATAAGCTTGAGAGTGATGAGCAGACGGGCTTCTCGGAGATGGTGATTATTGAGGGACATGACAAGACTAAGTCGCCTGCGCTGAACATTGTGGTTGGCGATGAGGTTGTCAAGACATATAACCTGCCTGTAGGCGCTCACGTGTCGGCAGAGAATGGTCAGCAGATTACGGCTGGCGAGACGATAGCGAAGATGCCTCGTGCTGTTGGCAAGGCTGGTGATATCACAGGTGGTCTGCCCCGTGTCACTGAGTTGTTTGAGGCACGTAACCCGAGTAATCCGGCGGTTGTGTCGGAGATTGACGGCGAGGTGTCGTATGGCAAGATTAAGCGTGGTAATCGCGAGATTACGATTACGTCGAAGAGCAACGAGCGTAAGACGTATCTTGTGTCGCTCACGAAGCAGATACTTGTTCAGGAGGGGGATTTTGTACGTGCCGGCACGCCGTTGTCGGACGGTGCTATCACTCCTACGGATATATTGACGATACTTGGCCCGACGAAGGTACAGGAGTATATTGTCAATGAGGTGCAGGATGTGTATCGATTGCAGGGTGTGTCGATTAACGACAAGCACTTTGAGGTCATTGTGCGTCAGATGATGCGCAAGGTTGAGATACAGGATCCAGGAGACACGACGTTCCTTGAGAAGGAGGCGGTTGACAAGATTGACTTCCAGATGGAGAATGACCGTCTGTGGGGCAAGGTTTATGTGATGAACCCGGGCGGTTCGGAGACGTTGAAGGAGGGGTATATTATTTCGCAGCGCAGGTTGCGTGATGAGAATTCCCAGTTGAAGCGTCGCGACCTTCCGTTGGTTGAGAGTCGTCCTACTGTTCCTGCCACGGCGAACCAGATACTTCAGGGTATCACACGTGCGGCGTTGCAGACGAAGAGCTTCATGTCGGCCGCGTCGTTCCAGGAGACGACAAAGGTTCTCAATGAGAGCGCGATACAGGGTAAGGTTGATTACCTTGAGGGCTTGAAGGAGAATGTTATCTGCGGACATTTGATACCGGCGGGTACTGGCACTCGCGGGCTTGGGAGCGATATTGTCGGTCTGAAGTCGGACGTGCAGTATTTTGAGGAGCAGGAGGCGTAGGTTTCTTGCTGGATAAGATAGTCGCCCCCTCTGACGCGAGTTGGAGGGGGCGATTTTTTTGTGTATGCCTCCTGCCTGGTTTTTATTTTCGTAGGCTATTCTTGGTTTTTGCCCTCTTTGGCCATTTTGAAACTCTCGGTTGGTATCCGCTTTTTCAAAAAGCGAGGCCCGAACCCCCGTCTTCAAGGGGTTCGGGCGGGTGTTTTATGCCTTTCTTTGGGGTGTAGCGGAGAGTAATAATAGTTTTTTGCGCAGTCGTACCCGCTTGCCATCATTGTTCCTGATGGGGCCATACATCTTTTCGGACTTCTTCTGCCAACGCTCTATGGTGTGGGAACGTCTTGCGCTTGTCAAGCTTGGGGTCCTTGATGCCATAAGGTTAAAACGGTGGTACCGACTGCGCAAGTCTTCTATCCACGGCTTAATGAAGTTTACCATTGTCTGTTTAGCGTCCTCGGGATCAAGTCCAAGCAGTATGCGCATTCACAACTCTGTGCCTATCATTTTCATGCGAGCATCTCGCATCTCCTGGCTATGATACACGTAGTGTTTCCCATTGAAGTTGACTTCATAGGGGTGCTGCCGTCGCCAAAATGGCGAGCACGTCTAAGTTTTCTGGCTGTAAGCATATCTAAATGGAAAGATGGTTCTCTTGTCAAATATCATTCCATAATTCATGATTCTGACACACTAATGTCCACTAAAAAATAGCACCGTGTTGTCGACTTCCCCATTAGATAGTAGATCTTGTCGCTTTGGTTTTGTCACAACAATGAGGTTGCAAAGGCTTCAGCAACTGATAACCGCTGAAAATCAGTATGAATTGTTGATTTTGATTGCTAAAGCATATCGCATATTTGTCGCTTCATACTATCGAACGAAATGTTTACAGTCCATGGTTTGGACTAATATGGCTAAAACATGTAGCTCATAATTCGTAATGGTCTGATTATAATCAAAAAGTAATTTCAAATCCGTTGACTTCTAAGTCACATGTAACTAACTGTATGTCATGAACTTCAATGGATTCTTGAGAATTTTAAGTGGACGCTAATGACTTTATATAAGACATAGGTCGCGGGCGAGGTTGTAAGGCGAAAAGCTCCTTATTGTTAGCTGTAGGAAAATGGCTATCTTACGCTGTTCGGTAAGACTTTTAAGGAGGTTTGGTGAGAGTCTTAAATTTGCGCTGTATGATAAAAGAAATAAACATTGAATTCAAAAATTGTTTTGGCATAAAGAATCTTGTCCAAAAGTTTTCTTTTAAACAGGGACAACAAGTGCACCTTTTGTATGCGCCAAATGGGAGCATGAAAACTTCTTTTGCCAAAACCATGAAATACTTGTCTGGACAAGACAAAAAGAATAAACCATGTGACTTGCTACAATGTTCGAGCCACTAATTGATATGTCGGTAGACCACTTGATAAAATTGTATGAATACTGCAAATCAAAACTTGTAGTTGAGTGACCATTGGCTATAGGTGGGACATTTAAACATCAAATTAATAAGGGTTGAAGATGCGATTGTGGGTCTCGGGCGTGTGCTATCATGCGTTGTTGGGGATGGGTGACGTCCCGGTGTGTAAAATACCTTGGTTATTTCTTATTTATGTGATGAGGAACAAAAGCAAGCTCACGGTGCATCGAAAGTCAAGACGAAGATGAGATCCGGACGGAAAGAGTTGACAAGTCGCAGCGATGGTTGGAGATATGCCAGGAGGAAGCAGAAAACTCCAGGAGAGCATAAGAGGCAGGGTAGGATACTATAGCCTTGCGAAAATGAGAAGTTTTCCCTTGATGCCGGCGAGCAGCTGCGACGGATACGCAGGCAGTAAGGACAAGGGTTGCGAGCCTCGCTTGGCGCGGCATACCGAGATGTGGGGACTACATGTGGTCGTAAGGTCTATTGGCGGACAGATAGTCCAAACTTGTGCAGAGCGGTCGGCGATGACAATTTGCGCAAAGCTGGGCATGCGACTTTAATGGATGAGTATCTATGGTGGCGCCCAAAACGGGAACCGCATGTACGGTGGTGTGAGAGGTCGGGGGACGGTAATAGGAGAAAAAGTACTTTGTTTTCCTCCTGCTCGATTGTATTTTTGTGTAAAACAATAAAATGGAATAGATATGAGGATAGGAGCATTAGTGGCATTGTTTGGTGTTTGCGTGGTGGCGGTGGGCCAGACTACGAAGGAGGAGTTGCTGCGTGATATTAATCAGGCGGGTGGTGTGTATTTGGCGTATAGGGAGCCGACGGGTGTTGAGACGGCAGTGCCGGCGGGGTATGAGGCGTTTTATGTGAGCATGTATGCTCGTCATGGGTCGCGGTATTTGATTGGAGATGGTGATTATAGGTGGGTGCTTGAGGCGATGCGTGCGGCTGATGGGGCTGGCGCGTTGAGTGTGTTGGGTCGTGATGTGTTGGGTCGGTTGGAGCGGTTGTGGCCTGTTGTGGAGGGTAGGGGAGGTGATTTGTCGCCTGTTGGGGAGCGTCAGCATAGGGGTTTGGCGGAGCGGATGTATGGTCGTTGCCCGGGTGTGTTTGTGGGTGGTCGTCGAGTGTCGGCGCGTTCGACTCTTGTGCCGCGTTGCGCGATGAGTATGGCGGCTTTTGGGAGCAGGTTGCAGGGTTTGGCTCCGGGTTTGGAGATAAGGTATGAGGCGAGTCGTCGTTATATGGGTTATATGAGTTATAAGACGGAGGAGGCTAAGGCGTTTGGGGATAGTGAGAAGGGGCCGTGGGTGTCTGAATATAAGCGGTTTGAGAGGGAGAAGGTTAGGCCGGAGCGTTTTGTGGGGGCGTTGTTTGAGGATGAGGGGTATGTGAGGGGGCATGTGGATGGGGCGGGGTTGATGTGGGGATTTTATTGGATTGCGGTTGATATGCAGGATATTGAGAGCGGAGAGACGTTTTATGATTTGTTTACGGGAGATGAGATGTTTGATTTGTGGCAGGTGAATAATTATAATTTTTATGTTCGTGACGCTAATCACGCGTATGGCAAGGGTGTTGTCGTGGCGAGTGCTAAGAGCTTGGTTCGCAATATTATAGAGTCGGCGGATGAGGCGATAAGGGATACGAGTGTGGCGGCGACGTTGCGGTTTGGTCATGATGGGAATATCATACCGTTGTTGGCGTTGATGGGGGTGGAGGATTTCGGGGTCAGCGTTGCGAAGCCGGAGGATTGCAGTGGGGTGTGGTGTGATTTTAAGGCGGCCCCTATGGCGGCGAATTTGCAGATTGTGTTTTATCGGAACGGTGTTGGGGATGTGATAGTCAAGTTTTTACATAATGAGCGCGAGGTGCATGTGGGTGTGGAGACGGATATGTTTCCGTATTATAGGTGGGAGGATGTGCGGGCGTATTATATGGGTGTTGTTGGGGAGTAGGGGGTGTGCTTGAGTTTGCCTGTGGGTGTGCGTGGGAGGTGTGGCAGGGAGATGATGTGTTTTGGCCGCCAGTAGCGTGGCAGGAGGGTGTCGCATAGTGATTTGGCGTTGTTGGTGTCGCCGTTTTCGAGGAGGAGTGTTACGGCTTGTCCGAGTCGTTGGTCGTGTTGGTAGGTTATGATGAAGGGGACGTTGATGTGTGGTTGGAGGAGTCGTTCGACTTCTTCGGCTTGGATTTTTATGCCTCCGGAGCAGATGACGTTGTCGGCTCGTCCGATGATTCGGAAGCGTTGCGAGGGGTCGAGTTGTGCTATATCGTTGGTTATGAGGGTGTCGGGGCATACGGTGGGGGCGTTTATGACGAGGCATGAGCGTTGGTCGAGAGAGAGGGAGACGGAGGGGAGGGGTGTGTACCATAGTGACGCGTTGGGGCCGTTGAGGCGTCGTAGGGCGATGTGTGAGAGTGTTTCGGTCATGCCGTAGGTGCTGTATATGGCGTTTGGCATGTTGGCGAGTTGGCTGGCGAGGTTGTGGTCGATGGCTCCACCTCCGATTATGACTTGTGGTGTTTGGCTGAGGAGTTGTTTTTCGGTGTCGATTTTCAGGGTTTCGAAGGCTTGCATGGGTGTTATGGCGGCGAATGTTGGCGGCGTGGTGAGTGTGGCGAAGGGGTGTGCTGAGGGTGTGACGGGGATGAGTTGGAGGTGGCATGTTAGGGCGCGAATGACCATCATTTTGCCGGCGATGAAGTCGAGCGGGAGGCAGAGGAGGGCAGTGTCGCCTGGTTGAAGGCCGAGGAATTGGCATGTGATTTGTGCGCTGGCGGTCATGCGTGATTTTTCGGCGAGTATGGTTTTTGGGGTGCCAGTGGAGCCGCTTGTTTGGACTTGTATGGTGGGGCTTGTGGAGTGCCAGTCTGTGAGGAATTCGTTGAGTGTCATTTATTTGGAGTGAAGAAGAGTTGTTCGCCACGTATTTGGAGTGGGGTGTTGATGTTTTGTTCGAATAGTTGCCCTGTGCCGAGTCCTTGGTGGAGCATGTGTGGTGTTCCGAAGACTTGTGGGGCGTAGAAGGCAGCGGCGAGGTGTGCTATGACGTTGAGCGCGACGTTGCTTTCGAGGGCGCTTGTGAGCCAAGATCCGATGTTGAGGTCGTGCGCGAGGCGGATCCATTGCGCGGTGCCGGACATTCCGCCGTGGAGAGTTGGTTTGATTACGATGTATTGAGGTCGGATGGTTTCGAGTAGTTGTTGTCGTTCGGTGGTTGTGGTGATGCCGATGAGTTCTTCGTCGAGTGCGATGGGTATGGGTGATTTTTGGCAGAGTTTGGCCAAGTCGGGCCATTGGTGTGGTTTGATGGGTTGTTCGATGGAGTGTATTTTGTAGGGTGCGAGTTGTTCGAGTCGGTGTAGTGCGTTGTCGGGCGTGAAGGAGCCGTTGGCGTCGAGTCGGATTTGGAGGTTGTAGCCGTAGGTTTGTCGTAGGGATTGGATCATCATTAGTTCGTGGTCGAAGTCGATGCCACCGATTTTTATTTTGATGCATTTGAATCCTTGTGAGATTTTTTGGTTCATTCGGGTCATCATTTCGTTGTAGGAGCCCATCCATACGAGTCCGTTTATGGGGATGCCTTGTGTGCCTTGTGCGAAGGGGGTGTTGGTGAGTGCGTATGAGCCGTGACGTTGGAGTTGCCAGTTGGCGGATTCGAGAGCGAAGAGTATGGAGGGGTATGGCGCGAGGGCGTTGTAGTCGATTTGTCCGGTGTAGTGGAAGTCGTCGAGTATGTCGAGTAGTAGGCGGTCGAATTGGTTGTCGTCGAGGGCGTCGATGGATAGGTCGGGGAGTGGTGAGCATTCGCCGGTTCCGATTATGCCGGGAAGGTTGTCGTCGGAGAGGTGGATGAGTCGGATGGTGCGTTGGGTGTAGGAACCTCGGCTGGTTGTTGCTGGTTGTTTGAAGAGGAGGGTGCGTTTTTCGACTTCAGTGTGGAGTGTTGGGGTGTGGGTCATTTTGGAGTATTTTGTAAGTGTTTAGTGGGTGGGGAGGGGTTGTGTGGGGGAGGAGAGGTGGTTTTGGAGGTAATCGTAGGTTGTTGGTTAGGGGAAGTTGGGGTATTTGTCGAAGTCGGGTTTGCGTTTTTCGAGGAAGGCGTGTCCGCCTTCTTGGGCTTCGTCCATGGTGTAGTAGAGCATGGTGGCATCGCCTGCGAGTTCTTGTATGCCTGCCTGACCGTCGAGTTCGGCGTTTAGTCCGGCCTTGATCATGCGTAGGGCTATGGGGGAGTGTTCCATCATGCGTTCGGCCCATGCCACACAGGTATCCTCAAGTTGGGATAGGGGTACGACTTTGTTGACGAGTCCCATTTGGAGGGCTTCTTGTGCGGAGTACTTTTCGCATAGGAACCAAATCTCCCGTGCCTTCTTCTGTCCTACTATTCGAGCGAGGTATGAGGCACCGAAACCGGCGTCGAAGCTGCCCACGCGTGGGCCTGTTTGACCGAATATGGCGTTCTCGGAGGCTATTGAGAGGTCGCATACGACGTGTAGGACGTGTCCACCACCTATGGCGAAGCCGTTGACCATGGCGATGACTGGTTTGGGTAGTCGGCGTATTTGCATCTGCACATCGAGTACGTTGAGGCGTGGGACGCCATCGGAACCTATGTATCCGCCACGGCCTTTGACGTTCATGTCGCCGCCTGCGCAGAAAGCGACATCGCCTGCGCCTGTGAGGATTACGACACGGATAGATTGTTCTTCACGGCAATAGCTGAGGGCTTGGCTAATCTCGAGGGTAGTTAGTGGGGTGAAGGCGTTGCGCCAACGTTCTCGGTTGATGGTTATCTTGGCGATATGGTTGTATTCATCGAAGAGAATTTCCTTGAAGTCGAAGGCGTTAATCTTGTTCCATGTTCTGGTCATACGTGTAGTGGTATTAAGATGTTAAGAGATAGAAGCGAGTTGGTTATAGAAGAAGTCGAGGGCTTGTTGGTCGGCATCGGCAGATGTGAAGACCTCAAGGAGGCGTGGGGAGTTGGCATTGTCGGCAAGGAGCCAGTTTGCCGTATCGAGGAGTGAGTTGAGGTCGTGTGCCGATTGGTATTCGATGCCGAACTGTGAACATACGCCTTGTGCGGAGATGTTATGGGTGGCCATGACGATACGGTCACGTGCGGGACTGTCCTTGAGACCAGTGAAGCGTCCGAAGATGCCCCCTCCGTGGTTGTTGAGGAGCAGTATGCGGAAGTGACCGTTCAAGTTGCTGTTCCATAGGGCGTTCTCGTCGTAGAAGAAGCTGAGGTCACCGATGACGCATAGCGTGTTGCGTGAGGTGTTGGCGAGGGAGTATCCTGCGGCGGTCGAGAGTGAGCCGTCGATGCCGTTGATTCCTCTGTTGCATAAACATCGGGCGGATTTGTCTCGCCAATTGTTGTAGGTGATGCACCCGAGACGGATGGAGGAGCTGTTGGCGTAGTGGATGTCGAACTTCTTGGCAAGAGGTGTGAGGTGGGCGAGAACTTGTAGTTGAGAATATGGTGCGGCGGGAGCAACCTCACGACAAGCAAGTTCGGCAAGGCGGTATAGTGATGTCCACCAGCTCATGTAGTCGCCATTTAGTTCCTTGATATTGGGGCGTATGTTGTCTATCACTGCTTGTGGGGAACACGTGGCGATGGTTGTGGCATTCATGAACACGTCTGTTAACTGGCCATCAGTGTTGATTATGATAGACTCTGCCTTGCGACAGGAACGTAGGTGTCGCTTAAGTTCCTTGCTGACGATATGCCCGCCGAGGTAGAGTATCGTATCAGGAACGAAGGAGCCGGCATCGGCTATCTGTGCAACCTTGTTATTGCGGTTTAGGGCATAGACCATCTCATTGGGGAAGCATGAGCCTACCTTCTGGTTGGCGAGAGGCTCGAAGAGGATTGGCCATTCGAGTCTGATGTCCTTGAGCCCCGTGAGAGGCTCTGCCATCTGACCTATGACAATCATAGGACGTTGAGCTGAGAGCATCTTGTCGGCTATGCGCCGTGCCACATCATCGCCTTGCGACTGCTCGAGATGGCAGACACGTTCGGCATGAAGTTTGGCAACGTGGAAATCGTATAGGGGTTCGTGCAGGGGTACATTGATGAGCGCAGGACCTTTGGCGGTAGCGGTGGCTGCTAATAGGGCTTCATTGATGAGTCGGTTGATATGCCAATGATCTTCATCGCTATCACCTTCGGGGAGAGATACTGCCTTGCGCACCGTTGCCCCAAGTGCGGAATGTTGCGGCATAGTCTGCCCGTCAAGTTGCCCTATCCATGCTGACGGACGGTCGGCTGATATGATGATTATCGGTATGCCTTGGTAGTAGGCTTCGGCCACAGCGGGAGAAGTATCGAGTATTGCTGAACCACTGGTGACGCATAGTGCCACAGGTTGCAGGTGCAAGGCTTGACTAAGCCCTATGGCGAAGAAGGCTGCCGAGCGTTCATCAGTAAGGGGATGACACGTTATGCATGCCTCGTTGAGGTTGTGGCATATCGGTGCATTACGACTACCAGGACATGTCACAGCGTGCCTCACTCCATGGGCAAGGAGTAGCGAGGTGAGGATGTTGACTGAGTGGATGCTGGAGAACATGGTTAGGATTAGGATATGATATTTTTCATCGTAAGTCTCTTTGCGGCAGACTCTTCGGCTTCCAACATAGGGTCACTGTCGGGCATAAGTCCTACTCCCGAATAAAGTCTCACCCCTGCTTCTGACAGTTTCATGCAGCGTATAGTCACATATATGTCAGCATCATCATTTGTATTGAACACTCCTGCCATACCACTGAAATACTCCCTGTCGGTAGACTCCACACGATGTATAGCCTCAACTGCCTCACCTTGTGGCATGCCCGACATCGCAGGGGTGGGGTGCAACACCCGAGCTACATCCCATGCTGTGACTCCTCGTGGCATCTGCGCAATGAAGTCCGTCTTGAGGTGCGCAAGTGTACCAGCATGTACTGTCGACGGCCCTGATATCGATGTGATTGACGTAAGCGACCTCAGCCGACTCTCTACAAAACGTGCCACGACTTCATGTTCACGCAGATTCTTGCTG
Organism: bacterium; assembly: GCA_963620665.1. Lineage (GTDB taxonomy): Bacteria > Bacteroidota > Bacteroidia > Bacteroidales > Marinilabiliaceae > W3P20-009. The sequence goes on from CAVFBA010000020.1 coordinate 28,951, forward strand.
TCCCACGTCATCCCATCTGCGCACTGTGTGCCAGCGAGAGCCATCGTGTGTAGCATGTCGCCACGTGAACTAACCAGCAACTCAGGCGTAGCCATAAGCCACATATCACCATCGGGTAACGATATGAGTGCCACGAAGGCGTCACAATACGCCTGGCATGCCCTATCAAACAGACTAAGTGCGTAAGGTCGCAAGTCTTGACTCATATCCTCATGCGAGGCAAGCACAAGTTTCTGCAACGCACCATCACTGACAAGCCTGTGTGCGGCACGGAACTCGCCGAGAAACTGCGGCAACGACGATGTCCATATAGCATCGGTTAGGGTGGGGTAGGGGGACGTTGGCACGGTAAATGTATGTGGTGTGCCAGGGAACAGTAGTGTGGGATGCAACCCTTTGTTATCGAATGGGGCGAAGATGAAGCCAGCCTTAGGGAGAGAGTCGCCTGACATGGGCGTTGGTTGGGCGTCTATTGCGAGAACGGAGGAATGGTTGGGTAGCCTCCAGAGAACGTGTGGCGTGCGTTGTATCATTGTTTAGACATTACGCGAAGATAAAATAATTAAATTTGCGTGCCTAAGCAGGCTTAATAGATAGCTGCGCTTAGCCTAACGATAGACCAAACAATCCGAGAGCGAGATGCCCAAGATGATAGAGCGCATTCAGCAGATGGCCGAAAGCGGCAGCAGATGGCTGGTTGGCAAGATAGGACAGCGGTACTTCGTCATACTGCTCAGCCTATTGGTAGGCGTGGCAAGTGGGCTCGCGGCAGTAACTCTCAAGCATGCTATAAATTTCGTAAAGGTCTTTGTGGACGGGTTCGCCTCGCTGAACTACAACCTCTTGCTTCTCGTGAGCCCCGCCCTGGGCATCCTGATATCGTGGCTACTCGTGAAGTATGTCGTCCGTGCACCCCTCGGTCATGGCATCACACAGATTCTCTACGCCATATCACAGACTGGCAGCTCCCTGAAGAAACATCACATCTACTCCTCAATCCTTACCTCGTCTTTCACCATAGGTTTCGGCGGATCGGTCGGAGCTGAAGCCCCAATCGCTCTGACTGGCGCTGGCATAGGCAGTAATATTGCCAAATTCTTCCGCCTCGACTACAAGACCGTCACTCTCCTCATGGCGTGTGGTGCTGCTGGCGGACTCGCAGGCGTGTTCAAAGCCCCCATTGCAGGCGTGGTGTTCACCCTCGAGATATTGATGCTGAACCTGACAATGGCGTCCATGGTGCCACTTATGATAACGGCGGTCGTCTCAACGTCAGTTACTTACTGGTTCATGGGTAATGACGTGGAGTTCCCCATGAGCCGAATAAGTGAGTTCTCACTCGGTAATATCCCCTTCTACTGTCTACTCGGAATCTTTGCCGGATTCGTGGCTCTGCTCTTCGTAAAGAGCATGTGGTTCACCGAGAAGCGTATGGGACGTGTCCAAAATAAATGGGTGAAGTGGCTCGTGGGCAGCTCAATCCTCGGCATACTGATATTCCTTCTCCCACCTCTTTATGGCGAGGGCTACATTTCTATAAGCCAACTACTTCAAGGCAATGCCGCCACAAGCATGACAGGCTCACCCCTCGAGTCGCTACTTGGTGACAGCCAAGTGTCAATACTGATTTACGTAGGATTAATTCTCCTCCTCAAAACCTTCGCCACAGCCGCCACAACTGGCGCGGGAGGTGTAGGCGGCACATTCGCGCCCTCTCTGTTTATGGGCGCATTCACAGGATTCTTCTTCTCCCACGGCCTCAACACCGCCTTCGGATTAGATCTGCCAGTAACCAACTTCACCCTCGTAGGAATGGCAGGTGTCATGGCCGGTGTAATGCACGCCCCCATGACCTCCATATTCCTCATCGCCGAGATAACCAACGGCTACGAGCTACTCCTCCCCCTCATGATTGCCGCCACCCTCGGACACGTCACCATGTCCTTCTTCGAACCACAAAGCGTATACACCAAACCCCTCGCCGACAAAGGCGAACTCCTCACACACAAGAAGGACAAGACCGTCCTAACCCTTATGCACCTCGATAAGGTCATCGAGACAGACTTCACCCCAGTACGTGGCGACGCTACCCTCGGCGACCTCATAAAACTTATCGCCCAGTCCGACAGAAACATCTTCCCCGTCATCAATATGCGCGACGAACTCATCGGCGTAGTCCTCCTCAACGACATACGCCCCATAATGTTCGACCGCGACAAATACGACACCACCATGGTACGTGAGATCATGGTCATCCCACCTGCCTTCATAGCCACCGACGAGAATATGGAGAGCGTCATGGACAAGTTCGAGTCCACTGGCGCATGGAACCTCCCTGTCGTCGACCACCATAAGTACGTGGGCTTCGTCTCTAAGTCGAAGATTCTCACAGTATACCGACGTGTCCTCACACACTTGTCCTACGAGTAAGCAACAGTTCTACAATGAGAAACCTCTTCCTCACCATACTCCTCCTCGCCACAGTACTCCCGACGGTCAACAGTCAGACCCGTCAAGAACGAACCACTCAGGCGATAGCCCTATTCAACCAAGGCGACTACAACAACGCTCGACTATCCCTCGCCGCCATAGTCAACGAGCCAGAACGCGACCAGAAGGTCAACTACTACCTCGGCGCATCCGAAGCTATGTCCGGCATAGACGTCGACGACGCTATCCGACGACTACGACTCGCCCAAGCACGTAACTTCATGAAGGCCGAAGCTAACCTCTACCTCGGACGCGCATACCAACTGTCATGCGACTACGAACAGGCACGTGTAGTCCTCGCTAAGTTCCTCGCCACGCCAACATCCACCGACAAGCAGAAACTCGCCGAACTATATGATGCCCAATGCGCAGCGGCCACCCAACTGGCAAGCAAGATCTTCAACGTCAAGGTCGTAGCCAAGTCTACCATGCCTAAGGCCGACATGCTCAACGCCTACTGCATATCCCCCGAAGTAGGCAAACTACGACACAACAAAGACTTCTTCCAAAGCGACATAGACCCCGAAGGACTAATGTACACCACCGAACGTGGCGACGCCGCCTACTTCGCACTAACCGACGACGACGGCCACAACAAGCTCATGAAGATGGAAAAACTCATCGGCGGATGGGGCGAAATGTCTACACTCCAGGGCATAACATCCGACACCAATGCCGACGACATAACCCCACTGCTCATGACCGATGGTCAAACCCTCTACTTCGCCTCCAACCGACCCGGCGGAATGGGCGGATACGACATCTACCGCTCAACCTACGACCACGAGTCTCGCACCTTCTCCAAACCCGTCAACATGGGCGTACCATTCAACTCCCCCTACGACGACTTCCTCTTCGTACCCGATGAGTTTACCTCTCGCGCCTTCTTCGCCTCCAACCGCGACACCCGACAGACCGACACCCTGACCGTCTACCAAATCATCTGGGACGACTCCGTAATACGCTCCATGGCACAAACCATCGACGACATACGCAACGCCCTGTCCCTCCCTCTCGACCAATCAGCCGGCAACGCCATAACCTCACCCACCGTAACCTCACACGCCACATCCTCCCCACGACATGCCGACAAACCCAAAAACGCCTTCTCTCTTGCCATCTGCGACACCCTCACCTATACCCAATGGGAACACTTCCGTAACCCACAAGCCGCACAAACCTACCGACATGCCCTCGCCGCCACCTCCGAGAAAGACAGCACCATCCGACTCATGGCCGCACAACGTAAGGAGTTCATGAGCCTGACCTCCAGCCTCGAACGTAACGCCAAACTTCAAGACCTCCTCCAAACTGAACGCAGCATCTACGCCCTCGACGACGAAATAGCCCTCAAAACCGAAGACGCTCGCAACACCGAACTACGCACCCTCGCCGACCTCATCTCCTCAGGACATTACACACCCCTATCCTCCATCAAGATAAACCCTCGCAAAGAGCCTCAAAAAAACAACCCCGACTCCCACGATACCCTCAACCCATCCGACTTCTCCTCCTTCTCTCCCGTATTCTTCACCGAAGCGTATGATGCCGAGGACGACGAGCTAATGGACATCCTCCTGCCCGACGAACGCCAATACATACTCCTGCAAGACAGCCTGCTCGCATGGTCCAAGATACTCTCCCTCGAGGCCGATAGTGCCAACCCCAACCAAGCCCACTCCCTCATCGCACGATCCAACAACCTCGCTCTATCCGCCTACGACAACAAAATCTCCACCTACGACGCCGCCTACCACCGACTACTACCCTCCATCACAGGCTACGACACCACCGAACTATCCGACCTCTACGCTCAAGCCAACGCTCAACGCCTCGCCATAGCCGCACAAACCCCCAACAACGACCCCATTGCCATACGCCGACGCGCCACAAACGCCTACGAACGATGCCTGCAACGCTACGCCTCACACACCTCAGGCTCCTTCCCCCTACCCGCCACCGACACAACCCCCAACACAACATCCACCACAGAACCCGAACCCGTATGCGAGACCCCAGTCGAATCTCCCGCCACACAGCCCACACCTGCACAACAACCTCAAGTGGTCAACTACCGCATACAGCTCGGAGTATTCCGCAACAAGCCCAACGCACTCTCCAAACTCCCCGACCCAAACGCCGTGACATCCCTCTACCTTGAGGAACGCAACCTCACCCGCTACTACTACGGCGCCTACGCCACACAAGCCGACGCCAAGGCCGACCTCAACGCCATCCACGCCGCGGGCTTCGACGGCGCCTTCGTAGTCAAAGCCAAATAGCCCCCACATCCCCCAAATGGCGCAAATCGATATGCTCCATGGCCCCCTCGGCCGCAAAATACTCCTCTTCGCACTACCGCTCGCTGCCAGCAGCGTCCTCCAGCAAATGTTCAACGCCGTCGACGTGGCCGTAGTAGGACGCTTCGCCAGTAGCGAGGCACTCGCCGCAGTAGGCAGCAACTCGCCAGTAATAAACCTTCTCGTCAACCTCTTCGTAGGCATCTCAATGGGTGCCAACGTCGTAATCGCCAACTATATAGGTCAGAAAAACGACGCTGGCGTACGCCGTGCCGTAAGCACCGCCGCCGTCGTGGCCATCGTAGGTGGCATATTCCTGATGCTCCTCGGCCTGCTCGTCACTCGCCCCATACTCGAGCTGATGGGCGCACCCGATAATGTCATCGACCTCGCCGCGCTCTACCTCCGCATATACTTCCTCGGCATGCCGTTTATCATGATCTTCAACTTCGGCTCCGCCATACTCCGCAGCATGGGCGACACACGCCGCCCCCTTATCTGCCTCGTCGTCTCCGGAATAGTCAACACCCTGCTCAACCTCATCCTCGTAATCGGCTTCAACCTAAGCGTCGACGGCGTAGCCATAGCCACCGTGGTCGCCAACATCGTCAACGCGCTCATGGTCCTACGTATGCTGCGACACCTCAAAGACCCCCTGCGCCTCGACTACCACGCCCTCCGTATCCACAAACCCGAACTACGCAAGATGCTACATATAGGCGTCCCTGCCGGACTCCAGGGCATGGTATTCTCCTTCTCTAATGTCGTCATACAGTCCGCCGTCAACGGTTTCGGCTCAGCCGCTATGGGCGGATCTGCCGCAGCCCTCACCTACGAGCAGTTCTGCTACTTCTTCATGTCCGCTTTCTGCGGCGCCGCGGTGACATTCGTAGGACAAAACTTCGGCGCGGGACTAAAACAACGATGCCGGCGCATATTCAACCTATGCATGATGATGGCTGTCGCCGTAACCGCCGCACTCAACGTCACCATTATCATCTTCCGCGACTTCTTCATCACACTCTTCTCCACCGACCCCGACGTCTACGCCTTCGCCTCTCTCCGAATGCTCACCTCCCTCTCCTTCCAATGCCTCGCCAGCTCCTACGAGGTAAGCGGAGCCGTACTACGAGGCATGGGGCACTCCTCCCTCCCCGCGCTGCTCACCGTCTTCGGCACTTGCCTCCTACGTCTCCTGTGGGTCTACTTCGCGCTCCCGCTTCACCCCACCTACCAATTCCTCATCGCCGTCTACCCCATCTCCTGGGCCCTCACTGGCGCGCTCGTCCTCTTCGCCTACCTCCGCATCCGCTCCCGCGAACTCTGACCGCTCCTTTCCCCACTTCGTAAATATATACGCCACTCCTCCCCTCATCATCCCGCAAATTCCACTAAATCCTCTCAAAATTCTCCTATATCCCAACCAATACCCGCTCAGCCCTACGTACATCGGCCCTCCACGCACCTCCCATATACCGAGATACTGACAATATACTGATAAAACTACACCTCCGATGCTCCAACATACTGAAACAATGCTGAACCCAATGCTACCCCAACTCCCCGCACCCCCTCCCCCCTGATAATTTGTCCCCCATCCCTGATAATTTGTCCCCCATAAAATAACAATTTTTCCCCCATCCATCTCGCGAAAAATGTGCATGCGCCATGCCCCCCGACCTCCCCCCCTCTCACATATAAAAACTCACCTCCCCCACATCCCACCCAACGCCAAACGCAAATTATACCCCCCCGATTTTGCGGCAACCCCTTTTTTTCTATACATTTGCCCCCGATTAAACCTTAACCAACATGAAGCTAATTAGACTATTAACCCTTTTCGCCGCCACAGCATGCCTCGTCAGCTGCGGCCAGAAACCGAGCGCAAGCTCCGACAACACCACCACTCCCGTAAACCCCGACTCCACCTCGACCTCCCCGACCCCCGCAACAGCCAACCCCCAACCACAAGACGAACCAACCCCCGGAGCCATCTCCTCCCCATGGGTCTTCGACGGCAACAGGGTAATCACCAAAATCGTATTCACCAGCAACGAAGGTGAATACGTATCCAACTACGAATACGACTCCAAAGGCCGCCTCACCAAGACCACCTCTGTGTTCTCCAACGGCCTGACATCAATCGCGGAGCACGACTACAACACCATGACCGGCAAGTTCTCCGACACTTGGGACGACGGTAGCAACGACTCATGGACCTCAACATTCAAAGCCGACAACAACGGACGCATAACCTACGAGAAAACCGTTAAGGACCCCGAAAACACCTACGAGAAAATCAACAACTACAACGATAAAGGCCAGCTTACCGAAGTGCTGAATATCTTTACCGATACCGTCACAACCTACTATTCTTGGAACGAAAACGGCAACCTCGATGTCCTGTCCGACGAAAACTGGGAGTGCGGCTTCACCTACGGCGATATCCAAAACACACGCCACCAACCCTTCTCTATGTCAGGTCTCGACCTCGCAGCCTCCTCCGTCAATGCGCACTTCCCAACCTCAGAAAACGGCGATGGTTGGTCCAGCTCCCTCTCCTACGAGCTTAACCAAGACGGCACCATAAACAAGGTCACATCTACTGGCGAAGACAGTAAGTCCGTCTACTCCTACACCTACGGCACACTCTAAACAACACCTCCCCTTAATACTTAATCCACATGAAGCTAATTGGCCTGCTAACAACGTTAGCCGCCACAGCATGCCTCGTCAGCTGCGGCCAAAAATCAAACACAAACAACAACAACACGTCAGCTCCCGCCGACACCCTCAAAGAAGCCCCAGCCACCCAACCCGAAACCATCTCCTCACCATGGGTCTTCGACGGCAACAAGGTCATCTCTAAAATAGAGGTCTCCTCAAAAGACGATAATGCCCTCTACGAGTACCAATACGACTCCAAAGGCAGAATGACCAAGTCCACAAGCGTCACATGGGAAGGCACTATCATCGCCGAACGCGACTACTCCACAATGACCGGCTCCTTCTCCGAAACCTCCGACGGCAACACCAACACCTGGACCTCAACTTTCAATGTCGACCACAACGGCCGCATCACACACGAGAAGTCCTCTAATGGCGACGAGACAACATGCCAGTTTAACGACAAAGGCCAACTGACCCTCATCTTGGGCTCCCAAAACGACACCACCTACTACAACTGGGACGACAAAGGCTTGCTCTCAAACACCACAATCTTCGGATACTCCCTGACCTTCTCCTACTCCGACACCCCGAACTCCCTCCACCAGCCCTTCTTCATCCCCGACAGCAAAGTCGCACTCGAGCGCACCTCCGTCATTTCCCGCTTCCCCTCAGCCATACAAGGCGACGGCTGGAGCGTCGAACTACAATACGAGTTTAACCAAGACGGCACAATCGACAAGATAAACTGCCAATCCGTCCGCCTCGGCCAAAAAACCGACTCGGCTACCATCAAATACTCCTACTCCACACTCTAACTCCCTACCTCTTACACACATACCCCCCGTGGCCACACCGACCGCGGGGGGTAACTTTCTTACTTCCCCCTGACCGGGAAATATATCGTATACGCCGCATCCGACACCTCATACAACGGCTTAAGCCTGATAAGTGACGACTGACCCACAGAACGATAATGGCTCTGTGTCCACCGCACCGTCCTATACTGCTGGTCTATCTCCCTGCGAAACAACGATGCCGCATCTCTCACATCACCCACTATCATCGGCTCTACCGACTCCGACGCAAGCACTATCGGCCCCTCCATAAAGGCGCACAACGACGGCTCGCCAGGCATAGGCTCGCTCCATAGCCTGTCCGGGAAGTCCACGATAATCTCCGTGTCCATCCACCGCTTGCCAAGCGAGATGAACCCATGGGCCGCGCTCACAGCATACGGCTTCCCGCCAATAGTCACCTGCGCCCTCTTATCCAGCCACCACGGCAACCTGATGCGCAAATCAAAGTCGGCAGGCCGATTGTCCGTCGATATCTTGATATGTATCCGGAATCGGTCGGCATCCCAATTCTTATTCCACTGGTTGCCCTCAAAATCCTGCGTTATCCTGACTGGCACATCCCCTGCCCGATAATTCAGCGTCGACGGCACATACTGGCTGATAGTCAAGGCCTCATCTGTCTGGTAATATATATATTGCGGATAACGGTTATGAGCCTGCACAAGCGACCCATGACAACAGTAGAAATCCATCGTCGGATGCCCCCATCCCTTCTCACCACCCTTGGTATATCCCGCCGCCATAGGAAGAAAATAAGCCACCATGCCCGTCCCAGGATGCTGCTGAGCAAGAATACCGTTATACAAGTTGCGCTCAATATAGTCGGCATACTCCACATCACCCGTCAGCCGCAGCAGATAGTCCGCCGTGCGCATCATGTTATACACCGTGCAATGCTCCTGATTATTCTCCCCCGCAAACAAAGCAAGCCTGCCTCTCCCTATCCAATGCTCCCCCGCATTCTGACCCCCCGTGCAATAACTCTCACGCTCATGCACCGCGCAACGCCAAAACGCCTTAGCCACATTCAGCCAATACTCGTCTCCCGTCACCTCATAGCACCGTGCCGCGCCATGCGACCATGGCACCGACGCGTTGGCATGATCCGACGACAACGCATCCTCACCCTTCATCAACTGCGTGTATATCCACGGATTACCATAACGCTCCATAAGGGTGCGATATTTCTCCGCGTTAAGGTTGAGCGAACCGTCACCACGTGCCAACCCATAAAGATTAGCCCATATCTCCAGCATGCCGCTCGTCTCACCCCCCATGATCGCCGCCGCGTTATTGTCGGCTATGCACTGGTCTGTCCAGCCTATAAACCAGTCAGCAAAACGGTCAAGCACCGTCAACGCCTGCATATTGCCCATTACGTGATACGCGTCATACAAACCCATAAGTGTCTTATGCAACGTGTATTGAGGCGACCACATAGGCTTACCCTCCGACATCAGCCGCATATACTTCTCCGGTATGGAACCCACCCACCCATTGCCATTAAGCTCCTGGCAACGGGCAAGCTCCGAGACTATGAAGTTCGCACGATTCGCCACCTCTATATTCGCCGTCTCCGCCCACGTGTATGCGCAGGCCGATAGGTAATGCCCAAGAAAATGACCACGCAACTGCCCACTCGGCGACTCCCACCCCCAATAGAACCCGTCAATGCGCCCATCCTTACCCACCATGAACTCCTTGTTCAGCCCCGCCTCGGCATAGAAATTCTGGAGTAGCTTAGTGGGCTCAAGCGACAGCATATATGCCATGTTGAGGTCAAAGCGCTCCTTGAAAAGCCCCGGCAACAACCGTATAGATGTCGGCTCAAACGCCTCAAGGGCATGCGACGCCTCTCCTACATGCTGGAAGTGGCCAGCCGAAGCATACGGGTCATTCCCACGCCCCGAGTCGTCTATGTATATTATCTGTGCCGAAAGAAGCGTCGGGAGTGCCAATAAGGCAATGGTGACTGTGCTGCGCATATCATTCACTGTTAATATTCTACGCAATGATAGGGAAAATGACGGAGCTGCGAAAGAGATTGACTCCAAAAGGGTAACTTTGAACCATAAACACCCCATAATGAATACATCTGATACCATTTGCGCCATATGCACGGCGGCAGGCCGAGGAGCCATAGCCGTATTGCGCCTGTCAGGTGCCGAGGCGATAAGAATCGCCGACTCCCTCTTCCGAGGCCACGTCCGCTTAGCCGACTCCCCACCACGCACCCTCCACTACGGCACGATAGTCGACACCCAAGGCGTGATGGTCGACGACGTGGTACTCTCCACGTTCCACGCCCCCCACTCCTACACAGGCGACGACGTGGTAGAAATATCATGCCACGGCTCTACGCTGGTCCAAAGGCGCATATTGCAACTCCTCATAGAGGCCGGCGCACGCATGGCACAGCCTGGCGAGTTCACCAAGCGCGCCTTCGTCAACGGCAAGATGGACCTGAGCCAAGCCGAGGCCGTGGGCGACATGATCGCCGCCGAGAGCGAGTCGGCACGTAGGGTGGCGTTCAGTCAGATGAGGGGCGGCATATCGAAAGAACTTAAATCTCTCAGGGAGAAACTGATCCACTTCGCCTCGCTGATAGAGCTCGAACTGGACTTCAGCGAGGAGGATGTGGAGTTTGCCGATAGAAGCGAACTCACATCCCTGACCGACGAGATATTGAATGTCGTCACACGCCTGGCCGACTCCTTCAGGCTCGGCAATGCGATAAAGGAGGGTGTCCAGACCGCCATAGTGGGCGCCCCAAATGCGGGCAAAAGCACCCTCCTCAACGCCCTCCTCAACGAGGAACGCGCCATAGTGAGCGACATTGAGGGCACGACACGCGACACGGTCGAGGAGACGCTCTGGGTTGACGGCGTGGCTTTCCGCCTGATCGACACGGCAGGAATACGCGACACCGACGACAAGGTCGAGGCCGAGGGCGTCAGGCGAAGCCGCGAGGCGATAGGCAAGGCGCGGGTTGTCGTGGCCGTCATCGACGCGTCTTTAGGCCGTGAACGCGCGGAGCATGAGGCTGCCGACGTCCATGCCATGATGAACTCCGATCAGATGCTCGTGGTGGCGTTGAACAAGGTCGATGCCTGTGGCGACTCACTCTCATGGGCCGACGATGCCTGGCGCCGTGCCATGGGTGCCTCACGTGTAGTCTTGATGTCAGCTAAAGAGGGCAAGGGCATAGACGAGCTGAAGAGTGGAATGATGGAAGCGGTAGGCGGCGGCGAGGTTGGCGTGGACGACGTGCTGGTGAGCAACGTGCGCCACTATGAGGCACTTCTTAGCGCACGTGAAGCGTTATTGCGCATGCGCGCCGGCATAGACTTAGGCACTGGCGGCGAGATATTGTCGATGGATCTTCGTGAAGTGACCGAGGCGCTTGGCACCATCACCGGCGAGGTCGCCACCGAGGATGTCCTCGAGAACATATTCAAGCACTTCTGCATCGGCAAGTAGCCAACTGCAAAGAAAGTAGTACCATCTGCAAATATAACCCCGAAAACCCTTGATACTCAAAGAAGTCTGCGAAATTTT
>CAVFBA010000021.1:0-40776 GCA_963620665.1 bacterium
TCTCCACACAATACACTACCTTTGCCACATCAAAACACAACAAAATATCTTCTCGCCGACACCCAAACAGCGCCGACGAAAAACAAACAGACAGTCATCCAAAAAACATAACAGCAACGAGGATCCTGAAGCCCAGCTTCCAGGATTCTCTTCTTTTATTCACTCCCGTTCAATCACTTAATTAAGAACAAACCATGGCAAACATAAACTACGTCACAGAGTCCGGTCTCAAGAAAATGAAAGACGAACTCGCCACACTCGAGAGCGTCGAGCGTCCTAAAGTCATCGCGGCCATATCCGAGGCGCGCGACAAAGGCGACCTCTCCGAGAACGCCGAGTATGATGCCGCCAAAGAGGCTCAGGCACATCTCGAATCCAAAATCATGAAGCTCAAGACAACAATCGCCAACAGCCGAGTCATAGACACCTCTAAGCTCGACACCTCTTCCGTCCAGCTCCTCAGCCGTGTCACCATTCTCAACACCAAGACCAACGCCAAGATGACCTACACCATCGTCCCCGAGACCGAAGGCTCCGACCTCAAGGCTGGTAAGATCTCCCTCACCACCCCTATCGCCAAAGGCCTCATCGGCAAGAAGGTCGGCGAGAAAGTCGAGATTCGTGTCCCCGTCGGCCTCATGACCTTCCAAATCCTCGACATCGCACTCGCCATCGATTAACACCATACAACCATGCCAACACTTTTCTCCAAGATAATAAACGGCGAAATCCCCTCCTACAAGGTAGCTGAGGATGCCGAGAACTACGCCTTCCTCGATATCAACCCCCTCGCCCCTGGTCATACCCTCTGCGTGCCAAAGGTCGAGACAGATTATCTCTTCGACCTCGACCCCGAACGACTTGCCAGCCTCACCCGCTTCGCGCAACGTGTGGCTCGCGCGCAGAAGGCCGCTCTCGGTTGCAAACGTGTAGGGGTAGCCGTGCTCGGGTTCGATGTCCCTCATGCGCACATCCACCTCGTCCCTATGGACTCCGAGAAGACACTCAACTTCACCAACGAGAGGGTTCATCTCACCGAGCAGCAGTTTAAGGATGTCGCTCAGCTAATAGCCTCTAAACTAACCGACTAACGTCACGACGACTCCCCACCCATACCTCCAAGCCCCGTGACATCCTCTGCCACGGGGCTTTTTCTCTGCCACAAAAAATTCCTACCTTTGCCACAAACCCTCCCCTCCCCAGTGGCCTCAACACACCCCTTTCCATCATGACCGACCAAGACACACAACCCGCACCTTCCGCCGCCAATTACGGCGAAGATTCCATAAAAACCCTCGAGTGGCAAGAGCATATCCGTCGCCGTCCCGGCATGTATATTGGCAAACTCGGCGACGGCTCACAATCCGACGATGGCATATATGTCCTCATCAAAGAGGTCATTGACAACTCTATCGACGAGTTCATGATGGGCTTCGGCAAACGTATCGATGTCTCGCTCACACCCGACGGCTCCGTCACTATACGCGACTTTGGACGTGGTATACCTCTCGGCTCGGTCGTCGATGTGGCGTCTAAGATGAACACCGGCGGCAAATATGACAATGCCGCGTTTCAAAAGTCTATCGGTCTTAATGGCGTAGGTATCAAGGCGGTCAACGCCCTCTCCACCGCCTTCTCCGTCACCTCTTTCCGCGACGGGCAGATGAAGGAGGCCAACTTCTCGCGTGGCAAACTCATATCTGAGCTCCCCCTGCAGCCTACCAACGAGAAGAACGGCACCCTCGTCAAATTCTCTCCCGATCCCGACATCTTCGAGAACTTCGCCTTCCACGACGAGTTCATCACCCAGATGCTCCAAAACTACTCCTACCTCAACAAGGGCCTCACCCTGACCCTCAACGGTGAGAAGTTCCAGAGCCTCAATGGCGTCGTCGACCTCCTCACCGACAATATGACCGATGAGCCTCTCTACCCTATAATACACCTCGAGACGGCCGACCTTGAGATTGCCATGACCCACTGCGACCACTATGGCGAGGAGTACTACACTTTCGTCAATGGCCAGCACACCACGCAGGGCGGCACACACCTCCAAGCCTTCAAAGAGGCCGTGGTGAAGACTCTACGCGACTACTACGGCAAGAATTACGATGTGGCCGATATCCGCTCTGGCATAACGGCCGTCGTGTCTATCCGTATCCAGGAGCCTGTGTTCGAGAGCCAGACCAAGACCAAGCTCGGCAGTAAGGACATGAGCCCCGAGGGCGGCGTGTCTATCCGCGGCTACGTCTCCGACTTCCTCTCCGAGCATCTCGACAACTATCTGCGCCGTAACCTTGAGACTGCCGACATTATCAACCATAAGATTGTCGACAGCGAGAAGGAGCGCAAAGCCATATCCGGCGTACAGAAGGAGGCGCGTGAGAAAGCCAAGAAAGCCAACCTCCACAACCGTAAACTGCGCGACTGCACCATACACCTCACCGACGCCAACAACGACCGACGTGAGGAGACTGCCATATTCATCACCGAGGGCGACTCTGCCTCAGGCTCCATAACCAAGTCGCGCGACGCCAAGACACAAGCCGTATTCAGCTTGCGCGGCAAACCACTCAACACCTTTGGCTTGCGCCGCGACACTATCTACAAGAACGAGGAGTTCTTCCTCCTCCAGAGCGCCCTCGATATTGAGGACGGCATCGACGGTCTGCGCTACAACAAGGTCATCATCGCAACCGATGCGGATGTTGACGGAATGCACATCCGCCTCCTTATGATTACCTTCTTCCTCCAGTTCTTCCCCGAGGTGATTAAGAACGGGCATCTCTTCATACTTCAGACACCCTTGTTCCGCGTCCGTAATAAGAAGAAGACCATCTACTGCTACTCTGAGGAGGAGCGTGACAAAGCCGCCTCCCAGCTTGGCTCACAACGCGAGATAACGCGCTTCAAGGGCCTCGGCGAGATAAACTGGCAGGAGTTCAAAGAGTTCATAGGCCCGGGCATACGTCTCGACACCGTGACCCTCAAGAACTCCGACGCTGTGCACGAGCTCCTTGAGTTCTACATGGGCAAAAACACCTCCTCGCGTCAAAACTTCATCATCGACAACCTCGTCATCGAGGAAGACCTCGTCGACAAAGACCTCCTCGTGCTCCAAAGTCAGGAGGAAGAATAAACTCCCCCACATCTCCATATATCCCAAGTTAACCTACCACCATGTCTGACGACAACACAACATACTCCGACGACGAGTCGCTCCCCCTTTCTCCCGACGATGCCGGCAACGCCCCCGCTTGGGACTCTGATGCCGTGCGCAAGAGCCACCTCCATGGCATGTACCGCCTATGGTTCCTCGACTATGCCTCGTATGTCATACTCGAGCGAGCCGTGCCTCATATTGACGATGGTCTTAAGCCTGTGCAGCGGCGTATACTCCACACCATGAGTCGTATGGAGGATGGCAGGTATAACAAGGTCGCCAATATCGTGGGCGCTACTATGGCGTTCCACCCGCATGGTGACGCGTCTATTGGCGACGCGCTTGTGCAACTTGGTCAGAAAGAGCTGCTCGTCGACACCCAGGGCAACTGGGGCAACATCATAACGGGCGATGGGGCTGCGGCACCTCGTTATATCGAGGCACGTCTCACCAAGTTCGCCCAGGATGTCGTGTTCAACCCCAAGACTACCGTCTGGAAGGAGAGCTACGACGGGCGTAATGAGGAGCCTGTGACGCTCCCTGTGCGTTTCCCCCTCCTTCTTGCGCAGGGCGTTGAGGGTATTGCCGTGGGTCTCGCCTCGAAGATACTGCCACATAACTTCGTGGAGCTTATCGACGCCTCGATAGCCTACCTTGAGGGTAAGCCCTTCTCGCTATATCCTGACTTCCCGACGGGCGGCAGCATCGATGTGTCGCGCTATAACGACGGGTTGCGCGGCGGAGTGGTGCGCATACGTGCCAAGATAGAGAAGCGCGACGCCAAGACACTCGCCATAACCGAGATACCATTCTCCAAGACCACATCGTCTATCATCGAGTCTATCCTCAAGGTCAACGACAAGAAGATCAAGATAAAGAAGATCGACGATAATACAGCCGCCAACGCTGAGATACTCATACACCTGCCCGCTGGGGCGTCGCCCGACAAGACTATCGACGCCCTATACGCCTTTACTGACTGCGAGCTCTCAATATCGCCCAACGCCTGTGTCATCATGGATCGTAAGCCCCACTTCCTCGGGGTCTCCGACATCTTGCGACATAGCACCGACCGCACTGTCGACCTCCTTCGCCAGGAGCTGCAGATACACCTCAATGAGCTTGCGCAGCAGTGGCACCTGTTGTCGCTCGACAAGATATTCATCGAGCAGCGCATATACAAGGACGCGCAATTTGAGCAGGCGGCATCGACCGACGAGGCATGCGCACATATCGACTCGAGGCTGCAAGGGTATTTCAAGGCCAACGATATAAAGCTGATGCGTGAGGTGACGCGCGACGACATATTGCATCTCCTTGAGATAAAGATGGCGCGTATTCTCAAATTCAACTCTGACGCAGCCGACCTCAAGCTGCGCGCCCTTGCCGAAGAGATGGCGCAGACGCGCGACAACCTTGAGCATATCGTCGACTTCACTATCGCCTATTTCCGCAGGCTGAAGAAGCAATATGGGGCGGGGCACAAACGACTCACGGAGATCCGCTCGTTCGATAATATTGAGGCCACGAAGGTGGTGGAGCGCAACAAGAAACTATACGTCAACCGTGAGGACGGCTTTATGGGCTATGGGCTGAAGAAGGGCGACTATGTGGCCGACTGCTCTGACCTTGACGATGTCATTATATTCTATACTGACGGGCGTTATGTGGTCAAGAAGGTCGACGAGAAAGTCGATGTCGGCACGGGCGTGATGTATCTTGCCGTATTCAAGAAGAACGACACCCGCACGGTGTACAACGCCGTCTATACTGATGGCGAGACGGGAGTGACGTATGCTAAGCGGTTCAACGTCACGGGCATAACGCGCGACCGTGACTACGAGACGACAACAGCCACCAAGGGTACTAAGTTGCGCTACTTCACGGCGAACGCCAATGGTGAGGCCGAGGTGGTCAAAGTGCTTTTGCGCCCCCGTGCCAAGCTGCGTAATGTGGTCATAGACTTTGACTTTGCCACGCTGACGGTAAAGGGGCGTGCGTCGCGCGGCAATGTGGTCACTAAGAACGAGGTTCACAAGGTGGTCTTGAAACGTCGTGGCGAGAGCACTCTTGGCGGGCGTCAGATATGGTTTGAGTCTGAGACGTTGCGCCTTAACCCTGACGGGCGTGGCACGTTGCTCGGCGAGTTTGGCCCCGAGGATAACATACTCATCATCACCAAGAATGGCGACGCCATAACCACCGGCACGGGCTTTGAGCAGCATTTTGAGGACAATATGTTGCGCATTGAGAAGTTCGACCCGCATAAGGTGTGGACGGCGATATATATCGACGCTGGCACCAGCCTCCACTATATCAAGCGGTTTAAGATAGCTTTTTCTGCCAAGCCTGTCAATTTCCTCTCGGACAATCCTAAGAGTAAGCTCGTGGCGATATCGGATGAGGATCATCCGCTCTTCTCGATAACCTATGGTGGCGATGACAAGTGGCGGCCCGCGGAGCAGATTGACGCATTTGAGTTCATTGGCGAGAAGAGCATCAAGGCCAAGGGCAAGCAACTCGCCAAGTGGCAGGTGGGCAAGATTAAGGAGCTCGAGCCGGTGATTCCCACGGTGCGCGCCGTGCCGCAGGAAGATGGCGATGCGGCGTTGGAGGGCGAATCGGCTGACGAGGATGTGCAGCCGACGTTGTTTTAGAGGGGGGTGTTGTGCGCATCTGCGTTTAGGCAGATGTTGCAGGCAGCGTCTCTACATGTGTGGGTTGCCGTTAGGGCTCGAATTGTGGGTTTAGCGCCTTTGCGGAGTTGTTGGGGTGCGGCTGTGGGTTGTGAAATTTGTTGGGGTGCGGTGAAAAAACATTTGTTGAGTATATGTTGTTGTTTGTCAGGAGGTTGGAGGGTGCGGGTTTGGTCGGGTGGGCTGTTTAACAGTTTATTTTTGCCTATTAACTTAAAAATCGGGGGAAAGGGGGTATTCGTCACACTCACGACCGAGATATTGGGGATGGGAGATGGGGAGGGTGTGTGGATATTTGGAGAAAAGGTGTGGGATTGGTGGTTAAACATCGTCTGGTTTTTCCTTTTGTTGTTTTGCGAGGAAGCGGTGATGAGTCGCGGAGCATCTGTGGAGCATCGGCGGAGCATAGTTGGAGCATGCATGGAGCATACAAGGAGCATGCAAGGAGCATATAAGGGCACTTGGGGGGCATTGGTGGGTGTCTTGCCTGTCTTGGGGGGATGAAGGAGGGCGCGGTTGGCGTTGTGGGGTGAGGTGGGGTGAAAAACTATCGCGTTTTGCCGTTTGCTTTTTACTTGCCCTTTTACTACATTCGCGAACGTTTTGTAACCAAAAGACATATAGAGTCTAATAATATGGCAACTACTGCAGACTTCCGCAATGGCATGTGCATAGAGTACAACGACCAACTCTATTACATTGTCAAGTTCCTTCACGTCAAGCCTGGCAAAGGCCCGGCTTTCGTTCGCACTACTCTCAAGAACGTCAAGACTGGCAAGGTTATTGATAACACTTTCAATTCTGGCGTAAAGATTAATGAGGCGCGTGTGGAGCATCGCCAATATCAGTTCACATATAAGGACAATCAGGGATACCACCTCATGAACTCCGAGACGTATGAGGAGATTGTGATGGACGAGGCGCAGATACCTAACGCTGACCTGATGAAGGAGGGCGAGAGCATCGAGGTTGTGGTTCATGCCGAGACTGAGACGGTGCTCACGGCAGAGTTGCCCCCGTTCATGACATTCGAGATTACGTATACGGAGCCTGGCGTGCGTGGTGATACGTCTTCGACGACCTCTCTGAAGCCCGCCACCATCGAGACTGGCGCTACCATCATGGTTCCCTTGTTTGTCAACCAGGGCGACAAGATTAAGGTTGATACTCGCGACCGTTCGTATGTTGAACGCGTGAAGTAACCCCTCCCCCGCCATAAAAATACGACAGGCCGCGGGCGCAGACAACGGCGCTCCGCGGCTTTTATGCTTTTCACTACCCAGCTTATCCTGCATCATGGCCAGAGAGAGAAACGTTGTGCGTCTCTATAAGGAGAAGATGAACCTGCTGCTCGAGGTTGCCCAGACGGTCAATGAGGACAGCACGGTTGAGGAGCTCATGGCCGAGTTTGAGTCGCTTCTTAAGGATGAGCTTGGCGTGGGTCGTATCCTCGTGTTCACTCTCGACTCTAACCATTGGCGTTGCATCTTGCAGTCGAACGTGGATGAGCGGCAGAGTTTGTCGATTGACCCGTCGCGCGACTTCAAGGATATTGACGGTGTGACGAGCCTCGCTCTGCAAGAGGCGCCGCAGTTTAACGGTTTCGATGCCATAATACCTCTGCACCATAACCATAAGCTGATGGGCTACGTGCTTGTTGGTGACACGGAGGAGGCTGATGGCATTAGCCCTACCCTCAGGCATCTGAAGTTCATACAGATTTTGGCTAACATCATCATTGTCTTCATAGAGAACAAGAAGATGCAGGCCAAGCTGTTGCGGCAGGAGGGGCTACGCCAGGAGCTTGCGCTCGCCTCGCGTATACAGAAGGGTCTTATCCCTACTAACGAGCAGCTACTGCAGACGCGTTCCACACGTGCTCTCTCCTACTATCATCCTCATGATAAGGTGGGTGGCGACTATTTTGACGTGCTCAACCTTGACGCTAATAACGTGGGTTTCTGCATAGCCGACGTGTCGGGCAAGGGTATCGCGGCGGCGTTGCTCATGTCGAACTTCCAGTCGATGATACGCTCGCTCTTCACGGCTCGCGTGGATCTAAAGAAGCTTATCGTCGACCTCAATAACCGTGTGTGCCAGAACACCAATGGTGAGAAGTTTATCACTTGTTTCATTGGGCGATATAACAGCATCACTGGTCGGCTCACGTATATCAACGCTGGTCATCAGCCTCCACTTGTCAAGCAGAGAGGTATGCTGCATGAGTTGTCGGCGGGTTCGATAGGCCTCGGTATGCTTGATGAGATGCCTGGAGTCGACATTGGCAAGCTCAAGATGTCGGTGGGTGATATTGTCGTGGCGTATACTGACGGGCTTGTTGAGGTGGATAATGGTGACAACGTGATAAGCAATCAGGCCATGGTGTCGGCCATTGTGCAGGGGGCGTCGTCGCTTGATGCCGTCATGAACGGGTTGCGTGCGCTTGCTGAACAGACGCGCTCGGAGGGCATGTCGTTTGACGACACGTCCGTGCTTGCCTTTGAGGTGACTCGTAAACCATTCCTTCCCTTCTGATATTTTAGCTATATTTGTTTCTGAATCACACCAGTCAAGACAATGTCATTCTCCATCAAAGCATATATCCCCAACACTATAACCTCGATGAACCTCCTTTGTGGGGTGATAGCCACGCTATGCGCCTTTGAGGGATTGTTTCAGCAGGCTGCGCTCTTTATCATAGGTGGGGCGGTGTTTGACTTTTTCGACGGTTTTGCCGCCCGTGCCCTTGGGGTGAGCAGTCCTATGGGTAAGGAGCTCGACTCGCTTGCCGACAATATATCTTTCGGGCTCGCCCCTGCCGCCATATATTCCACCTATATGCGTTGGCTTCTTACGGGCAGCCTCACCACACCTCTTGCCGATATGCAAGGGTGGCAAGTCGTACTTGTCGCTGTTCCTCTCTTGCTGGCTGTATTTGCCGGGTTGCGTCTTGCTAAGTTCAATATAGACACTCGTCAGACGGAGAGTTTCCTCGGGCTGACTACTACTGCCACGGGTCTATTCACCGCGTCGCTCTTCTGGATGCTGCCTGCCCATGAGGATCTCTTTGCACGGTTCATGACACCTGTATTCACCCTTATTCTTGTCGCTATATTCTGCGCTCTCTTGGTTAGTGAGATTCCTATGTTCTCGCTCAAGATAAAGCATTTCGCATGGAAGGGCAACGAGCTTCGGGCCATACTGCTACTTGTGGGGCTTGTTAGTATAATATTCCTTGGAGTTGGTGGCATTAGTCTTACGATACTCCTCTACACCCTCTTCTCGATAATACGGGCTTTGTTTCCCTCTAAGGCTCAATAACCAACCACCTAAGACTCTGGCTATGACGGTGTCTCTCAAACGAATCATCTGGACGGGTGCCGCAATGGCCCTGGTTCTCATCGTCGCAGCCACAGCTCTATGGATAGGTCTTAACAAGGCGTATAAGGCGCCGTCGCCTATGCGTTGCCTCACCACGGAGGCCACGATGGTGGTACGTCTGGGAGACCGTGGTCTGATTGGAGAGCGTCTTGACTCGTCGGCGTATGCGGGTGAGTTGCTGGATGTCCTTGGTGGCGGACAAGCCCTCGCCCTTGCCGCACGTGTGGATTCGCTATTTGGCCTTAATGTCATAAAGTCGCCCTCTCTTTCACACCGTGACCTCTATCTCTCGTTCACACTACTTCCTGATGGTGGTCTGTCGAAGTTGTCGGTCGCCTTCCCGCTTGGCAATCGTATGGAGTGGCATAGGGCTATGAGTGCGTTGAGCGACCAGGAGGGGGTCACTATTGCCGATACGGCCATACATGGTCATGGTCTTTTCCTTTTGCGTCAGGCTCACGACTCTATACCGTTGTATCTTGCTGCGGGTGGTGGATGCCTATTTGCCTCTACTACGCCCGACTTGCTGCTTTCTTTTGGTAGTGATAGCGTCACTACACTTCGTGATGACCAGTCTTTTGCCACTATCGAGCGTACTACCGCGGCAGATGCTCCCGCCTCGCTTTTTCTTAATGCCCGTGCGTTGCGCAGGTTGCCGTCGCAAACAGCGGTGTTGCAGGGTCGCTTTGGCCAATCGTTGCGCACTGTAGGGCGTGGGGCTGATTGGGTGGCTGTCGACCTGTCGCTTGGCGAAGACGCGCTTGCGGCTGATGGGTTTGTTGTGGCGCCTCATCCATCGCTCGACATACTGTCGGCGCGGGAGTCGTGTGATGTCATTAATGTGGCGAGGCGCATACCGCGTGATGTGGAGTTGCTCGAGAGGGTGGCTCCTGGGCAGCGCGGGCTGTCGTCGTCGCAATTCTCGTCGTATCTCAATTCTGACACGTCGGGCGTGGCGTATCGTAATGCCCAGAGTGACATATTCCGTCAGTCGGGAACGGATGTTGAGGCTATGTTGTCGCAAGTGTTTGCGGCGGAGCTTGCGTTGTGTCGTTATGAGGTGGCGGAGGGGGATAAGTCGTCTTTTCTTGTTGTTGATACCCGTGGTGGTACTATGGCTCAGGCTACACTTGCCCAGGCGCTCACTGCGATGCATGGTGGGGCGGCTCCTGGTGTGATATGCGAGATTGCTCCTGGCGTGAGTGCTGTGCCCGAGGGTGTGGTGTCGAGGCGTGCTGACGCGCAGCAGGTGAGTAATGTCTCTATCCCTGTCTATGGGGGTTTCTCTTCGTCGGACAATCTATTCTTCTTGCCCCATATATTCAATGGCCAGCATCTGCCGTGCCGCTTGTTTTTCAGGTATGAGGATGTGATAGTGTTCGCTGATGAGATGTCGGTGCTGCGTCGCGTGTTGGCCGACTATGCGGTGGGTAATACCGTTGAGTCTGACCCGTCGTATGACGCTCTTCGTCAGCGTTTCGGGTCGGAGTGTGCGCGTTTTAGGATGAACAGGCAGGCTGGTCAGCCCACGTTTGCCAATATATCGTCGCAACTGACTATTGCGGGTCGGTTGCCGTATGTCAGTGTAGTGGCGTTGCCTCATAATGAGGATGTGCATGCTTCGGAGCATCATCCGTCGTGGCACACGCGGCTTGATACGACCGTTGTGGGGCGCATATATGCCGTTACGAACCATTATACGCACTTGTCGGAGTGTCTGGCACAAGATGCTGATGGCAAGGTGTGCCTCATAGGTGCGGATGGCATGTTGCTGTGGAAGAGGGCTATCGACGGTAATATAGTAGGGCCTGTGAGTCAGATTGACTTCTATGCCAATGGGAAGTTGCAATATCTCTTTGCCACACGTCAGTCGTTGTATGTCATAGACCGGTTGGGTAATGATGTGGGGGCTTTCCCGGTGCGGTTGCCGTCGCCTGCCGTGACTGGGGCGAGTGCGGCGACGTATGCCGATGGTAGTCCGTTGCGTCTTTTTGTGGGTTGCCAGGGTGGGCCTGCGCTGTTTGGGCCTGATGCTCGTCAGGTGGATGGGTGGCAACCAGTAAAGGCGGAGGGGCAGATAGAGGATGTGGTGCGTCACTTCACGTGCGGAGGTAAGGATTTCATTGTCTTTCATGACAAATACTCGTATTATTTCGCTGATAGGCGTGGGGCGAAACGACTATCCACCCAGCCTCTTGCTCCTGGCATAAATACGGAGATGACGGTGGGTGGCGGGGCTTCGTATTTCGTGACCACTACTACTGATGGTTCTGTCGTGAAGATATCGCCCGTTGATGGTAAGCTCTCCACGCTGAAGATAGACAGTATAGCGTCGTCTCACTTTGCACGCCCTACGCGAGATGGCAGGTATATCGTTGTTGGCACGTCGCACGCGGCATTGGTTACGCTTGGGTTGCCAATGCCTGTGGTGTCGTTGCGGTGGGCGTTGGAGCTCAACTCGCTAAGGGATGTATCGGTGGGCGACGATATAGTGGCCTTGTATGACGATGGCGCGCATCAGGCGCACATATATTCGCTTGTTGATGGGCGTGAGCTCTCGGTGTCGCCTGTGCCAACGTATGGGCCTATAGCGTTGGGCGAGGGCGTAGATGGCGCGGTGCTGTTCAGTATAACCGCCAATGGCGAGATAGCGCAAACGAAACTCAAATAAGACAACTGGATTCTCTCTGATGACCGACAAGAGCGAACTCATCCTCATTAACTTGCAGGGCACGGATCGTCCTGGCCTCACAACACAGATATCACGTGTGCTCGCTGAGCATAATGTCGAGATACTCGACATAGGTCAGTCCGTCATACACAATGATTTGAGCCTTGGGTTGTTGATACGCATCACGGACGACTCTGAGGACTCGTCGTCGATACTCAAAGACTTGCTCTTCACGGCGTATAACATAGGGTTGAATATCAAGTTCAGCCCTATACCGCATGCTGACTATGAGACGTGGGTGGCTCAGCAGGGTAAGGCTCGCAACATCATAACACTCATTGCGAGACGTCTTGACGGGAGGCATATAGCCGAGGTGACGCGTATAATCAAGGAGCAGGAGCTGAATATCGATAAGATAGCCCGCTTGACGGGTAGGCGTTCGTTGGAGCGGAATGACGACACGGCGAATGAGATGAGTGTTGTGGAGTTCTCTGTGCGTGGCACTCCTATTGATGAGAACAAGCTCAAGATGGACTTCATAGAGATATCGAAGGAGTGTGAGGTGGATATAGCCTTTCAGGCGGACAATATATTCAGGCGTAACAGGCGGCTGGTATGTCTTGATATGGATTCGACGATAATACAGACGGAGGTTATTGACGAATTGGCTCGCAGGGCTGGGGTGTATGAAGAGGTGGCGTCTATCACGGCGTCGGCTATGCGTGGTGAGATAGACTTCAAGCAGAGTTTTGAGCGCAGGATAGCGTTGTTGAAGGGGCTTGACGTGTCGGTCATGAGGGAGATTGCGGAGGACCTGCCCCTCATGGAGGGTGCGGAGCGTCTGTTCAAGACCCTCAAGCGGAGCGGCTATAAGACGGCGATATTGTCTGGTGGATTTACGTATTTCGGCAATTACCTGAAGCAGAAGCTTGACATTGACTATGTGTTTGCCAACGAGCTTGAGGTTAAGGACGGGAAGTTGACGGGCCGTCATGTGGGAGATATAGTAGACGGTTCGAAGAAGGCGGAGTTGTTGCGGCTTTTGGCGTTTAAGGAGGATATACATTTGGAGCAGTGCATAGCGGTGGGCGATGGAGCTAACGACCTGCCGATGATACAGGAGGCTGGGTTGGGGATAGCATTTCATGCTAAGCCGAAGGTGAAGGCCACGGCGCAGCACGCCATATCGCTTAACGGGCTGGACACGATCTTGTATCTGATAGGGTTCCACGAGCGAGAGATTCACGGGTAGCGGCACAACAAAACGGTGTGCTGTGCGTATAATGATTTAGTCAACCAACGTTATCATATTCACTCAATGACCATGAAGATATTACTCTCCATACTATTGTTGTTGTTTGCCGCGTCGTATGCCTTGGCGGGCGATATTGAGGTGGGCGGCATATATTATGAATTTGATGAGGCTGCAGGCACGGCGACCGTGACATATAAGGGCAAGTGCCAATGTTCGGGTGACGCGTATAAGGGTCATGTGGTGGTGCCGTCGTCGGTGGAGTATGGAGGGAGGCGGTATGCGGTGACGGGGATAGGCGCTCATGCGTTCTCGTCGAGCCATGACCTCACGTCGGTTGATGTGGCGGAGTCGGTGGAGAGTGTTGGGACGAGCGCGTTCGTAGGGTGCTATTCGTTGGAGAGGGTGACGTTTGGCAAGTCGTCGAGATTGACGTCGATAGGGCGTCATGCGTTTCTGGCGTGCAAGAAGCTTGAGGCGATAGAGATACCGCAGAATGTGTCGTATATTGGCGCGTACGCGTTTCAGTTGTGCGAGGGTTTGCGTAGTGTGACGTATGTGGAGCCGTCGGCGTTGACGACTATTGACGATTATGTGTTTTGCCGTACGGGGTTGAGCGAGGTGTCGGTGCCTCGGAGCGTCACTGCGATAAGCGCCGTGGCGTTTTGCCAGAACGTCAATATGATGGAGGTGCGGTTGCCCGCCAATGTGAGGGTCGTAAGCGCGCAGAACCCGTTTGCGTACAACACCCAGGTGACATCGATAAAGGTTGAGGAGGGGAACAAGGTGTATGACAGCAGGGAGGGTTGTAATGCTATTATTGAGACGGCGAGCAACACGTTGACATCGGGTTGTAAGGCGACAGTGATACCGGCGTCGGTGACGGCTATTGGACGCAGCGCGTTTAATCATGTGACGGATCTGACGGATGCGGCGTTGCCGGGGAGCATACGGTATATTGGGAAGTACGCCTATCTTGGGTGCGTTGGGTTGCGGTCGTTCTATTTTCCGTCGACTATGCTGTCGATGGCGGACAGTGTGTTCCAGTGGATAGAGGGTCTTGACTCTATAACTTGCATGGCTCAAAGGCCTTTCTCGATAGACGAGTCGGATTTTATGCCTGCGGTGTATGAGAAGGCCACGTTGTATGTGCCGGCTGGGACCGCCCCGTTGTATAGGGCGGCTCAGGTGTGGTGCAAGTTTAGGAATATTGTGGAGATGGAGAGGTTTGTGGTAGGCGGGGTTTCGTATCGCGTGACGGGTGAGGGGACGGTCGAGGTGACGAAGCCTCAGGAGGGGGTGGAATATGAGGGGACGATAAGCATACCATCGAGGGTGACGTCTGGGACGAACACGTATACTGTGTCGGGGGCGGCCGAGGGTGCGTTGATGGCGGCTGAGGGGAAGGCGTTGAGGGCTATATGGACAAATATCCCGGAGAAGGGTCATAACGTGGTGGCGTATGGCACGCGTGGTCATATCAGGATTGAGGGAGCAGAGGGAGAGGCGCAGGTTGTGAACTCGGTTGGAGTGGTGGTGGTCAAGACGAGTAAGCGCACTATACCCATTGAGCAGGGAGTGTATATTGTGTGCGTGGACGGTGTCAACATGAAAGTGGTGGTGGATTAGTGGGGTGTGGAGTGTGGTGTGGCGTGGAGATATGGGCGTAAGGTTGTGTTGTCGTGGAGTTGTGGGATGGGGATAGGCGTGGTGAGAGGGGAGAGGAGGTGGCGCGGTCAAGGGAAAAAGGAGTATCTTTGTGTGCGTTTTCTCCTGATAGGCGACGATGTACGACCTGCTGAATAGTATTAATTCACCTGCCGACCTTAAGAAGCTCAAAGTGGAACAGCTCCCGCAAGTGTGCGAAGAGCTGCGCCATTTTATTATAGAGCAGATGAGCCATGCCCCGGGTCACTTTGCGGCGTCGCTTGGCGTGGTGGAGCTGTCGGTGGCGATACATTATGTGTATGACACGCCATACGACAAGCTGGTATGGGATGTGGGTCATCAGGCGTATGGGCATAAGATATTGACAGGCAGGCGTGAGGCTTTCCGGACGAACCGGAAGTTTGGTGGGATAAGCGGATTTCCTAATATTTTCGAGAGCGAGTATGACTCGTTTGGCGTTGGCCACTCGTCGACGTCGATATCGGCGGCGTTGGGCATGGCTATCGCGGCGCAGTTGAGTGGTGAGCCGAACCGTCATATAGTGGCAGTGATAGGTGATGGTGCGTTGACGGGAGGCGAGGCGTTTGAGGCGTTGAACAACATGGCGTCGGCGAGCCCCAATATGCTTGTCATCCTCAATGACAACAATATGGCTATCGACAAGGTTACGGGCGGCATGAGCCAGTATCTTCTCGACATATCGACATCGGGGCTGTATAACAGGTTGCGCAATAAGTTGTCGCAGTATCTTGACCGCAAGAACGACTCGGCTACGGGGCATAACAGTTTCATCACGAAGCTAAATAACAGTCTTAAGAATCTCATCAACCATCAGACGAATATGTTTGAGGGTTTGAACATCAGGTATTTCGGGCCTACTGACGGGCATGACGTGAAGTATCTGGTGTCGATTTTGCGTGATCTGAAGAACATACGCGGGCCTAAGATGCTTCACGTCATAACGGTCAAGGGCAAGGGGTTCAGAGCTGCGGAGCAGGACCCGACGAAGTGGCATGCTGTGGGCAGGAGTTTTGATCCTGAGACTGGTGAGCCGTTGTCGCCGCCGTCGAATACGCCTCATCCGCCTCGTTTTCAGGATGTGTTTGGGGAGACGTTGCTTGAGTTGGCGCGGCGGAATGACAGGATATTGGGCATCACACCGGCCATGCCGTCGGGTTGCTCGCTCAATATTATGATGAAGGAGATGCCGGAGCGGTGTTTTGACGTTGGCATAGCTGAGCAGCATGCGGTGACGTTTGCCGCGGGGCTTGCGGTGTCGGGTTATGTTCCTTTCTGCAATATATATAGCACTTTTGCTCAGCGTGCGTTTGACCAGGTGATACATGATGTCGCGCTTCAGAAGTTGCACGTGGTGTTTTGTTTTGACCGTGCGGGGATTGTTGGAGCAGACGGGCCTACTCATCATGGGGTGTTTGACGTGGCGATGTTGCGTACGGTGCCTAATTTGGTGATAATGAGCCCTATGGATGAGCCGGAGTTGCGTAATATGATGTATACGGCGCAGGGGGATGGTATGGGGCCAGTTGTGATAAGATACCCACGTGGAGAGGGGTCGACGGTTGATTGGCGTCGGCCGATGGAGGTTGTGGAGATAGGTCGGGGACGTAAGTTGCGTGCGGGGCGTGATGTCGCGCTTATGTCGTTTGGGCCTATTGGTGTTGAGGCTAAGGAGGTGGCGGATAGGCTTGAGGGTGAGGGGGTCTCGGTGGCTCATTATGATATGCGTTTTGCGAAGCCGATAGATGAGTTGATGGTGGAGGACGCTATGCGGTCGGCGGGTCTTATTGTGACTTTTGAGGACGGGATGCGAGAGGGGGGCGTTGGCACGGCGGTGGAGGAGTATGCCGTGGAGCATGGTTATGTGGGGAGGGTGTTGCGAGTGGGTGTGCCGGATGAGTTTGTGCCTCAGGGGGCTGTTGGGGAGCTGTATCGGTTGTGCGGGATGGATGTGGAGGCGGTGTTGACGATGGTGCGGGCGAGCTTGGGGGAGCAGGGGGTATAGGGGTAATAGATGGTTGCGAGTTGCGCTTGGTGCGTAATGATGTGATTGACAGCGTATTAGGAGGAGACGACTATGTGCGCTGTGTGTTTTTTTTGGTAATAGTCGAAAAAATGGCGAGGAGGGGGTATTCGTCACACTTACGACTGAGAAATGGGCGATGCGGGAGTGGGAATGTGGGTGGATTTTTGGAGTAAGGCTGTAAGATTGGAGGATAAACAAGGGCGGAGGGAGGCATTTGTTGTTTTACGAGAGAGCGAGATTGAATCGCGGAGCATCTGTGGAGCATCGGCGGAGCATTGTTGGAGCATGCATGGAGCATACATGGAGCATCTAAGGGTGTTTTGGGCAAGGATTGGTGAGATAAGGGAAGCCCCCACGACTCACGTCGCAGGGGCGGACCCATATACCTGCGTGAACAGGTGCTTATTGATAGATAGTCGTGGATAGGAAGTGTGCGGGGTTGACCCCCTCGATGGTCCATTTGCCTTTGGTTGTGCCATCGTTGCGGAAGGCGTAGACGAAGCCGTTGGACATGTAGTTGCGAGCGTCGGAGAGGTAGAGCGTGGCATCGGCTGGGGAGATGTATGCGCCGTAGGGTGCGTCGAGGTTGTCGAGTTGCTGTTCGGCGGCGGTATACTTGCCGAGTCCGGCGGTGGCTTTGAGAGTGGCGACGGAGATTGTTTGCGCGGAGTATGAGGCGACCCAGTTCTCGTCGTAGGAGGAGCTTATGGTGTAGAAGTAGTTTCCGTCGGTGCAGTTGATGGTGGCACCGAAGTTGTATGTTGTGACCTCTTCGGTTTCGAGGTTGATGATGGCAGTGCCGGCTGGTTTGTCGGCGTAGTTGCCGGAGGCGTTTACGAGGAGGTACTTATCGGCGAGGCTTACGGGGCCGTAGAGGTTGTAGAGGCCTGTCTCGATATTGGTGGTGAGTGTCATGTTGTCGGCGTTGACTACGGATACGGAGGACTCGCAATAGTCGTGGTAGCCGCCGGTGTTGGCGATGTAGAGTCGGTTGTTGTAGAAGGCGATGCCTTCGGGTTCGTAGCCCACGTGGCAGGTGTCGACGAGAGAGAAGTTGGAGATGTCGATACGCGCTACGTAGCCGTTGTCGGCGTAGGAGGTGGCGTAGAGGTATTTGCCGTCGTTGCTTGCGGCGAGTTGGCGGACGTTAGGTATTTCGGTTGAGCCGAGGTTGTCGCCGCTTGTGAGTCCGACGTATTGGATGAGGTTGGAGGCGTTGACGGCTATGGCAACGATGGTGTCGGCTGCGAGGATGATGTCGTTGCCGGTGTCGCCGAGGTCGAGCCAGTTGTTGGTGACGGCGCTGTCGGCGATTACGGCTACGGTGGAGTTGTTCATGCCGTATGCTCCTTCGCACACTACGAGGATGCGTTCCTTGCCTGTGGGGAGGATGGGGTTGTTGTTGTCGTTGCTGTCGTCGTCGGAGCAGGCAGCGAGGATGGAGGCTGATGCCGCCAAGATGAGAAGTAGTTTGTTTGTCTTCATATGTAAAGTTTGAATGATATGTTGAAGTTGCGGCTGGGCATGGGGTAGCGTTTGACTACCTCGTGTCGGGAGTCGGAGAGGTTGTTGCACTCGCCGGAGAGTTGTAGGGAGATGTTGTTGAGTTGAAGTGTTTTGGATAGTTTAAGGTCGATGGTGTGCCAAGGGTTGAGCAGGTCACGATGGTTGTTGGAGACGAGGCAGAAGCGTTTGCCGGTGTAGAGGAGAGCGGCGGAGAGTGACAGGCCGTGGTAGGATAAGTCGAGGATGGCGGAGGCGGAGTGTTGTGGGGAGTAGGGGATGAAGTTGCCGTATTCTGGGGAGTCGGGGTTGGTGTGGTCTATATCGCGTTGGAAGGTGTAGTTGATGTTGGAGTGCAGGTTGAAGTTGCCGAGTGGGGTGTCGTAGCCGGCGGAGGTGGATATGCCGTTGCTGACGACGTGACCGAAGTTCATCATGGACCAGCGGAATTGGAAACGGGCTGGCACGGCTACTATTTTGTTGTCTATATGGTTGTGGTAGATGTCGATGGCGAAGTGTAGGTGATTGTTGTGGAAGTCGGCTCCTATGTCGTATTGTGTGGCGTATTCTGGTTTGAGGTTGGAGTTGCCTACGAGAGTGTAGTAGAGGTCGTTGAGCGTTGGTGTTCGGAATATTCTCTTGTGGAAGGCTCGCCATACCCATGGTCCATGTTTGTAGGATGCGCTGAACATGGGTGAGAGTTTGGTGAGAGGTGTGGCGTGATTGCGTGTGTGGTCGTTGATGCGGGTGAAGAGCAGGGCGATGTTACACTCTATGCCGTGCCATTGCGCTATGGCGGACAGGAGGGCTTTTGTGTCGAACCGGTAGACGTAGTTGAAGTTGCGTACGTTGCATGAGAGGTTGCTCCACCGGGTGTCGGCGCTGGCAGTGAGAGAGAAGATGTGTGCGAAGTCGTGTGATAGTGCGATGCTGGCGTAGGCGTCTTGCTGTATGTACTTGTTGTTGACGTACATTGTGGCGGCGTTCTTGTCGGGGTCTTGCAGGTAGTGTAGGTAGTCGTAGGCGTATTTGGCGTTGAGTTTGAGGTTGGTGTTGGCGAGGTTGTTTTTGTAGGTGAGTTGGGCGAAGAGATTTTGGTCCCACTGTCGGTCGTGGGAGTCGTATTGGTCGGATAGGCGTCGGATGACTGGGCCGGGCAGACCGCGTTGTGAGTTGTAGTAGTAGGCGTGGCATTTGAGGTTGCGGGTCATGGCGGCGGCTTCTATACGGTAGAAGGTGATGTCGCCGTTGTGACGTCGTCCTGTGGTGTCTTCGTATTCGGAGTGGAAGGAGAACTTGTAGTTGCCGTCGGAGTGTTGCCATTCGCAGTCGAGGAAGGCGTGGTTGGCAATGGCGGCGTAGGCTTTGAGTTTATTCAGTCCGAAGGAGCCGTGTGTGTATTCTGCCTCGATGGTGTTGCGTTGTGGGGTTTTGGTTTGGAGGTAGATTGTGGCGGCTGAGGCGTATTCTGACGCGGACTGTAGGCGTTCGTTCTTGTTGGCGTTGCATAGGGAGACGCTTTCCATGTTGGACAGTGAGAACTTGCCGAGGTCGACCTGTCCGTTTTGGGCGTTGGTTATTCTTATGCCGTCGAGGTATACGCCGACGTGTTGAGAGCCGAGGGATCGGACGTTAACGGTTTTGAGCCCGCCGAGTCCGCCGAAGTCTTTTATTTGTACACCGGAGAAGAACTTTAGGGCGTCGGCCACGGATGATGTGGATAGGGATTGCAGTTGCGCGCCGTGTAGTGTCTGGCTTGGGGTGAGGTATCGCATACGTTCGCCGAGGCATACGACATCGGGGATTGTCACGGAGGTGTCGGAGCGCAGCACGGTTGCGGGGGACGTTTGCGCGTGCGCTAACGTCGTGCAGAGTAGGGGTATGGCTATGGTGAGAGTGAGTCTCAATGCCCTGTTGTCCTTTGGCCGATTAGTGTTTGAGATTGGGCCACGCACGTTTGCGTCGGGGATGCAGGGGCAGGGTAGGGGGTTGCGGGGTTAGGGCGTGGGGCATGGAGGCCCGTCGCTCCTTAGTTCAGTGAGCGTTGGCCCAATCCGCGGGGCTGTCACTGTTTACCCTTCCTTGGTGCCATCCTCTTGGCAGTTGGTGGGTGGAGAAATGTGTTGGCAGGTCTTCTGGCTTGCCGAGCGGGTCTCTTGTCGCCTTCTCACGCGTAGGCGCAATGGCATAGATGACGAGAGGCTTGACGCATGTGGCGTCGGTCGGCACACAGCAGCGGGACTGTCCGAGAATCTCACTCGGTTCCCTTTTAATCCGTCGATGCATGGGAGGCACGGGCGGAACCAATACGAGGCAAAGATATGAATAAATGTGGAGTGGGAGCGAAAATATGGGGATTGGGTGTTGTATCTTTCCATTGTTTTGCATATATTTACAACTGAACACATCTCCCCGGAACACTCTAAAACTTATATCATTATGTCGAGCTCTATATTTTGGATTGTGCCCCTTAGCTCGGCCGTGGCATTGCTGTTCGCCTGGCTGTTCTACCGCGGCATGATGAGGAACGGGGAGGGTACTCCTCGGATGGTTGAGATTGCGGGCTATGTGCGTCGCGGCGCTATGGCTTATTTGCGGAGGCAGTATGGCGTTGTCGTCAAGGTGTTCGTTGTGATGGCGATACTGTTGGGTGTATTGGCGTATTTGGGAGTGCAGAATCCGTTTGTGCCTGTGGCGTTTCTGACGGGTGGCTTTTTCTCGGGTTTGTGTGGGTATCTTGGGATGAAGACGGCGACTAACGCGTCGTCTCGTACGGCGGCTGGAGCGCAGGAGAGTCTGAATAAGGGTTTAAGGGTGGCGTTCAGGTCGGGGGCTGTGATGGGTCTTGTGGTGGTGGGGTTCGGGCTGTTTGACATAGCGGCTTGGTTCTACATACTCAATGATCTTGTGTTTACGCCGGAGAACATGGCCAATGGGTTGGAGTTTTGCGGGTTGACGTTTGTGCATGCCGGGACTGACGTTCATACGAAGATGGTGGAGATTACGGCGACGATGTTGACGTTTGGCATGGGAGCGTCGACGCAGGCGTTGTTTGCGAGAGTTGGAGGCGGCATATATACGAAGGCGGCGGATGTGGGAGCTGACTTGGTGGGGAAGGTGGAGGCTGGGATACCTGAGGATGACCCTCGTAATCCGGCGACGATAGCGGATAATGTTGGTGATAATGTTGGTGATGTGGCTGGCATGGGTGCAGACTTGTATGAGAGTTATTGCGGGTCGATATTGTCGACGGCGGCTTTGGGGGCTGCGATACCGGCGATATCGGACGAGAATCAGTTGCAGTTGATTATAGCGCCGATGGTTGTGGCTGCTATTGGCACGTTGCTGTCGATAGTTGGCGTATATGTGGTTCGGACTCGAGAGGACGCTACGCAGAAGAACTTGTTGCACGCCTTGCTGCTTGGCACGGGCGGGTCGTCGGTGTTGATATTGGTGGCTGTGGCGTTCATGGCGTGGGCTGGGTGGATTTCGTGGGGTGTATTCGGGTCGGTGATAGCTGGTCTTGTGGCTGGAGTTGTTATAGGCCAGGGGACGGAGTATTTCACGTCGGATGAGTATTCGCCGACTCGTGGCATTGCATCGCAGACGCGGCAGGGTGCGGCTACGACGATTATAGAGGGCATAGCTGTTGGGATGTATTCGACGTGGCTGCCTGTGGTTATTGTGGCAGCGGCCATAATAGCGGCGTTTGGTTGCGCGGGGGGATTCTCTGACTATGCCATGGGCGTGTATGGGATAGGTTTTGCGGCTGTTGGGATGCTGTCGACTCTTGGCGTGACTCTTGCCACTGACGCGTTTGGTCCTATTGCCGACAATGCGGGTGGCAATGCGGAGATGAGTGGTCTGCCGCCGGAGGTTAGGGAGCGTACGGACGCGTTGGACGGCCTGGGCAACACCACGGCTGCCACGGGCAAGGGCTTTGCTATTGGGTCGGCGGCGTTGACGGCTATGGCGTTGCTTGCGGCGTATATGGAGGAGATACGGATGTGGCTGGGTCGTCTGGCGGCGCGGTCGGACGGGTATATGATGGTTGGAGACACGGCGTTTTATACGGGGGCGGGGGTGCCTGAGGGATTGCCAGAGGGTGTGGAGGCGGTGTCGTTGTCGTCGGCCACGATAAGTGATTTTGTTGGAGCTTATGACTTGTCGTTGTTCAACCCGATGTTGCTTGGAGGTTTGTTTATAGGCGCGATGATGGCGTTTTTGTTTTGCGCTATGAGTATGAAGGCGGTGGGTCGTGCGGCGTCGAAGATGGTGGACGAGGTTCGTCGTCAGTTCCGGGAGATAGCCGGTATCATGGAGGGCAAGGCGAAGCCGGACTATGAGCGTTGTGTTGAGATTTCGACTCGAGGAGCTCAGCGTGAGATGGTGTTGCCGTCGATATTGGCGATAGTGGTGCCTGTGGTGGTGGGGATAGTGATGGGAGTGCCGGGCGTGATAGGTTTGCTTGGTGGAGGTTTGACGGCTGGTTTCACGTTGGCTGTTATGCTGAATAATGCTGGCGGGGCGTGGGATAATGCGAAGAAGTATATTGAGAAGGGGAATTACGGAGGCAAGGGCGGAGAGTGCCATAAGTCGGCTGTTGTGGGTGATACTGTTGGAGATCCGTTTAAGGACACGTCGGGGCCGTCGTTGAACATTTTGATAAAGTTGATGTCGATGGTGTCGGTTGTGATGGCGGGTTTGACTATCACGTGTTCTATCCTTGGTTAGGGTAGGGGAGATGGGCGGCGCAGGGTGCTTTATGGGGTGCCTTGCGCCGCTTGTTGGTATGTGGTTATTTGACATGGACTTTGCGTGTGAGTCGGCCTTGTGTGGTGTCGACTTGGACGATGACGATGCCTGTGTTGGGAGGGAGTGCGAGGGTTGTGCCTTTCGCCGAGGATGGTGCCGTCGAGTGCGTAGGTTCTGACGTTGTTGATTTGGATAGGGTCGGCCCGTTGGTTTCTGATTGGCTGGTTTGTTGCGAGGTGGATGAGTTGTATAGGGATGTTAAAATTGGGTATGGTTTGGGTTTGGAAATGGGTGAGGGATAGGGTGTTGGTTGATATTTTTGAGTGTTAAAATGAAGTTTGATGCTTCTGTGATGCTTCAAGTATGCTTCATTTATGCTTCTGGGTAGGAGTTTTGTGGGAGTTTTGTAGGATGTTGGTAGGAGTTGTGTGGGGGAGGTGTCCGTGAGGGTGTGGATTTTATCATTACCTTAGCGGGTGAAATATTAGACAGTAGCTGTATGAAACCCCAGATAGGCGACCATGTGCGATTCCTCAATGAGCAAGGAGGAGGCAAGGTGACAAGGATTGACGGCCACACGGTATACGTGGAGGATGAGGATGGGTTTGAGATACCCGTGCTTGATAATGATATTGTCGTCATAGACGATTCGGATCGGAGACTACAGGGCGACGCGTATAGCCGCTCGGCTCGTGACGCGGCCAAGTATGCGCCGAAGACGCGGCGTGCGGCGAAGCCCCTTGCGGAGGGCAGCAGTTGGCGAGAGCGCATTAACGCTGATGCGGAGGAGGATGATGTGGAGGAAGACGGGGAGGTGGTGGTGCCGGCAAAGGTGGCGCGACGTGCTACGCAGGCTGACGCGCCGAAGGTGGAGCGGTACGCGTTTGACGCGGACGCGTCGGACGACGGGGATCCGCATTTCTATCTGGCGTTGACGCAGTCGGATGCGGGGAATAGCGGATCGGTGGACTTGCACGTGGTGAACGACTCGAACTATTTTGCGCATTATGCTATATTCAGGACGGACTCGAAGGGGTTGTCGCAGCTTATGGCGGCGGACACGATAGAGCCTAACACGAAGGAGAGGGTGGACACGCTGAACCCGATGCAGGTGGATGGTCAGGTGTGGCAGGTGCAGTTGATTATGTATAAGAAGATACGAACGTTCAAGGCGCAGCCGGTGTATAACGTGGAGGTCAGGCCGAGGGCGGCTCGTATGTTGCGTGACGGCAGTTTTGGGGATAATGATTTCTTTGATCAGAGGGCGATGCTGTTGCCCGTGATTAAGGATGAGTTTGCGGTGAAGTTGGAGCAGCTGACGGAGCGTGAGGCTCGTAAGGGGGCGTCGGAGGGGCGTAAGGAGGAGAGTCCTAAGGTGTCGCGGCCGTCGCGGAGTAGTGACTTGATTGAGGTGGATTTACATATTGGGGCGTTGCTGCCTGATACACGTGGTCTTGACAACCGAGATATGCTTGAGGCTCAGATGGCTCATGTTAGGAGTGTGATGGAGGCCAATGTGAGGCGTCAGGGTTTGCGCATCGTGTTCATACATGGCGTGGGGGCGGGAGTGTTGAAGTCGGAGTTGCGCAGGTATCTTGAGCGGAAGTATCCGAAGTGTCATTATCAGGATGCGTCGTTTCATGAGTATGGATTTGGGGCTACTATGGTGACGATAGGGTAGGGGGTGGTTGTGGGTGTGAGATAGGGCCATGATTGGTTTTTTTATTAACTTTGCGGGTGGAGCGGAGAGGGAAGAAAGCCTCGATGTCTAACAACATATAATACAACGCACTAAGACAAACCATGTCTGACCAGAAGAAAAAGATAACGCTTGTCCTCGAAGACGGCACGACGTTTGAGGGCATCTCTTTCGGCGGAGAGCATTCCCGCGCCGGTGAGGTAGTTTTCAATACAGCAATGTCTGGCTACCCTGAGAGCCTCACCGACCCCTCGTATGCTGGTCAGATACTTGTCTTTACATACCCGCTTATTGGCAACTATGGTGTGCCTCATGATGATGTTGACCCGTTGACTAAGTTGCCGAAGTTCTTCGAGTCGGAGAAGATACATGTGGCAGGTGTCGTGGTGTCGGATTACAGTCATGAGTATAGCCATTGGAATGCGCAGAAGAGCCTTGGGCAGTGGCTTAAGGAGCAGGATATACCGGCTATTGAGGGTGTTGACACGCGGGCTTTGACGCAGAAGATACGTGAGAAGGGGGCTATGCTGGGTAAGCTTGAGTTCTCTGACCAGCCTGTCGGGTTTCGTGACCCTAACAAGGAGAACCTTGTGGCAGAGGTGTCGCCTACTGAGGTGACCACGTATGGCAGTGGCAAGTATAAGGTGGTGATGGTTGACACGGGTGCTAAGTTCAATATCATCAGGTGTTTGCTTAAGCGCGATGTTACTGTGATCCGTGTGCCATGGGATTACGACTTCAACCAGATTGAGTATGACGGACTGATGTTGTCGAATGGTCCAGGTGATCCGCAGCAATGTCAGAAGACGGTGGCTAATATTCGGAAAGCTATTGAGATCGGTAAGCCTGTCTTCGGTATATGCCTTGGTAACCAGTTGCTTGGTATTGCGGCGGGGTGCAAGACGTATAAGTTGCCGTATGGTCACCGAGCACATAACCATCCTGTTATACGTTGCGGCACTACGCAGTGCTATATCACGAGTCAGAATCATGGTTTCGCGCTTGATACGGCGACGCTTGGGCCTGACTGGGAGGCCTCGTTCGTCAACATCAACGATGGGACTAATGAGGGTATCAGGCATAAGACGAAGCCCATATTCTCCACCCAGTTTCACCCTGAGGCAAGTTCTGGGCCTACTGACACTGAGAAGTTCTTCGACGAGTTCATAGACAACATAGCGAAGTACAAGAACGCGTAAGGCATATAGCCGTCGTTGATAAAGGCCAACTGGATGCCCATACATTGGACACCAGTTGGCTTTAATCGCTTCAATATCCCCTTTTTTTACTACCTTTACCGCTGACATATTCTCTCTACGATAGAACCATCAACTCCCTATCATTCAGATGAAAGAGTTAATAATACTAATCATCATCATGGTCGTCTCGTCGGTAATCGATTCGGTCAAGAAACATAAGGCTGCCGCTGAAGAGCAACGGCGTAAATCGAACCCGCAGCCGACATATAAACCCGAGCCTCAGGAAGAGACGGCGCAAGAGGAGTCGTGGGAAGAGACTGTGATGCGCCAACGAGAGGAGGAGGATCGGGCACGACGCCAAGCAGAAGTGTTGCGCCAGCAAGCCGAGGCGGCCGCCGCACAGCAACGTGCACGTCAGCAGGCT
Organism: bacterium; assembly: GCA_963620665.1. Taxonomy (GTDB): domain Bacteria; phylum Bacteroidota; class Bacteroidia; order Bacteroidales; family Marinilabiliaceae; genus W3P20-009. Next base: position 26,456 of record CAVFBA010000021.1, read on the forward strand.
GAGGCGGAGCGTCAGATTCGTGAACGTCAAGCCGCGGCAGCACGTCAGGCCGCATTCCTCGCCAACAATGAAGGAGCGCGTACCACTCAAACCGTATCAACCGCTGCACAGCCTGTCGTTGAGTCTTCGGCACGTCTCACGTCGGACGACCTGCGTCAGGCGGTGATACTTGACGCCATATTCCATCGTCCAAACTTCTAACTCCCTATACCGCCCAAAAGACATATCTTTGCGGAGTATACCAACCCATACCACCTCAAGTGATAGCCAAACGCATAATTCCTTGTCTCGATATTCGTGACGGGCAGACCGTCAAGGGAGTCAACTTCGTCAACATCAAGAACGTTGGTGACCCTGTCGAGCTTGGTGCTGAATATGCCCGTCAGGGAGCTGATGAGCTTGTATTTCTTGATATTACCGCGAGCCATGAGAAGCGTAAGACGTTTGCCGACCTTGTGGAGCGGATAGCACGGCATATCAATATACCCTTCACAGTCGGTGGTGGCATAAGCGAGTTGTCGGATGCAGACCGACTGCTTGCGGCTGGTGCGGATAAGGTCAGCGTGAATTCAGCGGCCGTTCGTCGACCAGACCTCATATCTGAGCTTGCCCATAACTTTGGGAGTCAGTTTGTGACTGTCGCCATTGATGCCAGGCAAGAGCCTGATGGGCAGTGGGTCGTGACGGTCAACGGTGGTCGCATACCAACGGATAAGCGGTTGTTCTCGTGGGCTCATGAGGCGCAAGAGCGAGGAGCGGGGGAAATCCTATTTACCTCGATGAACCATGATGGATGTAAGTCTGGTTTCGCATGTGAGGCACTTGCGGAACTTAGCGGGAACCTCTCGATACCGGTCATAGCCTCTGGTGGCGCAGGGACAATGGAGCATTTCCGTGATGTATTCACCATAGGTAAGGCCGATGCTGGTCTTGCCGCAAGTATCTTCCACTTTCACGAGATAGCCATACCCGACCTCAAGGCTTATCTCCATGACAACAATATCCCTATTCGTCTCAAGTAAACACACCCTTTCACAATACTCTGTAACCCAATGGATTTCACTAAAGACTCAGCAGGTCTCGTTCCTGCTATCATACAGGACGATAACACGGGCAAGGTTCTCATGCTCGGCTATATGAACGAGGAGGCACTCGCAAAGACTAAGGCAGAAGGTCTCGTCACCTTCTTTAGCCGTAGTCGGCAGACACTCTGGACTAAAGGTGAGACAAGTGGCAACTTCCTCCATGTCGTCTCTATCGCCGAAGACTGCGATCATGATACACTTCTCATAAAGGTTCATCCTGATGGCCCTGTATGTCACACTGGCACAGACACGTGTTGGGGTGAAACCAACGAGGCCAATGATGTACTCTTCATCAAAGAGCTTCAGGACTTCATTGACAAGCGTCATGCTGAAATGCCTGATGGCAGCTATACCACAAGCCTGTTCCGCAAAGGCACGAATAAGATTGCCAAGAAACTCGGCGAGGAGGCAGTGGAGTGCGTCATAGGTGCCGTGTCGGGCGATGATGAGAATTTCATCTATGAGAGTGCGGATGTTCTATATCACCTTATCGTACTTCTCGCCCACAAAGGCTATCGTATAGAGGATGTCGCACGAGAGTTGCGTGCGCGTCACCACTAATCATCCGCAATGTCTGACGAGCAGATAGAAGACCTCATAGCCCAGCACTACGACCGTGGCTCACGTCTTTGGGACATTCTCCTGACGCATAGCCGTGCTGTGGCCGCACTTGCCGATGCCATAGCCGCTGCACACCCTGAGTTGCACCCTGATGCGCAGTTTGTCCACGAGGCTGCCCTGCTCCACGACATAGGCATCGTCATGACTGATGCCCCCTCTATCGACTGTCATGACTCGCTGCCTTATATCTGCCATGGCGTTCAAGGTCGCATACTTCTTGACGCACATAACCTGCCTCGTCATGCTCTTGTGTGCGAACGCCATACTGGCTCGGGACTGTCGCTTGACTATATCATATCTGCTAATCTGCCCCTGCCGCACCGTGACATGACTCCTCAGTCCATAGAGGAGAAGATAGTCTGCTATGCTGATAAGTTTTATAGCAAAAGCAAGAACCTCACGGAGATGAAGTCTTTCGACCGTGCGCTGCATTCTGTTTCTAAGCATGGCGATGACTCTCAGGCTCGTTTTCTCCAGATGGATGCCCTTCTTCGTATCCCACTAATCAAATAATCCCCTACATGAAGGCTACTGACACATTCCGTACACGTCCTTATCTCCACAACTGCGCACAGGCCGTTGCCTTCAAGTACCACGACCTCTTCAACGCCACAGAGCAACAAGTACTCGACCGCTTTGCTTCGTGCGGCACTGGTCGTGCCCCAGGTGGTCAGTGCGGGGCTCTCTATGTTGCCCTCCTTGCACGCCCCGATAAGTCCGATGAAATCCTCGCACGATTCAAGCAGTGCACCAATGGCCTCACTCTATGTGCGCAGATCAAAGGGTTCAGCAAGACTCCTTGCCCTGTCTGCGTTCAAGCTGCTGACGATATCCTATCCTCTCTCGAAGGTGAAAGCAAATAAGACGCTAAAGACTATAATCAAGATCTGCGTCTCACTTGGGGCTCTCGCTTTTGTCTTCTCCAAAATCGACCTCTCTGGCACGTGGCGCACTATCTGCGGTGTCTCACCACTGTGGCTCGTTGTGGCTGTGCTGTTCTACACGCTCTCGCAAGTTGTAAGCTCTGAGCGTGTGCGCCTTATGCTTAGTGCAGTGCCCGTGCAGATTGACAAGTTCGTCAATCTTCGTCTCTACTGGCTCGGTATGTTCTACAATTTCTTCCTTCCAGGAGGTGTTGGTGGCGACGGATATAAAATCTTTTGGCTTCACCGTCGTTTTGGCGTGCGTGTTAAGCCAGCCATAATGGCTCTGCTTGGTGACCGGATGAGTGGTCTTGGGGCTATATGCGTCTACACCGTAGCATACGCTGCGTTCCGTCCTGGTCTTGCGCAAAGTGTAGGAATGCCTGTCGTGGAAGATTTCCGCCTATGGCTTCTTGCTCTGATTCCTATTGGCATTTGGGCATACTGGATATTCTTCCGTTTTCTACAACGCAATCTTGCAACAGCCTCCCTCAAAGCCATAGCGGTGTCACTTCTTGTGCAGGGTCTCCAAATGTGTACTGCCGCGGCCATACTCGAGGGCCTTGACGCTAATGGTTCTCAAGCTGACTATCTGTTTCTCTTTCTCTTGAGTAGCATAGCCTCGGCAGTTCCTGTCACCATAGGTGGTGTGGGTGCTCGTGAGGTCGCTTTCATGATAGGCTCGCGTTATCTCTGTGTCGACACCAACTGCGCCATATCCTTGAGCCTGCTTTTCTATGTCGTGTCGCTACTATGCTCTCTCCCTGGTATATACTTCTCCCTTCACTCTGACAAAATCGACGGTAACCCTATTCCGCGTCCTGATGAGTCTATGGAACTGACTGACCTCATAGACAAAGCCGGCGATAAAGAACACACTTAATCCCCCTCTCAATGAACAACCAGCCTAAGGTACATTTCATAGCCATTGGTGGAGCCGTGATGCATAACCTTGCCCTCGCTCTCCATAGCAAGGACTATGCCGTCACTGGCTCCGATGATGAGATATTTGAGCCTTCACGTAGTCGTCTCGCCGCCAAAGGTCTTCTTCCAAGTCAGTCAGGGTGGCATCCTGAACGCATAACTCCTGACCTTCAGGCTGTAATTCTCGGCATGCATGCTACCGAGGACAACCCCGAACTCACTCGGGCACGTCAACTCAACCTCAAAATATACTCCTTTCCCCAGTACCTCTACGAGCAAACTGCCCACGAAAAACGCATAGTCGTAGGTGGCAGCCATGGCAAGACCACCACAACTGCCATGATTATGCACGTCCTCCACTCCCTCAATATCGATTTCGATTATATGGTTGGTGCCCAAGTTCAAGGCTTCGACACCATGGTTCGCCTGTCCAATACTGCACGTATTGCTGTATTCGAGGGCGATGAGTATCTAACCTCTCCACTCGACCGTACATCCAAGTTCTTACACTATCACCCTGATATCGCCATCATCACTGGCATAGCATGGGATCACGTAAACGTATTCCCTACATTCCCAGGTTATGTCGACCAATTCCGTCAGTTTGCCCATTCCATAATGCCAGGTGGAAATCTCATCTACTGCGACTCTGACGACAATCTCCGCTCCATAGCCGCCGAGTCTTTCCCTCAAGGTATCACAATACACCCTTATCATGGATTCCCCTGGCACGCCGATACTGATGGTTCACTCATCGCCAATATCTCAGGGCACGACACTCCTGTCAGCGTGTTTGGCAATCATAATATGCAGAACATGAATGCCGCGCTCCTCGCATGTCGTGCCGTGGGTGTCACTGACGACCAGTTCATCCATGCCATATCCTCCTTCCACGGTGCAGCACGTCGTCTCCAGGAACTGTGCCATACCGCCAACGGTTCTGTAGCCTTCCTCGACTTCGCACACTCCCCGTCTAAACTTCGTGCGACAATAAAAGCAGTACGTGAACGTTATACCGACAAGAGAATTGTCGCTTGTATGGAGCTTCACACATTCAGTAGCCTTTCTCGCGACTTCCTCCCTCAATACGCTGGCACCATGGACGACGCTGATGAGGCCATAGTCTATTTCAACCCCTCGGTGATAGACCATAAACGACTTGCCCAATTCTCTCCCGCTGATGTAGAGACTGCTTTCGCACACCCGGGTCTGCGTGTCTTCACCAACTCCGCTGATGTCGTCGCACGCCTTGAGTCTATTGACCTCCACGATGCGGTCCTTCTCCTCATGACCTCTGGCAACTTCGACGGTCTTGACCTTAAAGCACTCGCCCAACGTCTCCTAAACATTCAACCATAAGTCCAAATGCCCAACCACCTCTACATCATATTCAGTAGACATTTCGACCCACACGCCTCTGAGACGTACGCTGCCATAATACGTGCTCTTCTCGCAGGTGGTGCTAAGGTTGGTATATGGGCAGACCTCTACGACCAGATGCTCGATGCTGCGTTCCGTGAGGTGGAGTCAGCCGAGCGTGTCGCTCTCCTCGACAACGTCCGCTCTTCTGCTGCACTTCTAAGTGTAGGTGGTGACGGTACGTTTCTTGCTGCCGCAAAGATGGTCATGGGCTCAGATGTCCCTGTACTTGGTATAAATCGAGGACGCCTCGGCTTCCTATCCGATGTTGCTCCCGACCTTATCCAAGATGCCATAGTCGACCTTCTCTCTGGCAACTACCGCACGGTCGATGTCTCCGCCATCAATATGTACGCCGATGGCACACGTGAACCCATAGGATACGCTATCAATGAGTTCGCCATATCAAAGTGTGACAACTCATCCATGCTCACTCTCGACACATACGTCGACGGTGATTACCTCACAACCTATTGGGCGGATGGCCTCGTCGTAGCCACACCGACAGGTTCCACTGCATACTCCCTAAGCGTTGGCGGGCCTATCGTCGCCCCCACGTCCCACAGCCTGATTGTCACTCCTGTAGCCCCTCACAATCTCTCCATACGACCACTCGTCCTCCCTGATAATGTCGTACTCAACATTCTTGTCGATGGTCGTGCCCCCAATGTTATGGCTTCCTTTGATGGTCAGACTCACCTCATGCCCAATGGTGGACGTTTACGCATCGCCAAAGCCAACATCGGTGTCAAGCGCATACAACTTGCCAGTTATTCCTTCTTTCGCACTCTTCGCGAGAAACTCATGTGGGGCGCTGATGCGCGAAATATTGACTCTAAACACCCCGACAACCACCTTTCGTAGAATTTTCCCTTACTTCTATTGAATTGTTACGCACTCTTATCAACATATTCGCTTACTTAGCCGATGTCATGCTACGACCTCTCGCGCTTTCTCTCGCCTTCCTTGCGCTCCCTCTCAGCGCAATATGCCAAGACCGTCTCGAGTTCGGCCTGACGGCGGGCGGTAGCTATTACCTCGGCGAGATGAACCCCTCTAAACAATTCAAGAAAACCCGTCCCGCCGCTGGACTTCTCGCACGTTACGCCTACTCCGACCGTATAGCCTTCAAGGCTGTCCTCGGCTACTATGCCATAGCTGGCTCGTATGACGACTCCAACGAATACAACTACTCCTATCCGCACGCCTCCCTTAAAGAACCCCTAACTGAAGGGCAATCTGAACTCCTGCGACCAGCTGATGCCGAATTTAAGAATGGTCTTATCGACATCTCAGCCTATTGCGAGTTCAACTTCCTCAGTTTCGACCATATATTCCATAAGGACCAAACACGCTTCACCCCCTACCTTTGCATAGGTCTCGGCTATGCCGCCTACTCTCACTACATCGGCAAAAACAAGAAACGCCAATTTATATTATCTTTGCCCTTTGGTTTCGGTATTAAATACAAACTCAATAATCTCGTCCGACTCGGTGCAGAATGGACTTTCCATAAGACATTCACTGACCAGCTCGAGTGTATCAACAATTATAACGAAACCTTCTACCCCTCCGACCCCTACAAGAATAGGATACACACCCCTACCCACAACAATGACTGGTTCGTATCGGCTTGTATATCCTTGTCCTTCAGTCTATGGCCACGCTCCCTCATTTGTCGCGACGGCTACCAAGAAGGAGGTCGACTATAATAACATCTTTCTCCAAGACACTGACGACTAATGACATACAAAGAGCAAATAGACCCCAGTAGAGTCCCTGCCCATATAGCTATCATTATGGATGGCAACGGACGCTGGGCTAAAAAGCAAGGCAATATACGCCTCGTCGGACATAAATTCGGCGTCGGTTCGGTGCGCCGTGTCACGGAGGCTGCCACAGCCGTAGGTGTCAAATATCTTACACTCTTTGTATTCTCCACCGAGAACTGGAACCGCCCCACAGCAGAGGTCGAAGGTCTCATGACTCTCTTGTCCTCTACAATCGATGATGAACTCGCCGACCTCATGAAGAACAACATCCGTCTTCTCACTGTTGGCGACGGCCACCTCCCCTCTTCCCTTCGTGACAAGATGCAACGTACCGTCGACCAGACCAGCAATAATACAGGCCTAACCCTCGTCCTCGCCCTAAGTTACAGTGGGCGATGGGACATAACACAGGCCGCTCGCTCCATAGCGCAGCAAGTTAAAGACGGCGCCCTCAATCCCGAAGATATTACTGACGATACCGTTGCGCACGCTCTACCCATGAGTGTCGCACCCGACCCTGAACTCATCGTCCGTACAAGCGGCGAGTACCGCATTAGCAACTTCCTGCTATGGCAAGCCGCATATTCTGAATTCTACTTCACTGATACCCTTTGGCCCGACTTCAATGACGAGCAACTCTATAAGGCTATTGTCGATTTCCAACATCGTGAAAGACGTTTCGGTAAGACAAGCGAACAAGTAGAACAACAATAGCATCCTCTTTTTTCACATCTTTCACACCACCACATACACCCAATGCTCAATAGACTTCTTCTGGCGGCTCTATCTTTCCTGATGACGCTCCCGGTCTTCGCACAGTCCGAGATCGACACCACGGCCACTGACCCCAAGGTTGAGAAAGTCTCCTACTCCGGCGTAGCTCGCAAATATATCATTGACGATATCGTTGTCTCTGGCGTTCAACACATGGATCAGCAGCTCCTCATAAACCTCTCCGGACTTCGTAAGGGTCAAGAGGTGGCTATCCCTGGCGATGAGATAACCCAGTCCGTGAAACGCTACCTCAACAACGGTCTATTCTCCGACGTCAAGATGTACTACAAGGACGCTATGCAAGATGGTCATGTCATAATTGAGATAGCCCTTAAGGAGCGTCCTCGTCTTAGCAAGGTCAACTTCATCGGTCTTAAACATGGCGATATTAAGGATGTTCACGATAAGGTCGCTATAATGGAAGAAGCGCAAGTCACCCCCTTCCTCATTAAGCGTGCTGAAAAATACGTCCGAGACTATTTCGTAGGCAAGGGCTTCTATAATGTCGACGTCAAGGTCAACCAACGTGCCGACCGTGAGCGAGACAACCACGTCATACTCGACATCACCGTCGATAAGAAAGATAAGGTCAAAGTCCACAAGCTCCGATTCCATGGCAATAATGTCATGAGCTATCGTAAGCTCAACAGAGCCATGAAGAAGACTAACCAGAAGGGACTTCTCAACCTCTTCCGCACTAAGAAGTTCGTCAAAGACCTCTACGAGAAAGACCTCGTAGCCCTAATCGACTTCTACAACGAGAACGGCTACCACGACGCCAAGGTGACGAAGGAAACTGTCGTACCCTACGAGGATGATATGGTCGAGATCGATGTCTATATCGACGAGGGACACCAATACCACCTCGGTGACATCAAGTGGGTAGGCAACAGCATCTACCCTGGTGACTATCTCACTCATGTCCTCGGCATGAAACGTGGCGATATCTACGATACTAAGAAACTTGACAAGCGACTATTCCAAGACGATGATGCCGTCCACAACCTCTACATGGATAATGGCTACCTCTTCTCCAACATCTCACCAGTCGAGGCTCGTGTTATAGGCGACACTATCGACCTCGAAATGCGTGTCGTCGAAGGCACTCAGGCAACCATAAACGAGGTCGTCATAAATGGCAACGATAAGACTAAGGAGCATGTAGTACGCCGTGAGATCCGTACCAAGCCTGGCCAACTCTTCAGTAAGTCCGAACTTATCCGTACCGTGCGTGAACTTGCCCAACTCGGACACTTTAACCCCGAGACCATAAACCCCGTCCCAATGCCCAACTACGAGAACGGTACCGTCGACATTGTCTACAACCTCGAGGAGAAGTCTAACGACCAGGTTGAACTATCTGGCGGTTGGGGCGCAGGTATGTTCGTGGGCTCTCTCGGTGTATCTTTCAATAACTTCTCCCTCCAGAATATCTTCAACAAAGAGGCTTACTCCCCGCTCCCAACGGGTGACGGTCAGAAACTCTCCCTCAAAGCGCAAGCCAACGGCAAATACTACCGCTCCCTCTCCTTCTCCTTCACCGAACCTTGGCTCGGCGGCAAACGTCCTAACTCCCTCACAGTGGCCGCCTTCTACTCCTCACAGACTGGTGTCAGCTCCAGCTACTACAACAACTTCTACAACGGCTACTCCAGCGGCTACTCCAGCACTCTCGGCTCTATCCCCAGTAAGAGCGGTCTCCAGCAATACCGCAAGGTCTCCGGCGTATCCATAGGATTCGGCAAACGTCTCACATGGCCCGACGACTGGTTCACTCTCTACGTCGACTTCTCCTACCAGCACTACCGTCTCCGCAACTGGCAATACTTCCTCATGCAAAACGGTCAGAGCCACGACCTCGCCTTCGGTGTAACCCTCGCCCGCAACTCCATCGACAACCCTATCTACACCCGCTCCGGCTCCAACTTCTCCATAGGCGTCAAACTGACCCCACCCTATTCTGCCCTCTCCTCTCATGACTGGCGCAACGAGGACGACCAGAAGATACTCTATCGTTTCATCGAGTATCACAAGTGGTCGCTCAAAGGCCAAGTATTCAAGCCTATCACTCCCAACCGCAAACTCATCCTCATGGGTAAGTTCGAGATGGGCTTCCTCGGCTACTACGACCGATACCGCAAATCCCCCTTCGGCAAATACGTCATGGGCGGTGACGGCATGAGCGGTTACAGCACCTACGGCGAGGAAACCATCGGACTCCGTGGCTACGAGAACGCCTCGCTCACCCCACGCTCCACTTCCTCCTACTCCTACGACGGTAACATCTACAACAAGTACACCGTCGAACTACGTTACCCCATTACCCTCCAACCACAAGCCACGGTCTATGTGCTCGGTTTCGCCGAGGCGGGCAACTGCTGGCGTAAGTTCGAGGACTATAGCCCCTTCAACCTCAAACGCTCTGCGGGTATGGGCATACGCATCTTCCTCCAGATATTCGGCCTCCTCGGCATGGACTGGGGCTACGGCTTCGACGAGGTCGATGGCTTCAACGGCGCAGGAGGAAGTCAATTCCACTTCGTCATGGGTCAACAATTCTAACACCCCGATTGGCACACATTTTGCAAAAGCAATGGTTAACTAACATATTGTCTAACTCTTAATTCTCTTTCAACCATGCGTAAGATATTATCCATCCTCCTCATTGCCACGGTCGTATCTATCTCCGCCGTAGCTCAGAAGACCGTCTTCGTCGACACCGACTACATCCTCAAGAACATCCCCGCCTACGAGACAGCCAACGACCAGCTCAACACCCTCTCCAAGAAGTACGAAGAGGAGGTCAAAGCCAAACTACAAGAGGTCGAGAAACTCTACGACACATATCGTAATGAGTCAGTATTCCTCACCAACGATATCAAAGTCAGCCGTGAGAACGAGATCGTCCAAAAGGAGCAAGACGCTAAGAAGCTCCAGCAAAAATACTTCGGTCAGAATGGTGAGCTCTTCAAACAACGTGAGGTGCTCATTAAACCCATCCAAGAACAAATATTCAACGCCATATCGCAGCTCGCCCAAGAGAAAAGCTATTCAGCCGTATGGGACAAGGCATCCGCCACAGGTCTCATGTTCTCCGACAAGTCGCTCGATATCTCCGACGCCGTCCTCGCCAAACTCGGCTACGGCTCAAAATAACCCACTTAAATCTCTATTATGCTACGTAAACTAATTGTCGCTGCCGGCGCCGCACTCCTGCTATGCCTGCCTTCTCAGGCCCAGAAGCTCAAGTTCGGACACTTCGACAGCGCCGCCTTCATCGAGACGCTCCCCGAGGTCAAAGCTATGCAAAAGACCATCGAGGAGGAGCAAACTCGTCAAGAGGCTCAACTCACGGCACTACAAGAGGACTTCAACAAGCAAGTCCAAGACTTCGACGCTAAACAATCCACTATGTCCGAAGCCGACCGCTCCGCCAAAGAAGCCGAACTACAAGACATGTACCAGCGTATCTACACCTTCCGTCAAACAGCCATTCAGGATATCCAGAAGAAGCAACAGGAACTAATACGCCCCATCTCGCAGAAGGTACTTAATGCCGTACAGCAGGTAGGTGCCAACAACGGTTTCATCTATATCTTCGAAGCCGACGGCGTACTATCCACAGGCCACCAAAGCGTCGACGTGACACCCCTCGTAAAGAAACAATTAGGAATACAATAACATACCACATCCATACCCGATTTATATGAAACTCTTCAAATCAATATTCGCCGCAGCTGCTCTCTGCACTGCAATGACCTTCTCCGCTCAGGCGCAAGACCTCAAGTTCGCCCACATCGACAGCCAGAAGTTCCTATCTGAACTCCCCGAGTGGACCGCCGCCCAAACTGCCCTGCAGGACGAAGCAAAGAAGCTCCAAGACCAAATGGCAGTCATGCAAAACGAACTCCAGCAAAAGTTCCAAGAGTACACCACTAAGCGCGACTCCCTGCCCGACCTCATCCGTGCCACCAAGGAAAAAGAACTCCAAGACACTCAAGCACGCATACAGAGCTTCCAACAACTCGCTCAACAAAGCCTCCAACAAAAGGAATCAACCCTACTACAACCCATCATCGAGAAATACAACAAGGCCGTTCAATCCGTAGGCAAGGAAAACAACTTCATCTACATATTCGACACAGCCTCACAAGTCCTCCTCTACACATCCGAACAGAGCGTCGACGCCGCCCCCCTCGTGAAGGCTAAGATGGCTCAATAACCCAACTCTCAACCAACCATACAACTCTCGGGAGACGGGCGTCCCACACACCCCGTCCCCCGCTTCTGCATAAAACAACGAACCACCATGCAAACCGACAAATACTGGCAAGTATTCAACCAAGCCATCGCCGACTACCATAAATCTGACAACGTCGACACCCCCATGGCCAACCCCTACCCCGCCGACGCTATCGAACACCTCATGTACCGCAAAAACTGGATCGACACCGTACAGTGGCATCTCGAGGACATCATCCGAGACCCACATATCGACCCTGCCAAAGCCCTACAAATCAAACGCCGGATTGACAAGTCCAACCAAGACCGAACCGATATGGTCGAGTACATCGACTCCTACTTCCTCGACAAATATCGAAACGTCAATCCCGCACCAAACGCCACAATAAACACCGAAAGCCCCGCATGGGCCATCGACCGACTTTCCATCCTCGCCCTCAAAATATACCACATGTCCATCGAGGCTGCCCGAACCGACGCCGACAAATCACACATCGACGCCTGCGCCAATAAACTCGCCATACTCAACGAGCAACACTCCGACCTCGCAACAGCCATCGAGCAACTACTCGACGACATCCAAGCAGGACGAAAGTACATGAAAGTATACAAGCAAATGAAAATGTACAACGACCCCGCACTCAACCCAGTCCTCTACGCCAATAAAAAATGACACAACGCCACGTCCTCATAACACGCCTCACAGCCATGGGCGACGTGGCAATGACGGCCCCCATAATCACAGCCGCCTGCAAAGCCCACCCCGACGTCCTCTTCGACATACTATCCACCCCCTTCTTCGAACCCTTCTTCGAACCACTCCCCAACCTGCGATTCCTCGGCACTAACATACGCAAAGAACGCCACGGCATACCCGCACTATGGCGACTCTTCCAAGACCTGCGCCACGACCGACTCGCTCACAACCCCTCCAACGCCCACATACACTACGACGACATCCTCGACCTCCACGACGTCCTACGCACCAAAATCCTGCGTGCCCTATTCCGACTGACAGGCTCCAACGTCCACGTCATCAACAAAGGACGCTCCGAAAAACAGCGTCTCGTCTCTGGCAAATCCCACAAACAACTAACCCCAACCACCTCGCGCTACACACAAGTATTCCGCAAGGCCCAACTCCCCATACCCGACTCCCCGAACATCCGCCCACGTCAACCCATCCCACACGCACTCGACAACCTCCTCAAAGGCAACGACAAGTGGATCGGCATATCACCATTCGCCCAACACCGGGGCAAGATGTACCCCCTCAACCGCATGGCGCAAGTCATCGACCTCCTCCTCGCACGCCCCGACATCCGCATCTTCATCTTCGGTGGTGGCGCCAACGAGCAACAACTCTCACTATCCCTCACCTCCAACCGCGAAAGATGCTCCTCCATGATCGGACTCATGACCCTCGCCGACGAAATGGCACTTATGTCCAACCTCGACATCATGATCTCCATGGACTCCTCCGCCATGCACCTCTCCTCACTCTTCGGCATACGCGTCATAAGCCTATGGGGAGCCACACACCCCTTCGCCGGCTTCCTCGGCTACGGACAATCCCCCGACGACTGCATCCAACGCCACGACCTCAACTGCCGACCTTGCTCCATCTTCGGCAACAAACCCTGCCGATTCTCCGACTACCACTGCTTCGACATCGACCCCCATACCGTCGCAAACCATATCCTCAACTCCCTCCGACCTTTTCGTTAACTTTCTAACATCAACACCAATGAAACTGTGGATCATCTTCGGAGCTTTCCTGCTCCTTAGCTGGGTCGTAAGCGCACGACTCAAGAGTAAATTCAAAAAGTACAGCCAAATCCCTCTCCCCTACTCTGGTGCCGAGATCGCGGCTATGATGCTCCGGCAAAATGGCGTCGACAACGTCGCCATACGCCCCGTCGACGGCACTCTGACCGACTACTACGACCCCACCAATAAATCCGTCAACCTAAGCACCGAGGTCTACTCCGCCAAGACAGTCTCCGCCGCAGCCGTAGCAGCTCACGAGACAGGACACGCCCTACAACACGCGCAGGACTACAAGGCAATGGCACTGCGTACCGCGCTCGTCCCCATACAGAACATATCCAGCACCATACTCAATGTCGTATTCATCGGCATGTTCGCACTCTCTTTCTTCCTCCCCACCGTCATCTCCTACGCCCTCGCACTCAAAATCATCATCGGATGCTATGCCATCTTCACCCTCTTCTCCTTCGTCACCCTCAAAGTCGAAATAGACGCCAGCCAACGTGCCATAAACTGGCTCACCGAAAGCGGAATAATAACCGCCGGTGAGACTCGAGACAGCGCCATCGACGCCCTCAAATGGGCCGCCTACACCTACCTCGTCGCGGCACTCTCCTCCCTCGTGACACTCATCTACTACATCCTGCAACTCTCAGGCCGATCCAGCGACTAACCACCTCCCAACACCCATAAAGCCCGTGACGCTCCCAACGCCACGGGCTTGCCTCTCCAATATAACATTCTATACCCAAAAATATAACATTCCATACCCCCCACGCCCCACCCAACCC
>CAVFBA010000022.1:0-39322 GCA_963620665.1 bacterium
CACCCCTAAACGCGAACGCGTATCCTTAACGCGAACGCGTAATGTAGAGACGTCCGCCCGCGGCGTCTCCCATAACTAACCGCAAGGTGTAAACCCGTTACCCAAAACGTCTCTCCCCCTAATACATCAACCCAAACCCCCAAAGCGGAACAACACCACCCGACGAATACTCAACATCATCACGCACCACGAAACCATCACTCACGCCCGACAACTGCCCCCGCAACTTACGAGCCCCTCCCACCTCAAACGTATATTTGCCAATACTGAAATCCGACGTCTTCGATGCCACAACATCGTGCATGAGCCGTGTCTGATTATAAAAAAACGTCTCGCGTACATTGCCGACATTGGCACCCGCCGGCGAGAGGGCGTAAATCAGGTTCGTGTTGTCAAGGTAAACTTTCTCCACCTTCCCAAGGCCGCGCATGCCCCCCGTATCATTGCGCAACTGACCTATCATGCCCGCCTTCTCCATGAAAAGCAGGTACGTCGGAATGTCGTTCCGGCTCACCTTAATCTCATTGGCGAGGGCTGTCGCCTCTGGCTTATACGGCACGTTGCCAGCTATTATCGATAGCATCTTGCGCAACTTCCGACCAGTCGAGGGCGACATGTTGGCATATTGTGGTATGTCATTTTCCATCGTTAGGGCGATAATCTGCTGAAGCCGCATTTGCAAATGGCCTTCTCGGGCAAACGGATAATAACCCTCCTTGAGATATTGGTCGAAAAGGGGCAGAGGATGCAGCAGACCATCTATTTTCACGTCCCCGCCAAGCACATCCTCGAGCGACCTGACCGTTGTCTTTATCCCATGAAATAGCTCCAAGTATTCACGAAACGACATCCCTTGCAAATGAAACATGAGCGCACGTCGGCTAAGGTCCGCCTCACCCTCCATGATGTCAAGGATAGAGGACCCCGTGAACATTACGTGCAACTCCGGGTGCGAGTCATACACCTGCTTCAACTCGCGCGACCAACCCTCATATTTGTGA
The DNA here is from genome assembly GCA_963620665.1 of bacterium. GTDB lineage: Bacteria > Bacteroidota > Bacteroidia > Bacteroidales > Marinilabiliaceae > W3P20-009. Next base: position 1,002 of record CAVFBA010000022.1, read on the forward strand.
ACCTCGTCTATGTATAGCCATTCGCCACCCTCACGCACAAACTGACCCGCCGTGTCAATCAGGCTATGATTGGCAAAATAACTATGGTCAGCCGATATATATAGGCTTTTCGACCGCCTGCTCTGTTCCATCTCCTTGATATGCTGAAGCACCAAGGTCGATTTGCCCACACCCCGCGGCCCCATCAGCCCAATCATCCTCGCCTCCCAAGGCAATGTCTTGAAAATGTAGCGTTTAAAAGACAGGTCGGTCAACAACACCTGCTCCTCCATAAAAGTTATAAGTGATATATCCATCTTATTTTGCACCTTTCATAGTGCAAATATATCAAAATTCGCACCCCACATAGTGCATCCAGCCCATTTATTCGCACCTTACATAGTGCACTCCCCCACCCCACGTCTTTCCTTAGCTTAACACATTGAACTTACAGGTCGAACCCACGCATGTAGAGACACCCGCCCGCGGCATCTCCCCCAACAACAAAAAACTCCCCCCTCCCAGCACCATTGCCAGGAGGGGGGAGCCAACAAAAACTACTCTCTAAAACCTTAATTCCTAAACACCAATCCACCGTCCCTCATATCCACCGTCATCGGCCTATCCTTCGACACCTCACCCGCCAGAATACGCTTCGACAAATCATTCAGCACATACGTCTGCAGAGCACGCTTCACAGGCCGCGCCCCATACATCGGGTCATAACCCACATTCGCCAACCACTCCACAGCCGCCGGCGTAATGTCGAGAGTCACGCCATTCTTCGCAAGCATACGCTGAACAGACGCAAATTGCAATCCCACAATCTCACGTATCCGCTCCTTGCTCAACGGAGTGAACGTCACAATCTCGTCAATACGGTTCAGCAACTCCGGACGTATCGTCTTGCGCAGCAACTCCATAACCTCACGCTTACTGTTCTCAATAAGCTCCGGCGTAATCTCATTGCCGCTACGCTCAAACTCCTCCTGTATCAGGTTCGACCCAAGGTTCGACGTCATGATGATAATCGTGTTCTTGAAGTCCACAGTCCTACCCTTGTTATCCGTCAAACGCCCATCGTCAAGCACCTGAAGAAGTATGTTGAACACATCCGGGTGCGCCTTCTCAATCTCATCAAGAAGCACCACCGAATACGGCTTACGCCGCACCGCCTCCGTCAACTGGCCACCCTCGTCATAACCCACATATCCCGGAGGCGCGCCAATAAGCCTCGACACGCTATGCTTCTCCTGATACTCCGACATGTCAATACGGGTCATCTGACTCTCATCGTCAAACAAGAACTCCGCCAACGCCTTAGCCAACTCCGTCTTGCCCACACCCGTAGTGCCAATGAAGATGAACGACCCTATCGGCCTGCGAGAGTCCTGCAAACCAGCACGCGACCTCCGCACAGCGTCCGACACCGCACGTATCGCCTCATCCTGACCCACCACGCGCTTATGCAACTCGTCCTCCAGATGCAGCAACTTGGCACGCTCGCTCTCCAACATCTTCGACACCGGTATCCCCGTCCACCGCGACACAACCTCCGCAATGTCGTCCGAGTCCACCTCCTCCTTGATGAGAGCACCATTGACATGCATCTGCTGCAACTTCTTGTTCAAATCGTCAATCCGGTGCTGCGCCTCGCCAATCTTGCCATAACGCAGCTCCGCCACACGTGCGTAGTCACCCTCACGCTCCGCCCTCTGTGCCTCAAACTTAATCTGCTCAATATTAGCCTTCTCTTGCTGTATCGCCTCTATGACGTCCTTCTGTGCCTTCCATTGTGCCCTGTGCTCCGTCACCTGCTGCTTCTGCTCCGCTATCTCCTTGTCCAGCTCCGCTATTTTCTCAGTGTCTCCCTCACGCAATATCGCCGCACGCTCAATCTCCGTCTGCTTCAACTTGCGCTCAAGGTCATCTATCTCCTCCGGCACGGAGTTCATCTCCATACGCAGGTGAGCCGCCGCCTCATCCACCAAGTCTATCGCCTTGTCCGGCAAAAAACGTTGCGAGATATACCGGCGCGACAACGTCACAGCCGATATTATCGCCTCATCCTTAATCCTCACCTTGTGGTGCGACTCATATTTCTCCTTGATACCACGCAATATCGCTATCGCGTCCTCCTCCGATGGCTCATCCACCATCACCGTCTGGAATCGCCGCTCCAGCGCCTTGTCTTTCTCAAAATACTTCTGATACTCGTCCAGCGTCGTAGCTCCTATGGCGCGCAACTCACCACGTGCCAACGCCGGCTTCAGTATATTCGCCGCATCCATAGCGCCACTGTTCTTGCCAGCGCCCACAAGGGTGTGTATCTCATCAATGAAAAGCACTATCCTGCCCTCCAACGACACCACCTCCTTAATCACGCTCTTCAGCCTCTCCTCAAATTCACCCTGATACTTCGCCCCCGCAATAAGCGCACCCATGTCAAGCGAATATATCTCCTTGTCCTTGAGGTTCTCCGGCACATCACCACTGATAATGCGGTGCGACAACCCCTCAGCTATGGCCGTCTTGCCCACACCAGGCTCACCTATCAAGATAGGGTTGTTCTTCGTCCGTCGACTCAATATCTGAAGCACGCGCCTTATCTCCTCATCACGACCAATCACAGGATCCAACTTACCATCACGCGCCCTGTCATTCAAGTTTATCGCATACTTATTCAGCGCGTTATAATTCGAGTCCGCACTCTGGTCCGTCACCTTCGAGCCCTTCCGCAACTCCCTTATCGCCGCACGGAAATCCTTCTCGGTCGCACCCGCATCCTTCAAAATCTGAGCCGCCGTATCCTTTCCAAGCAATATGCCCAGCAATATGAACTCCACCGATACGAACTGGTCACCCTCAGCCTTGCTCACGTCCTGAGCCTTCAAGAGTGCCGCATTAGCGTCATTCGTCAAATACGCCCTCGCCTCCGAACCCGACACGCGCGGCAACGCACCCATCGCGCTCTTCACCGCACCCTCCACATTCTGCGAGATGCCACATTTATTGAAAATATAACCCGTCACATCCTTTGCGCCCTCAATCAACGCCTCAAGTATGTGAAGACTATCAACACCCTGCTGACCACTCCCTTGGGCTATCTGCACGGCCTTATTGATAACCTCTTGCGATTTTACTGTGAAATTATTAAAATCCATTGCTTTTAAGTTTTAATGATATGTTTCACTTTCGACTGCTAATGTCATTCAACTCCAAGACCTTGACATCATCATTTGACTTCTAACGACATCATCGTTTAAAGTTCCAATGACACGCTTCGCCCCTCATACCTCAAACCCTGTGCCACACCCCCACCTCTGTCAATCTGTCTCATTCTCTGCCAAAACGGCACTTACTTATTCTCACCACCCCTCGGCCAAGACTAACCCATGTAAACCCGTCACCACACCATCTTCCCTAACGCGCACGCATAACCCCTAAACGCCGAAGGCGTATCCTTAACGCAAACGCGTAATGTAGAGGCGATACCTGCATCGTCTCATGCCCGCCGCATGGCGCATTTTATCATACACGTTGCACCCCACAGTCATAACTTACATCCCATAACCCACAACCTTGGACAACCCATGTAAACCCGTCACCCATACCATCTCCCTTAACGCTCTACCTCATCCTCCTCACCCCAACAACGCCGCCACAACCATCACCCCCAACAGCAACTTACGCAAAATCCTCAACGCATTTGAAATCTGCGTCTCCACCGTCCGCTTCGACAACCCCAACTGGTCCGCTATCTCCTGATTCGACATCCCCTCAAGCCTGTTCATCGAGAAAATTCTCCGGCACTGCTCGGGCAATTTAGCAAACGCCGCCGCCACCTTAGCCTGAGCCTCACTCTCCTCAACAAGCCGATCCGACGTCTCCGCCGCTATCTCATCCTGCACCGACAACGCCTCCTGCTCATAACGCCTCTTAATCTTCTCATGCTTAATAACATTCAGGCACGCATTCCTCACCGACGTATACAAAAACGCCTTCACATTCTGCGGCGGCGCACTAAACCTCTGCTCATAGAGTGACACAAACACATTCTGCACCACATCCGACGCCGCATCCTCATCTCCCAAAAACCGTGCACCGAAAATAGTCAACGACGTGAAATAACGGTCAAAAAGCACACGAAAAGCACACGTGCCAAGCTCCGTAGCCGCACGCCCCATAAGCTCGTCATCCCCAAGCCTCTCTATATCCATCTCCCTATGCGCCATAATCTCGCATCACCAAACACTCTATATCCCCATCCATAACCTCACCACTCAAACCCCTCTCTACGTCCCCAAATGCAAATATGCCACCATTTGCCGTCTAAACCAAGAGACAAAGCCCCCAACTTACACCCACGTCCCCATTTCCATTAACGCCGCAGGTGTATCCCCTTAATGCGAACACGTACACAAACCAATGGTCAGCGTAAAGATTGCCAGTAACGTCTCACATACTTCCCTCCCCTCGCACAAACCCCACGCCCGCACTTACCCATTGCCCCAAAACACCACCCATACAAACCTATCCCTCATAACGCCTCCACTACGCCAAATGCCATACCCATAAATCGCCAACAACTTGTTGGCGATTTACAACACCAAGATAAACAAACTACTGAAAAGCAAAACTAATTTATGAGATGCCGTCTCACATTTCTACCTCCCTCACTTCCCCCTTCACCCCATTGCCGTTCCACACGACCGCACCTAACCCAAGGGACTAAAAACGTTTCCCTCCCCTTCACCTACCCCGCACACACAAATAAGCCAACCCACACCCCACGCACCGCGGATTAACAGCCGTACATGTATACCGCCCAAACAAAATAAGCCAATGGTGCGCCTTGGCAAGAAGCTCCTGCGGTATATGCTCAAGCAACTGCCGCTCCGTCTGCTCTGGAGTCTTGCATTGACATGTCATGCCAAGACGCGCCGCCACACGGTGCACGTGCGTATCAACCGGCATCGCAGGCACACCGTAGGCCACAATAAGCATCACATTAGCCGTCTTGCGCCCAACCCCTGGCAGCCGCATAAGGTTCTCACGAGTATGAGGTATCCGACCGTGAAACACCTGCATCACCATCCGCGCCATCTCAACAAGGTAGCGGCATTTAGAGTTAGGATACGTGACGGTGGCTATAACATCAAGCACATCCTCCTCCGCGGCTTGGGCAAGGTCGGCAAGCGTAGGCCATCGCCGAAACAGTGCAGGTGTCACCATATTGACGCGCCTGTCAGTGCATTGCGCCGATAGTATGACGGCTACGAGCAACTCATAGTCGTTGCGGAATATGAGCTCCGTAGTGGCATTGGGCATCGCCTGAGCGAAATATTCCAAAATCGCGTCGTAGCGTTGGGCAAGGGTCATAGCACGTAGTCGCCGCCATCGTCACCTTCGCCATCGTCTTCAGGCAGGTTGGCCAGCACATCAAGCACGTCGTTCAAGATTGTCTCATGGTCAAACGCAAGGTGAGGCAGCGCATCTACGAGGAACCATTGCGCATTGTCAGCGTCATCAGCCGCCGCAGGTTGGGGCATAACGTCCACATACGAGCAGAAGGCAGCCGAGACTGTCCACCCTCGCGGGTCGCGCCCTGGAGTGTCGTAGAGACCTATGGGAATGAATTTGTCAAGTGAGTCAATAAGTATGCCCGTCTCCTCATGTAGCTCGCGCCGCGCCGCCTCTATGGCGCGCTCCCCCTCATTGACGAAACCGCCAGGGAAGGCCCATTGCCCTTTGAATGGCTCGCTCCCACGCTTCACAAGGAGCACCACGGAATCACCGTCAGAGTTGACTGAAAGAAGTATGGCGTCAGCCGTAAGGGCCGGACGAGGATATTTGTAAGTGAACATCGCAAGACAAGGGTTAAAGGTTTCTGATGTAAATATACGAAAAAAGACCCCATCTGTTAACAATGGAGTCTTTGAAAGAGCCGATACTCAGACTCGAACTGAGGACCCACGCATTACGAATGCGTTGCTCTACCAACTGAGCTATATCGGCGAAAACCGAGGGCAAAGTTACTGCATTTTACTAAACGTGCAATAGAAAGAAACATAATAATCATTTAAAGAGATGTGTTTTTACCGACTTTTGCCAGCATAATCAATAATCAAGTTATGACTAATAGGATACTAATGACGATGGCGGCCCTGTGCGCTGGCACTATGATGGCGGCCCAAGACTTTGGCTATCAGAACCCTGTAATCGCAGGGTTTCATCCCGACCCAAGCGTGTGCAGGGTGGACTCCGACTACTACCTCGTGACGAGTAGCTTTGAGTATGCCCCAGGCGTGCCTCTGTTCCACAGCCGCGACCTCATCCACTGGGAGCAAATAGGCCATTGCCTCACACGCCCCAGCCAACTGCCTCTCGAGAAATCCGGCACATGGTGCGGCATATACGCCCCGACTATCCGCTATCACGAGGGCACGTTCTTCATGATTACAACCAACGTGGCAGGTGGAGGCAACTTCATCGTGCACACCAAGGATATCCGTGGTGAGTGGTCCGAACCCGTATGGCTGAAGCAGGAGGGCATAGACCCGTCACTTTTTTGGGACGAGGAGGGCCGATGCTGGATGGTGTCCAACCCGAGCGATGGCATCTGGCTCTGCGAGATTGATCCCTTCACTGGCGAGCAGAAGACAGAGTCTAAACTGATATGGGAAGGCATGGGCGGCCGCTATCCCGAGGCCCCACATATCTACAAGAAAGACGGTTGGTATTACCTCATGATAGCCGAGGGCGGCACCGAATACGGCCATTGCGAGACGATAGCACGAAGCCGGCGCATCGATGGCCCATATCTCGGCAACCCCGCCAACCCTATATTGACCCACTATTGCCAAGCCGCCGAGAGCAGCCCCATCCAAGGTACTGGCCATGCCGACCTTATAGAGGCGCACGACGGCTCATGGTGGGCCGTATGCCTGGCATTCCGCCCCGTCAGTGGCAACAACCATATAATGGGTCGAGAGACGTTCCTCGCGCCCGTATCATGGCCTAAGGGCGGATGGCCCGTCATAAATGGCAACGGCACGCTCCAGCTCCAAATGGACGTCCCCACATTGCCACAACACCCCGTCGCCAAACTACCCGAGGTGAACGAGTTCGACACTCCACTGGGCTTCGAGTGGAACTACCTCCGCAACTATGAACCTAAGAATTACGAGGTCAAGGGTGGCAAACTGACACTCACAGCATCAACGGAGAGCATCGATGACGAGGGCACGCCAACGTTCGTAGGCCGTCGTCAAGAGAATATAGACTTCCTGGCCGAGACCACACTATCCCTCGATGGGAAGAGCGCAGGAGACGAGGCTGGCATGTCTCTATACATGAAGTGCCACACCCACTACGACATCTCCCTCGTGCGCACCGACGCCGGCAAGACTGTCGTCAGGTTGCGTTACAGGATTGGCGAGCTGCGCCACATAGAGAAAGAGGTCGAGGTTAGCGGCCGCAACATCACCGTGCGCATCGAGGGTAGCAAGGAACTCTACTTCTTCAGCTATTCAACCGACGGCAAGACCTTCACCCCCATGGGCAAGATGAACACCCGATTCATCAGCGCCGAGGCCGGCGGCGGCTTCACCGGCGCATACATTGCCCTCTACGCCCAGAAAACCAACACCAAAACCAACTGCAAAGCCATCTTCAACCGCTTCACCTACAAAGCAAAATAAACCATCACCCCACATTCACAAAGGCTGTCGGCATATAACATGCCGACAGCCTTTTATCTTCCCCTAACTACAACCTCCCCGTGTGCAGACGTCTCCCCAATCGTCTCCACTGACGCCGAAGGCGTACACTTCCCAAACTGTCCGAGAATTACCTTCAGAGGTGTTTCTTGGTCAAAATCACCGTTTTAGAGGCTACTAAAGAACTCCACGTCTACCGTGAACTGCGGCAAGCCCCGGGCAAATGCCAACTGTTAACTGCTTTGGCGTACCGGTAGATAACCCAGCAGATAAGGCCGTCCAGCAAGAAAGCTACTACGAAAATCATGATGTTGAGCATCACGTATATATCCCACGAGTGGCTCGCCATCTCCTGCAACTCGCGGCAGCACAGTTGATCCGCCGGGATGAGTGGCCCCCAGTAATGCATCCATGTGACAACCATGATGGTGGCGTTTATCGCAAACATCAGCGCCGACAAAATGAGTGGCACCACGTTCTTGTTTCCTCCAAAGAAAAATCTCTTGATACTCACCACGAGAGCCGGCACTGCGAACAGCGTCACGATAAACGGATGGAGATACAGCTGCTCCACGACGCAAGTCTCCAAGTAGGTGAGCCCCGTCATATTGGCAAACTCACACATGAGCGCGCAGCAAATGCCATACAATCCCTCGACCACGCTCAGCGGTGAGTAGGCACTGACAAGTGCGCTTGCCGCCAAGAGAAAAAATCCCCACAGCACCACTGCCCATTTCTTCAGCCACGGGTAGAGCCCTGCTGCCACACTGGTGAGCGTAAGCCCCAGATAACCGCCCAATATTGACGGATATGCACGGTCGCTGTCATAGCCTTCGGAGTAGCGCATCATATTGACGAGGGTCTCCTCCGCATCCAGCCCTCCGTGCCAAATGCCATAACCATATATGCCCACCAACAGCCAAGCGATGACGGCAAATATCGGGTGTCGCTTGACGCTCAGTATTATGGCACAAGCCAATGCCGCCACGAAATTCACCAATATCATTATGCTTACAACCATATCCTTCTCTGTTTTGTATTTATGATCAATATTGTCCTAAACGTACTACCTTAGCAAAGAGGACCACCTCATTTACCCCCTTTGGTCAATATAACACTTTTCGCTCAGAAAATCAGCAAGATTCCGAAAGAAATCATAAGGATGCAGCTGTGACCAACAATCTCAAGCTGGCGGCTTCCACAATAGCGGAACTATACAAGGCGAGGTGGATGATTGAGATCTTCTTTAGAAACATCAAGCAACTGCTGCAGATAAAAAGCTTCATCGGCACATCACGCAACGCAGTTGAAATCGAACTTGGAAAATGGCTGAACAAGCCGTCTACACCACCGCCAGAGCAAGCAGAAGGGCAATGTCACCCAAAAGCATCTCACATCTCTCATACTTACTCCCCCTCCTCCAACTTACACGACCTCCCATATCTCTCTATGTCTCGTTGTGTCGGGTGCCATTTGTGCACGCTTACGTGCTTAGTCTTATCCCCGTGCACAGTTACCAAGACCGGCCCGCCTATCTCTAACGACTCATACTCCTGCCTGTCTCCTTGATAGATCCCAATTATCCTCAAATCGTTTGTCACTAACCGATCGTTTATTCTGAGCTTGGCATAATACGCCCTGTGCTTCCCTTCTTTCTTCGTGCACTTCGACATCACAGTGGCTATTGTCATGTAGTACGTGTGCTTCTCAATCATCTCGTCCGTTGGCAACCAGTCCGCTACCTCAACAACCCTCGGGTCTCCATGCGACACCTTAACGAGCACGTAGCCCCCTTCAGTCAACGAGTTGAATATGTCATCAAAGTTACGTATGTCCTTATACACCAAAAAATCACTCACGTCCTTATACATCAAGTTGAGGGTTCTCTGAATCGTGTCGTTTATCTGCAAGGTCACCAGGTTGCGCAAGAACTCGTCTTTATGCTTCCTCGTCACACGAGCCGTCTTGAGGTGATGTTCCTGCAATAATCTTTGTTGCTCCTCGTCCGACAGTCTCAAGTCATCATATTCAGGGCGTGGCTGTTCAACACCATCAACAAACAGGACTGGCTCCATATACTTTTGAATCTCCGCATGGGTGGGGAAGAAGTCGACTACCCTCTGAAAGTTATGTTTCCTGGAAATCTTCAGTAAAACAGTGTCAGAATAATCGGCTTCCTCTCCCATCGCTTCTGCTGATTGGTGAAAGCCAATCTGAAATGAAAAAAAGTCATTTATCAACCTACCAGTCATGCCTCGTGGCGTGCCTGGCTCTCTATATGCAGCAAACTTTTTACCAGTACTGATCAAATATGTGCTATCCGACAGTTCTTCGTTCCTTGCTGCTAAATACAAATTGTCAGTCGGCACTCTGAACACCCAACTTACAACAACAAAAGTCCATAAAGCCCACTCGCTACTCCTTTTATGCTTCCTGCATAGCAGAAGCACATATCGACATGCTAATGCTGCAACGGCAAAGGGCCAGAAGGCTCTAACGCCATATAAACCGACGTGTGAAAAACATAGCTCAATGACAGAAGGCGATAAAAAGTATATCATCACCACCAATGACACGCATAGAGCTATTATCGTCAATTTCTCTCTCATCATTCATCCCCTAAAATACGCCAACCCTTATCTACATTATAATCTATAATGTACAACTTTACGGCCGTAGTAACGCTATTGCTAACTAAATTCAGCATGGATTTGTATATCGTCAGGAACAACATTTCTTTGGCGTGATCATCCAGGTTGTCAATATTAAGCCCTTTTGATATTATATTACCCCTTCTATCAATAGCAGTTTGAACTGCTTTGTGAATAACTTCACAGATAATCACTCCTATTACTTTCAAAATACGCTTTTGTTCATCTGGCTCTTTCTGAACTTCCTTAAGCGCTGAGATGATTTTAGAATAATCAACATCTTCTAAAAATGTTAACACCCACTCTCCGATTCCATTCTCTCTGAAAGTTAAATGATTCTCTAAAACATTTACAACTCCAGCTTGTAATACGCTCACCCAGAAATCTCGTGTGTCGTTGTTGTAATCCCAATTGAAGATCTCTGATTCTTCACTGACGCCTATTAGTTTAGAATAGTCATCGTCTGTAATTGTCTGGTTTTTGCTGCTCTTTTCTGCGGCCCAAACTAAACTCGAAACAAAGAACTGTGAAACCGCTCCACTAAAGAATGCTTTTGCATCTTTTTTGGCGTAATGTTTTATACCTCTTTTTATCAATTCCCGAAGCACCTTGACGCCTGCTTTCCTTGCCATCTGCACCAAGACCTGCTCTCCATAGACAATCGCATATTCCATCAAAAATGGCGCAGCCGCCGTTGCGGTAAGTCCTATCATTACAACCCTACCGCCTTGGTTCATTGCATCCTGAACGTCCTTGTACAGCTTACTATACCGCGTGCTGGCAAGCTCTGCTCCCGTGTAGTAGTGATACTTGGCTCCGTCGGCAACCAATGAGTCCAGGTTAAAACTTCTTCCATCTTTGGCAACACGAAGCCATTTCAGGTCGTGAACTTTGGTTACCGCTATAATCTCTTTTGTGTTGGGGTCATAAAATAACAGCGGCTTCTCAGATAGTGTTTTTTCGTCAACTTCGGAGATGAGCATATCTTCCGTCAACTCTCGGAATTTGGCCATGTTGCAATCGCATACAGCACTTCTATATATAGTTTCTTTGCCGTTATAGTCGATAGTTTTCACATTTTCGCCATCAACGTATACCCGTACAGGGTTCAATTCGTCCAAATTAGGACTATCGAGTTGTGGAATTTTATATAGCGTAACGGCTTTCCCCCCTATCGCACAACCAAAGCCTATGTTGCTGCGCGTTTCACGGTTAAAAATGTAGCACAAGTCTTTATCTTCTTCACGAATGGCAGCAACAGCGCCTAAAGTAGTGGCTGCATCAGCGTCTCTCGACGTGTAGAAACCCGACGGCAGATAGTCTTTCATGTCTACCACCGCCCCATCCGGATAATAAAAGTACCTGTAATCAGCCTTTATCTTTTGTGCTATTTCGGTGCTTATGCATCTGTAAGCAGTTCCTACATTCCACGCTTCCGCCCCCTCCTCATCTTGCAACCATTTGAATCTCACACTCTTTGGCTGATGGACATCTTTCCACTGCCAATGGTTGAGGCGCGTGGGCTGCGAGACGGCATAGTCCATGAGGTTGTCGGTCGCGCCTTCGGGAGCCACGAAGTCGGATTCGTCAAACGTATGCGCGAGGTGGAACGCGCCGTGGCACAGCTCGTGGGCTATCGTGCGGGCGTTGTCATACTGGTTGTATATGAAGCCGTACTGGTACCCGCGCGGCATATAGCCGCCTACCGCCTGCTTGTTATCGTTGGAGTCGAGCTGGTTGACCGTGCCGCACTCGACAAGGAAGAGGTAGCAGGTCTCATTGTCGATGGGTTGAGCCGCTTTCAACTTGTCGATGGCGCTCTTCTGGTCGGTGTTGTAGACTCCGACCACCCCGCTGCCTCCATGCACGAAACCTCGCGACTCGTCGTTGTAGCCTATCTCTATCTTGTCGGCAATGGTGACCTCGAAATCGACCATAAGCCCCGCGAAAATCCCGTCAAGCCCCGCCTTCACCTCAGCCGCGTCGGGGACTCTCACGTCGCCAATAGGCACAAGGCAGACTTTGCGGGTCTCTTTGTCGTAGCTCAACACGTTCACCTTGCCTAATATGTTGTTGTCGGAGTCGAACGCGTAGACGGATGTCGTGTCGCGGTCACCACGTGCCGTCACGCTCAGCAGTCCGTCTCTGCAGAGCACGGGCACTCCCCGCCCAGTCCGGAACGTGACGCCCTTATATGGCTCCGCCTTGACCTGTATCCCGCTTCCGCTCTCCGCGCATATATACGCCGGGCGGTAGTCTCCCTGGCCTGTTGTCGGGAACCGCTCGGCATAGCCTCCCGCGGCGTTGGCGTAGGTGTCGTAAGTGTCAAAGAGGTAACCGCCCGCGCTCATGAATTTCACGTTGCCTTCCCCCGTCACCAGCGAGTCCTTCTCCCTCATGTTCTCACGTAGCAGGATTTTGCTCCCCCCGCACGCCCGGTATTCCGGCACGCCCATTGGCTCGCCGTCCTTGTCTATCACGAGCTCATGCCCCTCCGTGTCCTGAACCAACGCGCGGCTCGACCCGTTGATGGCTGATGTTATCTCCTTTTTCTCGCCCTCGCTCGTGAGGGCGTAATACCTGTCCCCCTCACGGCTTATGGTCTCAAACCTGACGCCGTCGAGTCTGATCGTGTCTTTTATGGTGTTGTTGTATGTGGCGCCGGCTATGTTGAGCGCCGTCTCGTCCGCCCACCGCCCTATGGCCTCAGGGTTGGCGAGCAGGTAGTCCGATTTCACCGACTTCCACGTGTATTCGCCGATAATCACGCCATCGGTGTTCACCGTCATCTTGTCATATTCGCCAAGCACTTTCACTCCCCAGATGCTGAGTTTCATGTACGACAGCCCGCGGAACGTGCCGTCATCGTTGCGAGTGGCGGAGTGGATGATGAATTTCGTTGTCCCACGCTCATCCTCCACCGTGTCCCCCTTTCGCAGGCTCTCCGCAAGCGTGTGGTTGGTTATCTCACGCGGGGGCGGCAGCTCGCCGCATTCGTACGCCTTGCCGCCCGCGTCGGTCGGGGTCTTGAACTCCTCAGGCGTGGTGAACCCCGCCCACTCGCTCCACCCGCTCGCCACCTGGCTGTCGCAGACGCCTTGCACGCGCACGTGCCACGTCTTGCCATAGTCGCCGCCTATGCCGCATGTCTTGTTGTCGTAGCCCCACCGTGTTTCGTGGCATGTGCCCTCGTCGTCATAGTATTCTATGTTATAGCCGCCCGTATGCCGTTTGTCGGCGTCCCACGTGGCGTATCCCGTCACGTCTCTCAGGTCTATGGTCAGCCCGCACACCTCGGGGCATTTCTCGAGGTATTGGAACGTGCGGGTCTCCGACCGTCCGCCGTCCTCGAATGTCACTTGCCCGGCGGGGTCGAACGCCGTCACGCGCCAGCAGTATCTCATCCCCGGCTCGAGCGCCAGGCTCGCGGGGGTCACCGTGGCCGTGAGACCCGCCGTCTCGGTCTCGTATATCGCCGGGACGGAGGCTGCCACGGTTTGCGCCGGCACCCCGTCGACCCGCCGCTCCCACATCTCGAGGCGGTACATGACGGTGGCCGTGCCGCCCGTGTATTTCGACGGCTGCCAGCTGAATGTCAGCGGCAGGGCGGCGTTGCTCGGCGCCGTCTCGCCCTCTTCGGGCGCCGTCAGAACGGGCGGCTTGTATGTCGTTATCCAGGCGGTCGCGACGCCCGTGTTCGAGATGGTCTTGCCGGTGTAGAAGTGGCGCACGCTGACTGATATCTTCCATAACCCCGACGGCAGGCGCCCGACTTTCCGGTACGCCGACTTGCTGTAGCCCTTGAAGCCCAGGTTGTCGATTTTCAGGTATTGGGCGAGGTCGTCGCCCGTGAGCACGCGCGCCTCGCCGCCGCCAAGGAACATGGGGGCTACGGCTTGCGTCGGGAGGCTCTCGATGGTGACGCCCGCGCTCTCCATCTTGATGTGTAGCTTGACGGGCAGCTCGCTGACCGTGATGTCGTTCACAAGCAGGTTCACCATGAGCCGGGTGCCACCGCTCTCCGACATTGACGAGAGCGACGACGTGTAAGGCGGCGTCAGTATCGTGGTGACGCTGACCGGCATGCGCTGGGCGAGCGTGGACACGCTCAACAGCGTGAACAGCAATATGTCGACTATGCGTTTCAAAGTATGTTGCTTAAATCTACATATAAACTCCCGACTCCACCCCGTCCGAATAGATAATCTTGAGAGCGTAGGTGTATCTCTTGTTCACCACGACATCCGTATCGAGGTAATGATTCTCTGCCGTCCGTGCCACCATGCGCAACCGCTCATCGTCCACCGCCCTGAGCACCACATAGCCCTTCACTTCCCGCCTCGTCTCAACCGTCCACGACACATAGTTGCCATTGTTATCCCTTCGGTGCTTTATCCTCACCTTGTCCTCCACCACATCATCCGTATGATAGTACATCGAGGACAGGCGAGAACTATTACCCGCATTGTCCTCTGCCACTATGGCGTAGACATAATCCTGCCCCTCAGCTGCCGTCTTGTCCTCATACCTTTGCTGCTTATCATTGAACACGACAAGCGTGTCATACAATTCAGCCCGTGGCTCTCTTCGCAGCAGATAATGCCGTGCCACGTCGTCGCTACTGCTACATGTCCATTGGATAGTCGGGATTCCACGTCTCGCCTCTATCACCCTCATCACCGGAGCCACAGGTGCTATCGTGTCAGGGCGCATTAGCATAAGCGACAAGGAGGGAGCGGAACGATTGTCGCGTTTGTCTATTGCCCTCACCTGATAGAATATCTCGTGCGAAAGTGTGTTGAGGTTGACCTTATGCCTAAAAATGGTGTCAGTCAATATGTCGGATGTCAGCGGGGCATACTCACTATCGTCTTTCATGTTTGCCGTGTATACTCTATACCCCGCAAGGTCGTACTCGTTGTTCGCTTTCCATCTTATTGTGGCGACGCCCATGCTATCAATTTCGCCTTCGAGAGCCACAGGTGCCGCAGGGGGGACGCTGTCTACGAGTGCCGCATAGCTCACGGCTGGCATGATATTCTCTCGCTCGGCATTATACACCGACAGTTTGTAATAGTTGGTGATGCTTGGCATCTGGTCAGTGTAGCTACGCTGGCTCGGGTCGTCGCCCTCATATATCTTTCTCAGACGGCTTTTCGGGCTACTCTGTTTATACACCCTGAAGCCCATGGCCGAGTTGTTCAGACTGTCGGGAAACTCCCACGTTATCTCGACTCTGCTATTGTCCTTCACCTCGCACAGTGTTATCCGTGGCGTCGCAGTCAACGGCAATGCCCCATGTCCCTCGTCGGCAATCGACAGCTCGCTCTTGCGACCAAAGCAGTCCGTGCCATACACACGATATATAAACACCGTCTCGTTATCGGGCAAGGTGTCCCGTCGGTGCAACATTGCGCTCGTGCTATTCGACGCTTCTATGCTTACGGTTGGCTCATCAGACAGTTGAATGTAGCTCTTACCACCGTCTGCCGAACGCTCCATGAAGTACGACGTGTATGCGCCATCAAGAATGTTTAAGTCGACCGTTATATCCGCTATCTTGTCGCCCCACTTCACTACTGGCTTTGGTATACGGCGCAGTAGCGTAGGCATGGAGGCGTTGACGAACACCATGGCGGTGTCTTGTGGTATGGTGTCATTGACATATACCTTGTAGAGGTATTTCTCGCTCTCGCTTATAGCCTTGTCCGTATATGACAATCCCGCCAGCCATGCCACGCCGACCGACATATCGGCCGCATAGAGTGCGAATGAGTATTTCTGCTGCTTGCGCTGATGTTGTTGATATGCCGTATAGGGCGATAGCGTACCGACATTGACATCCTCACCATATATGCACTCCGCCGCTATGGCAGCATACTTATCTTCCGCATACGGTTCCCAATCTTCCAACGGAGCAGGCGTAAATATTCCACCAAGCATCTTATGCTCTTTGGCAATGTCGACTGCCGATAGTATCTCACCATCCCTCATGATGGTATATCGCTCCACGATGTAACCCTTCACATTGCCAGCTTGCCACGTGTCATAGTTTGCCGGTGCCCAACGCAAGGTTATCTCACCTTCGCCTACGCAACCACGCAACTTGGTCTCATAGCGCTGCGCCGATGTGGCAGTGGTCGCCAACAATGCTATTGATATTATCAAATGTCTCATATCACAACTCCTTCTTTCCGCTCACGCCCTTGCGTTTCACGCTGTAACTGAGCGACAGGTTATATGTTATATTTACCGTGTATTGCGTCCCCTTATCATTCGCGCTGTTGTTGAGCGCAGTGAAGCTACAGTTCAGCGAATGGTATTTCAGGAATGGGTACGATAGCGACAGTCGGGCGTTTACGATGCGGCTGTCCGTCTCCGAATCTACCATGCTGCAATTAACCGAGAGGTTTGTCCTAACTTTTTGCACTATTGGCATACCCGCCGATGCTGTGAGCGTCAGCACATTGCAATCCGTCTCGGGCGTTTTGTTGATATTGTAGTTTGCGCCAAATGTACATGTCAACTTTGTCGGCGTATGCGTGGCCTGGTAGTTGACGTTGATGTTGTGCAACTTGTTGTTTACAAACCGTTGGCTGTTATCTTGCTCGCGTGATGCTTTCTGGTATGTGTAGCTGCCACTCAATCCCTGCATTAGCCGGTCCTTATTTCCAAAACGGTAACTGACATTTGCAGATGCGCCGAAGTTGAGCTCCGTGAAACTCAGCGTATCGAGATTTTGGTATTGCGTGGTCTGCGTCACCTGCTCTAATATGTCCTTTATGTGCACGTATGATTGCACATTCGACACCGAGCCGCCAAACGACCATTTCTCATTAGGCGTGGCGTTTGCGCTGACCGAGTATATAAGCTGCGAGTTGGTGTTGACCTCCTGATTGTTGAGATTGTCGTGCTGCCAACCCACATTTGCGCTCAAGCTCACCTTCTGCATTATGTCCAGAGAGAAGTCGCCCGTTATATTCTCAAAGTTGTTCGTGTTGTAATACGAGGCGAACGACTTGTACGATGGCGACACACGTTCGTATGTCGCACCTATCGTCCCCATGCCGAAAGCCTGACTCACGGACACCTTGCCCGCAGTGTGGCGGGAGATGTCTGCGTTCTCGGTGAAGAAGCCACTGGTATGGCCAAGCGAGTCCTCCTTGCAATTAGCGTTTATGATGCTCATTGCAAACTCACCCTCTATTGTCGTTTTCTCAAAGGGGCGCAACATTGCCAAAATGCTGCCTACAAGGTTGCTCTGCGGTGCGACATACGTTGTGTCTATGCCCTCGGCAAAGGTCAGAGAACTTGCGTCGTCTTTACACATAGACAGGTTTGCCAGCAAGGACCACCTCTCCCCCTTATATCCTCCCATGACGCCACCGCCCAAACGTTTGTATATTGGCTCGGTGTTTACACTGTCGCGCGGCACGGCCTTGTTGAGTCTGCCAAAGAATGCGGCAAACTGCCACGGCATCTCGTCTGGCGTCAACTCTACGCCACCACCCAAAAAGTCATGACCCGCCATGGTGTACGACGAGAATGTCATCTGCGAGTAACCTATATACAACCGCACCCACTTGTACGACGGCGTGAGCGATAAGCGGTTGAAAGGGTACGTAATTGTGGAACTCAACTTGTTGTTGGTGTAGGCGAAACTGATTGGCACACTCACCACGCCCCATATTGTCGTGTTTATATTTCCCGAAACATAATATGAATATGTCGGCACTTGCTTCGTGCTATCCTTTGGCCACGTGATAATATTGCTCCACGTAAGCCCCCCGCTCCATGCCACCGGGTCGGCTTTGGAGAGTTGGGCTATATCCTGGGCAGAAGAGAGGAGAGTGGTAGCTAAAGCAATAATTATCAGGATTATATGTCTCATATTTAATCCTTCTCTATCAATTTGACTGGCGTTCTATATCTCTCTATTTTTTCGTGAGTCGGTTGCCAATCGGGAATTCTGTTAATTCGTGGAGAAGACGCACCAAATCTCCCAAGGAGGTTATATGTCGGTCCTACGCATGTAGAGACGATTTTGCAATATAGTCAATGCAAATACGGCAAAAAAACGCTCGTTCGTCTCATATCACTTCTTTTTGAATATCATACAATACTTAATCATGCCTCCGCTTTTTTCCATCACCACACATTCCTAAGCCTGCTCGAATGAATATAGCCGCCCTTTTTGTCACTGCCCTCTATGCTGATTACCTTTTCCCATTTGGATCTGTTCTCGGCATACGACGTTATGAAATAACCACTTTCGATTGTATACAGCACTCTCGATTTTCCATCCGGCTTCTCTCGCACATTCACATACCCGTCTTTATCTACTACTTCGTACAGACCAAGCGTTGACATCGCAACCTCTTTCAGAATGCCGTCATCTCGCATTTCATACTTGATCTTGACATTGACGTTGTTGCGCTTCTCCTCGTAGCTGATAACCCTATCAGAATGCGAGGAGGTTGAGATGAAAATAGTATCTCTCTCTTCTTCCCCATCATAGTGTAAATGCTCAGCCTCGTACAAGCACAGAACGGACAAAAACGCCCCCTCCTTAGAGAACACGTAATAGTCTATAAATGTTTCACTCTCGAAAAGGCTCTCAATACGGGCGATAAAAATAAGATATTCGTTATGGCTCATATAGCCTAAAGCATACATGGTGTCATACCGTTCGCTTAATTGTCCATAGTCCGCATTGAAGATCTTACCCTTTACATTGCACCTCTGGGGATGTTTCCCTTCGTGAGTCAACACCCAATTATATAGCTTGCAATCCACCTGAGGACGCTTCTTGTAGTCTATCTCCAGCAATCGCTTAGAATCGACAGGAGAGGCGATTAGGTTACCCATGAATGAAGAGGCGAACCTCTCGAAAGAATACCACTCTTGAGTGTTCTGGGCGACCGCTGCCGCAGGCACGGCAAGAATAGCCACCACGACACTAATCACCAACACAATAAATCTCTGCATACGTTGTTGTTCTTTTATTTACGAGGAGCGTCATCAAGAACTAATTTTCCCCTCATCAATAATTTCTAAAAAATTGATAGTAACGTTTGCGACAAGGTTGGCACCTAATAATCAAATTCCCCCTCTTGCAGTTCCGACACGATTCTAAACAGACCCGTCTCTTCATCGAGTTTCCATGTTGTGTAAGTCTGCAACCCGCGCTGGTCACTATGCCATACAATAAGCCCCTCATCCGTAATCTCCGATTCCACTTCAATGTACTCCATCGTAGAATCGTTCCACGCCTTCTTATAGCCGTAAAAAAGGCAAATCTGCGAAAGCGGCTCTAACGTCGTTTTGTCTACGCTCCACAAGTCATAAAAGACACTTTCTATTGATTCTATTCGCAAAATCAGCAATATGTACTTTACCGACAAATGAATTCGGCCAATAGCGTCTATACGGTTATGAAAGTTGCTCTTCCTCTCAACAAATGAACCGTCTTTCTCCTTAGAATAATAGCCTACTATTTGATCTCCTTCCGGATAACGACCTGTAAAGCCGTGTCTCTTCAACTCCCCTTCAGAGTTCATCACATTCGGGACGACAACCTTCCCGCCTTCTCGGGGAAACAGATAATTATTAAGCCATACATTATCCAAAGAGCCACAAGAGACAGTGCTACTTATATTCTCCACTGGCAACCCCATTGGTTTGAACTTGCCAATAAGCTCAACAGCCGAACTCTGTGAATAGCTATCGCACACAAGGCTCAGAAACAGCACTATCGCTACAACTATCTTCATATTAGTCGTTTTCATAAGATTCTACATATTTTATCGTAACATTTTCTATATCACTCCAGTACCACTCATTGTCTTCACCCACAACACTGGCACTTGTTTTATCATTCTTTTCGTACCCACCACTTTTGCAACTTTCGCGATGATCGAAACCATCTTTCTTGCCTTTTACTTTACCGTTTGGGTCATCAACTATAATTTTTTCTTCATCAATAGATTGCACTCTTACAATATGACCTTTACAATTAGGCCATACTGACATCAGGACAGAATATCCTTTCTCCAATTTTCCATTTATGTATGTTATCAATTGACTTTTATTCTCGGAAAATTTGCCTGTAAACGATTGGTAGACTTGCCTTACATTGAATAGTTCTGCCAACGATCTTCTTGTGCTTGTTACGGTTCTTGCGCCATATTGATTACTTCTCCTCAAGCACTCTAAGTAATCTTCAAATTGAGAATATATACCACAAACTGAATCACAATTCTCGCACGGAAACTCTATGCCAAGCATTTCGAGACACATAGCTTCTGCCGTCAGATTGCACATTATATCACCAGCATTATCCCCTTTTTTGAGCCACGTTTTGTTATTTTCAACATCAGCATCAGTCGCTAAAGATTCATTATCTCTCTGATTATGATATGGCACTTTCTTTTGCAACTCCAAATACCATTCCGCCCGCTCATCTTCGGGCAGGGTTTTAATATAGTCGCGGTACTTCCGAATCTGGGCAGGAGTTAGTTCGTCAATCTTCTTTAGTTCTTCCAAAGATTTTTCGCCTGCTTTTGTTTTAGCAGGAGACATCAGCAGTACTTTCACCCAATCCTCAGCAACTGAAGCAGCCTCACCACCAATTGTTGGTACCTGAATAATCATATCCAAAGAACCATCTTGCGAGAAAAACGCAATAACAAAAAACTCCCCATCCCAATAATCATAAAACCCAGCCTTAACCCTTGTATTGTTCCCTAAATCAGACAAACTTTTAATCTTATAATCAGATAGGCTTACATCATCAACGAATGAGTATATGTTAACATACATGAATCTTGCGGCTTCTTCAGAACCGTCTTTAAAAAGTGCTTTAGTTGACATCACAACATTCCCCGACCAAGAATATATACGGTTCGCCTTTAATTTGAAATTTGTAGCCTCCTTATCCCTTATTGACTGCCATATTTGCGGAACTTCAGCACTCTTTTCAACGCTCCACTCAGCATAAGTGTCGATAGTGTTGTCGCTGTATCTTATTTTTATGTCACTCCACTTATAATGTTTAGATGATCCGAACTTTAACACATCAAGACAATCGTCAATCTTATCCTCTAAGTCGTCCGATATATACTTGCCACCCCAATCGGCATGACCTAACCAATATATGAATGCAAAAGCATTACTCTCTGCCCCCTCCTCATCTTGCAACCATTTGAATCTCACACTCTTTGGCTGATGGACATCTTTCCACTGCCAATGGTTGAGGCGCGTGGGCTGCGAGACGGCATAGTCCATGAGGTTGTCGGTCGCGCCTTCGGGAGCCACGAAGTCGGATTCGTCAAACGTATGCGCGAGGTGGAACGCGCCGTGGCACAGCTCGTGGGCTATCGTGCGGGCGTTGTCATACTGGTTGTATATGAAGCCGTACTGGTACCCGCGCGGCATATAGCCGCCTACCGCCTGCTTGTTATCGTTGGAGTCGAGCTGGTTGACCGTGCCGCACTCGACAAGGAAGAGGTAGCAGGTCTCATTGTCGATGGGTTGAGCCGCTTTCAACTTGTCGATGGCGCTCTTCTGGTCGGTGTTGTAGACTCCGACCACCCCGCTGCCTCCATGCACGAAACCTCGCGACTCGTCGTTGTAGCCTATCTCTATCTTGTCGGCAATGGTGACCTCGAAATCGACCATAAGCCCCGCGAAAATCCCGTCAAGCCCCGCCTTCACCTCAGCCGCGTCGGGGACTCTCACGTCGCCAATAGGCACAAGGCAGACTTTGCGGGTCTCTTTGTCGTAGCTCAACACGTTCACCTTGCCTAATATGTTGTTGTCGGAGTCGAACGCGTAGACGGATGTCGTGTCGCGGTCACCACGTGCCGTCACGCTCAGCAGTCCGTCTCTGCAGAGCACGGGCACTCCCCGCCCAGTCCGGAACGTGACGCCCTTATATGGCTCCGCCTTGACCTGTATCCCGCTTCCGCTCTCCGCGCATATATACGCCGGGCGGTAGTCTCCCTGGCCTGTTGTCGGGAACCGCTCGGCATAGCCTCCCGCGGCGTTGGCGTAGGTGTCGTAAGTGTCAAAGAGGTAACCGCCCGCGCTCATGAATTTCACGTTGCCTTCCCCCGTCACCAGCGAGTCCTTCTCCCTCATGTTCTCACGTAGCAGGATTTTGCTCCCCCCGCACGCCCGGTATTCCGGCACGCCCATTGGCTCGCCGTCCTTGTCTATCACGAGCTCATGCCCCTCCGTGTCCTGAACCAACGCGCGGCTCGACCCGTTGATGGCTGATGTTATCTCCTTTTTCTCGCCCTCGCTCGTGAGGGCGTAATACCTGTCCCCCTCACGGCTTATGGTCTCAAACCTGACGCCGTCGAGTCTGATCGTGTCTTTTATGGTGTTGTTGTATGTGGCGCCGGCTATGTTGAGCGCCGTCTCGTCCGCCCACCGCCCTATGGCCTCAGGGTTGGCGAGCAGGTAGTCCGATTTCACCGACTTCCACGTGTATTCGCCGATAATCACGCCATCGGTGTTCACCGTCATCTTGTCATATTCGCCAAGCACTTTCACTCCCCAGATGCTGAGTTTCATGTACGACAGCCCGCGGAACGTGCCGTCATCGTTGCGAGTGGCGGAGTGGATGATGAATTTCGTTGTCCCACGCTCATCCTCCACCGTGTCCCCCTTTCGCAGGCTCTCCGCAAGCGTGTGGTTGGTTATCTCACGCGGGGGCGGCAGCTCGCCGCATTCGTACGCCTTGCCGCCCGCGTCGGTCGGGGTCTTGAACTCCTCAGGCGTGGTGAACCCCGCCCACTCGCTCCACCCGCTCGCCACCTGGCTGTCGCAGACGCCTTGCACGCGCACGTGCCACGTCTTGCCATAGTCGCCGCCTATGCCGCATGTCTTGTTGTCGTAGCCCCACCGTGTTTCGTGGCATGTGCCCTCGTCGTCATAGTATTCTATGTTATAGCCGCCCGTATGCCGTTTGTCGGCGTCCCACGTGGCGTATCCCGTCACGTCTCTCAGGTCTATGGTCAGCCCGCACACCTCGGGGCATTTCTCGAGGTATTGGAACGTGCGGGTCTCCGACCGTCCGCCGTCCTCGAATGTCACTTGCCCGGCGGGGTCGAACGCCGTCACGCGCCAGCAGTATCTCATCCCCGGCTCGAGCGCCAGGCTCGCGGGGGTCACCGTGGCCGTGAGACCCGCCGTCTCGGTCTCGTATATCGCCGGGACGGAGGCTGCCACGGTTTGCGCCGGCACCCCGTCGACCCGCCGCTCCCACATCTCGAGGCGGTACATGACGGTGGCCGTGCCGCCCGTGTATTTCGACGGCTGCCAGCTGAATGTCAGCGGCAGGGCGGCGTTGCTCGGCGCCGTCTCGCCCTCTTCGGGCGCCGTCAGAACGGGCGGCTTGTATGTCGTTATCCAGGCGGTCGCGACGCCCGTGTTCGAGATGGTCTTGCCGGTGTAGAAGTGGCGCACGCTGACTGATATCTTCCATAACCCCGACGGCAGGCGCCCGACTTTCCGGTACGCCGACTTGCTGTAGCCCTTGAAGCCCAGGTTGTCGATTTTCAGGTATTGGGCGAGGTCGTCGCCCGTGAGCACGCGCGCCTCGCCGCCGCCAAGGAACATGGGGGCTACGGCTTGCGTCGGGAGGCTCTCGATGGTGACGCCCGCGCTCTCCATCTTGATGTGTAGCTTGACGGGCAGCTCGCTGACCGTGATGTCGTTCACAAGCAGGTTCACCATGAGCCGGGTGCCACCGCTCTCCGACATTGACGAGAGCGACGACGTGTAAGGCGGCGTCAGTATCGTGGTGACGCTGACCGGCATGCGCTGGGCGAGCGTGGACACGCTCAACAGCGTGAACAGCAATATGTCGACTATGCGTTTCAAAGTGTCTCCCCCTATCTCGTGCACAATATTTTTATCGCTCTCCTCTCGTTGCCCGATGTTATGGACAATGCGAAAATACCACCACCCCACTGTTTGATATTCAGGCGCGAATTATAATCTGCCTCCCCATGCAGCACGAGATGTTCCACACGCTGGCCATTATCTACATCGGTTATTATGACATCGACGTCCGCCTCTTCACGCAGACTGACAATCAGGTCAAACTCACCATCGTTGGGGTTCGGAGTTACTTTAACCTGTTTGATGAGCGGGGAGTAGCCTATGCTGAAATCGGAACTATCTTCGATGGCTTCATATATGTCGATATGTTTCTGCTCGAACGACTCACAGCCTCCAGAGTATGCCCACATCGTTATGTAGTATCGCCCTGTGCTTTCGACCGAAATGTTGAACATATAACTTTCGGCAGTGTCCATGTCAACCTCTGTGAAGGCATCTGTGTCATACTCCCAACTAAGGCTGTCAAGGGGCATGTTAGACAACTCAATGAGCGCAACGGTGTCTCCCACTGCCGCATCAGAAGCCATGAGGAAATTGGCTTGCAGGGCATTCTCACCAATCGAAAGGTTCACAGTGTCGCGTGCAATGCACCCTATGGCGTTAGTCACCTTTATTGCATACGCGCCCTCTTCGCCAGTAGCCAAGAACCGCTCTGTCTCAATCTCCTCACCAGTAGTCGTTTTTGTCCACGAATAGGTCGCATACTCGCCACCGTCAAACACGTGTATATTATTCGGACATATCACCGCATCGTCGCCCAAGTTGACTTCCAACTCTTCAGGCTCGTCTATCCGATACGTCGCAGTGTCTTTGCATTGATGGCTGTCGGAAACAATTACAACGTATGTGCCAACGGTCAAGCTATCAGCGTATGAAGCAGTGGCGCCCGTGTTCCACTCGTATGCATATTCGCCGACACCGCCTGTGGTGTACGTCTCAATCCGTCCATCGCTATAACCGAAGCATAGAGCGTCATGCAGAGCCGAAAGGTGATTCTCTACCGGCTTCGGTGTGCCAACGGTGAACTCTGTTGTGGTCGAGCAGTTGTTGTCGTCGGTGATTTTCACCACGTATGTTCCTGCGGACAAGGTGTTGACCGACATCACCTCGGTCTGTCCTTGTGGCCATATCAAGTGATATGCGGCACGAGGGTAGCCATACCTCACTTGCGAGGAGTCAACAATCGCTATGCCGTCTGATGAGCCGAAGCACCTAACGTCTGTTGTCGCGACATCAAGCACCTGCGGATTTTCAGAGCGTTCTATTCTCTTTTCATATTCTGCCTTACAGCCATGTCCGTCAACTATCTCTATGTGGTAAAGTCCGTCCTGTTTAAGTTTCTCTGCCTCGCTACGGGTCATGCCTATTGCTTTTGCCCCATCGTATGCTGCGCCATTTTCTGTCCATTTGTACGTATATGGCAACGAACCACCCTTCATTTCAATGGCTATCTTTCCGTTGTCGAGTTCGCACGTCGTGTTTGTCACAGTGTCATCAGCCACTTCCAATAGGTCTGGTTCGGGCATGTAGACTGTTAGAGTGTCCAAAGCCGCGCATCCATGACTGTCGGTAAAGTTCATTATGTATGTGCCTTCGGGCAATGATTTCACGTCCGTTCCGTCTACAGTCTCCTTCTCGTAGGCGGTGCTGTATGTTGCCGTGCCTCCAGTCAAGGAGAAGTGCACTGCGCCATCATTCATTCCTTTGCACGACACACTATCGACGGCTGCCACTGAAGCCCTTAACGGTTCTGGCTCACCGACCACCACATTGACGCTATCCACAACGCCATATTTATCCACAACTCTGAACATGCACTCTCCCGCACCAAGTGAACCATAATATACGCCATTGCCGTACTCTCCATTTCCTTTGGCAAACTGATAGTCGCCCCAGCCGCCAGCAGCTTGCACCTTTACCGAGCCATCGGAATAGCCGTTGCATGAGGCATCCATCACACTGGCCGCAGTGATAACAAGCTGTTCGGGCTCAACTATCTCAATGTCTTTATTGAGAACATTCCCGGTGCTATCAATTACAGAGAGCGTGAAGCCACCTACCCCAAGGTTTGCAAGCTCTATGTGGTTTGACTCGACTTGCATTGTGTCGTTCACCGTGTATGGAGATATTCCTCCCACAATGTCTACTACAACACTTGCGTCTTTTTTGCCTTGTGCGGAGACATGTTTCACATCAATCTTAGTCACTTCCATTTGCACGTAAGGCTCAATGTAGAATTGCGCAAACCCTTTAGTGCCATCCTCCATGACGCCTTCTAAGCAATAATGTCCAGGCTCAAGACTTGTGATATTGATGGTAGTCCCGTCGTGCATAGCCACGTCCGTGATCCACGTATCAGTTTCGAGATGATACAGTCGCAGGCAAACAGCCTGTGTGGCCTTGCATACTATCGTTGCTGTGCCGTCATTGTTGTTGATGTTGGTGGTACGTGTCACCGACTTCACGCTCATTGCAATCGAGCCTGCCGTCATAATACTCTTTATCGCAGAGCTCATGCAACCACCAGCATCTGTAACCTCCAAGCGATATAGACCACTTTGCGTCACCTTTTGCACCGACGAAGTACCAAGATCCTCGCCGCTGCTCAAGTTGCGCCAACTGTATGTATATGGGGCACTACCGCCCGACACTTCTGCCGAGAGATTTATGCCTTCGTCAGTGTACGTATGCTTTATTTCAATACTCAACTGCTCGTTGGGCATTATGAATGTCATGCGGCTCTCACAGTGGTTGGCGTCCCATGTGATGATTTTGTATTCCTGACCTCCAACAAGATTACTGAGTTCTATCCGCTCTCCGTATATTGAGTCCGTGCTATTAGCGAAAAGAGAGACATAGTCTTTCGTGCCACCACTCAACTCAACCGTGGCTTTGCCATCGCCGTCGCACAATTCGGGCGTGACATCTAAGCTGTGACTAATTGGTTCAGGAGATTCAACACGGACAGTCTGCGCGGCTCGTGCGCCATATTTATCAGTCACCTCAACGGTATAGTCGCCAGCATAAAGCCCTTCGAATGTGACATCTTTCTGCGCCATGACGTTTCTCTTCTCATGTTCACCAACGAGACGTATCGTATAGTTGCTATCCCAACCGCCTGTTGCTCGTACTTTCACCAAGCCAGTCATGGCATGGCATAGAGCGGCACTTGCTTCGGTTTCTATTTGCAATGGTTGCGCAGGCTCAGTAAACGTTACCTCCGTGTTGTTGCTTAGACAACCATTGCTGTCTGTTGCACTGATTTTCACAGTACCAGCCTTGATGCCTTCGACGCGGTATGGCACATTCGTTGGCACATTCGTCGTATTGCCCCCGTATGTGACGATGTTGTTGCCCATATTGCCGCCAGACACCTCTATCTCCATACGACCATCATCACCACCATGGTATGTTATGCGACCATTGTCAAGCAGGCGCGCCACTACATTAAGTGGTTCAGGCTCGGAGACTGCGACAGTGTATGTCTCAGAGTAGCATTGATTAGCATCAACTATCTTTAGGTCGTAGGTGCCTTTTGCGTACCCCTTAACTGTTGTCTGATATGGGTTTGGGAGTGTTTGCGTCTCTTCGCCGTTAATTATGAGTGACAAATCTTTCCCCACCACTGCGCAATCCACACTCACAGAATCAATCGCAATCTCACCATCGGCACTTCCATTGCATTTAGCTGGCGTGACACTTGCGCCTAATATACGGGGGGAGGAATATGCCTCTAATTGCACGGATGCTTCTACCTCACAAAGGGCATCATCTACAATCGTAAAGGTGTGACTTCCAGCCGAAAGACTGTCAACAATCAGCAAGTTATCTTTACTCGACAAGCTATCTATCGCAATTCGCCCATATAAATACGACTCCTCGTCTTCCTGAAATTTGTCCCAATCTTCTATCCTTTTGTAGTTTCCCCAGCCTCCCGTTACTCTCATTGTGACAGCACCATCGTTGTCTCTGCAAGTTGGATTTGCTGAATCATCCAACTCAAATGTAAGAGCCTTCTCGGGTTCGCTTATTGTCGCTGTCTGTGGCTCTGATTCATTGGGGCAGCGACCATCTATCACATAAAAGGTGTATTGCCCTTTCTGCAAACCAGAGATGCGAGTATTAGCCTGGACTGATTCTTCTGTGCTTATTTTGTCTTGACAGAGCCAAACATTTTGGGGCAGTCCTCCTTCCTTTGTGAGAATCTCTATGTAGCCATCACCCGACCCTTTGCATTTTACGTCATGCACTGCTACCACAGCATCCGTCGGCGTACCGTCTACCACAGTCGGGAATAACCAATTATCGGTATGCACGTTGACATTTACTCGTCCATCGCTAAACGATTGTTCCTGACGCACATATACGCTATGTTCTCCAATGCTTGCATCTATTGTCTGGCTGTCATCCGTCAACTCTTCTTCACCCAGCCCATCTACCTGATAGTAACATTTCACTCCTTGGGGTATATCCTTTGCCTCAATCTTCAACGAGCCATCCGTCCCCCAACATCTTTGGGGATCTGAATTATCAGCGACACTTATTTCTGCGGTTTCAAACCTCTCGTTTATGATGGTATATGTCTGAAAATCTGTGTCTTTTGGTGTCTTATATCTCAAATTGAGATTGAATGCATTCCCCTTGTCGTATGGAATTTCCGAGTAATTATCAATCTTTGTCCCATTCGACTCAAAATAGTATTCTGATATGCCGTGAGTGTGAATCGAATCTATGGCGACGCGAGCCGACTTATCGTGAATAGTCAAGTCCACAAACATTGACACGTCAGGAGCCGAGACGTTTACTGTTGTATCGACGCAACAAGCTCTATTGGCAGTAGTTTGGAATCTATATTCTCCGACAGCCACATTCTCAAGCCTTATCGAGTTTTTTCCATTGTCGAATTGGTAAGACACGCCATCTATAAACTTAGACCACGAGATATTATTATCTATCGCATTTGTAGCTGTCAGTGTTATCGTTCCGCTTCCTCCAATCTTTGCCGCATTATCAACCACTGCACTGACGCTAAAACTTTCGTCTACTATTGTTTGCTTTTCAGCCAATAGCACTTGGTTGCCATTGCCAAACTCTCCCCACACTTCATAATCACCAATAGCTAACCCCCAAAAAGAACATTTGTTACCGATTGGGCTTTTTATGAAGAGTGTGTCTCCGTTTTGCTTGAGATAGTACTTACTTAACTTTAGGTTTTCATCTTCACACGTAACTATAATTTCTCCCCCTCTATTGCTACATATTATAGGGTTAGTCTCTATTGTATGTTTTGGCAAAGGAATATCGAATGTGTAGTCATATACGTCTCCCTTGGCATCCTCAATGCTTACCACCTGGCTTCCATAATAGCAGCCTTCCAATTTTACCCAATTGCCTTTGTTAAGCTCAATGCCATTTACTATGTAGGGGGCTAAACCTCCTGATACTAAAGTAAGTTTGGCCACACCATCTTTTGCCGATATAGTTGTGGGATAGGAAATTATCTCTACATTGAATTTGATTTTCCGGTACTGAAATTTGTAATCTAATGCATCCGAATAGCAACCATCAGATTCTTGAACTTTCAGTTTCCCGCTGCAAGTAACGACATCACCGTCTGTTTTATCTTCGGTGAAATGCTTCAGGTCAGAAATCTTATATGAGAGTCTTTCGGCTAAGTATTTGGCATATTCCCTATTGCGATTCTTTTCAAACTCTTCCCAATCTTTATCGAAGTAAGTTGAAGGAATGACTGCTTGACCATCTGTGAAATATTTATATAGCACAGATTCTGAAAACGGTTCACTTTTTTGTTGATAGCACTGACCTCCTGATACGTAAGTAATATCGGAGGTGCCAATTATTATTTCTTCTATATTATCTGGTTGTTTGTACAAGATTACTTCTGTTCTTGCTGACTTTCCTTTCTCATAATAGTAAAACGTACTCCCGTTACCATCGAAGTAAATGAGACATGGCTTGCCGCCTTCTGTGCTTGCAAGATGATATGACGTTGAAATTGAAGATGGACTATCGCTAATAGGAGTTGAACCATCTAAGAACAACACGTGTACAGTTGGACTGCTACGGAATACTATAAAATCAGACGATTCAGTAATAAACGAATTAATCCAATTGTTATATGTGGTTGATTCTATGTTGTTTAAATCATAATCTTTGCCGTTAATTGTCGTTTTTGTTTTAGAGTTTTTTAAAGGATAGCTATCTGTGGAGGAAAAGTCTATACAACACCACCCACCTTTATCATAAAAGTACAACTTTCTCTCACTATCACACAAAACGTTGACGGCATCAGTCACTTGTCCTACTGTTATCGTGTTAGGCTTAAACGAATTCAACCTTATTGTTTTTATGGACGAACCACCACTATTCTCTTTATACCAATCTTTGAACTTATTATGTTTGAAACTCGTATCCGATATGCTCCATGAATATTGTGGGTATTGACCGTTGAACGCACTTTTTAGTTGATCCGCGTTGTATTCTGAGGTTATTCTATTGTAGAACGTCGTGAGGTAGTGTTCTTCATCATTCTCATCAACCTCATATACCTTGTATGGTACACGACCATTATCATAGAATGTGTCAAGATCTTCTATCTTTATTCTGACATACGGATTTAGACCCGACTCTATTTCTGTGCCAGATTCTGTATATTGAGCTATTTCTATTTGTGGTGCACGAGGGGCAATCTCAAACTCTTTTGTGTCAAAGGAAACAGCTGAACTATCATTCTCACCTCCACGCTCTTGCAACTGTAAATACCACGGTTTTAATTCATTGCATTTTTCACGCAAATATGTTGAGAGGAATTCATTGTTCGTGAAAGTTAATTTGTATGTATTAGGTGTTGACGTCACATCAAAACTTCGAATATTGCCAACAATACTATTCCCAGATATACCATCTATATGCATTATAGCCCACTTGAATTTCTCTTGAGGATATGCACCTAATTTTTCCGACGTTACAATCAACTCGACATCGTCTGAGCAGGCAGTTCTACGAACTGTTTGTATCTCAAAATCAGGCCCTTTATGGATAAAGGTACATAGTATGACGTTGCTATCAGACCACGAACCATCTATCAGTTTCTTCGTAATCTTGATTGAGATCTTCCTACCACTCCAATCAAATTCGTCCTCGACTCTCGCAATTGAACAAATTTCATTATATGAAAGCGTTAACGCTTGCTTAGGGCTAAACGTCCTCTTGTCAGTGCGCCAACAAGTATTGTCCTCACATGTCAATTTGACGGACAGATAAAACTCCGTGGTTGCAGCTACATAGAAGTCATTAAGGCTAAGCTCACATTTTGCGCTGTCGTCAATGGAAAGCGAACTGTTATCTTTTGTGCTAATGATTTCTACTGGGTTGTCGACAATGACATTGGTATATACGTCATAGCCTTCATTCTTTGTGCCGATACAATGGCTCTTCCGCTCGTATTGATTAGAACGATTGCGACCTATTTTAAGCGACTCAATATCGTAGTCACACACATTGTCGTCAATATGGTTGGCGCATTGAGTGACATGCAAACCCAGTTTTTCTGTCTTGCCTTCATTCAAAAAGACATCCCCCGCATCCGAGACAAACATCTGGTCGACAGCAATGGTGTCTCTTGATTTGTCAGAAGTCAACAAGACTGTGTCTTTATTTATAGTGCTAATAGTACACCTGCCAAATGTGGGAGTCCTATCCAGGTGGCAATGAGTCCAGCCATGAAAATACTGGTCAACAACAATAACGCCTCTATTTCGCCGATTGTTTTGCGCATATAGACACATTGCGCATATTAACAACAAGAATACTGTTGCAAATAACCTTTTCATGGCTGGACTCATTTGTTCTACTAATCTTTTACTAATCTTATAGATACACTTGGATTAAGAGTATAATACGAATATCCACGACAAATGCCAGTAGAATAAGCCCAAATCTCGCGGAAGTAGTAAGTATAACTATCACGCCTTCCTGCAAAATACAGAGCTGATATATGATTTGTATTTTGATCTCCCATTGTCATTCCAAATGGCATCGCGTTGAAAGCCGTCCGCTCGCCCGACTGGTTAGTTTCGTTTGTCTTCTTCCACACGCCACATCCACATTGCAAAAACGTTCCGATATGTTGTTCTTCTCCAACAACAAATCGGTATTTATTAAAATAACTACTTGAAAAAGTAGTATCAAGCCGTAAATAATTAGGACTATAATTAGGAAATTCTGGGACACTGTCCGTAGTTACGCCATAAAATGACTCCAATTCTAACCAATCCTCGTTTGTGGACAGATGATACCCCTTGGGAAGAACACTTGTTAATTTATATATACAGTCAGTGTGATATAGTAATCCGGTCGCGCCTGATTCTAATGTTGATGTCGTAATACCTTGAATTGGAGAGCCGTCAAGAAAAGTTGTCACCCTGAGGTCGTCGGCCAACCATGTTTGTGAGCCTATCCTCTGCATGCGATAGACATTGAACTCGTGGTCGCGGACTTCATGCTCGTTGTCCAGGAGAATCTCATTGATGGAGGAGTTGAAGGTGAACGACTTATCTCCGACCTGGGCGACGGCCTCGACATTGAAGGTGTAGATGACAGGCTCGTAGTATATGCCTTTGGCCTCGTCCCACCAGTGGGTGTAGGCGTCATTCTCCGGCTTTATGGTCTTGAAGTAGCAAGAGTCTGCGCCGCTCTCGACAGTCTGGCTTTCGAGGGAGTAGCCTTCGTGGTCGGGCGTGGCTGTGATGGTCACGCTCTTGAACTTGTCGGCGTTGTCCCAGTGGATGACAGCTGCCCAGTCGCCATAGCCGTTGTTGGAGGTGAGTTCTAAGGTGTC
Source organism: bacterium (assembly GCA_963620665.1). GTDB lineage: Bacteria > Bacteroidota > Bacteroidia > Bacteroidales > Marinilabiliaceae > W3P20-009. The sequence continues at coordinate 34,124 of CAVFBA010000022.1, forward strand.
GGGGATGCAGTAGAAGGTGCGGAGCTCGGTCATCTCACCCTCGCCGCCCTGTGTCTTTGCCTGCGCGCGCCAGAAGTACTGGGTGAAGGGTTCGAGGGTCACTTCTGCCGAGGTCTGTACAAGGTCGTCGGCGGACGTGCCGATGTAGTAGACGTATGAGACCTTGAGGTTCTCGTCTTCCACAGTGCTGCCGTTGGCGTTGAGGGTGACGGTGAGGTCGGTTATCTCGGCTCCATCCTCGAGGCTGAGTTTTGTGGGGATAGTGGGGATTTGGCTTGGCTCATAGTCCTCCTTGCAGCCGGCGGCGGCGAGCATCAGGGAGAGTGTCAGATAGGGAAGCAATCGTGTTTGCATATTGTTTCTTGATGTTGAGGGTTAGTATTCGTAGTTCAAATTGACAGTGTACTCGCTTGTGACAATGTTTTTGCCTGGGAGCGTGTAGCGCATAGTCATGGGGTATTTGCCTTGTGTGAACCGTGGCAGGAAGTTGGTCTTAAGGAGGGTCTCTATGCCTTGTTTGGAGTCTATACCGTTTTGGGTGTAGTGGTTGGCAATGCGTGTAAGGATCTCGTTATAATCGGCATTCATGTATTTCTGCATCAGGTTGTCGATGGTGCCGGTGGAATAGATAAAGTCGGAGTGTGCGCCTACCTCAATGTCGTGTGTCAGGAGGGATAGTTCTTGCTCGCTCATGTTGAGAGTCACGACTCCTAAAGCGTCGGGGGCGTCATAGTTGCCGACAAGCTCCTCGACGTCTTTATTCTCGTAGAGCAAGGGTGATATCTTCTCTGTGTAGTAGCGGGTGTTGGCATAGTCGGGGGTAATCTTAATCAGGTTGTCATTGAGGTTATCCTTGTCATACTCCATCATATCGAACGCCTCGACTTTGGGGGATTGGTCGAGTAGGTTGGCGTGCATGGTGAACTCAGTTGCGGAGTTGGAAGATTGCCATTCGACAGCGTTGGAGACCTTGAAGGCTTTCATTTTCTCGGGGAAGGTGTTGTAGGAGCTTGTCTTGAAGTCGACGGAGTAGATCTCTGTTGCCTCGAGCATCACGAGGTTGCCCTGGGCCTCATGTTTGGTCTCGGTGACGTCGCTATTGGCGGAGGCGTCTATCTTTGTTTCATTGTCTGTTATGTTCTCGTTGGCGGAGGCTGTGCGCTGAGGGACGTTGAGGATTGTCATGCTGTATACGTGGTCGGGGGCGAGGGCGAGGTTGTCGATGGGTATGTCTATCTCGAACTTGACGCCGTCGGCATTGGAGAGTGTTTTGTAGGAGAATGGGGCATCTGTGGTGTTGCCGTCGAAGGAGGAGAACTGGACTTTCTGGTCGTAGCCGTCGGGTTTATCGGTAGTGAAGAGGTAGGAGTAGTTCTTGGAGGTCATGAGGTAGGCTTTGTCGTACTCCTTGGAGAGGAAGTTGAATTGCCGGTCGGCCGGGTAGGCGTAGATGACGTGCTCTGGGAGAATGTATTTGGGGCGTTCGCCGGATGTGAACTCGATGGTTTTCTCCTCGTAGTATGGTTTGCCGTCCTCACCTGGCACGGCGACCCAGGTATTGCCTTCTTGGCGTTCAAATGTGACCTTGGCGTAGGCTTTGTAGTGTTTATTGCTCTCGAGGGGTTCGTCGAGGTCGTAGGTTATCACTCGGCCGTCGTCGCTTGTGGAGGTTGTGTAGGTTGTCTTGGAGCCTGTCTCTGTGTTAGAGACGCTGAACTCGGCTATGCCGATGCGGTAAGTTTCTTTTCTGCCATTCTCGTCCTCGATTGCCATAGGTTCGTAGGCGGGGATATTGAGGACGAGCTGAGGGGATACGAAGACGTTAACGTCGTCGGCGTTATTGTCGGGGGTTAGTTGTGTTATGACATCTTCGCCGAAGGGGGATCCGCCGACGATTTCGCATTTCTCTCCGACAGAGAAGTCGAAGGAGCAATGACCTTTGATTAGGCCGCCGAGGATGTTAAATCGGCCTCCGACGGCGCCTGTGAAGTAGAAGGGGTCGGGGCCTGCGCCCCGCATGAAGGTGGCCATTTCGGCGCTTAGGATGTCGAATTTGCGGGTTTTGCGGAACAGTTTGACCTTCATGCCTATGGCGGCGTTGACCCAAGCCCATGCTTGCGCTTGTGCGTACCATCCATTGACGCCTATACGTCCGGACAAGCCTTTGCAGTGGACGGCCTCGCCATATTGCTTGAGGAGCATTTCTGTGCCCAATCCGACGCCCAGTTTGGCATAGAAGGGGATTAGCTCGGCGTTGAGGTTGACGGACAAGTCGGAGCCGAAAGCGAGGCCTTTGCCATTGAGGAGATAGTTATTGTCGGAGCGTGTGGTGAGTTTGTCGAGATAGTCTTGTGAGAGATTGCGTTTTACCTCATTGGGGATGTCGGGTAGCTCGGGTATGTCGTTGCCGACCATGAAGTAGCCACCGGCATTGGCTATTTTGAGGAGTTTGATGCCGAGACGGTTATCGGGCGTGCCGATGTAGGTGTACCATTTATCGCTTGCGAAGTAGGCATTAGCCCATCCCATACAGTTGTTGTCGCCTCGTCCGGTGAGGACTCCGGCGACGTCGAGGTATGCTTTGAGGTCGGCGGTGAAGATGTCGTTGGCCATATCGAACTTCATGCCGACGGTGGCGGTGAGCGCGCCGTCTTTTGTGGGTTTGGTGTCGAGGGCAGATTTATCGAACTGCGTTATATTGCCGTGCTTATTCTCGATTGAGGATAGAGATTTTTTGAGGCCGTCGAGGATAGAAGATTGCTGAGAGGCGCTTAGCATGGTAGCCTCGCCGCGGAGTTGAATGAAGTTGACACCCCAATTGTTGTTGAACTGCATCTCGAAATTAACGTCGGCGTCGAATAGGGAGGAGGAGCCGATGAAGCCGAACTTGGTGCGCGCCAAGAAGCCCATTCCGACGTTCTTGTCGGGGGTATAGGAGATGCCAGTCAGTGATTTGCCGAACTCGCTGTTGATTGCGGAGAGTCCTTGCTGCATGTGGTGATATAGTCCGCCTCCGAAGCCGTAGAAGCTCAGCGCAGGGGGTAGTGGGATGCCGGCGGCAGGTTGTGTCTCGTGGAAGACATCGGTGAGGAAGTATTTGTAGCCATCTTTGCGGCCGAAGACACCTACGGCATCAATCTTGAATTTCTTTATCAGCTCAAATTTGAGGTCACCTCGGAAGCCCTTGCCATAGAGTTCGTCGCCATCGCGGAACTCGACGCCGCCATCGACGGAGAAGGCATTAGAGTTGTAGCTTACGTGTATTTTGTCGACTTTGGTCTTAGAGAACTTCCAGTTTTCGGTGTCGCCATAGATTGCTATGCCAGCGTCGCCCTTGAAGATATCGTTGATAGCCACATTGGCGTTGAAGTTGAGACCTTGTCCGTCGGCGTTATTGACGGACTTGATGTCGTTGAGTGTGAGTTTGAATCCTGCCATGGAAGGGGTTTCGAGGGTTCCTGTTAGGGATGCGGTGCCGAGGTTGAAGATGTCGGGTCCTATCTGCATGCCTTCGAATCGGAGGCTTGGGAGGAGGAGTTTGCTATCGGCGGTATCCTTGCCGATAGGGACGTTGACGGAGAGGAGTCCGCTGGCATTGATTGTTGGGTTTATGCCGCCGTTGCCGATGGTGAGGGAGATGGTGGAGCAGTCGTCGATGGTTAGTTTGGCGCATAGGAGGGGGAAGTCGAAGGATTTGCCGAGAGATGATTGGAGGGTGAATGTGCGGTGCTCGACATCGTATGTGGCGAGGTAGGGGAGCAGAGAGTTGTTGCCGAAAGGGGGAATGTTGACTTTGCCGCCGAAGCCGACGTTGTAGATGGCGTTGCGCTCTATGGCGAGGTGGAAGTCGGAGACGCTTATATCCCAGGAGAGGGGGTCGATGGCGTTATCGGGAATGACGTTGCTGGCGTTGGTTGTGGCGGAGAAGCCGTTGCCATCGATGAGGACATTGGCGAGGGAGAGCAGTGGTCGTGATTTTTGGCCGTTAGTGGAGTCGCGCGCCATGTAGGGGGGTAGCATGACTGTGGCGTTAGCGATGGCGAGTCCTTGCCAGTTATTGCGGCTTTCGTCGGGGTTGGCGGAGCCGAAGTATCCGTTTGGGAAGTTGGCGATTGAGGGTGTGGAGTATGTGCTGTGGTCGAGGACGAGGTTTTGGAGGGAGAATATGAAGCCGTCGAGGCCTTTGTGGCAGAAGTTGCGTTTTGTGTTGAGGGCCAGTGCGAAGTCGTTGATGTCGGTAAAGCTTGTCTCGGCCTCGACCATGAGTTTGCCGATGTCGCGGCCTGCGTCGTCGACGGAGTAGATATCGTCGGAGGTTAGGATAAAGGCGACCTTGGCGTTGACCTCGCGGAAGCCGTCGCAGTCGAAAGTGAGGGATGTGCCGTCGCGGAAGATTAGTGAGCCTTCGTTGCCGAGTTTTTCCTCGACGGGGGCTATGAGTTCGAGTCGTCCTTCTGTTCCTACGCCATGCTCGCCGTCGATACGTGCAGTGCCCTCGAAGGTGAGGCTGTTGCCGCTGTATGTTGGAATCACACAGAGGGCCTTGATGAACATTTTCTGGTCGGAGGAGGTGCAGTTGGAGTATATTTCCTCGATGCAGAGGGTGTAGTTGGAGGATTTGATGCCGATGGGGAGTTGGATGTTTTTGTCGGTTATGATCTCGGATATGGAGTTGACGTATCGTCCTGCCTGCTTCATTTTCTCGTAGGCGGAGAGAGCGTTGGCGATGCGCAGTTGGGTATCGCTTGAGATATTGAGAGAGTTGATAACTGTCTGCGCGTCATTGGTTTGAGCGCATAGTATACCGACGTAGAGGAGTGCTGACAAGAGGGCACAGCACCTCCTTAGGTTATGGGAGTAGTGATAATTTTGCACCTGACTATCGTTGCTTTTATTAGCAAAGTTAACTATTATTATTGGATTTAAATGGGAATATAGGGGAGAAATGCGGTGGTTTTGGGGGTTTAAGGGGTGTTAGTGGGGGAGGCGAGGGGGATTTTGTGGTGGAAAGGGCCAATTTAAGTGGTGGTTAAAAATAGTTTAGTTGTGGTGATTGTGCGAGTCGTGGAGACAAATGGATTTGGGGGATGAGTAATTATTTGGAGTCTTACGAGGAAATGGTTATGGGTCGCGGAGCATCTGTGATGCATCTTTTATGCATCGGTGGAGGATGTTGGGAGGATGCATGGAGGTTCGGCG
>CAVFBA010000023.1:0-35889 GCA_963620665.1 bacterium
GGGGATGGGATGGGGAGAGGTGGGGCGGGTGTGGGGAGGAGGGGGTGTGGGATTTGGAGAAATGTTTTGTCGTTATGCGAAAGAGGGATTGGAGAAAATCGTGAGTATATTAAAGGGGGTGAGTGGAGTGTGGCGTAGCACTGGGAAATATTGGGGTTTTATATTTTCTCGATATTGGATAGGAGGAGCCATCCGACGTTGCCATCCTTGAGACGGACCTCGGCCCAGTCGCCGAGATAGTCGATGATATGGACGGGAGTTCCCTCGTGGAGGACAGCCATCTCGGTGGCGTTTTTGTCGGGGGATGTGGCGAGAGTTGCGGAGGAGACCATGATAATGGCGTCGTCGCTATTGAGGATTTCGGAGCGTTTGTTGAGGGATATGGAGAGTGCGACGATGGCGAGGAGTGCGAGTATTGTGGCAGAGAAGAAGCCTGTTTTGCGCAGCGCGACGGATTCGATGAACAGGAATAGGCCGATGCCGGTGAGGGTGAGAGCGAATAGTATGACGAATACGACAGCCCAGCCGTTGGAGCTGAGGGAGTTGCGGAAGGCGTTCCACAGGCGTGCGATGAGCATAGGCTCAAGGGTTTGTAGTTTATCGGTAAGTGCGTAGGCTTGGGAGAGGTTCTCTATGACATCGGGGTCGGAGGGGTTGAGACGGCGTGAGCGTTCGAAGTTGATGATAGCCTTGGCGAGCATACCCTGCTTGAAATAAGAGTAGCCGAGATTATAGTAGAGGTCGGCAGATTCGTTGCCGCTGGCGAGTATGGTCTCGTAGGCGTCGGTGGCTTCGGGGAATTTGCCGTCGCGTGCGAGGGAGTCGGCATGAGAGGTTGTAGGTGTTGCGCAGGCGAGGGATAGGGAGAGCAGCGCGAGGAGTGAGGATATGATTAGCTTTTTCATTTGTTGTTGTTACTTTTTGGCTTCGATCTGTTCTATGACGTGTGCGGCACGTTGGTAGACGTCGTCCATAGTGGCGGATACGTTGGCTGGGGCGTAGCGGGCGTATTCGCACTCGTCGAGGAGTGACATGAAACTGTCGGCGGCCTCTTGTGATACGCCGTGTTCTTGCATTTTGTCGCGAGCATTGTCCTTGGTTAGTTCACTTAGGGAGAGAGTAAGTTTGTCGCTGAGATATCCCCAGAGGGCTCTCATGACCTCGTCGAAGAATGCTTCGCGCTTATTCTCCTTGATGAACTTGGCGGCTTGTTTTAGTCGACGTCGTGCTTGCTTATTAGCCTTGCGGCTCTTGACGAGGCTGACGTTGGCGTTGTCGTAGGCTTTTTGTCGGAATATGAAGAATAGGACTATTAGGGCGAGGAGGGGCAAGGCGAGGAGGGAGAAGAAGAGAGGGGAGAGGACGAAGAAGTCGTTGCGTGGGTATAGGTTGGATGTTTGGTGGAGGTAGCGCAGGTCGGAGCCGGTGTATGTGACTTTTTCGGGGCCTGAGCCGTTGAAGGAGATAGAGTTACCTTGGGAGGATTGAGCGCCTTCGGCCTTTTCGACATTGATGGTGAAGGGGCCTTGAGTGAGTTTGACGTATTTGCCTTGTTGAGGGTCGAAGTAGGAGAATTGGAGTTGAGGTATGGTGAACGAGCCGTCGCGACGAGGGATGATTAGGTATTCGTCGGTACGTTTGCCGCTGAATCCGTTAGCGTTTTCGGATATATTGTTCTTGGAGGCGGGGTCGAAGGTATCGAAGTCTTGGTGGAATTGAGGTTTTGGGAGGCTGAGGAGTTTAAGGTTGCCGGAGCCTTCGACGGAGACGCGTACTTGGACGCTATTATCGACGGAGGTTTTGAGAGGAGACACGTCGACATTGAATTTGAACTGTCCTACTCCTCCGCTGAAGCCTGCGGGTTTGGCGTCGGGTAGAGGTTTGACGTTGATGGTGATTTGCGGGGCTCGTACGGACTGTTTGGAGACTTGCACGTTGTCGAAGAAATCGTCGAAGAAGCCTCCGCCTCCACGTACACGGCGTTTGACTACGAACTCCACGTCGCAGGGGTCGATAACTATCTTGCCTGCTTTTTGTGGGATTAGGACTTTGCGGCTTATCTCACCTACCTGGTATTCACGGCCGTTGACGTATTCGGTGGTGAATGAGACGTTACCGTTGGAGAGGTCGGATACTACGAATTCGGACAGTTTGGGGTATGTGACGTCGGAAATGCTGCTAAGGTTGAGCCGTGTGTAGACCTTGGTTATGAGTTGTGTGGCCTCGCCTTCGTAGATTGTGGAGCGAGTCAGAGACTGTCGGAGGAAGAGGTCTTCGTTGTTGTTCTTGGTGGGTTGTCCGTTGGGAGAGGGGTTTTGAGAGGGAGAGTTTGGTGTGTCGACGGCAGTTATGGAGAATGGTTTGGCATCGAGGGACTTGCCTGCGGCGTTTATCTTGGCGGCGGGTATGGTGATTGTGCCGGCTTTGGTTATTTTGACGACGTAGGTGAAAGTGGTCTGTTTGGAAGACTCCATCTTGCCATTTATGATGGAGTAACTTGAGGAGCGGGAAGACGAGGGGCCCATGAGTACGGTCAGGCCGTCCACCTCGGGCATGTTGCACCCCGTGGCGTCGTCATTTATGACGTATGCTATTTGGAAGTTGCGGCCTACTGCTACTTGTGAGGGAGCGCTGACATCGACTCTAAGCTCGTCGGCGAGGGCGGAAAGGGATACCGCGAGGATAGCGACGAGGGCAAGGAACCTCCTTATAGCCCTTGAAGAGATACTGTTTTCCATTCTGCAAATGTAATACATTCAGACCAAAGTGGGCAAGTTGGGGGGATTGGGGGACTACCAGTTTTTCTCTATGCGACGAGGTTGCGCTTCTTTGAGTTGCTTGCGTTTCTCTTGCAGCTCATTCTCGTCTTGCTGGACGGCATCGAGTAGTCGTTGTGCTTCCTCGCGGTCCATTTGCTGTTGCTGTTGTTGTTGTTGCTGCTGCTGCTGTTGTTGCTGGTCTTGTTGTTGCTGTTGTTGTTGCTGTTGCTGGTCTTGTTGCTGCTGTTTGTTTTGGTTGTCCTGGTTATCGTCCTTCTTGTCGCGCATTTTTTGTGCGGCTACGAGGTTGTAGCGTGTGGCGTTGTTGTTTGGGTTGGAGCGTAGGGACTGTTTGTAGGCGTCGATGCTCTTATCGAACTCCTTCTTGACGTAGTGGCAGTTGCCGATATTGTGGTATAGTTCGCTTAGGCGAGACTTATCTTGCTCGTTGGCAGCGAGTTTCTCGTATTGTTCGAGGGCCTCGTCTACTTTCTGTTGTTTGAAGAGGGCGTCGGCGTAGTTGAAGTTGGCTTCGTAGGAGTTTGGGGCTTCGGCCATGGCTTTTACGCTTGCCTCTTGCGCTCCTGCGTAGTTGGAGTCGTTGTACATCTTGTAGCTTTCGCGTATGAGTTTCCGCTCACGTTGTGCGTTGACGGAGAGAGGCAGGAGTAAGAGCGTTATGAGGAGGGTAGGGAATATGTGCTTCATGGTTGGTCAGAATTGGGGTTTGACCTCGTTGATGGGTAGGAACAAGTCCTTGGTGGTTTTCTTGCGGGAGAATATGTCGAAGGCTGCGAGACGTGGGTTTTTGCGAGAGAGGATGAGGAGGTCGAGTATGAGTAGAAGGAATACTACGAATTGGACGTATATGGCGCGGTCTTCGTACTCGGAGTATACACGAGCCTCGAGTTCAGCCTTGTCGAGTCCGCTAAGTTCGTCGACGAGGGTGTTTATGCCGTTGCGGATATTGTTGGCTGGGATGTATGCGCCGGTGCCGGCTTGTGCCACCTTGGCAAGTGAGGCTTCGTCTATCTTGGAGATGACCACGTTACCATCCTTGTCCTTGATGAAGTTGTTGTTGGCGCCTGCCACGGTAGGTATTGGTGCGCCTTTGGAGGTACCCATGCCTACGGTGTATACCTTGATGCCTTGTTGTGTGGCGTTTGATGCGGCTGCCACGGCATCATCCTCGTGGTTTTCGCCGTCGGTTATGACGATTATGGCACGGCTGATGTCACTCTTTTGCGAGAAGGAGTTGACGCATAGGTTTATGGCCTGTCCTATGGCAGTGCCCTGTGTCTGCACCATTCCCGTGGAGACGGACTGCATGAACATCTTAACGGAGGAGAAGTCGGATGTCATGGGCATCTGAACGTAGGCGTTGCCGGCGAATACCACGAGTCCTACACGGTCGTCTGACAATTTGTCTACGAGACGTGATACGGCCATCTTGGCTACCTCGAGACGTGAGGGTGAGACGTCCTGGGCATTCATGGAGTTGGATACATCGAGCGCTACCATGACCTCTATGCCCTGACGTTTGACGGACTGGAACTTAGAGCCAAACTGTGGACCTGCCACGACGACAACTTGCAGCGCCAATGCAATGACAAAGATCCACGCCTTGACACGCATACGACGACGTGAGAAGTCGGGCATAAGGTGACTGACGAGGGCATTCTCGCCGAAGGTGTCAAGAGACTTGGCACGTCGACGGTTGAATATGAAAAAGAGCAGCACTACAAGAGGCACCAATATGAGGAGGTAGAGCGCCTCAGGATGTGCGAACCTAAAAGAGTCCATTGTCTTTCGGATTAGAGATTAGGGGAGGTGGTCCTTAGGGTATTGTGCGCAGAAGGGTGTTACGGAGCACGACCTCGAGTATCAGCAATATGAGTGCCGCAAGGGCGAAGGGGAAGTACTCGTCGGTATGCTGGGTATAGTGGCGTACCTCGAGTATAGTCTTCTCGAGCTTGTCTATCTCAGAATAGATGGACTCGAGGCTCTTGTTGTCGGTGGCACGGAAGTACTGCCCACCCGTCATCTGCGCAATGTTCTGGAGGAGTGGTTCGTCTATCTTGACTTCCATATCCTGCATCTGTGTACCGAAGGCTGTTTGTACTGGCACTTGGGCTGTACCCATCGTCCCCACGCCTATGGTGTAGACGCGTATGCCGAAGGTTTGGGCAAGTTCGGCGGCTTTCTCGGGTGCTATGGCACCACAGTTGTTCATGCCGTCGGTCAGTAGTATTATGACCTTGCTCTTGGCCTTGCTCTCCTTGATACGGCTCACTGCTGTGGCAAGTCCCATGCCTATGGCGGTACCGTCTTCGAGCATGCCAGTACGAACGTCTTGGAATAGGTTGATAAGCACGGCATGGTCGGTGGTGAGTGGACATTGGGTGAAACTCTCACCAGCGAACACCACAAGTCCTATGTTATCATCAGGTCGCCCACTGACAAACTTAGTGGCTACACTCTTAGCCGCCTCAAGACGGTTAGGCTTGAAGTCTACGGCACGCATAGAGCCAGATATATCGAGCGAGAGGACAATATCTATACCCTCAGTATTACTGTCACTATGACTCGATGTCGACTGCGGACGAGCCAATACCACAACGGCAAGGGCTATAGCCATAAGTCGCAAGACGAGGGGTAGATGACGCAAGTATACACGCCACGTGGCACGTGTACCGTCGAGGGTCTGGAGTGTTGATATCTGCACCGTGGCATGACTCGTCCTACGTCGCCAAATGTACCATGCCACATACAAGGGTATGACTATCAACAGAAGGAATAGCCACGGATGCTGAAACGTTATATCGCTGAACATGATAAGTTTACGCTTCTTTGGTTGTCGTTAGTTCGACCGATGTGTCAGGCTTGAGGCTCACTGGCGCCTGGGTCGTGGCGTTGACGAACTCTATGGCGTCCGCCACGGCATGAGCGTTATCGTCGGGCGATGGCTCCATCTTGGCGAACTTGGCGAAGTCTGCCTGCTCAAGTATCTGCGATATACGAGCCTGCTCTTTAGGCGACTCCTTCAGATACGGCATAAGCGACTCCACAAGCTGTGCCGATGTGCTCTCCAACGCCTGAACACAAAACCGCGACGCCACATACTTGCGCAACGTGTCGGTCAAATCCGAATAAAACTCCTTGACACGGTTATGCAACCACAGCTTCTCCTGACGTATACGCTCAAGGTCACGTAGTGCCACAACCTCACAAGGCTCAACCTTGACACTAACCGCCCCACCCTTGTCATGCTGACGACGATACTTACGCCTCAACCATCGTACCAAGAAGAACAACCCCACAAGCACAACCACAACCACCACCCACGGCCAGTAATACAACAGCTCACGCCACACAAACGGAGCGTCAACCGCCGCATTGATATCGAATATCCTCGCTATACCGCTCTGCTCATCAACCTCAATCTTCTGAAACGGGTTGATGACAGACAAGGCAAACTCCGGCATAGATACCGTACTGCTATCGGGCATTATTACCACCGGTATAGGCGGCACATATTGCAACCCCGTGTCAAACGACGTCACCAGATACCGCATACTGTACTCCCGCAAGTCGCCCTGCTCAAGTGTGTCAGCACTGACCGTCGACACCACCTCGACCGACTTGGTCAACGTGTCCGGCAACGCCATGACATGGCAGTCAAGGCTATTCGGCACCTGTATCGACACATTAAGACCCACCTGACCGCCTACAAGTATGGTGACAGAGTCAAGCTCGGCCCGTACCACTGGCTGCTGAGCCATGGCCTCCGCCGACATCGACAATGCCGCTACTATCGGGAGTATATCCTTTACTAATCTCATTGCTCTATGATGATGTTGTGCAGTAGTGCCTATGCGCACCTACCCGCGCTTACGAAACAAACCCATAAGGCTCTTGACGTAATCATCGTCGGTGAAGACACTCACATTGTCTATGGCGCAACGCTTGAACACCGCGTCCGCCTCCTTCTCACGTTTCATGGCGTTCATGGCGTATGCCCTGCGCGTGCCCTCGTCCGACGTGTCTACCCACATCTGACGACCACTCTCCGCATCGGCAAGAAGCATCAACCCGACATCAGGCAACTCCATCTCACGCCTGTCCGCCACGCGCAACGCTATAAGGTCATGCTTATGACCCGCTATACGCAACGGCAACTCATAGTCCCTCACGTCAAGAAAGTCCGAAATAAGAAACGCCGTGCAACGCTTACGTATCGCGCCTGTCATATACCTCAACGCCTCACCTATGTCAGTCCCCCTGTTCTGCGGCTGAAAGGTCAACAACTCCCGTATGATGTGCAACACGTGCTTCTTGCCTTTCTTTGGCGGGATGAAATGCTCCACCTTATCGCTGAAGAAGATCACACCTATCTTGTCGTTGTTCTGTATAGTCGAGAACGCAAGAGTAGCCGCCATCTCCGTTATCAAGTTCTTCTTGAAACGCATCCTCGTGCCAAACTCTCGCGAACCCGACACGTCTATGAGTAGCACCACAGTGTTCTCGCGCTCCTCCTCAAATACCTTGATATACGGCTTGTTCATACGCGCCGTGACGTTCCAGTCTATATTCCGCACGTCGTCACCATACTGGTACTCTCGCACCTCACTGAACGCCATGCCCCGACCCTTGAACGCCGAATGATACTCGCCCGCGAAGATGTGGTTCGACAACCCCCGCGTCTTAATCTCAATCTGGCGCACACGCCTAAGCAGCTCCGTGCTGTCCATATTACCCTGATCCATAATAAGACGACGTTCCCCCCCCCTAAGGCACCTCAACCTTATTCAGTATCTCAGAGATTATCTCCTCACTCGTCACATTATTCGCCTCAGCCTCATAGCTCAACCCAATACGATGCCGCAACACATCATGGCACACCGCACGAACATCCTCAGGTATCACATAACCCCTACGCTTGATAAACGCATACGACTTACTTGCCTTAGACAGGCTAATCGACGCACGAGGCGACGCGCCAAACGAAATCATATCCTTGAACTGCCCCAACCCATACTGGTCAGGATAACGCGTGGCGAACACAATGTCTACGATATACTTCTCAATCTTCTCGTCCATATACACGTCCTTCACCACATCACGTGCCCGCAATATGTCTTCAGGCTTCAAGATAGTGTTAGGCTGTGGGAAACTCTTAGCCAAATTGCTCCGGATAATCAACTGCTCCTCCTCCTTCTTAGGATAGTCTATCACAACCTTGAGCATGAAACGATCCACCTGAGCCTCTGGCAACGGATAAGTCCCCTCCTGCTCCACAGGATTCTGAGTCGCCATCACAAGGAACGGCCTAGCCATCGGATACGTCTGGTCGCCTATCGTCACCTGACGCTCCTGCATCGCCTCAAGCAACGCCGACTGAACCTTCGCCGGAGCACGGTTAATCTCATCCGCAAGAATGAAGTTCGAGAAGATAGGACCCTTCTTAACCTGAAACTCCTCCGACTTCTGGCTATATATCAGCGTGCCCAATATATCAGCCGGCAACAAGTCTGGCGTAAACTGTATCCTGGCAAAACCAGCATCAACAATCTTCGCCAACGTGTTTATCGCAAGGGTCTTAGCCAAGCCAGGAACACCCTCCAGCAATATATGTCCATCCGACAGAAGACCTATCATGAGGCTCTCCACAAGATGCTTCTGACCAACGATGACCTTGTTCATCTCCATCGAGATAAGGTCCACAAACGAGCTCTCGTTCTTTATCCGCTCGTTAAGCTCCTTAATGTCTATCGCTTCCATTTTGGTGTCGTGAGTATATCTTAGTCTTTATTTTATCATTCCATACCGCCAGCAGCGCTGCCACCCTACTCCCGACGGCATCCCAAAATTAGCCAAATCCCACAATATAGGCACACCCCAAACACACAAAATCAACATACGAACCACCACGCACCCCAAACACACACATATCTTCAACAAACGACACCCCACACCACACCACAACCCCCACCACCCACGAATATCTCCAATACCCACCCACAACCTCCACACACCCTACCTCCAAGCACCCACATACTGACAATATACTGATAAAACTGCTCCACTATACTGAAAACATACTGAAACTATTCTGTAAAATATGCCCCCTCCATAATAGCAATATCGTCCCACAATAGTCCAAAACACCCCCTTACACCCCCCCCTTACCACCCCTCTCCCACCCTCTTACCACCAACCAAATCCACGAAAATCTCCAATCCAATCCCCATCCACGCTCCACAGTCCACCAGTTTCACACCCCCTTTACACCCATTTTACTCCCCTTTTACACCCATTCCCCTCCCATTTCCCACATAATATGTATACTTTTGCATAAAACTCTACCCTCGCCTACAACCAACCATCATGTCCCTATCCAAATTCGCCCTCTGGCTCTACCAGCCATACAAATACCTCATCCTCATTCCACTATTCATAGTGGACTCCATCTTCTTCACCTTCTGGACCTGGATCTTCAGCTACATCTCAGGCCGATGGGCCGGCAAATCAGCCAGCGCATGGGCCAAAGTCATGCAATGGCTCACCCCCATGCCCGTAAAAGTCCTCGGCAAAAACAACATCGCCAAAGGACAATCCTACGTCATTATCGCCAACCACCAAAGCGCCTACGACATCATCATGATCTACGGCAGCCTACCCATCGACTTCCGATGGATCATGAAAAAAGAACTCCGAAACGCCCCAATAATCGGCTTCGCTTGCGAAAAATGCGGACACATATTCCTCGACCGATCCTCCCCACGAGCCGCATGGCGCAGCATCGAGAAAGCCAAAGAAATCCTCCGTGACGGCACCTCCGTCGTAATATTCCCCGAAGGACACCGCAGCGGACAACAAAACATGAACCAATTCAAACACGGAGCCTTCAAAATGGCATTCGAACTCGGTCTGCCCATACTCCCCGTCTCCATAAAAGACACCTACAAAGTCATGCAATCCGGCATCGCCTCACTCCAACCCGGACGAGCCACCCTCACCATACACCCACCAATCTCCCCCTCCGACTACGACGGACAACGAGACGAACTAATCAACAAACTCCAACTCACGATAGCCTCCGCCATCTAACACAACGACCTCCTCATTACCAACATACTAAGACCACCATCCATTAATGGAACTCGAACAAGAAATAGCACGACGGCGCACATTCGCCATAATCAGCCACCCCGACGCCGGCAAAACAACCCTGACCGAGAAACTACTCCTCTTCGGCGGAGCCATACACGTCGCAGGTGCCGTCAAAAGCAACAAAATAAAGAAAACCGCCACCTCCGACTTCATGGAGATCGAAAAGCAAAGAGGCATCTCCGTCGCCACGTCAGTCATGGGCTTCGAATACAACGGCTACAAAGTCAACATCCTCGACACCCCAGGACACCAAGACTTCGCCGAAGACACCTTCCGTACCCTCACTGCCGTCGACTCCGTCATAATCGTCATCGACGCCGCCAAAGGTGTCGAAACGCAAACCCGCAAACTAATGCAGGTATGCCGTATGCGCAAAACACCAGTCATCGTCTTTATCAACAAGATGGACCGACCAGCCAACGACCCCTTCGACCTCCTCGACGAAATAGAAAACGAACTCCACATCGGCGTACGACCCCTTAGCTGGCCCATCGGCTCTGGCGACATCTTCAAAGGCGTCTACAACATCTTCGAAAACAACCTCTACCTCTACGAACCCAGCAAACAAACCGTCCAAGAAGGAGTAAGCGTCCCCATAAACAGCAACAACCTCGACTCACACATCGGCAACCGAGCCGCCACGTCGCTCCGCGAAGAACTCGAGACAGTCGAGGGAGTATACCCCGAATTCAACGTCGACACCTACCGCGCCGGCGACATCGCCCCAGTATTCTTCGGCTCCGCACTCAACAACTTCGGCGTACGCGAACTCCTACACTGTTTCCTCCAAATCGCCCCCCCACCACAGCCAAGCCACGCCGAAGAACGAGACGTCCTCCCACAAGAAAAAAAATTCTCGGGCTTCATATTCAAAATCCACGCCAATATGGACCCCAACCACCGCAACCGTATCGCCTTCTGTAAGGTCTGCAGCGGCAAATTCGAACGCAACAAACCCTACAAACACGTACGACTCGCCAAAGAACTCAAATTCTCCAGCCCAACAGCCTTCATGGCCGACAAAAAAAGCATCATCGACGAAGCCTACCCAGGCGACATCGTCGGACTGCCCGACACCGGCAACTTCAAAATCGGCGACTCCGTATGCGAAGGCGAAACCATACACTTCCGAGGCCTGCCAAGCTTCTCCCCCGAACTATTCCGCTACATCGACAACGCCGACCCCATGAAAGCCAAGCAACTCGCCAAAGGCATAGACCAACTCATGGACGAAGGCGTAGCGCAGCTCTTCACTCACCAATTCAACGGCCGAAAAATCATCGGCACAGTCGGCGCTCTCCAATTCGAAGTCATAGAATACCGACTCCTCCACGAATACGGCGCCAAATGCCGCTACGAAAGCCTATCCCTCTACAAAGCATGCTGGATCGAAAGCGACGACGACGCGCAACTACAAGAATTCAAAAAACGAAAAGTACAATACCTCGCCAAAGACAAAGACGGACGAGACGTCTTCCTCGCCGAAAGCAACTTCATGCTCCAAATGGCACAACAAGACTTCAAAAACATCCGCTTCCACTTCTCAAGCGAATTCTAACTTAACCCCTACCACACCATGACCCCTCGGGCATCAACCAAGGCTCTCCTCACGGCCGCACTCGCGACCCTGTGCCTCATGCCCGCCCACACCCAACCCACCACCGACACCCTCGACATCAACCACCAAAAAGTCACAAGCAGCCAGATGATCTTCGCCGGCGAACTCGGCGACTATGAACTCCGCGGACGAGTATGGTTCTGGGCCGCCGAGAGCATCCTCAAAATCCGCGACGCAGGCGAAGCCATAAAATATTGCGACCGAGCCCTCCCCATACTCCACGCCAGCGACGACCGACTCGCCGAAGCCTCATGCCTCGCACTCCAATGCATGGCACACAGCATACGACGCGAATGGAACAACGCCCGCCAAGTAGCCCTACAATCCGTAGCCCTCGGCGAAAACGTCGCCGACAGCAGCCTCCTATGCTCCGCCCTAAGCTCCGTCGCCTACGTCTCAATGAGAATGGGCGACCTCACAACAGCCGAATCCTACATGGCAAAAGCTCTCGCGCACGAACACCACGCCATGGACCACCTACAACGATGCCGACTATTCGGAATAGCCAGCATGGTCTACTGCGCACTCGGACGCTACGCCGTCGCCATCAGCTACGCCGACGACGGACTCCTCGAAGCCGAAACCAACAACGTCCGCAAAGCCATAGGACCACTACTCGGACGCAAAAGCCGAGTCCTGCTCAAAACCGGACGACTCGCACGTGCCAAAGAATGCATATCCGCCGCCATAAAAACCTTCCAGTCCGAAGGCAACAGCTACCAACTCGGCCTCAGCTACCTCCTCCTCGGCACAATACACATGGAAGAAGACGCGCACAACACCGCCGCCACATGCTTCGAAGAAGCCGCCGCCATATTCTCCCGACACGACGACACTCCCAACGTATGCCGCGCCCTCGAATGGGAATTCCGAGCCACACCCCCCTCCAACACCACCAAACGCGACGCCCTACAAACCCGCTACGACAACATCGCCAAAAACTACAACGACAACATCAACAAAAACAACATCAACTGCGCTCCCATACCCTCCCTCGACGGACGAAACCGCCCAATAAACACACACAAAGCCCTACGCATCGGACTATGGCTCGCCATGGCCGCCGTCCTCACACTCGTCATCATCACCACCATACACGTATTCCGCAAACGACACCGCAAAGCCGGCATCCGACACTCATTCCGGCGAACCCTCATACTCCTCCAACGACACCTCCCCCCCCTCCGCAACAACAACGACGCCCTAACCGAGTCCGACCAACGATTCCTCGCACGACTCGCACGCGAAGTACGACGAGCCATGAAAAACGGCGACGTCTCAGTCGAAACCATCGCACACGGCATGCGACTACCAGAAGACAAAATGCGCAACCGACTAATGAACATCTCCGCCCGCACCGCCGAAGACCACATAAAATCCCTCCGCATCATGAAAGCACGGCAACTCATCGACAACACCATGCTCTCCGTCCACGACGTCGCACACGCCTGCGCCTACCACTCCTACGACGACTTCGCCTACGACTTCTCCGAAATCCTACACCTCTCCCCCACCGCCTACCGCCAACAACGTGGCCTCCAATAACCTCCCCCCCCAGGCTGTCCGAGAACTGCCGTTTAGGGGTGTTTCTTGGCCAAAATCATCGTTTTAGAGACTCCCAAAGACCTTTGTAGTGAAGATGTCTTTATAGTAAAAATATCTGATTATCAATTCTTTATAATATAAGATATTCAAGGGAGAAATACCATATTAACCTTCAACATTTAAAGGTTTTGGAGTTCTCGCCCCCCCCCTCTTCAACCTTAACCTATATCGTCTTACGGCTCCGGAATCCAAGCATCCGCGCTATCGGGCGAGACGGCCAACGCGACAACAACTCATTCAACTTACTCGCCGCATTATTATACACCGACATCGACCGGCTCACATTACTCCTATAATCCTCCGCACGCTGCGACAACGACACATACTCACCACTCGACTTCATCGACGCATGACCCGAACACGCCGCAACCAAACCCTTGCACACCTGCTCTATCGCCTCTCCCTGCTTCTCCACATACTCCGGCGAGTCCGGTATCGACTTACGCTTCTCGCATATCGCCTCCTGCTGTGCCACACCATCCAACGGCGACAACTTAAACAACTCACGAGCCAAATTCTCCATCGCAACCCAACGCGAATTCATCTGTATCGACAACAAACGCATAGCGTCATCACACGCGTCATCCAGACGCGCCATACGAGCCTGCAAAAAATACGCATACACACCAACCAAAAACAAGATGATGATAAACGCAAACGATGCGAACAGAATAGAGTCAATCATGGCCTTTCGTTAGTTTTTACAACGTGAAAATAACTACTATGCCAACAACAAACACCCTATACACCCATGTTTTTGACGAAACGCGCTCTCCATTTGACGAAACGCGCATTTCACACATACAAAATACTACGAACGGTGAATAAATCACCCAAAAACCACACGTTAAAAAAATAGGGCATCCCCGCCAAAGCTGTGAAATACGCCCGCGGGAATGCCCCTCAACTGTCGCTCACGACCCCCTAATCCATCACCAAAGCCGACGCACCAACAATAGCAGCGTCACCACGCTTCAACGACGACGGCAAGATCCTGCACTTGCCCTTGAAAATCGTCAGCAAATACTTATCCAAATTCTTCCTGATAGGATCAAAAATCAAATCTCCAGCAGCCGTAGGACCACCAAACAAGAACACCGCCTCCGGACTCGTGTGATGTATCGTGTTCGCAATCCCCTGAGCCAAATAATCACCAGTCTTCTCAAACACCATCAACGCAATCTTATCCCCCTTGACAGCCGCATCATAAATATCCTTACTCTCAAGCTCCGCAAACGACTTACCCGCCAGCAGGCTCTCCACGTCATTATACTCCGCAAGCAACTCAAACGCCGTACGCTTCATCCCAATAGCCGAGCAATACGCCTCAAGATGACCACGAATACCACACCCGCACATACGACCACCAGGAATCAACATCGTGTGACCACACTCACCCGCAAAACCATCATGACCATACACCAACTTACCATCAACAACCAAACCCGAACCCACACCCGTACCAAGAGTATACATCACGAACTCCTTCATCCCCTTCGCGCCGCCATACACCATCTCACCCATCGTCGCCGCGTTAGCGTCATTCGTCATGATAACCTTCGGCATATCCGGAAACTGCGCCTTCAGCATATCCACCAAAGGCACAACACCCTTGAACGACAAATTCGGAGCATACTCAATCGTACCCTTATAGTAATTCGCATTCGGCGCGCCAAGACCTATGCCCGCAAACACCACCTCAGGGTTCAACTTCGTGACATCCGAGATCAAACCGCGAATCGTCTTCGACATCTCAGCCACATACAAATCCGCGTCTCCATGCTTCGGAGTCGAGATATTAGCCTTAACAAGCACATTACCCTCGGCATCGACAACACCGATCGCCGTGTTCGTCCCACCGATATCAACACCGAGAGACACCTTCTTTTTCATACTATCTGTCATCTTGTTCATTGTTTACAAAGGAAAGCGTGGACGGCTCGCCGCCAACCCATAACACTCGTAAAATTATTAAAAAACCACGAATACCCGCACCCCCAACCCCATAACTTTCTCCCCACACCCCACCCTCTTTACCCCCAAACGCCGCAAGGCGTAATGTACAAACGTCCGCCCACACCATCTCCCTCAACGCCGAAGGCCTACCCCCCACCCCCCCCCCCAAAAAAACAAACAAAAAAACACGCCCCATCGGTCACCCCCGACCGACAAGGCGTGCCTTCTATCCTCTAAACCCCTACTTCGTATAAAACGCCCAACCAGTACCAGAACATGCCAACGCATAACCCTCCGGAACCGACGTCGGAGCCTTACTGCCAATACGCACTATGAGCGACCCGCGCCTGCCCGTCGCCTGAGCCTCATAATAAGTCGACGACTTCGTCACACGCACATCACTGATATTAGTCAACCCCACAGCCCTACGAGCCGCAATCATATTCTCAATAGCCGCCTTATAATTCCGATCCTGCCAGTGAGGCCAAAACACGCAAGGTATCCCCGGCGACGACATTATAAAAGCATACGCCTGAGGCACATTACCCGTATACTTGCTGTCATCACGATACGTGTCATGATTATCAACAAACGTCACCGCATACGCGTTCGTCGACTGATGATGAATAAGACCCGCCGGACGTTGAACACCGTCATCCTGATTCTTCCACGTCATACCGCCAAAATTACTCTTCCCGACACCACTGTTTATAGCGTCATACTTCGCCGGGAAATCAAACGCCATGCTCTTATACGACGCCGACTTCAGCCAACCGTTCACAGCGTCATAACCACCATCCCAATACTCGCCAACCGACAAATACGGATCCGTCGCGTCATTATACATCGCCACATACTTGCCGTCAAAACCCTTACAGAAATCATAACGCCAACCATCATAACCAAACTCACCACGCAACCACGAAAGATACGCTATAACATCCTGCTGCACATACTCCGACGTATGGTCAAGGTCTCGGGCCCCACCCCAGTTCTCTCCACTATCCGCGGCCCCCGTAGCCTTGCCCAGCCAATTCACGTCCGAACATTGCGACTTGTCATTCATCTCATCCGTCGAGCATATATGCGACACGTCAAGCTGATACGACCCGTATGCCCCAAAATCATCCTTCGTGAAATTACCCCACCCCGTATCTCCTGCTCGATGATTCACCACAGCGTCCGCTATCACCTTGACCCCGCCCTCATGAAGCGTCGAGATCAACTTCTTCAAATTCTCTGCCGTGCCCCAGCAGCTATTCTGATCGTTCCATTGACGCGGATGATAACCCACATTAGCCCCGCCAACCGTATTACCACCCTCAGCACTCGCAGATGGCGGGAACCATACGCAGCTGAAGTTATTAGCTATATCCGTAGCATAGCTCATCAACTTCGTCCACCCCGTCGCCTTCTGGCTGTCCCAATAGAAACCCTGAAGCATAATATCCTCACGCCCACCGTCCGCATACGTCTCCTTATAAGCCTGCGTTACCGTGAGGATCTCCGTCTGCCGCTCCGCCGTGAACGTTATCGTGGCCGTGCGCAACGCCTCACCCTCATTAGCCAGCACCGTGATGCTCACCACATTATCCGCCGCCGTGCCAGATGTCGGGTCAATCGTAACCCAGTCCGCCGACAGTGTGGCAGTCCAGTCATCAGCAAACGCCACGCTATGGCTCACAGTCTGCGCTTCAGCCGTAAGCGAGAGCGACGTCTCCGTGCCGACAACCACGCCCTCAGCAGCATCCGTGCCGCCATCATCATCCTTGCACGACGTCAACGCACATGGCGCAACAAGCAAGCCAACAAATGGCAACAGCAAAATCAGTCTTTTCAATTCCATTATGTCCGATTTTTAGTTTGTAGTTTACTACGTCTCCACAACAACCACGGTTGCAAAGCAGATAGTGAGAAAGGCCGCCTGAGGTTCATTCGCTCAGGCGGCCCAGGAAGTAGATCTTAGGATCTGGCTAAGATTCTTATAGAGATTTGCTGATTACTGGATTGTGTAGACTCCCTGACCGTCACAGTTGGGCTTGAAGGTGATAGTGTAGTTGCCATCCGCCTCAATCTTCAGGTTTGCACCGTTAGCCGAAGTAAGGGTCTCAGCAGTCTCACCACCCCATGAGAGTGACCAGTCATGATTAGCACGGAACTTGAACTCACCAGCGGCAAGAGCGCCAGTAAACTCCCACGCGCCACTCTCGGTATTGTAAGTCATGTCAGCATCAGTACCCCAATTCGTGTCAGGATTGCCGTCTGCTCCATAAACAGAACTACCAATGAGCGAGATAGACGTAATCTCCGAGATAGCGTATGTGCTCTCCTTGGTGTTCACTGTGATCTGATAGAAGCCAGACTTGTTCTCTGGTGTAACAATGTTCCCTCCATCAGCAACAATAGAGTAGTCGGTAGCACCAGCACCCATCTGACCATCCCAATTATCACCAGCGTTCGGACGGAACTTCATGCCCCATGTACTCGAATTGTCAACACTGGCAATGTAGTAGTAGCCAACATATACGCCCGTGCCCTGCTCGGTCTCTGCCAAAGGCGACGCACCCCAACCGTTGGCATCGCCAGAGTAGTAGAGCGAGTGAACGGTGCGAGCATACGAGTAAGTGTAGTTCACCATGTCAAGAATAAACGTATACTCACGCGACTCCGACTCATCCTTGTGGTTGAACGAGAACCCAGTGGTAGGATCCGAATCAAGAAATCCAGTCTGATCCTCGCAACCATTAGCTGGCGCACGGAACAAAGCGTTCCAATCCTGATTGTCAACTGCCGACTGAGGCACGAAGGCAAACCACTCGTCCGCCGTCAACTCAATCGTAAGCTCATACTTACCATCACCCTTAGACACGAATGGAGTGGGAGCAGAAAGATCCCAACCACTGGCCGATCCAATGAAGTAATATGCATCCTCGCTCGCATTGGCAGGAAGAGCAGCAGGGGTATAGTTCACAACGAAAGGCTCAACAGAGAGAGGAAAACTCTCTCCACGCTCCGTCTTCATCGCAAAATGACCCGCAAAGGTGAGCTCACGCTCCACAGGAGCCATGCTCGAATAAGCCTTCTTTGATGCCTCCGCAAGGACACTCGCCTCAACAAGTACAGTGTCGTTCGACATCGTGAAGTCTATAACCTCATCATTGAGTGTGAGCGACGCCACGCTCACACTGTTGCCGTCCTGCGCCGTCGCCACAAGAATTGGCGTAAGGCCCGTAGCCTTGTTGCCGTCAATGGCAGAAAACGCCTTGACGTCGCCACCGACATTGTCGGCAGAACCCTCGGTGCTGACCTGAGGATCGGCCCAGTCTTTATAGTCCTCTTCGCAAGCAGCAAATGTGAGCGCGAGTGCGGACAAGAAGTATATCGAATGTCTCATTTGATTCGTTTTAGATTGGAGACCTCACACAGAGGCCTCCAAGTTTGTTATCACGATGGTTACTGCATCACGCCAGTGCCGGCGTTGAAATCGAGCTTGATAGACTTGCCAGCTTCTCCAGCAAAAGAGTAGTCAGCACCAAGGTCATCAGCCCAGTTGTTGGGAATGTCACAGTTGCGATAGAAGAGTGTGCCATCACCCATGATGGTGAACTCTGTCTTCCACCAGTCAATGCCACAGTCCACAGAAAGGCGAATCTCACCGCTGCCTCCAAGGGCAGGAGATGTAGCAGTGCCGTCTGTGCCGTTGACAAAGAGGTTCGCGTCATCAAACGCCCAGCTGTTATCCTGGTTAGGGGCACACGCGCCAAAGACGTAAAGCTTAGCAGGAAGTACAGAAAGAGTGTAGCTGATAGCGCCATTCGAAATCTTCGTCACCACAAGGACCGTATACAAACCAGCATTGTCAACCTTGATGTTCGCGCCATCACCGTCGCCTGCCGCCGAAAGACCAGCCTCCGACTCGTTGACGGTCATCTGACCAAAGCCCTTGTCATTGCCCTTCCACGCATCATCAGGGTTAACCTTGAACTCATCACCCGCGGCAAAATAAGCCATGCCATAGAAGTAGCCCTCTTGGCTGTATGCAGCATGTAGAGGCACGAATACGCTCCAGCCGTTAGACGCGGCAAAACTGCCTACAATGTGCATCTTCGATGGAAGCTCAATGGTCACTGGCGGCACGTACGCCTGTACGCTCGAGAGCTCAACCACATTAGACTCTATAACTCCAATCTCGCCATTAGCAGAAGGAGCAGCTACGAGTTTGACGTAGACAGAAAGCGGATAGTCAAGGCTGCCATCTCCTATGAGATCAAGTATAGTGCTGTTGATCTCAGACGCAGAAAGCTTAATCGTGGTCGTGGTGTACGCCTGAGAAAGCTTCACATAGTTCTCCCCATCAATGCTGATGTATGCTGAGTATGTCACAGCCAAGGTGGTACCATAGTCAGGCTGTGCCGTCGTCAGGACAATGTAGTCCGCCGTCTCAAGGTCATACGTTTGGAGCTTATTTGCAGGCTCATTGAGCACGAAAGAGCCAGCTTCAGGAACCTCAAACTCAGGATTGCTGTCCCTATCCTCGTCACACGATGTCAGCGCACCCAGCAAAAGGGCCGTGATCATCAGAGGGTAAAATATCTTGCGCATTACTATTTCGGATTAAATGTGTTAGACTAATAGCCCGGGTTCTGACCCATGGCAGGGTTTGCTGCGAGCTCGTTGGCAGGAATGGGGAAGAGGTTGAACTTGTTGTCAACACCAGTTCCCTCATAGACTCCGCCCTTCCAGTCCCAAACGTATGAGCCAGACGTGAAGGCTCCAAAACGTATAAGGTCCGAACGACGACGACCCTCAAAGTAGAACTCGCGAGACCACTCATCACGAAGTATGTCAAGGCTTACGTATGTGAGCTCAGACGCATTAGCACGGTCGCGGAGAACATTCAGATCCTCAAGCCCCGCATCGCCACCATTGAGACGGAAGTCCGCCTCTGCACGTGTCAGGTAGGCCTCAGCAATACGCATAAGAGGAAGGTCGGTGTCTGAAAAACTGACATCTGATGGAGTAGCACCCGTAGAGTAAGCATTCGTCCACTTCAAGATGCCGAATCCTGCCGTGAAGGTCGTCTTCTCATCAGTCTCATAGACTCGCTTGTCATCAGAGAAGAAAAGAGCGCGGTCATCTCCCGCAAGCGCCGCAAACTCATGTGCCGACAAACTCTTGCCATTTTGATCCTTGCCGTTCGAGATGAACTTGTCAATCATAGACTGACGAGTCCTGTTGCAAGTCCACTGCTGGCTAGAAAGAGCCTGATCGGGTGTGCCGCTGCCCGTGCACGAGCCAATGGTGTATACAGAGCCACCATAGCTGCGCGCCGTCATGCCATCACAACGAACCGCAAAAACAATCTCCTGACGAGCGTTAGCGTTCTCACCGTTATCTCCCATGAAGAGCTGCTCGTAGGCTGAGAATTCCCCAACAGCGGTCGTGTTGAGCTTGTACTCCGAGTTGATAACCTCCGTAGCCATATCCTTGGCATCCTGCCAACGTGCCGTGCCAGTATAAACCTTAGCATTGAGATACAGCCTCATGAGAAGCATCTTGGCCGCAACCTTGTCTGCTCGACCATAGTTGTCGTCCGTCCCAGCAAAGTCAAGAAGCTGCTCTCCCTCAACAGTGCCTTCAATGATAGACTTGAGCTCACTCTCGATGATATTGAACATCTCAACACGTGTCTTGAGCTCCGGAAGCTCCTCCGTGACGTGTACCTTATATGGGGTACGGCCATAGAGATCAACAAAGTGGAAATTGAAAAACGCACGGAGAAAACGTACTTCTGCACGATTCTGGAGCACCTGAGCGTCGGTTGCGCCTTCGGTGTTGTCAAGATAAGAGTTGCACAGTGTGACGTTATACATGAGTCGGTAGTAAGTCAACTCAGTGTAACTGTGAGAAGAGTTCCATGAGATGTTGGTAATCTCAGGAATACCAGGATCTCCCTGCCATGTCCAAATGCACTCATCAGAGCATAGCTCGTTTGCCTCGAAAAGACGACGGTAGAGAGAACTATTACCCTCGTCGAACTGGCTCATATCTGCGTTGCCCGTCGCGCCATTCTGACCAGTCATGAAAAGGCTGGCGTAAATCTTGGCAAGTGCGCCGTTCGCGTCAAACGTGGTGACGGTCTGCTCGTCCTGTATGCCCTGGTCAAGGTCGTCGGCGCAAGAGGGTAGTCCTGCAAGGAGAGGTAGCAGGGCTGCGGCTGCGAATATATTTTTAGCTGTTGTTTTCATAATAATCTGTGTAGAGATTAGAAGTTAAGGGTGAGGCCAAGCTGATATGAGGTAGGCCTTGGGTAGATGTCACTGTCTACACCATTGCTGATCTCAGGGTCAAGACCGTCATATTTGGTGATGACAAACGGATTCTGGCAGGTGAGAGAAATTCGTCCCGATATACCCTTGTAAGAAGATCCCGCAAAGAGCTCCTTGAAAGAGTAACCAAGGTTGATGTTGTCACAGCGTACAAACGATGCGTTGCGTACAAAGTAGTCGCTCATGAAGTAGTCAGTCTTGCCACTGAATCCAAGGTCTACCGCTCCTTGAATGGTGTTAGAGAATGCACTGTTCGAGTAAAGACCAGATGCCGAGACGTTAGCCTTGCCGCTGAGAACGTCATAGTAGAGGTAGTTGTTGAGGCTCGCACGGAAAGTGAAACTGAAGTCCCAATCCTTGAGGAAGACAAACTTGTTGGTCCAAGACATGAGAACATCGCCCGTAGGCTTCTTGTAGACATACTTGTCATCCTCGTTGATCTGACCATCACCATTGCGATCCACGAAGAGCCCTTCAATCGGATTGCCCGCCTCGTCATAAACCTGCTGATAAACGTAGAAACTGTTTGCAGCATAGCCTACCTTGTTGACCTGTACCTGGTTAGAGAGACCCGCGGAAATATTGCTGCCAGTCTTGAAGAAATCAGCGTCGCCTGTGAGCTCCTCAATCTTGTTCTTGTTGTAGGTGACGTTGTAGGTGGTCTGCCATACAAAATCATCGCTCTCAACAGGACGTGCATCGATAGAGAACTCACAACCCTGGTTGGTGAGAGATCCAATGTTCTTCACAAGGTAGTTACCAAAGTTCGTACCAGCCGCCACAGAGACAGAGCTGATAAGGTCATTTGTCTCACGATAATAGTAGTCGGCTGCAAGACGTACGCGACCATTGAGAACGCTGAAGTCGATACCAGCATTATAGGTCGTGGTCTTCTCCCACTGCAAATCCTTGTTGTAAACCTCAGGACGCGATGTGTTGTAGTTCTGCTTGCCAAGAGTGTACTGTGCATACTGGTCAGATACCACGTAACGCTGTGTGTAGTAGAAATCGTAGCCAATATTCTGCTGACCCGTGACACCCCAGCCAAGGCGAAGCTTGAAGTCGTCAAGCCACTCTTTGTCCTTGAGGAAGCTCTCATCGTTTATCTTCCATGCAAAAGCAACTGCCGGGAATTGTCCCCACCTGTTGTCCTTGTCAAAGCGGCTCGAACCATCAAAACGCATCGTCAGGGTCAGCATATAACGGTCAAGGAGGGTGTAGTTGAGTCGACCAAAATACGAGACAAGAGAGTTACGATAAGTGTGCTTCGTCTCAGCTTTGATAGTCGGCGAATAAAGGTCACTGGCGTCATAGACTGTCCCCTTCCACGGACCACCACCCTGAGAAAATGTCTCACGATGGAAATGCTGCTCCTCAGCACCTACCATGACGTCAAGATACTGCTTGTCAAACTCATGAGTGTACTGCACGTAACCGTTACCCTGGAGGTTGTACTTGTACGACTGGTCGAAGCCTTCGTAACCATAGTAGTTGTTAGAATAGCTATACGGCGTGGAGCTGTACTCCTGACGCCCCTCAGAGTAGTCTCCACTGATGGATGCATGTACGCGGAGGTCTTCAAATCCGTGAATCTTGTAGTCAACAGCAAGATCACCAATGAAGGAGCTACTCTTACCCTCGTTGGTCTCATTGTCGAGGTAGGCAACAGGGTTCTGTGGAGTGTTCGAGTTGGTGACGGGCTTAGTCCAGTCAGCAAGCTCCGCACCCGAAATGAGTGTCTGGTAGTAACCACCAGTCGCAGGTGAGTCAGCATAGATAGACTGTGTAGGATCCATCGCAATCGCCATGCCTACAACACCGCCACCACCTACATAGTTGTCTTTGCCGTAGAGGTACTTGGCATTCAGGTTGAAATTAAGATGCTCATCAAGGAATGATGGCGAAAGGCTGAGTGAGACGTTAACCTTCTTCGACGCAGACTCTTTGACGATACCCTCCTGGTCAGTGTAGCCGACAGAAAAACGGTATGGCATAGATGCTACGGCTCCAGTCAGGCTGACGTTGTGGTCATGAGAAACCGCCGTGCGGAACACCTCATCCTGCCAGTCCGTGTTAGCATCACCAAGCTCCCCGAGTGCCGCCTCTGGCACACCCTTCTCAGTGGCAAGTGCGCGATACTCATTAGCATCAAGCACGTCAAGAGTGTTACGGGCATGGCTGACGGTGAGGTGACCATTGTACGATACCGACAGCGCCTGCCCCTTGCGTCCCTTCTTCGTCGTGATGATGATGACACCGTTAGATGCACGAGAACCATAAATCGCTGTGGCCGACGCATCCTTGAGGACTGTCATGCTCTCAATATCGTTAGGATTGACCATCGCAAGCGGGTTAGAAAGACCCTGCACACCGTTACCATCCATCGCAAGACCATCAATGACGTAAAGAGGGTCGTTGGAGGCAGAGAGCGAAGAACCACCACGAATACGGATCGTCGCACCACCACCAGGAGTGCCATCGCCAATGACGCTGACACCAGCCGCCTTGCCGTTAAGCATGTCCTGTGCCGAGGTCGTGATGCCCTTCGACATCTCGTCTGGCTTGATCGCCGTGACCGAACCCGTAAGGTCTGTCTTGCGAGCCACACCGTAACCAATGACTACCACATCCTCAAGCTCCTGTGCGTCAGAGGCAAGAGACACACTCATGCCCTTTGCCGCCGGAAGCTCCTGTGTCGTGTAGCCAATGAACGAAAAGACAAGCGTTGAGCCTTGAGCGGCATTAAGCGCAAAGTTGCCGTCAAAGTCGGTTACAGTACCTATTGTGGTACCCTTCACCATGACTGCGACGCCTGGGATGGGCTGCTGATCTGCGCCGTCCACCACCTTGCCGTTGGCCTCGAACGATTGCGCGGAGACCGTGAGCGTGGCGAAGAGCGCAGCGACCAATAGCCAGAACCTTGATCTGATTGATTTGCTGTTCATACTTCCTTTGTTTGTTGTTTAGTTTGATATTGCAGTGGGCAGGCTTCCGTGCCTCCCCGTTTTTTATTAACTTGCTTTGTGTCGGCGTTGTCCGAACTGTTAACGATAGGTTTTGTCTGTCTCGAGCTGCCTTTTAATGGTTTTTAGTTGTTTGTTATCTCGTGGCCTCGTCTGTGGCCGTGGTCTTAGTAGAAAAAGAAGAAAGCCAGCGTTGGGCAATTCTATAATCAGCCCCCCAAAAAATGCCTTTCAAACAGCCGTAGCTGACTTTCTTCAAGGGCAAAGTTAATGCGTAGGGGTATATTTTTACACTCGTTAAAGGTTAGCCCGCTGTTAAATCGTCGCAAACGTTTGCGCAAACGGTTGCGAAGTCGTTTGCGGTGAAAAATTATGCTGAACAACATATTTCAACCATTAAACTTTTTTGCGTGTGAATACTGGTTTTTAAGGATTTGGAGCAAATTCGGGCGCACTTAACGGCTCTTAACCACATGGCAGTTAGGTTTTGTTAGGTTTTCAGGCGTCTCATGCCAGGTTTCTGTTGTTTGTTGTTGTTTTTCGTTTTATTTTTGTGACGAGCACCCCCACCCCCCAGAAGAGGCGCATAACTTTCAAGCAGGTATTTATGAAGTTGCATCAGATGACTATTAAGGACATTGCGAAGATCTTGGGGATCTCTGCAAGCACCGTAAGCCGTGCTTTGAAAGACCACCCCGATATCAGCGCGGAGACCAAGGAAGCGGTGAGGCGTGTGGCAGAAAGTGTTAATTATCGTCCTAACGCCTTGGCGCTGAGCCTGCGCAGAGCCAAGACCAACATCGTCGGGGTGGTCGTGCCAGAGATGTCTCACTATTTCTTCTCGTCCGTGATGAGCGGAATGAGCGAGACCGCCGCCGAACGGGGATATACCACGATGATGTGCCAAAGCTGCGAGAACGCCGACTTCGAACGAAAAGAGCTGCAAAGCCTGATGGACAGCCGCGTAGACGGCATACTGCTGTCCGCAAGCAAAACCACCACCGACGACTCGTTCCTGCGTGGCATGGTCGACGAGGGTATGCCTCTGGTGATGTTCGACAGGGTGCTGCCAGGCGTCGACGTGAGCAAAGTGACAACCGACGACTACTTAGGCGCATACAACGCCGTAGGCCTGATGGCTGGTCATGGATGCCGCAAGATAGCCCTGCTGTGCGGCGACAGAGGTCTGCAAGTTAGCGACCATAGGCGCGAAGGCTACGAGGCGGCACTGCGCGACGCAGGAATCACTTTAGACGAAAACCTGATTATCGACACCGACACCCCTGCCAAACTGCGCAACGCGGCAAACCAACTCGAATCTATCGCACGACATATCGACGGCCTATTCGCCATTAACGACGATACCGCCGTAGAAGCCATACGACAACTAAAGCGACTCGGCAGGCGCATACCAGAGGATATCGAGATCGTCGGATTCGGCAACGACCCCTCTGCCGACATCGTGGAGCCAGCCTTGACAAGCGTCGAGCAGAACGGCTACGAAATGGGATGCATGGCCATGCGTCTCCTAATCGACCAAATTGAGAGCGGACTGGTGGTGAGCCGACCAGTGTGCAAAGTCTTAGAGCCTAAAATCAAAGAACGAGAGAGCACTCGGCAAGGATAGTCGAGCATCCCTCGTGGACGACGATACAATAAGGCCCGGCACGTGTGTTATGCGTGCCGGGCCTCGTCAGTGTAATGTTGGGATGAGCTATCTGCCAAACCCTCCCGGTTGCCCGCCAGGCCAATTGCCTTGCGAGCCGCCAAGGTTCGTGACAGTCGAGGATTGAGTGAAGGTAGTAAGCGTAGTGCCAGGGGTGTAGTCGGCATCGATGACGAGCCCGTGGAAGTTGTCACCGCCAGCTACCGTGCCCGCCGTGTAGAGGGTATAGCTGTCGCCCTGCGCAAGGTCGGCCGACGAGTAGAGTATAGTCGTCTCGTTATACGACGTGGGAATGGCATACGAGAAGATATGCCCCGACGACGAGTTGAGAAGCGTCAACAGCGTGCCTTGCGATAGGCGGGAGTTGTAGATTAGCGAAGACTGCGTCGAGGCGTTGGCGGTGGGTGTGGATGTGGTGCCACCCACGGCGATAAGCGTGCCGCCTGTTATAGCAAAGGTGTTCTCGTCGCAGTCTATGCCCGACTCCGGCACAGTCGTGCCTATGGCCACTATGGTGCCGCCAGCAATAGAGAGTGTGCCATTAGAGTCTATGGCGTCATTACCACTACTGAGGCAATAAATGTCGCCACCAGAAATCTGTATGTGAGTCTTGGCGTTCAGGCAGTCGTCATATGTCGACACGGCAACCGTCCCACCACTGATAGTCATCGTGGCCTTGCTCTCTATGCCCTCGCCACCGTCACCCCCCGTGGTGCGCACAAGGACAGTGCCACCCGATATCGTGAGGTCGCCTTGTGCCTTGATAGCCTTGGGCGACGAGTCCACATCGTCAGATACGACATACTGCGAGCCAGTCGTGAGGACTTTGAGCGTGCCAGACTTCATAGTGAATGTGCCATCCGTGTTAACACCCTTGCCCGCAAGTCCCGTGGCCTTCATTGCAATCTGAGCGTCCGATATCACGACGTTGCTGTCGCACTTCAGGCACGCTGCCGAGCTGATATCATTCTCGTCCGAGTCATACTCCGCGTCGCCCGAAGCAAGCAGCACCACCTGCCCTCCAGTGATCGATATGTGGGCTGCCGACTTAAGCACCTTAGAGGCTGTGCCTGTGGCCTCAAGTTTCAGCAGACCAGAGCGTATGTCAATCGAGCCCTCCTCACACTCTATGGCATCGCCCGTCGATGTGATGGTGAGATACCCTCCTGCCACGACGACCTTCTCGTTGGTGTGTATAGCGTCCTTAGGGGCGGAGGCTACGGTGATATGCGGGCCAGCGTGCATGAAAAGATAGTCGTCCGAGCAGATAGCGTGCTTATAGTTGGCGTTGATGGTGAGCGAGCCGTTGCCACTGACAATCAGCTGACCCTCAGAGAATAGGCATGCCTTCTGATCCTCGTCGTCGGGAGTATTGCCATACGAGGCAGCGTCTGTCAACGCGTTCTGCGTACCAGCTTCAAGATTCAAGAATACACGCTTCTTCGACTGGATATTGATTGCCGCGCCCTGCGTAGAGGTGATGTCCGCGCCAGCAAGGGTGAGCTTGAACTTCTTCTCACTATACACCTTGAACGAGCCGTCAGTAGTGGCACCCGTGAGGACATACTCCACAGCCTTGGCCGACGAGTTGACCGTGACGTACGCACCGTCGACAGTGACCTCCACGCCATCAACTTCGCCCGCGACAGTGGCCGTTGTGCCATCGTAGGCAATATTGATTGTCGACGTGAAGGACGAGTTCTCAACGAAGTCGTCAGCGTCGTCGGTAGAACTTGGCGAGTCCGTGGCGTCAGTGTAGCCCGACTCGGGGAAGACCTCCCACGACACCTCAAAGTCGAGCGACGTGTCAGTGTCGGTGGTGGTAGATGAGGAGGTGCCGCCGTCAGTGTCGCCCGACTCGTCACCAGTGTCATTGCCCGACTGCTCCGAGCTGGTCGGTTGTGTGGTGGTGGTGTCGTCGTCGTCCGACGAGCATGCCCAGAGTGCGAGAGCGCACATCAGCGGGGCGATTAGGAATGTGTGTTTATTCATTTTTTGTGGGGTGTTGATTGTCGTGTCATGCTACTTGCGTTTGCCGACGGTGCGGCCCTGGAGATAAGACGTGAAGGCGTCTTTATAGATGTCGCCCACCGGAATCAGGGTGTCCTTGTCCATGACTATCCTCATGCGCTGAATCTCGCGTATCTGGTCCATATTGACGATATACGACTTATGGACTTGCAAGAAGTTGGGCGTGAGGTATTCGGCTATCTGCCGGAATGTGGAGTGAGTGATTAGGGGGCGCGTGTCGGTCGTGAGGTGTATGCGGAGATAGTCGCTCATGCCCTCAATATAGCGTATATCCTTGAGTGCCACACGCACATACCGGTAGTCCACTTTGACGTAGAGCGAGTCGGAATCCTGGGGCGCCGGGTCGGCCTTCTGCTCCAGCTCAAACTGATGCGCCACACGCCCCGCGGCTCGCTGAAAGTCGGCAAAGCTATATGGCTTAAGAAGGTAGTCCACAGGTGCCACCTTGAAACTGTCAACAGCATATTGCGAGTAGGCCGTGGTGAACACCACGATAGGGCGTTGAGGTAGCGAGGCCACGAAGTCGAGCCCATTAACGTCGGGCATATTGATGTCGACAAAAAGGGCGTCGGCACCCTTGTCCGAGAGTATGGCGAGTGCCTCCATAGCGTCGTCGCAGGCAGCCACGAGTTCAAAGTATGGCACCTTCCCTATATAGCTTTTGAGTTTCTCGAGGGCTATGGGCTCATCGTCCACCGCCAGGCATCGTATGTTTCGCGTCATCTGTCGGTATTTCTAATGTGACATTATAAGACTCTATATCCTCCTCTATATCGAGGCGATAGTCCGCGCCAAAGAGCAGGGCAAGCCGCTTGGTGACGTTCTCCAGCCCTATGCCTCCCGCCTGCCCCGTGCTGACCTTGGCCGCCACGACACTGTTGCGGCAAGTGAAACGCACACGCATATCAGACATCACGCTGAGTGTCACCTCGACAAACGAGTTCTGCCTATAACTGACACCATGCTTAAATGCGTTCTCGATGAAGACGATAAAGAGCATCGGCGGCACCATCAGACGCTCGGGTATGAAGTCGGGCACGGAGAGGCTGACATCCACCTTACGGCTCGAGAAGCGTTGACGCATGACGGTCACATAGTTCGATATGAACGCCGCCTCGTGCGATAGCGACACCATCGGCGCGCCACCCTCATACAGGGCGTAACGCAGCAGCTTGGAGAAGTTTATCACCATCTCCTGAGCCTTGGCCGGGTCTACCTCGATCATGCTATGGATGTTGTTGAGCATATTCATCAAGAAATGGGGGTTAAGCTGCGCCTTGAGGTATTTAATCTCGTTCTGCAAGTTCGCGCTCTCCATCTGGCGCATCTTCTCCCGCTCCTTTTGCATCTGGAAGAGAAGAGCCACAGTGAGGTCGAAGCCCATCATGAGGAAGGCGATAACACCGTCTATGACGTAGCCCGGCACGGGGCGTGAGCCTTTGCGGACATCCTGCATGCCGGGCGGTGGTGATGGCCGGAAGTGGGAGTCGTCGCGCATGGGCGGGCGTGCGCCGCGCGGGGGCTGGGCGTCGCGCGGGGGGATAGCCATGTCTGTGCGCGGGCCTATGCCTGGCGACTTCTGATAGTTGTAGAAGACAAAGAGCGACAACATGCCAAGAGCCGCGGCTATATACATCACGATATGCTTGCGCTGCAACAGACGTGGCACGACAAGAAGGTCGAACATGAGGTATAGCACGAGGAACGGGACGAAGCTGCCCCATTTCTCCACAACATCGCCCCACGAGCCGCCATTATCGCCCGCAAGGCACGTGACCACAGGGTAGAGCATTACCCAGAGCCACAAGAAAGCCTTGACGTGCCACGGCTTGAGATGAAACTTGCTGACCGCCTTCATTGTCCGTCATTTTACGTGTCGGGCGCAAATATCGTTATTCTGACAGTCAAGTGGCATCAATATTCGACAGGAGGCTCTATTGCGTCGGCAAACAGGATGATAAAGGGGTGATGGCGAACACATGGTTTCCGAAATCGTTTGCAAAAAAGGGCATAAACTTTTTTCAATAAATTACACCCCCACCACCCCACCCTCCGCAAACGTTTGAAAAGCAATGATTAGCAGGCCATTTAACATACTGTAACCGTTCGACGGAGTTATAGTATTTTGGGACATCATCTATTAGATTTAGATTTGTAAACGTAAATTTACGCTGAACCAACGGCGCCGGGCATCGGTCATGATGCTCCTCGACGCGCATAACGTGGTGCTAAATAGCATTGATATGGACAGTAAGCGTATTTTATCGTTCCGCCAGCTGACCGACCTCAGCTTTGGCTTCTTTGGGGTGCAGATTGCCTACGCGTTGCAGAGCGCGAACATCAGCAGGATATTCTCGACCTTGGGCGCCGACCCGCATAGCCTGAGTTATTTCTGGATTCTACCCCCACTGATGGGCATGATAGTCCAACCCCTCGTTGGCGCGGCGTCGGACCGCACATGGTGCCGCCTCGGTCGTCGCATACCCTACCTCATACTTGGCGCGGCGGTGGCTGTGGCAGTCCTGTGCCTCCTGCCTAACGCCGGCAGCTTAGGGCTTAGCGTCGGGGCGGCAATGACCTTCGGACTTGTTATGCTGATGCTCATGGATACCTCCATCAATATGGCTATGCAGCCGTTCAAGATGCTCGTCGGCGACATGGTCACCGAGAAGCAGAAGACTACGGCATACAGCATACAGAGTTTCCTCTGCAACGCGGGGAGCATCGTGGGGTTCGTGTTCCCCTTCGCGCTCGCCTATTTCGGTGTGGCTAATGTGGCGCCCGATGGCGTTGTGCCTCCCACGGTGGTGCTGTCGTTCTATGCCGCGGCTATCATAATCGCCTTGTGCGTGATATATACCGTGGCGCGGGTCAAGGAGATGCCACCTGCCGAGTATCGTGCTTTTCATGGCATAGAGACTACTGCCGACGGGAGAGAGTCGGGGCGTAGCGCCAACGTGTTTAAGCTCCTGGCCCATGCGCCTAAGACGTTTTGGACTGTCGGGTTGGTGCAATTCTTCTGCTGGGCGGCGTTTCTCTATATGTGGACATACCTCACGGGTGCCGTGGCCGACAATGGGTGGGGCACCACGGATGCCAAGACCGACGGCTACCAGGAGGCGAGCAACTGGGTAGGCATACTCTACGCGGTGCAGGCATTGGGGGCAGTCGTCTGGGCGATATTCATCCCGAAGTTCAAGGACGCCAAGGTGGCATACGTGGTCAGCCTGCTCATCAGTGCCGTGGGCTTCATCTCGCTCTTCTTCATGACGAACCACTATCTCATGATGATAAGCCTCTTTCTTGTTGGCCCGGCATGGGCGGCGACACTGGCGTTGCCCTTCACGCTGCTGACCAACGCTCTCGAGGGTACGCCCAATATGGGCACATACCTTGGCCTATTCAACTGCACGATATGCCTGCCTCAGATTGTGGCGGCACTTCTGGGCGGTCTCATCCTGCACCTTGTGGGTGGCAGTCAGCCTGCCATGATGGTCGTGGCCGGCGCGCTGCTCGTCTGCGGGTCTCTCGCCGTAAGGCTCATTAGCGTGAAGAAATAAAACTACAAACAAACTCGCATCAAACAGATTATGAAACGTATCGCCACATCGCTCATCGCCGGCATCATCGCTCTCGGCTCGTGGGCGCAGATAGCCGACATCAGGGTCGAGCCATCGAACTGGTGGGTCGGCATGAAGAACCCCAATGTGCAGCTCATGCTCCACGGCAAAGACATAGCAAAGTGCACCCCGACGAGCGACACCCGGGGCGTGAAGATTGCCGACGTCACGCGCACCGACAACCCGAACTACCTTTTCGTGACGCTCAACATCACAAAGAAAGCCAAGGCCGGCGACGCGCAGATAGTGCTCACGCAGGGCGGGAAGAGACAGACCATCAACTACCCCCTCAACGAGAGGCGCGAGGGGTCGGCTAAACGCACGGGATTCACATCGGACGACGCCGTGTTCCTCCTTATGCCCGACCGTTTCGCCAATGGCGACCCCACTAACGACAATATGCCCGGCATGGCGGAGAAAGCCGACCGCGAGGAGCCTTACGGCCGACATGGTGGCGACCTGAAGGGCGTGATAGAGCACCTGGACTACATCAAGGACTTGGGAATGACGGCATTGTGGATGACGCCCGCCATGACCAACGACATGCCACAATCGTCGTATCACGGATATGCCATAACCAACTATTACGAGATAGACCCGCGCCTTGGCACTCTCGAGGACTTCAAGACGCTATCGGCCGAGCTCCATAAGCGCGGGATGAAGCATATCATGGACATGGTCTTCAACCACTGCGGCACAAACTACTGGTGGATGGCCGACCTGCCCGCCAGGGACTGGCTCAACATGTGGTATGACAAGGAGGGGAAGGAGATATTCGTCAGGAGCAACTACCGTCTGTCGGTGCTGAACGACCCGCACGCCTCGCAATCTGACCTGGACCTTGCGCAGAAGGGGTGGTTCGACACGACAATGGCGGACATGAACCTGACGAACCCGCTGGTCAAGAGATACCTGATACAGAACTCGATATGGTGGATTGAGACGGCCGACCTTGACGGCATCAGGCAAGACACGTATCCCTACTCGGACGTGACGGCGATGTCGGACTGGTGCGACGCCGTGAAGAGCGAGTATCCTCATTTCAACATCGTTGGTGAGTGCTGGATCTCGGAGGCCGCCAAGCTCGCGCCGTGGCAGAAGGGCTATGGCAAGGCCAATGGGATCAAGGACAGTGGGCTGCCCGCGATTATGGACTTCCCGTTGCAGGAGGCTATGTGCCGTGCCATGTCGGAGGGTGAGGGATGGAGCGACGGCGCTAACCGTCTCTACGACAGCTTTGCCAATGACGTGGTATACCCCGACCCGATGAATATCCTCATCTTTGGGGAGAACCACGACACGGGGCGTCTGCTGACCCAGCTGAAGGACGACGAGGGCGCGTTGCGTCTTGCCACGGCGCTGCTTGCCACGGCGCGGGGCATACCTCAGCTGTATTATGGGACGGAGGCTCTCATGACTGGCAACGGGCTTGACGGCCATGCCAACATACGCCGCGACTTCCCCGGCGGGTGGCAGGGCGACAGTGTGGACTACTTCACGGCTATGCCGGCGCGTGAGAAGGCCATGTATGACTATACGGCACGGCTGTTTAAGTTCCGTCGGGGCAGCGTGGCGTTGCGCCGTGGCTCTATGACCCAGTATACCACGGAGGGCAATGTGTATGTGTATTTCCGCACCGACGCCATGACGAGGCAGCAGGTGATGGTGGTGCTGAACCTTGCCAACGAGGATCGCGAGATAGACCTCGGGCGGTTCTCGCAAGTGTCGGGGGGGCACCTGACGGGCATGGACATAGTGAGCAATGAGACTGTCGACGCGCAGGGGAAACTGAAGGTCGGGGCCCGGACGGCGATGGTGGTAGACATGAAATAGATACCACAATAGATAAAAACAGTAATAAAGCGAACCAGTATGAAAACAAGAACAGCAATGGAGATGGCCGCGGCATTCCTTGGCTTTGCCGCGCTGGCGCTGTCGGGCTGCGCAAACGCGCCGGCCAAGCAGTCGGCACTCGCCTTCAGCGGGGAGACGATAGAGCTCGCGTCGCCCGACAAGAACATCAATGTGACGTTTGGGCTTAGCGCCGACAGCGTGCCGATGTATCAGCTCGCGTATGGCGACCGTATCGTGGTGAAGCCTTCGCGCCTTGGCATTATCGTCAAGGATGGCGTCAGCTTTGACCGCGGCTTTGCGATAGCGAACCAGAAGACGAGCACTTTCGACGAGACGTGGACTCCTGTATGGGGCGAGGAGAGCGAGATACGCAACAACTACAACGAGCTTATCGTGACGCTGGACCAGCCTTCGACCGACCGTCAGATAGGGTTGACGTTCAGGGTGTTCAACGATGGCTTGGGATTCCGGTATGACTTTCCCGACCAGAAGAAGCTGACGTACTTCACCGTGATGGACGAGCT
The DNA here is from genome assembly GCA_963620665.1 of bacterium. GTDB lineage: Bacteria > Bacteroidota > Bacteroidia > Bacteroidales > Marinilabiliaceae > W3P20-009. The sequence continues at coordinate 34,099 of CAVFBA010000023.1, forward strand.
TACGGAGTTTGCCATGACTGGCAACCACACGGCATGGTGGATTAGCGGCGACTATGACACCCAGGAGTATGACTATACGGAGAGCCGCCTCTCGGAGATACGGGCGTTGTCGGCTGGCGCAAGGCAGGAGAACTCGAGCCAGTGCGCGGTCTCGCCGACGGCTGTCCAGACCTCGGTGCAGATGAAGACGGCCGACAGCCTGTATATCAACATACACGAGGCTGCCTTGGTGGACTACTCGTGCATGAGTCTGGACCTTGACGACAAGAATTTCGTGTTCAAGGCTGCGCTCACGCCTAACGCTGTCGGCGAGATGGCACGTTGCCAGACGCCATGCCACACGCCGTGGCGCACGGTGATGGTGACGGACGACGCCCGCAAGGTATTGGCTTCGCGCCTGATATTGAATCTTAACGAGCCGTGCGCATACGAGGATGTGAGCTGGATTAAGCCAGTGAAGTATATGGGCGTATGGTGGGAGATGATAACCAACAAATCGAGCTGGTCGTATACCAACGACTTCAACAGCGTACACCTTGGCGTGGACGATTACTCGAAGGCTAAGCCTAACGGCACTCACGCGGCGAACAATGAGAATGTGCGCAAGTATATCGATTTTGCCGCGGCTAACGGCATGGACCAGCTGCTTATAGAGGGTTGGAATGTTGGCTGGGAGAACTGGTTTGGGTTTCAGAAGGAGTATGTGTTTGATTTTGTGACGCCGTATCCTGATTTTGACGTGAAGGCTCTCAACGCGTATGCCAAGAGCAAGGGGATACGCCTGATGATGCACCACGAGACATCCGCCTCGATACGCAATTATGAGCGTTGCATGGACGCGGCATACAAGTTCATGGTGGATAATGGCTATAACGCGGTCAAGAGCGGCTATGTGGGCAACCTGACCGTCCCGGGCGAGCATCACTATGGGCAGTGGGCTGTGAACCACTATCTCTATGCCGTGAGGAAGGCTGCCGATTATAAGATTTGCGTCAATGCGCATGAGGCGGTGCGCCCGACGGGTTTGTGCCGCACGTATCCAAACCTTATTGGCAACGAAAGCGCGCGTGGGACGGAGTATGAGTCGTTTGGGGGCAACCGTCCTCACCACACGTGCTGCCTGCCTTTCACACGTCTTCAGGGCGGCCCTATGGACTATACGCCGGGCATACTCGACACCCGCATGTCGTTTCTTGGCGACACGCCACACAGCACTGTGAACACCACGCTGGCTAAGCAGCTTGCGCTGTATGTCACGATGTATAGCCCGTTGCAGATGGCGGCCGACCTGCCAGAGAGCTACCAGCGGTATGCCGACGCTTTCCAGTTTATCAAGGATGTGGCTGTCGACTGGCAGAAGAGCGTGTATCTGGAGGCTGAGCCGGGCCACTATATCACCATCGCGCGCAAGGAGAAGGGCGGTGAGGACTGGTTTGTCGGGTCTATCACCAACGAGAATGAGCGCACGGCTACTGTGGACTTCTCGTTCCTCGACCCGGGCGTGGAGTATACCGCCACGATATACAAGGATGGTCCCGACGCGTCGTATGACAAGCATCCGGACGACTATGTGATAGAGAATCAGAAGGTGAATTGCGACACCAAGTTGCAGATTAAGTGCGCGAGGAGCGGCGGATTCGCCATCTCGGTCAAGAAGTAGCGGAGCGAAGGGTTTATTTGATTGTGTTCGATGCCCATCGGCTTAGGGATGGGATATTGGGGCGGCTCGCGAGTGTTGACTTGCGGGCCGCCTTTTTGGTTGGGGGGTGGGCGAACAGGGGGGGGGGGCGG
>CAVFBA010000024.1:0-32041 GCA_963620665.1 bacterium
TGTGTGTTGTGGGAGGTGTTTGGGTGGTTTTTGTGGGGGTTGGAGGGGGTTGTGTGGGGGTGTGGTTGTGGTGTGGGGTTGAATGCGGGGTGCGGGATAGGGGTTTTTGGGGCGCAGGAGGGGCGTATTGGGGAGTTTATGGTGTGGGAGGTATATCTATATGTCTTGGGGTGTGTTTGGCGTTTCTAGGGGTGTTTTGTGGATTTTGGGTATATGTGGGGGTGTGGTTGTGTGGGGGGGTGGGGGTATGGAATGTTATATTTTGGGGTATAGGATGTTATATTTTAGGGTATGGAATGTTGCCTGCGGGGAGGAGTTTAGGGGTAAAAACAACTGGTCTGGCGAGGATGACCTGCCAGACCAGCAACCAAACAAACTAATACCAAGTACTCAAAGGTGAGGGGCTCTCTACACCCTCACGATTGCACATCAAGTATTATGAAAAGAGAGAACACGAGACTAATTAATGGAGAAGGAGAGTTCGGAGGAGATGTTGTTTGAGGCGTTGCCTAAGAATAGTTTATAGTCGCCTTTCTCGACCTCCCATGCGTGCGCGTCCTCGTTGTAGAAAGCGAGGGAGCTTACGGGGATGGAAATTTGTACTTGCCGCTTAGCTCCTGCGGGGACGAGGACTTTGGAGAAGCCTTTGAGTTCCTTTGGGGCTCGCTCGACGCGGCTGTTGAGTTTACCGACGTAGGCTTGTACGACCTCTTTGCCGTCGCGTGAGCCGGTGTTGGAGACGGTTGCTGTGACGGTGATGGTGCCATCGGCGGGGAGTGAGGTGGAGTTGATTTGGGCGTCGGAGATAGAGAAGGGGGTGTAGCTCAGGCCATAGCCGAAGGGGAAGAGAGGTTTGATTCCCTTAGCCTCGTGCCAGCGGTAGCCTACGAATATGCCTTCGCGGTACTCCTCGCGGTAGGAGTCTTTCTCTACACCTGGGTAGACGAGCGGGTCGTTGAAGCTATGTGCGGCGTTGTCCTCGAGGCGTACGGGGATAGAGAAGGGGAGTTTGCCGGAGGGGTTGACGTTGCCGCAAAGGACGTCGGCGAGAGCTGTGCCGGCTTGTGAGCCGAGGTACCATCCTTGGACGAGCGCGGGGACACGGTCGATCCAAGGCATAGAGAAGCCGTTGCCGGAAAGCATGACCGCTATGAAGTTGTTGTTGATGTCAAGGAGGTCGGATATGAGTTTATCCTGGCCGAATGGCAGGTCGTAGTTGGTGCGATCACCGCCCTCCATGTCTTGCTGGTAGGCTTTAGCGAGACCGCCCACGTAGATGATGAGGTCGGCTTGTTTGGCGACTTTGATAGCCTCGCGGTAGAGGCTGTCGGCGTTGTAGGGTGAGGGCGCTACACGACCGTAATCCTCGGGGCCGCTACCGTAGCCCATGGACCATAGGATGTTGGCCTTAGGGAAGGCGTTGCGTATGCCTTGTAGAGGAGATATTTCGAATAGGCCTTTAAGTTCGGAGGAGCCTCCGCCGAGCATGGTGCGTGTGGCGTTTTCGCCTATCACTGCGATGGTCTTGGTGGTGTTTGGGTCGATGGGGAGGATGTCGCCTTGGTTTTTGAGGAGTGTTATGCCCTCTCGTGCCACATTGAGGGCCACGTCGAAGTGCTGTTGGCTACCCTTGTTGCCGGCAGGTCGATGTTTGGCCATGGTGGTACGGAACATCAGTCGGAGTATGTTGCGTGCCTTTTGGTCGATTGTGGACATAGGCACGGAGCCATCTTTGAGGGCCTTGAGGTAGGGTTTTGCGAGGTAGTAGTCGTCGTAGGCGAACTTGGCGCTCTCAGTGAAGCCGTTGGTGTAGGTTCCCATCTCGATGTCGAGGCCGTTGTTGGCAGCCTCGATGGTGTTTGTGGCGCCGCCCCAGTCGGTCACTACGCAGCCGTCGAAGCCCCATTCGCCACGGAGGATGTCGTTTAGTTTCTTATTGTGGCAACAATGTTGACCGTCGTAGAGGTTATAGGAGCCCATAATTGCCCATGCACCACCTTCTTTCACAGCGGCTTCGTAGGCGGGGAGGTATATCTCGCGCAGTGCACGTTCGGAGACGTGGACATCGACGAGTGTGCGCCATTGCTCCTGGTTGTTTAGGGCGAAGTGCTTAACGCAGCAGGAGACAGTTTGTGATTGCATGGCTTGGATGTAGGGGACGACCATTTTAGAGGCGAGGTATGGGTCCTCGCCCATGTATTCGAAGTTGCGTCCACATAGGGGTGTGCGGTATATCTCGACGCCCGGGCCGAGCATCATGTCTTTGCCGCGGTATAGAGCTTCTTCGGCCACGGCTTTACCGTAGTCGGCTGATAGAGCGGGGTTGAAAGATGCGGCGAGGGCGGTGAGAGCTGGGAAGGCGGTCACGGAGTCGTTTGTCCAACCGGCGTAGCCCCAGTCGTCCCATTTAACCTCGGCACGAACGCCGTGTGGGCCGTCGGCATACCAGAACTCGGGGATGCCGAGACGTGGGACACCTGGGGTGCTGAATTTGGACTGAGCGTGGCACATTGCGACCTTCTCGTTGAGGGTCAGTTTGGGGAGGATAGTGTCTATCATGGCCTCGATCTCGGCATCAGTCCACTGGTCGTTGGATTGTTGGCTACTGTTTTGAGGGCAGCAGGCGACCATGGCGAGGGTAGCGAGGGATAAGAGTGAATATTTCATAAGGAAGTTTGAAAACCCTCGAAGAATGGGGGAGGTATTCTCCGAGGGTATGGTTATGTGAACAGTAGTGATTAGAGTGCGACTTTGACCTCAGCGCCGTCGTATGCGACAGGCTTGCCGTTGGTGTCGGTGTCGATGGCGGCTGGTGTTTCGGGAGACACGAGGACGATGTTGAAGTTACGGTTCTTGAGCATGCCGTTGAACTCGCCACGTCGTTGAGATATGGTGAGGGAGCGTGTAGCGTCGTCGTAGGAGAAGTCGATGAAGGCGCATTTGCCCTTTTCGTAGTTATAGTTGGTTCCTTCGTCCTCGTAGAGAGTGAACTTGCCGTTGCGACCTGCGAAGACGTAGACGGTGATGTTGTCGGGTTGTTTCTCGTCGGACCATTGCATATCGGGGCCTGTTGTTACGATAGCTCCGGCAGGCACGAATACGGGAGTGCGCTCGTAGGGGGCGTTGGCGTAGATGGTTTGTCCGCCGTCGTAGGCTTTGCCGGAGTAGAAGTCGTACCACTTGGCTCCTTCGGGGAGGTATACCTCACGAGAGCGTTGGCCGTAGTGGGTGACGGGAGCAACCATTATGGCAGGGCCGAAGAGGAATTGGTCGCCTATGTTGTTGACCTTGTTGTCGGAGGTGAAATCCATCACGAGAGGGCGTAGGATAGTGTAGTCGTTGAAGTGGACGGCACCAGCGAGGGAGTAGATGTAGGGCATGAGTCGGTAGCGTAGCTTGTGGCAGTAGAGAATGGAGTTGTATGCCGGGTCGCCTTCGGGAGCGATGTTCCATATCTCACGTGTTGGGTATTGGCCGTGTGTGCGGTAGAGTGGGGTGAAAACGCCCCATTGGTGCCAACGTGCTTGGAGTTCACGCCAATCCTTCATGTCCTCGTTGACTTTGCCTGTGGCGAGATACTCGCGGAATGCTTGCTCGTGACGTTTCTCTACGCAGAAGCCGCCGATGTCCTGGCCCCACATTGGCACTCCGGCTACGGAGTAGTTGAGACCTGCTGTAATCTGCGCCCTCATATCTTCCCAGCGGCTTGCTATATCGCCGCTCCATGAGGCTGTGCTGTAACGTTGTAGTCCTGCGAAACCTGAGCGGGTGAGGAGGAACACGCGGGAGCTATCGTTGACGGAGCGTTGGCCGTTGTAGATGGCGTCGGCGTTGACGATAGAGTAGGCGTTGAAGTACTTAGAGGAAGTGCCGAGAGCCGTTGGGCCACATAGGTCTTTACGGTATTGAGTAGGGGTGCAGTCGCGGACGTTAGGTTCTGAGGCATCCATCCACCAGGAGTCGATGCCGAACTTATAGAGGTGCTCGTTCATCTGCTTCCAGAAGAGGTCTCGTGCTCCAGCAGAGTAAGCGTCGTAGAAGGAGTAGTGGTAGCCTTGGGCGATCCAGTCGCGTAGGGAGTCGGTTACGGAGCGTTGGTACATCCATCCTTTGGTGTCGAACTCTTTGAAATGGTCGGTATTGATGTAGAATTTGGGCCATACTGAGATCATGAAGCGGGCGTGCATGGCGTGTACGGAGTCGAGCATAGCCTGTGGGTTGCTGTAACGAGCTGGGTCGAAGTCGTGTGCACCCCATTGGTCTTCCTTCCAGTAGTTCCAGTCCTGGACGATGTTATCCATGGGGATGTTGTGGTCGCGGAAGTACTTAACTGTGGAGAGTATGTCGTCTTGTGTGGCGTATCGTTCACGGCTTTGCCAGAAGCCCATGACCCATTTTGCCATGACTTGGCTTTTTCCTGTTAGGGTACGGTAGCCGCTGATCACGTCGTCCATGTTGTCGCCCTTGATGAAGTAGTAGTCCTCTTGGCAACCGATCTCACTCCATAGTGCGAGTTTGTTTTGTTCCTCGTCGGGTACGGGGGTCAAGGCACGCAGAGCGCAGTAGCTTTCACCGCCGTCGGGTTTCCAGTCGATGTGGAGTTTAATCTTCTTGCCCTTCTCGAGGTTGAGTTGGAATTTACGGCTGTTAGGATTCCATGCTGTGCGCCAAATCTCGGGGAATAGTTCCTTGCCGTCTACGAATATGCGGGTGTAGCCTGCGTAGTAGATTAGGAAGCGGTATGTGCCAGTCTCTTGTGGTTCGAGGTAGCCGTCGAAGTCGACATCAGCGCCCATCAGAGGGAAGCCTTTTGGGAGATACTCCTTGTTGGCGAGGAGGTCGGCGAAATAGAGGATAGGTTCGGTACGGTCGAGTGGAGTTACCTTGGAGTCGGGAGCGGGAGTCCAGTGGCTTGATAGCCCGCCTTCGGCACCGTTCTTGTCGTAGACCTTGAAGGCCTCGTTGAGCTGTGCGTATTCACGCTGGTCGCCCCAACGGGTCAGAGAGTTGTTATCCCAGAGTACGCCGTAGCCCTTGTTGGAGATGAAGAAGGGGATGGAGACTTTAGTGTTGTATTGGTAGAGATCCTCGTTTTTGCCACGGTAGTTGAATTCCTCGGCTTGATGTTGCCCGAGACCGTAGATGGCGTCGTCGTCGCCAGGAATCCATTTCTGGCGGAATACGTAGCCGTTGTCAGTCTTGGTGTTCTTAGCGTCGGATTGTGTGATAACGGTGTCGCGCATCACACGGCCATCCTCACGGAGGATAGGTGTGCCGTCGAGGTTGAGGAAGGATACGTTGCCTGACTTCTTGCAAACGACAGCTTTGAGTTGTTTGGTGGTGATGACAAGGGAGGAGTCAGTCTCGGCGGTCTGATAGTCGGTGAATGTGGCTTGTGGGACCATCATAAGGCTGGCATCCTTGTCGAATACGCCGTCGAGTGTGGCCGAAACACGTATTATCTTATCGTTGACCACCTGAATGCGCAGGTGTTGCCCATTGTCGAGGGACAACACTACGCCATTGTTAGATTTTGAGCCACCTTGGCAGGAGGCGAGAAGTGCGAGTGCAGCGAGGCTCAGTGCACCCGACTGCCATCGCATTACCTTTCTGATGAATGACTTGAATATCATAGTGAAAATATTACTTATTTCGTGAAGTATCAGTAATACAAAATTAACTCATACACGGATTTTTTGGTCATCAAGCGGTAAAATGACGACGGACAATTTGTTAACTGACATACCCGTATTGTTTTATTTAAGGGGATAAAATGTTATATAGTCGGGAGATAACGTATCAAAACGTTACCCTCCCCCACCCTACTGTTCCAGTTGGGTTACTATGACAATGCTACTTCACCGGTGTCGGTCAAGACCAGGCTGCCATCACGCTTCACGCCTGAGACATCGACGAAACCTTTGATGACACCTGTTCGACGCTTCGTCACCAAAACCTTCAGATGGGTAGGAGTAAGTTTCTTGCACATAAAGACATAGGGGACTTTGAAAGTGCAGCCAGACTTATAGCCTGTACAACCCCAGGCTTGACGTCCTTCGAGGATATGACCACCGCATAGGGGACATGTAAGAGATGTGACATCCAGCGTCTTTGGGGCATCTGCGGCACGAAACGCCACCTTGAATCCATCGTCGAACACGAATTTACCATCCTCCTTCTTTCCATTGACCACGACACCCTTAACGGCGACCTCGCCCTTAGTGAGAAGAGATGCCAGTTGTTTTTCGGAGAGTGACTTACCATTCACCACAAAAGGCACAGTGAAAGAGCATCCATCTTTATAGCCTGAGCATCCCCATGCCGCCTTGCCTTTGAGCATTGGCCTGTTACACTTGGGGCAATGCAATTCACTTTGCGCCGTCGAGGAGGGTTTAGTTGTTTTTTTACTTGTCTGAGGTTTCTGTTCCTCTGCGGATTGGAAACGAGTTGACATATTGTCGCATCCGACGGTTCTGACCACCTCAGTCACCATTTGGCGCATCTCGGCAATAAACTGACCTGTGGAGAACTGACCTGCCTCAATTTGGCGCAACTTACGTTCCCATTGGCCAGTGAGCTCGACCGACTTCAGTATGGGAATTGTTATAGTGTCGATGAGACGTATTCCGTTGACTGTCGGTACAAGATTCTTTCGTTCCTTGAGGATATATTTACGTCGGAAAAGGGTTTCTATGATAGACGCGCGGGTAGAAGGTCGCCCAATGCCATTCTCCTTCATCAGTTCACGTAGTTCCTCATCGTCAACTTGCTTGCCTGCTGTCTCCATGGCACGGAGCAGAGTCGCCTCGGTGTAGGGCTTAGGTGGTTGAGTTTGTTTCTCTTGCAGGGATGGGGAGTGGGGACCTTCCTCGCCTACTTTGAAATCGGGCAAGACAGCGATCTGTTGTTCGTCCTTGTCGTCGTCAATCTTCTGGTTGCCATATACGGCACGCCACCCTGGCTCAATGATGCGCTTACCGTTGACCTTGAACTGAACCTTGCCAGCCGAGCCGAGGACAGTAGTAAGCGAGACAGTGCAATCGGGGTAAAAGTTGGCGATGAAACGTCGGGCTATCATGTCGAAGACCCGTTTCTCGTTTATGGGTAAATCGGAGCGTGGTGGCACACCTGTCGGAATTATGGCATGGTGGTCGGTCACCTTGAGGTTGTTGAACACCTTCTTGGACTTGGGCAACTTCTTATTCGACTCGAGGAGTGGTTGAGTGAATTTGGCATAAGGGGCAAGTCCACGGAGGATAGTTGGCACCTTAGCGTAGATATCGTCAGTAAGGTATCGGGTGTCGACACGAGGGTAGGTGGTGAGTTTCGTCTCGTAGAGAGATTGTGCTATCCTGAGAGTCTCGTCGGCAGAGAGTCCGAGTTTGTTGTTGCACTCCACTTGGAGTGAAGTGAGGTCAAATAGTGCGGGTGGGGCTTCTTTGCCCTGCTTTGACTTTATATCGTCGATGCGGAAAGGGACATCTTTCACTGCCTCGAGAGCCTTCTGCCCCTCGTCGATGGTGGCGAACTTACCGGAAGTAGCCGAGAATATAACATCACGGTACTTAGTTTTCAATTCCCAGTACTTCTCGGGTTTGAAATTGGCTATTTCTTTATACCTCTGAACGATAAGGGCAAGAGTAGGGGTTTGCACACGACCGATGGAGAGCACCATACCCTTTGCGCCATACCTTAGTGTGTACGCCCTCGTGGCATTCATACCGAGGAGCCAATCGCCGATAGCCCTTGCCGAACCCGCAGCATAAAGCGAATCGAACTCACTTCCTTGTCGAAGGTTGGCGAAACCGTCGCGGATAGACTCCTCGGTCAAGGATGATATCCAAAGACGCATAACCTGACACTTCGCCTTGGCAAGGTGCATGACCCATCGTTGAATCAGTTCACCCTCTTGTCCTGCATCGCCGCAGTTTATGATAGTATCGGCTTGAGAGAATAGTTTGGATATAGTGGCGAACTGTCGTTTCACACCATCATCAGCTTTGAGTTTAATGCTGAAATGGTCGGGCAATATTGGCAACAGTCTGAAATCCCAACGTTTGAGTCCAGGGTCATAGTCGTGGGGTTCTTTCAACTCGCATAGATGGCCGAACGTCCATGTGACGCAATAGCCATTACCTTCGTAATAGCCATTACGCTTCATTGACGCCCCGAGGATCTTCGCTATTTCCGCTGCCACTGAGGGCTTTTCCGCTATACAAACCTGCATCTACAGTCCTAAATCTAAAACAACAATCACCCTCTTACAGACAAAAACCTCCGCAGAAGCATATCCGCAGAGGTTTAAAACAGTAGCAGGTCTATAAGCCGAGTTCTGTACCCACCAAAGATGGATGTCTATCATTTATCTAGGCCGACACGTCACCGTGTGGCTCAAGCAGCCTACCCCCTCAATCGTCATAAGGACCTGGCACGAGCAGCACCAGCAGCCGGGGCTGAATTGAGTGTACATGGCCTTACAATTCGTGGTCTCGTATGGCCGTCACAGTCACCTGTGACGCGGTGAGCTCTTACCTCGCCTTTTCACCCTTACCCGGAGGCGGTTATTTTCTGTTACGATAACAGAACCTTGCGGCTCTCTTCTAATTAGGAAGCACGATGCTCTATATTGCCCGGACTTTCCTCTCGCCAATTGCTTGGCCAGCGATAGACCGTCCTGCTACTTTATGCTAAAGCCCCTACCCTACTCTATTTTGTAGGGCTGGTAGGCAGAATATTCAACGACGAACGCCTTGTCGTAGCCAAGGGATTTAATGCGCGACATTTCCGTCTCTACTTCAGAGCCCTTCATAGGCTTGGTGGTATAACGGAATACTTTGTCGTTTAGTCGATACTCGTAAACCTCACCGACATTCTCGAAGAAAGATATGTAGAGTGGGTAACGGTATGCACCCACCTGAATAACGTAATCAGTGTTAGGGTCAAGTTCAATGGGTTTGCCACCGACGGTAACAATCTTGCCAGCTTGGGACTTTGGGCTTGACGGTTTGGCCGACCCACCACGAAGATTTACAATGAAAGCCTCTTTGAAACCATTACGACGTACGCTCTGAAGTGCCTTATTAGCCTCGGCGTACTTAGAAAACTTGCCGTAATAATATTTCACCAGTCCATCAGTCTGATACTCATACACCACATCGAGACCTTTAGCAAACGAGGCATCAGCTGGCGCATTGCGGGATGCGGAAATTTGGATAGAATAGACTGGCAGGTCAGCATCAGTCCAAGAGACAATCTGCTTAGAAGTGCGGAGCTCATCAACTGTGCTTTGCGCATTCACAATGTTGGCGAATGAGAAAGCAGGTAAAAGAGCTAAAGCCAGAAAAGAGATTTTCATTGAATAGAGAATTGAGAATAAGCTACTTAGCGACATTCCATACGACTACCTCTATACGGCGGTTAGCCTTGTGCTGTGCCGCATCGCAGAACACGCCACGATGGCAACGATTGAGGAGGTAACGCTCGCCATAACCGCGAGGGATCAGTTGGCTGGAATTGACACCTTTGGAGACGAGATAATCCTTTGCCGCATCGGCCATCTTTTGAGAGACACTGAGGTTGTTATAGCGATTGCCCTTTGCCTCGGTATGGGCATTGAGCTTTACAGTGACTTGCGGGGCATTGATGAGGTAGCCAGCGAGTTTGTCGAGAGTCTGCTTAGCGGCATCGTCGAGGGTTTGATCGTAAGCTATTACCATGCCGGAGATGTCGTCGAGCACAGCGTCGTTGAAGATTGGGGTCAGTTTGATGCCAGCTTTGGCAATGTCGACAAGCTCGTCTTCGGTAGCCTGTATGGTCTTCTCGTTATATCCTTCTTTCTTGACCTCGATAATGACCTCGCGGCCATTAGTAACCTTTACCAATGGCACGGATACAGTCACGACACCATCAGAGCCGGAGAGACCTGAGGCAAACTCGGAATCAGTCTCCTCGTCGTTCATTGCAAGACGCGCACCACCGATTATCTCGTTGTTGTATGTACTTGTAATCTTAACTGAGAAGTCCATGGACTCGACTTTTTCTGCCTCAGCCATGGGAGATATATCGCCAGCGTCGACTGTGGGAGCGAGATTCTCAGCGCCAAAGACAGGGGGAAGCTCGGCCATCTCATCTGTGCTGACCTCGAATGTCTTTACGTCCATGAACATATCACGGTTGTTATCGAAGTCATAACGAGAGAGGAAGCCATCGGGTTTATCGGCACTGAACTGGAGGTAGTAGAAGTCGTCGCCTGCTCCGTTGAACTGTTTGAGCATATTACGGGTGTTCTGCCACTTGCCATCGACATACTCGGAGCAGAAGATATCAAGGCCGCCGAAGCCGTTACGAGTGTCGGAGCTAAAGTATAGTTTGCCGTCGGGGTTTACAACAGGGTAGACCTCATCGCCATAGGTGTTGACCTCAGTGCCGAGGTTCTCAACCTTCTTGAAGTGATTGACATCGGAGGAGAACTCCGCGCGGTAAATATCCTTGCCACCATAGTTCTTGACATCCTTGCCATAAATTTTGGTGTGGTCGGGCATATTGGAGACGAAGTAGAGGTATTTGTCGTCGGGGGATACGGCAGGGTGAGCGAAGTCGTAATCATCGCTATCGAACTCAACGACACGCTCATTTACCCAATCATTGCCATCGAAGTCAGCGACGAAAATCTTGATACGAGGTTCTTTGTCGACGTAGACAGTCTTTGTGATGAAGATGTGCTTCTTGTCGCTTGTGAAGGCGATAGCACCTACGTGATATTCGGAGCGGAGGTTAGGGGAGAATACTTTAGGCGTTCCTTCGAGCACTTTGCCATCGACGAAATCCTGAGTGTAGAGATTGAGGAAAGCGTAGCCGTTCTTATCGACCTTGTCACTATTTTCGGGAGCGTAGGAGTAGACAATCTTATCACCATAAACTTGAATACCGAAGGAGACGCTGACGCTAAGGATTGAGAGGTCGGGGTTGACGACGACCCCCTTAACTGTGGAGAACTCGTTAGCAAGCGCCCAACGGCAGGATGCGATCATGTCGTTCACTTGCATCACCTTGCCACCAACGGCTCCGGCCTTCTTAGCCTTGTCGTACCACTCGATAGCCATCTCGTAAAGGCCGAAACGGTGTAGAGTCTTGGCGTAGATGAAAATATCCTCGTCAGTGAGATTATCCTCAATAGAACTATAAATATCGTAAGCACGTGACACCTGATTGAGTTCAAAACGTGAGCGTGCGACCCTCTTTTGGTCGTCAAGGCCAAGAGTTGCACCTAGCTCGACAGCCTGGTCATAATAGACCGTACAATGGTACCAATCCTCTTCGTTGAAAGCGGCTTTGGCCTTACGTATTTCCTTCTTTTGACCAAAGGCTGCTGTTGAGAGGCATAGGCCCAACAAAATCATCGCTGGCAGAATATATCTCATATCAGAATGTATGTCGGTTGTTACAGTGTTGAATGTCTCGTACGACTTAAAAAGTCAAAAAACATCAAACTCATTACAAAGATAATATTTTAAGTGAGTTAAAATTACCTATGTGTGAAAATTGTTGGTAAAGAGTTGAAATGACTTTAAGGGTTAGAAATATCGGATATTTCTCATGCCTGGGCGACGCTTGAGCTGGAAGTCGTAGCGAATGCCAATTTCATGAGTGCCTGCTATGGTATATTTCTTTATGTCGTTGAGAGGGAAGTCGAATGAATACGTGACAGCCCAAGACTGGTTGATCTGGTAGTCGGCAATGAGTACAATGTCTGTCACGGTGCGGTAGGAGAGTCCGACCCAGAGTCTGTCGGCAAAGAGCATGGAGCAGGATAAGTCGACCTCCATTGGGGCACCTGGCACGAGGCGGATCAGGGCTGTGGGCTTAATCTTGTAGTCGTCGACTGTAAAGACATATCCGCCGTAGATGTAGGTATGGAGGTTCTTAAACCTTACGACGTTGCGTATCTCCTGTTTGTCGCTGTTGTAGTCGTTGGCGAAGAAACGCGGGATACTCAGGCCAGCGAAATAAGTGCCATTAGAAGCCATGAAGAGAGCGCCGAAGCCGAAGTTGAAACCGAACTTACTTATGCGTCCATCGAACACGGGGTCGCCATAATCGACAGTTACGGCCTTATTGGCGTTGTAGATGATGTTCTTGAATCCCGCCTGGAGACCGAGACGGATCTCGTTGCGTTTGTCGATACGGAGTTTGTAGGAGCCAGCGGCGAAGAACTCAAGATTGTTGGTGAAACCGGCATGGTCGTTCATGATGACGACACCGATACCGAGATCCTTCATCTTATCGACTTGACCGTGGACGTTGAGAGCTCCCGTGAACGGGGCCCCCTCAAAGCCAGTCCATTGTGATCTGAAGACGCCGAGCGCACTAATGACATCACGGGAGCCGTTGTAAGCCGGGTTGAGGATGCCTTGATTAGCGATATAGTTGTTGAATACGGCCTGATCTTGCGCATAGGAAGTCAGCGCAGAAGAGAGAAGAGCCGCAACAGCAAATATATATCTTCTTACAGTTCTCATGTAGCTCATGATTGTGGGATTCAGTAAGTTATCTACGAAGTTCGACATAACCGTGCATCTTACGTTCAGACCTTGTGGCGTGTTGCTTGTCGATGAACGTTATGGTGAACACGTAGTAGTAGGTACCGGATGGGAGATTTTGTCCGAGCGTCACCATGTTGGATGTTGAGGAGTTGCCATCCCACCAATCCTCGTTCTCGCCGTAGCGGAGACCAGAGGAGCGATAGACGAGTGTGCCCCAACGGTTGAACACCTGAAGTTTAGACTCGGAATTATCCTGATACCTATCAGGGATAATGATCTTGAAGTAGTCATTGAGACCGTCACCATTTGGCGAGAAAGCGTTAGGAATCAGGAATACAGACTCATTATCGCCAGTATCCTCATTACCGCAGAGGATTTGAATCTTGGCGATATTGGACTTACGCTCAGCGAGCTGACGATTCTCAACGTAGTACTCGATTTCCTCTTGGCCGAAGAAGGAAGGTTGCTTCATGTAGAAGAAGTAGCCTGTCTGAGTAGACATCTCGACTGCGGAAGAGTCGTTGGTGGTGTGGTCGACATTGATGAAGCCATACGTGCCAGATATCTTCTTGTCTGGGTTCTGAACGACGTTGAACCAGACGTTAGCAGAGCCTGCTTTACCTGTGAACCTTTGGTACTTGGAGTCGTAGGAGCCACGGATATTGGAGTAGCCCTTAGCGAAGTAGTTGGTGTTGTCTTCGAGGTTGTAGGCTTGTGTCACCTGCTCATCGTTGATGTAGTAGCCATCGTCGCCAGTGGTTATGGCAGGGCAGTAGACTTTATCGCAGCGAGAGCTCCAGTCGATGTACATGTGGTTGCCCTTGTGCGCTATGTCAGTCTCGGCCTCGTAGGCAGGGACGAGGTTGATGGTGCGTGCCATTTCGTCCTTGTTGAGGTAGATGTAGACATTGTAGGCTGTGAGTTCCTCGGCTACGAAAGTGACATTGCCGAGTTCACTGGTACATTCTGTCTCATTGTCCTTAACCAGCACGGAGTATACGCCCTCGCCCCAGTAGATGCCATCGTCGAGAACCTCTTGACGGTAGACGAACTTGATGGAGTCGTTGACACGGACTGTGTCGGTCAAGAAGTCAAATATTGGGCCAAAGACCACATCACCGTTGGAGGTGGGAGTCTTCTCGGCACCTGGGATAACCTCACCATCCATTAGGAGGTAGTAGGTGAAGCCGGGACGACCGGTGTGGTAGACGAGACGGCCACCCATGACACCGTATTCGGTATTGATAGTAGTGGTGTCGGCGTAACCGTCCTTATCGTAGAGCATGAAGTAGACGGAGTCGACGGACTGTACTGGGAGAGGATTCTCAATTACGAGGATGGTGTCGGTCACTTGGTTGCATCCTTGCTCACTCTCGACATCGACGAAGTAGTGGCCCGAGGTAGCGTAGTCTTTGCTGCTCTCGTTGTAGCCCCAACCGTTAAAGAAGAGGGTATCGGTGGCAGAGTAGGTATCGTCGGGCAAGTAGGAAGGAATCTCCTGGATGTCGACGAGTTCGCGACCCCAATCGTCATCAGTCTTCTTATAGAGGCGATAAGTCTCGCCTGGACGTGGCTGGTTGATGTAGCCGAGTCGTATGCCTATTTCACCTTGGCAGTAGTCGAGGACGTCGTTGACTGCTACGAGGTGACCGACAGGGAAAGTTGTGGCGTCGAAGTTGATTGTGACGGTGCGCCAAGCATCATCGCTGAAGCAAGATGTCGTAGCGAGATTGCCCTTGTAGGCGTAGAGGTGGTAGACGACAGTGCCGGACTGTATTGGGAGTGTGACACCTGTCCATGTCAGAGCCTTGCCATCGCCTTGCTTCTCGGAGCCTGCGAGAGGGGTGCGGCTATCGTCGCCATCGGCTGTGAGGTAGTAGGTGAGCCCCACAACGGACTCGTCGAGGACGAGAGCTATTGGGTCGCCTGTGCAACCGCCACCTGTGGAGTAGAAGTTGGCAACCACGAGGTCGAAGTCTTGCTGTATGCTACCGTTGTAGATAGAGGCTACGACGGCCTCGGGACATGGGCCAGCCGAGGCATGAACCTCGTAACGGTTGACATTGGAGTCGTAGGTGAAGGCAGGCCATGTGAGAGACTGACCGTTGCCCTCGATAGCGTCGGAGGTGTAGACGGTGGTCTTATCCTTTGCTATGCCGACAATCTGGTAAGTAACACCGACGTAGGAAGTATCGGTTGACATTGTCACCTCGTTGTCGCAAGAGAGTGAGGCAATGAGCTCAACATCCTCGATGTCTGCATCAGTGAGGTGGAGGTCACCGACCTCGACTTCGCAGCCATAGCCGTCGAAGGAAGCCCATATCTTGTAGTCGCCAGCTACGAGGCCACGGAAGGTTATATCCTGACCTGCCACGTACTTGCGACCAGTGGTAAGGATGCCGCTTGGAGTTTGACCAGGCTCAAGGATGTAGTAGGTGAGGCCTTCGACGAGCTGCGCGAGGTAGATGTCGGAAGTGAGAGTGAACGATGCGGAAGAGGCGCCGCAGACAACGACTGTGGCATCTATCGGGTTGGTGGTGTCAATCTCGCCACGGAAAGTCACTGAGCCGAGAGACGTGACGCAAGGCGTGTCACCGATGGAGACGCGCAACTCGTAGTCGCCTGGTTCAAGGACGGAGAGAGTGAGAGATGTGCTTGCCGTGGTGTAGACTTCGCTTGCCACCTTAGAGCCATCGGCCTTGTTGTATAGCTCGTAAGTAGCGCCGTTGACGAGGTAGGAGTCATCGACAGAGTAGTCGAGGCCACATATCGCAGCGTTGACAGCATTGGTTGGCAACTCTGGGTAGAGAGTGACATTGACAGTGTCGACAAGTGAGATGCACTCGAAGCTATCGAAGGAAGCCCAGATGAGGTTCTGACCTTCGTGGAGGTTGTTGACGGTGATGCTACCTGAGCCATCGTACTTGATGGAGAGGGAAGCACCCGTGCGTGGGTCAACATCTGGAGTAGTTACGTAGTATGTGGCGCCGTTGAGGAGAATCTCGGTTGGGAAGTCGTAGGAGATTGTCTCGTCGGGGCAGAAGGTCAGGGCATGGAGGTTAGTGGACTTGAATGGAGCATTAACCTTGAGAGTGCCGAGTTGAGTTCTGCAAGTGGTGCCGCCGTCGAAACCAGCGAAGATGAAGTAGTTGCCAGATGGGATGTCGGAGAACATCACCTTAGAGGTCTTCGCATTTGAGAGGAAGACATTGGTGAGTTCGGTGTTGGTGGCGATGTCGACGAGAGAGTAGGTCATGCCCTCGATGTAGTAGAGAGAGTCGAGGGTGTAGGTGTTGCCACAGATGGACTCGTCGATGACGCTTGTGGGAAGTGCAGGATGGAGCGTCACATCGACAGTGTCGACGAGCGAGAGACACTCGTAGTTGTCGAATGATGCGAAGATGAGGTTCTGCCCTTCGTGGAGGTTGTTGACGGTGATGCTACCTGAGCCATCGTACTTGATGGAGAGGGAAGCACCCGTGCGTGGGTCAACATCTGGAGTAGTTACGTAGTATGTGGCGCCGTTGAGGAGAATCTCGGTTGGGAAGTCGTAGGAGATTGTCTCGTCGGGGCAGAAGGTCAGGGCATGGAGGTTAGTGGACTTGAATGGAGCATTAACCTTGAGAGTGCCGAGTTGAGTTTGGCAACGATATCCGTCTTCGTACCCTGAGAGGAGGTCGTAGTTGCCAGAGGTGAGATGTTCAAATTGGATCTCGTCGGCCAAGATGTAATGGAGGGTGTCGACAGCCGCGATTACTCCTGTGGCACGGTCTACGAGGGTGAAGATTTGACCGACGTGGAGGTAGTAAGAGTTGTCTACCGTGTAGGAGTCGCCGCAGATGGACTCGTTGACTACGTTAGAAGGAATCTCAGGATAACGATAGACATAGACGCTCGCAATCTGAGAGAGACATTCAGTGTTGTCGAAGGAGATCCAAATCTCATTTTCACCATCTTGGAGGTTAGTGAAGTGGGGTTCAAGATCACCCTGGTAGTAGCGAATAACTTGGAGTGCGTTATCCTTAGGGTTCTCTCCTGGGGCTGTCAGGTAGTAGTAGGCGCTATCACGGAGTTCATAATTAACATCGTGATAGACTGGTTCACCTGCGCAAGCGTTGATGTCGTAAGAGTTATAACCTGAAGAGATGCCAAGGACATTCACCTTGCCCAACCTGACTTCACAACCACTTTCGATGTCGTAGGCAGTGATCCAATATACACGACTTGGGAGGTTTTCGAATGTTGGAGTCTTGCCTTCGGCTACTGCTTTGGCATCATAGTTCACGGTGGCCCATACGACATCCCTTGCGGTGTCGACTACGCTATATAAGGTTCCAACAGACCACAGAGAAGGATCGATGGTGTAAGAGTCGCCGCAAGCAACATCATCGATGACATTGACAGGCATTGTGCGGGACTTATTGACGACAAAGTTGCCGAGTTCGGTGAGACAAGCGAAGTCGTCTTCGGGTTTAGAGGCGGCCCAAGAAGCCCAGATTGTGTAGGTAGAGGATTCGAGCTTGTCGAAGTAGATATCGCTTGAGGCAGTCAGGAGTTGTTCTGATATTACAGACTCTTCGTTCTCTGGGGTTTCGCCCTTCTTGGTCAAGTAGAGCTTGATGCCAGTAATGGTAGGCTTAGTGGCCTGCGCGTCGGTGAGGAGCTGCTTGGCGTTGGTATCGTCGTAATGGTATGCGAGTGGGGCATTGAAGCAGAACGAGATCGTGTCGTCGGGGAAAGCGAGAGCAGCGAGGTCGGGAGCGTAGACGAGGATGAGGTCGGAGCGCATACGTGAGGTACAAATCTTGCCACCGAACTTGTCGCTGTATTGCTTAGCAGCGATAGCGTAGTAGGTGCCCTCTTTAGCCTTCTTGGGGAAGTAGAGAGGTTTGTCGGTAGCAGAGTTGGAGACGACCTCGTCGAAGTAGGAGGCGTTGCCGAACTCATCGAGTTTCCATAGGGAGTAGGTTATGGTAGCTTGGGGGTCGTACTCGGCGTTCTCGATGTAGATATCGTTGGAGCCGTCGGCATCGCAGTAGATGTTGGACTTCTCGATATTGAATGAGAGCGGGAGGTTAAGGATTTCGTATTGGAGGAGAGGAGATGCCGTTGGGCATGGGTTGACCGCTCCGACCTTTATGGAGGTCACGTAGTAGTAGCCTTCGCGTGTAATGACATCGGTGAGGTTGCCATCGCCGTAGTCGAGTTGCGAGAATGTGAGACGCTCGTGGTCGTAGGTGGCAGTGACAGTGCCCATCATCTGGCCGTAGAGGTTCTCGGAGAGAGTTGTGGTGGAGATGACAGCATTGTCGGGGTTGAGAGTCACGTAGAGTTCAGGCGAGATGAAGTAGAGGGAGTATGTTACATCCTTCTCGGAGTCCTTCATGTTGACCTTGACGCCGCCATCGCCTTCGCAGACGAAGCTGTCGAACTCAAGTTCTTGCATTTGAGCGAAGCGTGGGTTCTCGATGTGGACATCGCCAACGAGTTCGTCGCAAGCTCCGTTGTAGGCACGTACGATATAGTCGCCGAGGGCATCCTTAATGTTCTTGAAGACCGGGTCGTCGCCAATGTAGGGCTTGATTGTCTGGAGGGGCGAGAGTGCATTGTAGGTGCCGTGCGCATCGAGTTTGAAGAGACGGTACTCGACGGAGTCAACGGTTGACATGTTAGGGTTCTCGACAGTTATGTCGGAGCCGTAGCAGTCGATCTCGGGATGTGGGTTGAGGTCGAGAGTGAGGGTCTCGCCAGTCAGGGAGTGCTCTTTGACGGTCAAGGTGACGACACCCGCGATCAGCTTGCTACACTCGAGGTATGCGCCAGAAGTGAGGGCGACGGAGGACTTGGCGAGGATGTCGAATGTGTAGGAGCCAGGCGTTAGAGCCTTAGTGAGAGGGAAGCAGAATGTGCCGTTAGTCTCGTCGGGTGTGCCACAGCCGGACATGTCGGTTGAGATGAGCGTGCCGTCGGAGGTGTATAGCTCGTAGTTGCGTATGATATTGGGGGAGGCGTTGAAGTCGGCGCCCGAGACTGTTATCTGATACTCCTGCTCGACGCATATTGTGAGATCCTTAGAGCCTGCGCCAGTAGAGCCGGCAGCGGATATAGTGGCGTTGATTGTGGCTGGCTCGTCAAGTTGTGACACAGTGACATCGTTGAGGATGGTGGTGCAGCCCTCGGTGACGGGGATAGATACGGCAACGTAGTAGTGTCCCTTGGTGATATTGAGGAAGTCGATAGCGCTGCCATCGGCATGGCCGAGTTCTTGTGCCACCTCGGCATTAGAGTCGACGTTTATGAGTTTGTAGATGAGTCCATCTTGAGAGCCATCGACAGTGACAGTCACGCCGTTGGCGTCGTCGTGGCAGTAGTAGCCGTCGTTGGAGGCGATCACGTTGAACGTGGCTGGTTTGTCGTAGAAGGTGACTGTAACGGTGTTAGCCATAGGCTGTAGGCACCCGTTGAAGCTACATACGACGGAGTAGGTGTATTTGCCGGCGGTGAGTGAGGCGAGGTCGGTGTCGACGAACTCAATTTGGCCGCTATGGTCGTTGGAGAAACGCCTGTCGACCATTATGCCGTCGCGGTAGAGTATGTACTCGCGTGTGAAAGTTGGGTCGTAGTCGGAGTTCTCGAGGATAATATTGAAGTCGAGGGCGTCGATGCAGATATTAGCAGAGGCTGGAGTGACTGTTACGGCGTAGGCGTTAGTTGTTGGGAGGTTGATGGTGAGGGAGCCGTCGATAGTCTTCTCGCAGGCGTAGTCGCCATTGAGTCGCTTGGAGCGAGCTATGACGCGGTAGACCCCATTTTTGGCGGCGCCGTAGGCTTTGGTCATTATGTCGTAGATGGGGAGGACGAGTTCGGCACCGGTGCCGGGATATACGGATGATATCTCGGTGTTAGCCTCGGTCTCGTTGACGAGGACATAGAACATGTCGGTCTCGGTGTTCTCGACAGTCCAAGAGAAAGAGGTGGACTGTGCAACGGAGCAGTCGTCGACGGTCAGGTCGGCAGCTGTCGTAGCATCTGCTGGGGACTTGACCTCCTCGACATCGACTGTGTTGGTCATGTCGAATATTTGTGTTGGGAGGGCGTCGTAGTATGCCTTGACGGTGAAAGTCTCGGGGTTAGCGACGGTCGGGTCGGTGAGACGGACGGGCTCCCATGCGACTTCTTGTGAGGGGTCGGTCACTGTTATTGGGGCGAGAGAGGCGACACCATCGACAAAGTAGGTGACACCGATTTGCGGGTCGAGGACGGAGATCTTGACACCAGGGTCGTCAGTGCAATAGAAGTCGGCGGAGGTGTTTATAGTCTTGGGGAGTATGCCCTCGAGGACGATGGTTTGGGCATCGATGGTCTGTGAGCACCCGAAGGTGTTGTGTATGGTGACGCTGATGTTGACAGTGTCGGAAGTTACGATGTTGAGGTTGCCCGGGAGGATGTTGGAGGCGTCATCTTGGACGAGGGTGCCGTTGATGTAGAACTCGTAGCGGGCGTATCCGGCTGTCACCTCGACGGGTACCTCGGCACCACTGATGACGAGTGGGAGAGGTGTGCCGTTGATGAACGCGGCATCGGGGAGTTTGTATGCCTGTGCGGTAACAGTGACATTTTGCTCGCAGGTACCTACGGAGTAGAGGAAGTTGAAAGTGTAGGTGCTGAAGTCCTCACTGTTGGTGTTGGCGACGTAGGAGAGGTTGACGGGCCAAGCTATGGAGCGGTTGTCGGGTGTTGCCGTGGTGAGGTCGAAGTCGGCAGTGACATCTACGCCGTCGCGGTCGACAGAGAGGATTTGGAAGGTGTTTGCACCGCTCAGTGTGAGAGTATGGTGTGCTTGTTCGCAGAATGAGAAAGACCAAGAGTTGGTGGCAGTGGCTGTTGGTGCTACTGTGGCATCGTTATTGTCGGTGAGTGCGACATTGGGGACTGGCGCTTCCTCGACCTTTATGGTGATGCTCTTGGAGCAGGCGTTGGTGCCGAAGTTAGGACGGATGATGAGTTCGTAGTCGCCCTTGGCGGCATTTTGGAAGAGGTAGGTGAACTCGGAGAAGTCGGTAGCAGAGACATCGGTGCCATCGAGGGTGAAGACGTAGCCTTGCGTGTAAGCCGTCTCGGATGTGGAGGGTTCGATGGAGAGAGTCTGTCCTTCGCATATTGTAGCGATACCGTTAGCGAGAATGTCGGCGCCGGTCTCGTCAATTGCCTTGACATCGATATCTTGGTACTTGCGGAACTGCCATTCGTCGGAGAGCACCTCACAAGTGCCGTCGCTTACGAGGAAGCTGAGTGTGTGGAAGTTGTCGGAAGGATTGATGTCGAATAGGAATACAGAGGTGCCAGCGTCGTAGGATGATGTGATCTGGCTTGTGGAGAGAGTGGACTCGTCGATAGTAACGTCGAGAGCGCCGTTGACGTATGTTGCGACCTTAACGCCATCGTATAGGACGGTCACGATAGAGCCTGTGACGTCGAAGCCGAAGTCGTCGTCGAAGCATATTTCGTATTTACGAGCGTCTGCGGGGTCGGTGGATACGGGGAGGAAAGAATCCTTGAGCGTCTCGTTGGGAGCTGGCTTAGCATGGAAGGAGAAATCCTCGCTGTAGGGGAGGTAGAGTGCGAGCGTGGCATCTGTTTGGCATCCCGAGGAGATGTGTGCGGCGTTGACTACGAGGCTTATGGGCGCGGTAGTAACGGCGTGTGAGTTTGTTACATTGTCGGGGTTGTAGAGTGTTGGTGTTGGGTCGGACCACTCTACGCCGTCCATAGTGAAGGTGAAGTCGTAGTCGGCACCCGGGGTTATGGTGTTACCCTCGGCATCTTGGAGGATGGCGGTATAGGTGTAGTTTATGTCGGCGCAGAGGTCGCTGGTGTTCATGACCTCGGAGGCGTCGTTGGTTACTACGACATCGACAATCTTGAACTGTTTGATTTTGACTGTTACGGGATCGGAGTTGACGACACAGTCGTTGACGTCGGTTGCTACGACGTAGAAGCTAATGGATGGGCTATCGCCGTTGTAGATGAAGGAGCCGTCGTGGGTGAGGTTGTCGAGGCCTGAGTATTCGGCAGCGAGCGACTCGACGCCGTTGTCGACGACGAAGACCTGATAGGACTTGAAGTTGACGAGAGTGAATGGTGTAGCGACACCTGCGGGGAGAACGGACTCGACAGTGAAGTTTATGTCGGCACCCTTACAGTTCTCGGCCGTGAGGTCGACATTGGTTATTTCGGGTTTGAAGTCGGCCTTGAAGCTTACGGTTATAGGCTCGGATACGCAAGTATTACCGTCGTATTCCATGACAGCCTCGGCAGTTACGACATCGCCCTCGTTGAGAGAGATCTCTGGGTGGTCGGCAGTGTTGAAGACATTGGAAGAGTAGTCATTATCGGGGTTAATGACCTGAGTGCCATTGACGAAGAAGAGATAGTGTTGCGGCCAAGAAGGATCTATGTTGTCTTGCTTGACAGTGAACTGAACGTCGGAGCGTAGACATACGGGCATTACGGGGTCGGACACGAGTTCAGGGAGAGGCAGCACATAGAAGTTCTGTGCATTATCGACGGGGCAGGATACCGTAGTCGTTGCGGATTTGAAGTTGAAGGAGAGAGTGCTCTTGATTGTGTAGGGGTTAGTGGATGAGGGAACCATTACAGGAGAGGTAGCACTCGGGTCGAAAGAGAGGAGTCCGTTGTCGGCTAAGAAAGTAAAGTCGGGGATAATGGCCTCGAAGGAGGCATTGGTACCCATCACGACTTTGCTTGTGAGCTTGACGTTATCTAACTTTTCGAAGAAGTTACGATCATTGTTAATATCGTTATTATCGTAGAGATAGACTTTCAAGTTGACACCTTCGCCGGAGCAGAAGAAACGGTCGGGCGTGGGCTCGAAGTAGAAGCCTATGTCGTAGCGTTCGAGGGTTATGCTATCGGCGGTGGAGCATCCTGTGGCGATGTCGGTCAGTACGAGGTTATATCTGCCTTGAGGGACATTTGTCTCGTAGAGGACGTCGGAGCCGGAAGTCACAGCCGTTATGATTTGCTCAGAGTTAAAGCTGTCGAAGAGCTTGACTGTGAAGTTGGTTGAGGTGGAGTTGATCTTGAGAGAGAATGGAGTGTTGTTGCAAGTCTCACGACCCTCGACGGAAGTTATAGCGGGAGGGTTGGAGAGGATAACATTATGGAGAGTTGGGTATTGTGTTTCGCATCCGTACTTGTCGGTGGCGTAGAGGTTAACTTCGACGTAGGTTGCGGTTGGGTCGAGGTTGAGGTCGGCGATTGGGTAGGTGAGGTCGACATCTGGGGAGGAAGTGAAGACATCGACGGGAGTGTTGGCATTGATTACCCAATGGTAGGAGACGTAGTTATCGTCGGTTGAGAGCGAGAGGTCGCCGTCGGTGCAATAGATGTTGAGGGCGTTGGGGATAATGTTAGGCGTAGGGAGGGCGTGCACGGTGACATTTACCGTGCCGATATATTCGCAATCGCCGTTTTTAGTTTTGACGACGAGATCGTACTTACCGGAGTCGGAAGTTGAGAGGTTAGATATTTGTAGTTCAGGCGTTGTCTCGCCGAGGATTTGTGTGCCATCGTGGCGCCACTGGTAGGTGTAGGATATAGCACGGCCATCGGGGTCGACTGTTGGGAGGGCGGTCTCGAGTTGGAGGTTGAGAGTTTCGTTGGCGCAGTAGTCGAATGATGGGTCGGCAGAAGGAGTCTGGTCGACCTTGCCGTTGGTGTTGATGAGTTTGAACGTTGGGATGTCGACGACTGCTACTGAGAGTGTGACGGTTAGCGGGCATGTGGTAGTCCAGCTTGTAGACAAGTCGCGGACTTGGAAGGAGAGAGGGAGGAGGTTGCGTGTTATGCCGTCGGGGTAAGAGACATCGATGTCGTTGCCTGTTGTGACGTTAGCTGTTGTGAGGACGTTGTTATCCTTGTCGAGCAGAGCGACTTCGAGTTGAGCGTTAGCTGGGTCGGCGCAAGAGATGAGGTCGTGTGACGTTACGCCGCTGATAGTTAAGGAGAATGGGGCTTCGGCGCATACGTCGGGTTTAACCATGACAGCGTTGACGGAGGGTATGCCACGTACTGTGACGGTATGAGTCACGGAGTTAAGGCTCTTGCAGTGGTTGTCGAAGAGAGCCCACACTTGGAAGGTGTAGGTGGTAGTGTTGTCTGGTGAGAATGTTTGGCTGAAGTTGCCGGAGGCATCGATAGTGCCAGTGGTCGTGGCCTCGGCGGGGTTGCTGGAGTTAATCTCGTAGTAGTAGGTTACGTTTGTCGGGTCGCCCGTGACTCCTACGGAGAAGGAGATATTGTCGCCGGAGCAGATGTTATCGGCTGGGTTGTTGAGTGCCGTTATTTCGGGGTTAGTGCCGACTGTTGCGGTTACGACATTAGACTTGCCGGTGGAGAAGCATCCGTAGATGGACTCGGCAATGACGTAGTAGTAGGACGTCTGGTCGGGGTTGGCGATAGGGGCTGGGGAGGATCCCGTTACAGTAGCGACCTCGGTATCGTCGGACATATCGTAGTCGAGTTCACCGTCGGACTGGATGAACCAGTGGTAGGTAAATTCGGCGGCAGCGGACTGAACGGATAGAGAGAGGTTGTTGGCGGCTTCCTCGGGTTGGCAGATGTAGATTGTTGGGGCGATGGCTACGGGTGTTGCCGGGAGAGACTCGATGGTAATTGTCACGACCTCGCTCAGTTCGGACTCGCAGTTGGGTGTGTTCTCACGGACGGTCTTGGCGTAGATGGTCATGTTGGCCGTGGGGACGAAAGAAATAGAGCCGTCGGGTGTTATGGTGTAGTCGGCGCCGTTGAGGAGCTCGGTTGTGCCTGCGGCATCGGAGTACCAGTGGTAGGAGTATGTTGAGCCGTCGGCTGTTGGGTAGGCGGAGGTGTTATCGATAGATATGGTGAGGGGGTTGGTTGCGCCATCGCATACGTGGACATCACGTGTTGGTGAGCCATCTTGTGGAGCGGCGGCGTAGACCTCGGGTTTAGCGAGGCTTGGGATGACTGTCACCGTGGTCTGAACATCTTCGGACAGGCAGGAGTTGAAGGCTGCGGTGGAGTAGACTTGGAATTGGAATGTCACGCTTGCCTCTGTCCACTCTTGACCGTCGACGAAGTAGGTGGTATTGCCAGAGGCATCGAGATCAGTTTGGATAGACTTGGAGGATGGGGCGAGTGTGGAGAATGTGTAGGGGAGCTGGAAGTCTACCTTGTCGTTGTTGGTTGGAGTTATGGTGAACTCGACGCGTTCGTCAGTGCCTTGGCATACGACATCGGGAGTTGCGATGACGGTGAATGCGGGGCGCGGATGGACGGTGATAGTGGTGGCGACAGGCTCGCTTACACAGCCGTTGTTGTCGGTGACTTGGACACGGTAGGTGCGAGTCTCGGGGAGTGTTACGACGACTGATGATTGGTCGGGAGTTGCTGTTTTGCTGTCGTAGTCGAGCCATTCGTACTTAACGAAAGGTTCGGCAACAGAGAGAGTGGCATTGGCATCGGGGCAAAGCACGGTTGGCGTGGCGGTCAGGGTCGGGACTGGGAGGGTGTTCCTGGTGAGGGTAACCACATCGGACATTTGTGATTCGCAACCTGTCTTTACGTTATAAGCCTTGGCGTAGAACTCGACATTGGAATCTATGGCGAGGTCGGTTAGAGTCTTCTTGTTGATAGAGCCCGTGGAGTTGAAGAACTTCTTGTATTCAGAGGTTTCGCCTGCCTTGCGGACGTAGAAGGCTATGTTGACATCGGAGGATAGATCGGCATAGGGGAGTACGGAGATAGTGAGGTCGTCGTCGATATTCTCGCAGAATTCGTTGAAGCTGAGGGAGAGTGTAGGTTTGGAGAGTGTTGGGACGGTCTCGACGATGGCAGTGAATTCATCGGAGGTGCAGTAGCCGTCGTTGATAGTGAAGGTGAGTGTTACGTTGTTGTCCCACGTTGTTGTGGACTTGGTGAGGGTGTAAGTTTTCTCGTCGATCTTAGTCCAGTCGGATACATTGCCTTCGGAGACTGCGACGAGCGTGCTGGTGAAGGAGGAAGTGGAGTCGTGGAGTTTTGTTGCCTGGAGAGAGACTGTGGCGAAGCCATTGTCGCCCTGGCAGAATGCGGCGCGGATGACTGATGAGCCGTCGGGTAGGGAGACCTTGTTATTGCCGTCGAGAGCGTAGTAGTTGACGGCAGCTTTACCAACAGGGTTGAGATGGACATCGACATCGACTTGTACACGCTCGGAGGTACATCCTTTCTCGTCGTGTATGACCTCGACGAAGTAGGAGGTATTCTCGGTTAGAGTCGGAGTGGTGAAGGTGTTGGAGTTGTTGGATTGGAGGACGCCCTTGTCGCCTAAGAACTTATAGGTGTAGGTATGTGTGGCATCGGGAGTTGGGGAAGTGACCTCGATTGTGGCAGAAGTGCCTTGGCATATTGGGGCTGGCGTTGGGACAGTAGGAGTCTCTACTTTATTAACAATAATATCGAAGGGGCCAGCGAATTGTGAGGTACAGTTAGTGGGGTGGTTAGTGTCGATGACACGTACCCATACCTTGATACTTTCGGTGAGGATCTTGCCGTCGAAGCTATATTGCGCGTTGGGGAAAGTTGTGGTAGCAACGGGTGTGGCAGAAGCGTCGGGTTCGGAGTTGCCCCAGTAGTATTCGTATTTGAAGCCGGACTGTTTGTTGTTGATATCGAAAGTGAAAGTCTTGCTTGCGCCGAGGCAGACCTCATTGTCGGCAGGGGTTTTGACAATGGGAGCATCGGGTATGGCGTTGACCTTGTAGGTGAGTGTGTTTTCGAATATGACATCACAGCCTTCGGTGGTTTGCGCGGTCATGCCACCTTGTGTAGCGGAGCCATCTGCTTGTTGGAAGTTGATGGAGCCGGCTGGGAGCGTGGCACTTACGGTTATGGCGGAGGTTGTGGCGTTGGTTATGGTGAAGCCTTCGACATTTATGGAGGCGAGGTCGAGAGTGGACTCGTTGAGGGAGTAGTTGATATCGAAGGAGTGGTCGCCGGCGCATACCTCATTTTCGGAGAGAGAGGTGAGCGCGACACGAGCCTTACGGTTGACGGAGACGGTTAGTTCGGCAGGCTCGCTTACGCAACCAGTGGTTTGGTTTGTGACATGGAGGGTGTATGTGGCAGTCTTCGGTGGTGTTACGGAGACAGACCATCCGTAGCCTGTGCCGTCGGGGGTTATGTTGAGGTTATCGTCTTCGGAGGAGGAGGAAGAGACACTGGGGGTGAAATTGCTTGGCTGGTCTTCGTAGTTAACGGCAGTGGGGTTGGTGACCATGGCGGTTAGGGAGGCTGTTACGCCTTCGCAAATAGTCTGGTCGGAGGTGAAGGTTATTTCGGGACGTTCGTTGACGTAGACCTTGATGGACTCGGTGGTGGAGCATGTGTGACCGTCGGCGAAGGTGTAGGTGACGGTGACGGTTATGGCATGGTTGCCAGTGGAGACGGTGGCGTCGGGAGTCCAGTCGAAGGACTGAGTTGTTGCTATGTCGGTGCCATCGACGGACCA
This sequence comes from bacterium, assembly GCA_963620665.1. Taxonomy (GTDB): domain Bacteria; phylum Bacteroidota; class Bacteroidia; order Bacteroidales; family Marinilabiliaceae; genus W3P20-009. The sequence goes on from CAVFBA010000024.1 coordinate 27,097, forward strand.
GAGATACTGGTAGTTAGTGGCGGGGCCATCGGCGCCATTCTCAGTTATGGAGGGAGTGACGGTGAGGGTCATGGTGCTTTCCTTACAGAGGTAGCGGAGGCCGTCGGCTGGGGAGATGGAGAGGTTGGGGACGGGGTAGACGGTGAAGTCGAGTTTTCCGGTATTCTGGCAGGCGAGGGAGGTATGGTCGACTATGAGGACATCGTATTGGTAGGTAGTGATGTCGGTCACGTCGTCGGGGTTAACAGTAGTGGAGAAGTCGGCGTAGCCGTTGCCAGCGACATCGACGGACGGAGATGTTGGAGCTGGTGCGGTGCCTATGGGTGTGAAAGTGAAGGTAAGGTCGCGATAGTCGATTGACGCGAGTTGTACATTGACGAGGCCTTGGTCGGCACAAGCGGTTACATCTTTGGCGATGGTGAAGAGAGGTAGTTCGTTGATTTGGGTGGTTGCCGTAACGGGGGTTATGGTGTTGGAGGTGGCGGAGAGAGGTTTACCGTTGTAGTCGAGGTTATAGCCGCAGTTGTCGGCGGATGATACCCAGACGGAGATTGGTGCATCGCCAAAATATTGTGTAAGCCCGGCGAAGTTGGAGGCCTCGGCGCCGGTGAGGATGTTATTGTCGACGGTCTCGGCAGAGCCAAGGTTGTTGGAGAGGGCGTCGGCCCATGTCCAATGGTAAGTTAGGCTTGGTTTGGTTAGGGAGGTGTTGGTTGCGTAGTAGTCGTCGAACTCGGATTTGAGAGTAGCCTCGGCTGTTAGAGCGGAGGCGTCGGCGAGTTTACAATATGTATTTATTGAGAGGGTGAGGTTATCGACTTCTGGCACGGGGAGTGTTTTTATCTTGACCTCTATGGGGTGGGAGTAGCATCCTGATTCCTCGTTGAGGGCTCGGATGTAGAAGGTGTAGTCTTTGTCGAGAGACTCTATGCCGAACCAAGCGTAGGCGCCAGGGTTGTTGGCGGAGTTGAGACGGTTTGTGTTGGTGTTGGCGTCGCCTTCGGAGCGGTTGTCGGAAGATGAAGCTCCGCCGATGAGGTTGATGACGTTGGAGGCAGGAGTGGAGCATGCGGCGTCGGTGAAGACCTCGTAGGTGATGCCTTTGTTGGTGGACTCGTCGGGTTGGTAGACGCCAGAGGCGAGTTTGACTTGGAAGGCTACCTTTTGGTTAGCGCAGGCGTAGACGTCGTCGACGGGGTCGAGGACGGGGAGCTTATAGACGTCGAAATTGGTTTCTTGTGGTATGGGGCAGAAGTAAGTTGTGCCGTTAATCTTGTAGGTGTTGGCGAGTTGGAACTTAATGTATTTGGGTCGTGGGCCGTAGTCGTTGCCGTCGTCGGTACCGTCTTGGAATGGGTAGTTGATGTTGGAGTATGTGGTGGAGACGCCGGTGGTTGGGTCGGACCAGTCGGGGTTGGCTGAGGTGAGGTAGTCGGAGGTGTTGAGGTCGTAGTAGGTTGCGCCCTCGTTGTCGGAGGCGTACCAACGGTAGGCGTAGTCGTCGCCGGTGGATCCGTCTTGGATGTTGGAGACGGTGGCGGAGATGCTGACGTTGTCTTCAGCGCATACGTGTTCGGGGGTAGAGATGGTGGATTTGGCGTCTATTTGTCGTACTTCGATGGTGAAGGTTTTGACGGTGGGGCAGGGGTTGGTGATGCCAGCATAGTCGCCGTTTGCGTCGCCGTAGAGGCGTATGGAGCCGATAGAAGCGCCGTCAGGGTCGAGGTATTCGCACGTGACACGGTATGTTGTGGTTTGAGTGAGGTTATTGAGTTCGACGCTTTCGCCAGAGTAGTACTCACTTTCGGCTTTTATGGTTTCGGCTACTGAGCCGTCGGGGTTAAGTCGTTCGAGAGTCCAATAGGCTTCACCGTCGGAGCAGGTGTAATCGGTGCCGTCTGTGAGTTCTTGGATGAAGGTTGGAGTGTAGACTACATCGTCGCCACGGCAGACGTAGAATTTGTCGATGTCGCCAGAGTCGGAAGCGCCGGAGGTTATGTTCTCGAAGGTATTTTTGAGTTGGAGTGGGGAGTAGAGGGTTATGAGATAGCCTTGGTAGAATGATATTTGGCAAGTGGTGGCGCTGCCATTTGCGGCGAGGGACATGCTGGGCTGGTAGTAAGTGCTACCAGAGTTTGTGAAGTTAGTGATATCGTTGTCGGAGAAGGTGTTTGTGTTGGTAGCGACTTCGCCAATGGGTCGCGTGAGAGGGTCTACCCAAGAGTCTTGCGTTCTCTCCCACTTGTAGGATGCGGTGTAAGAGTTGCCGAGGTAGGATGTTTTGGGGTTGCCGGAAGCGTCTTTGTAGAGTGTGAGGTCGTTGTTGATTTGCATTGTGACGGGTCCAGATCCTGGGCAAGGGAGGAGAAGCAGCTGATCGACATTGATGCTGAAGGCGTCGGCATCGCCCTCGAGGTCGATTTGGTTGCTGCCGATGGGGTCGAAATAGAAGTTGACGATACGTGTCAATGCGGATCCGACGGTGACTTTGGAGCTGAAATTGAGTCGTACAAGCAGAGTGGAGCCGAGGATGTCGGGGTTGCCTGTGCCGTAGTTGCTTGCGATGTTCGCCGGGTAGACGTAGAGGTAGTTCAAGCTTGAGGAGTTGTTGACACCGCCGACACCCGAGCCGCCGTAGATTTGCGCGGGGCGATTGAATTGATAGGCGACCCATGGCATACCGTTGCCATTGTTGCGCGTTATAAGGCCATTGGGCGAGATGCCGTTATTTGTATTTTTAACATTAATTTCGTCGAGGAGCGTCTCTGTGCCATCGGCTGCGACGACGAAAATTTGTATGCTTTGAGGCCTATCGCCTGAGTTTTGGAACGTTGTGGGCAGGGAGGATCCCGGCATGGCGGTAATCGTGGCGGCGGCTTTGTAGGAATCGACGAGAGTGATGGCCGTTGTGCCACAGACGTAGCCGCCGGAGACCACCACGTTGTTTGTTGTGACGGTGGTTTGCGCATCAATGTTGGTTGTTGCGCATGAGAAGAGGGCAGCGACTGCGATGAGAGCCGTCTTTATATTTTTGAATGTACTGGTCCCCATAACATTACAGAGATTTACATTTGACATTATAATCCATTTAGAGAGCAAATGTAGTAAAAAGATAGACGAAAGCCAAACGGAAAGGGACAAAAGCGCAGACGTATAGAACGAACGGTTGGAGAGGAGGGATGGGGGTTCCCTACCCGGCAGGATGGCGGAGAGGAAAACGCGGGGGAAAGGGGCAGGGGATAAATTGTTATGTGATAGGGGGAAAGGGGGGATGGGGGGGGAGGAAAAAAGTGGGGGCGAATTGGATAATATAGCGGAAAGGAGTATATTCGCAGAGTGAAACAAAAAAATGATAATATGAAAAACGTCTACACGATATTGGCATTCGCAGCGATGATGTTTGGCGTGAGCATTGAGGGCTTGGCGACTAAGCCAACATCAACCGGGTACACAGATTACAATGATGGCACGATACAACTGACAGCGATGCAAAACGTGAAGTCGGGTTGTGTGATTGAGGCTACTTATGAGCTGGATGGGACAGTGTATACTGTGGTAGAGATTGGTGATAGCGAAGGAGGGGGATTAAGTGCCGTGGCCTTTAAGTCTTGCACGACACTGACTATTAACGCGAACGCCAAGATATATGATAACGCTTTCGCAAATTGGTCGGCGTTGACGACGGTGACGATAGGGGTGGATGTGCCGATGAAGATTGGGGCGGATGTGTTTCCTGAGAGTGTGGAGAAGATAGTGGTTCCGGCGGGCAAGGCGAAGGTGTTTGCAGAGGCGGCAGGGTGGAGCGCGTATGCGGGTGTGATAGAGGACGTGAACGGTCAGAAGGCGACGGCGCTGGAGGATGTGGAGATGGGTGAGAAGGTGGTGATTGCGGGTAGGGTGATTAAGTTGGCTGAAGAGGGTCATATAGTGGTGACGGAGCTGACGGGCAGGAGTATAGACTGCGGTGTGCGGAGCAGCTATGTGATTGAGGGGAGCGGGTTGTATATAGTGACGGTGAAGATTGGAGATGAGATGATAACGAAGAGGGTGTTGGTTAGATAAGATTATATACGGATATATTAACCGCCCCCGCCACACGGTATTGCGCTGAGTGGCGGGGGCATTTTTAGTGTAGAGATATGAGATATAAGAAGGTTACGGTACGCCTGAGTCGTTGGGATGAGGATGCGAGCGCATTGGCACAGGCGGCGATGGGTGAGCGTGGTTTTGAGAGTTTCGTGGATAGGGAGGATGGATTTGAGGGTTATATACAGGAGTCGTTGTGGTGTGAGGGGACGATGGCTGGGGTGGAGTGCGGGGTTGAGGGAGTGGAGATGACGTGGGAGGTGGAGGATGCGCCGGATGAGGATTGGAACGCGGTGTGGGAGAGTGAGGGATTTGAGCCGATAGTTGTGGGGGGGAGGTTGCGTATCAGGGGTCCAGAGCATGAGAAGGATGGGAGTATGGAGTTGGAGGTGGTGATTGACCCTGAGTTGGCGTTTGGGAGTGGTCATCATGAGACGACGCGGATGATAGCTGGTTGGATTATGGATAGGGATATGAGAGGGAAGAGGGTGATGGATATGGGTTGCGGGACGGGTATTTTGGGGATTGTGGCGAAGTTGCGTGGCGCGGGGCGTGTGGATGCGGTGGATATTGACGAGTGGTCGGTGCGTAATACGTTGGTGAACGCCGGGTTGAATGGAGTGGAGGTGAGCGCGATGGTGGGTGACGCGGATGTGGTGGGGGATGTTAGGGGTGAGTATGATGTGTTTATAGCGAATATCAACAGGAATATTTTGTTGGAGGGTATGGGTCGTTATGTTGGGAGTATGCGTTGCGGTGGGGAGTTGGTGATTAGTGGTTTTTTGGAGGGTGATATGGAGGTGCTGCGTGTGGCGTGTGAGGGTTTGGGGATGGAGTATGAGGGGTGGATGGGGGATGG
>CAVFBA010000025.1:0-30041 GCA_963620665.1 bacterium
CCCTATCATTTTCCCCCCCCGCCACCCCCACATCCCCAAAAAAACATTTCCCACTTTGGAGAATTTTCTTTACATTTGCGCCAGCTGGTACTCATTACCACCACAACTTTAACTATGCAATTCGACGAGAATAAAGCCCGCATCAAGGAAATGCGCGACAAGTTCGAGGCCCGACTCCGCTCCACTCAACGTGAGGGCGTCGACGACTGCCTCGCCGAACTCGACAACCTCGGCTTCTTCTCCGCCCCTGCCTCCCGTAAATACCACCTCAACTACGACGGAGGACTCATGGAACACTCCATGAACGTCTGCAACGTCGCCCTTCGACTACGTGATGACATGATCGCTCTCGACCCCACCGTCAAATCCTCTCTGCCCGAGGATAGCGTCATCATCGCGTCTCTCCTCCACGACACCTGCAAAGCCGACCTCTACAAACCTACCGTCACACGCCAACGTATGCCCGACGGCTCCTACAACGACGTCCCTGGATACGACATCGTCGACGGCAACTTCCCTCTCGGACACGGTGAGAAATCCGTCGTCGTCCTCCTCCTCGCAGGCCTCGCCCTGACCAACGACGAGATGCTCGCCATTCGTTGGCACATGGGCCCTTGGGATCTCGCCTTCGACAGCCCAGGAGCACGAGCCAGCATCGACGCTGCACGAAAAAGCTGCCCCCTATGCTCCCTCATAGAGTCAGCCGACACCCTCGCAGCCTGCATAATCGAACGCTCAACAAACGAACAATAGTAACTTTCTCCCGCGCCATACGTATAATGGCACGATAATTGTCCCTACTAACATAAAAAACCATACCAATCATGAAGCAACTTTACCTCATATTGTCTCTCCTACTCTCCCTCCCCTTGGCAGCAATGGCGCAAGATGAAGATGAGAAAAACTACCTCGTGACGGACGAGACTACGTGTCAGCCCAAACCTTACATACATTTCACATTCCCCAAAGGTGATGGAATTATATACTCAAATACAAAACTTACGAACCTGTATAAAAACAAAAAGCTTCGTAATAAGTCTACCTTCACCTACACCCTGGCTGGTGAGGAAACCGCCAATGATATTGAGTTCTTTGTCAGTTACGAGAAAGGAACGTTAACTTACTACCTTGCCGACAATGTCTATCTCCCCTCGGGCGCTTCTAAAGTCACCATCACTACTCCAAATATTATGCATAAGGTCGTTGGTGGTGATACGACCCTGTATACTGGCAAGACTTATGAATTCACCGTCGAGCCCTCTTTGAAGATTTCTAAGTCCTGCAAGTCATCCGAGATTACTCTTAACAAGTCCATGACCGTAATTGTCCCCGCCAATTGCGTCCTTACCGTCGACAATGAATTCTCTATCCCCAACCTTATAGTCGAGGCAGGCAACACCACAACCTACGGCGGTGGCGTAGTCGTCGAGTCTAACGGCAATTTGGCTGTAGCGGACACTGCCTACTTCCTCTGCCACACTTCATTCCACCGTAATAACGCATATCTCATAAATAGGGGAACTTTTTCCGCTTCCGGGTCGATTTTCACTAAGTATATCGATAATGGTGTGTTCTTGCCGTATGCGAAGCTCTACGGTTATTTGACCGAGAAAGGAAATATTGATGCGCCGCATGCAAATATGCCTATTATATCATTCCCCGTGAAGACTCCTAATAAGACTTTTGGCTTCATGAAAGAGCCAGGTTATCTATTCCAAGTAGCCCTGCCTTATTCCGAATATTATGGTGGCTCTTTGAAATCATCTTACTACTTATCCAAAGAGCCGTACCTTACAGACTTCTCGAATCCGAATCAGTATATGTATGTCCTCAATTACGACGTGTCACAGGCTGCTGTGTTTCGTGCTAATGGCGACATAAATGACGAGGAATCATATTCCGTTAAGGTCGAAGAAAAGGCGACAGCCACAATTTCTCATGAGACGAAAGCCGTGATCGATAACCCTTATCAGGCTTGCATAGATTGGTCTGCTCTTATAGCCGACGAGGAGAATAACGCAGGTCTTGCCCAAAAATTGCGTTGTGTCAACTTCAACTATGGTCACGACCACATGTCCTGTGACTTTAATTTCGCTACTGGTCTCACCACTTACGACGGCCCTATGCAATTCGGTTATCTCCAACCGGCCATGGAGCAGGCTCGTTTCTTCCAGCTCGACCTCAACGAAAAGGATAACATCACTGTCAATCTCGACAAAAAGTACCTCACCTCCTATGCCGAAATGGCAAATGTCGAGCCGCAGGTCAAAGTCCCTTACGTGCGTTTCTATGTCGATGGTGTCGAGTGTCCTAAGGGTGTTGGTAATCGCAGCGTATTTGTGGCCTATTTCCTTACGGCTGAAGAGTATGAGCAAGTCGCCACTTCTACTGACGATGAAGTCTATAATGACTACTTCTACCTCGATCCTATATGGGAAGTATGGTCTCCTAATGAACTGTACTACAACAAAGGGAATACGTATGGTGGCGCCTACTTCTTCCCATATATAGGAAGTTTCCGTGACGGAGGCGCAAATGGCAGAATAAGGGCATTTACCCTGCCAAAACCAGGTGAGTCTGGCTATTGTCAAGGGTTTACGCTTTACCTCGAAGAGAAGCAAACTAATGTAAAGTACGGAATCCTCGACTATGGCAACATGGATAATATCCAGTTCGAGTGTCTCGGCCTCTTGTTGAATGCTCAAGATGGGCGTGCCGATGTCTTGGAGGGTGAGTTCGACGAGACTGCCAATGCCACTAAAAAAGAGTTTGATGTTGCTCTCACTCCTTCAGGCGCAACGAGCGCGAAAACTTACATGTACAATGATGTTCAGGCAAAGCAAGTGGGAATGAAAAAACAAATGAAACTTACCAATTATAACAACGATGCCACTTCCGATGCTAATCCTGTCATCAACACTCTCAAAGTCGTCTCCGTTGCTGGTGGTATCACCGTAAGCTCAACAGAGCCATCTAACGTAAACGTCGTGAATCTCTCTGGCATCCTTGTCAATAACGCTAATGTCGAGGGTAGCACATTCATCGCCCTGCCTGCTGGTCTCTACATAGTCAAATCCGACAATGGCAAGGCATCCAAAGTAATTGTCAAATAATAAATCAAGCGATATGAAAGAGAAGAAAGTAAGCATTTTCGTCATCCCAGAGTTCTCTCTCCTGAAAAAACGTGATGACGCAGTGTGCGCAGCAACGGGTAGTGGTGGAAATACTGGTGATAGCGACGGAAAAACAGATGGTGGTGGAGATCCCGGTGGAAGTGATGGTAATCCTTGGGATACTGAATTTGGTGGTGGTGATGATGGAGACGACCTCTAACCTTCTCCATTAATCCGAAGACTCAAAACCTCAGCATTCTTTCCACAAGTCTGCTGGGGTTTTCCTTTTCCCCCAACACCCCATCTAATCCCCATTCCCTCACCAAGCTCTCCCCACCCCCAGTAATCTCTCACCCCTCCCACCCACAAAAAAGACATCCGCCCGTCAGGTTCTCCCCGACGGGCGGATGTCTCATCCACGTAGGTTCCTTACTCTTCGTCCACGTCCTTAGCACGTACCACAAGATACTTTGTGGCCTTCCAGAACGCCTCCTTGTCCTTGATGACGAGCACCTTCTTCTCCTCATCAATGCTATAACTGCTCTCAGGCTGAGGCGTCAAAACCACAAACTTACGCCCCGTCAAAGGTATGCTCTCCACCTCCGTGACGTCCACCTTTGTGAAGAGGCTGTTGTCTATGTTCCCTGCAAGCACCTTCTTGTTGAATAGCCCGCCGCTAAGCAAACCCTTCTCCTTCAGCATGCTCTTCTCGGCCACCAGGTAATAGCCCTCATTCTTCTCTGCTATGGTCTGTGCCAACGTCTCCTGCGTCTCCGTGCTAACCGTCGCTAACGAGTCAACCGAGGTCGACAGTTTGATGATAGCGTCGTTCAGGAAGCCTATCTCGACGTTCTTGTCGTCAAGCATCTTGTTCAACCTCGCTATCTCCACGTTCTGCTGCTCTATCTGCTGGTTCAGTACATCGATAATCTGCTTGTACTCCTTGTTCTTCCCCAGCGCCTTGTTCAGCTTAGCCTGCAACTCCTTGACTTTGTTCTTGTTGTCCACCAACTTGGCGTAGATCGCCTGGATGTCGTTGCTCAGCTGCTCCTTGTCGCTGGTCTCACTGTTGGCCTGCACCGCTATGATGCCCTCCTTCTCCTTGATGTAGTTCAGGTTGCTGTGCACGTCAGCCAAGGTCGTTGCTATCAGCGACATGCAGGTGTCTCTCTTCCCAACGACTGTGTTCAGCGACTCGATTGTCTTCTGCTGCTTATCAATCACATCCTGATTGCAGCTCGCAAGTGCCAACACTGCGGCACCGCATGCAAGAATAATATTCTTCATTGCGTTTTTCTATTTTATGTTGTGTTACTTTCTATCCTTTCGCTTCCCTGTGTTTCTTGCTTCGCCGTATGGCTTTCAAGTCTACCTCCCCTTCTACCTCCTCCTCTTCCCCCTCACTCGTCTCCTCACTTCCCCCCTTGCGCCATCCCGTTCCCCCCACCACTATCACTATCTCTCCCTTCGCCGGCGTCTCCTCAAAGTGTGCCTTGATCTCCACCAACGTCCCCCTCACCGTCTCCTCAAACACCTTGCTTATCTCCCTCGACACCGCCGCAGGCCTATCACCCCCAAAAGCCTCCGCCATCTGCCCTAATGTCTTCGTCAACCTGAATGGGCTCTCATAGAATATCATCGTCCGCGGCTCCTCTGCCAGACGCGCCAATATGCTCTGCCGCCCCTTCTTGTTCGGCAGGAAACCCTCAAAACAAAATTTGTCCGCGGGCAACCCACTGTTCACAAGCGCAGGCACAAATGCCGTAGCACCCGGCAGGCAACTGACCTTTATCCCTCTGCTTATGCACCGCGAGACAATAAGATAACCCGGGTCCGATATGGCCGGTGTGCCAGCGTCACTAACCAATGCCGCAGCCTCTCCAGACGCTATCCTGTCCGCATACCTGTCCGCCACTTCATGCTCGTTAAACTTATGATAGCTTATCAATGGCGTCGTAATCCCAAAATGCTTGAACAAGATACTCGTAGTCCTCGTGTCCTCCGCCATCACAAACGACGCCTCACGCAACGTCCTCAACGCACGCTCCGTGATGTCCTCCATATTGCCTACCGGCGTCGGCACTATCGTCAACTGGCTCATAAGAATCTCCTATGCACCGCCTTCAGAAACAACTCAACAGTGGCTTCCGTCTCGTCCCAACTATATTGCTGCCTGAAATACTCATGCGCCTGCTCGTAGCTCGATGCCGCGTTGACCGTCTCTATCGCAGCGTCAAACGCCATCTTGTCACCACCGAACAACTCCCTCATGAACAAGAACCTGTCGTTTATGCCTATCGCCTTGTTGATATCATCCACTGGCGTCCCATACTGAGCTATATCCGCCGCCTTATTCCCGTTCACAGCCTTCTTTGCGCTCACTTTCGTCTCTTCTTTCTGCGGCTCAGGTCTCTCCTCTCGCCGTGTCTCTTTCCTCTTTGCCTCCTCCTGCCTTGTCTCCGTCTCCCGTGTCTCCTCCTGCGCTTTCTCCTCCGTCTCCTGCTCCTCTTTCATCGTCCCTACCGCCTCAGCCAATGGGTCACCCATCGTCCCAAGCTCAGCGGCAAAATAGTCCTCCACTTTCTTCGGCTTCTCTTCACTCCTCACCACCGTCCGTGGCATAGTTTTTGTACTTTTTTCCGCGGAATGTTGCTCCAACGGCCGACTCGTCAACACGCTCTGCACTGCCGGACGTGCCTTGGCTATGTTGTCCGTAGCCCAGTAGTCCAACAGGCGTATCTCCTTGCCCAAGGTCTCATGCTTCTGCCGCAGCAGCTCCAAAAATGCGGAACCTATCTTCTCCGGCTCCCTAAATGTCTCTACCAAAGTGGCAATCTCTTTCAGATCGTTCTCTAATAGATCTATGATGGCGTCCTTTTTCATTTCTTCGTTTTCTCGGTCAACACCTATCGCCCTATTTAGCAAAGGTTTTGCCGTCTCGCGAATGTAGTTTATTTTCTTTTCGGTTCGATTATTATTATCTTTGTTAGTGGATTCGTTTATCAAATCTTACCTACCGACCAGTAAAATGTCGCGCCTAATCTACCTCACGATCGCTGCTCTGTTGCTCGTCGCGCAACCCCTCACCCACGCGACAGCAGCACCTCTCACCATGCAATCGCGCCAAGCCGACACCCCAAACTGGCCCTACGAGGTCCCACACGCCTTCAAGCAGGCTCTCGACGCTGCCGACCACTCCCTCATGTCCCCATACCTCGCCAACACCGTCGAGTTGCGTCTACCCGACTGCTCCGGCATTTTCAGCAAGAAGCAAGCCGAGATGATTCTCTCCAAATTCATGGCAACACACCACGGCATGTCCTTCTCCGTCAACCGCGAGGAGAGCATCTCCGACGCCACAATTACCATCGGCAGCTTCTCCGACGGCGACATATCCTTCGGCGTTTACGTCCTATCTCAACCAGCCGCAGGCATCCAGCAAATCAAACAACTCAGAATAGAAGAACAAAAATGACAGACTTCGACGCTTACCTCAACGACTTCATAGACCGCTGCATCAAAGAGGATGTCGGCGACGGCGACCACACCTCCCTCTCCTGCATCCCCGCCGACGCCACAGGCCGTGCACAACTAATCATCAAGGAGGATGGCGTCCTCGCAGGCGTCGATGTCGCACGTAAGATTTTCGCCCATATAGACCCCACCTTCAAGTTCGACCAACTCCTCCACGACGGCGACAAAGTCAAAAAGGGCGATATAGCCTTCCGTGTCGTGGGACGCACACAATCACTCCTCCTCGCCGAGCGTCTCGTCCTCAACGTCATGCAACACATGAGCGGCATAGCCACGACTACCTCACGCTACGTCGCTAAACTCCAAGGACTGCACACCCAGGTCATCGACACCCGCAAGACTACACCGGGCATGCGCCTGCTCGATAAGATGGCAGTCAAAATCGGAGGCGGTGGCAACCATCGCATTGGCCTCTTCGACATGATTCTCCTCAAAGATAACCACATTGATTTCGCCGGCGGCATAGACAAAGCCATCTCACGCGTCCACCAATACCTCAAGGAGAAAGGCAAAGACCTACGTATCGAAATCGAAGTGCGCAACTTCGACGAACTCAACCAAGTCCTCGCCATAGGTGGCGTACATCGCATAATGCTCGACAACTTTACCCCAGAGCAGACCCGTGAGGCCGTAGCCAAGATCGCCGGCAAATACGAAACGGAGTCCTCCGGCGGCATCACCATGGACTCCCTCCGCGACTACGCCGAGTGCGGTGTCGACTTCATCTCCGTAGGTGCACTGACACACCACGTCGGCAGCCTCGACATGAGCCTCAAAGCATACTAAGTTGAGCCGAATACTCGCCATAGACTACGGTAAAAAACGATGCGGACTCGCAGTGAGCGACCCAAACCGCATAATCGCTGGCCCTCTCACCACCGTACCCGCGCACGAACTCCTCAAATTCCTTCAAGACTACGTTCCTCGCGAGAATGTCGGGCTCATAGTGATGGGAGAACCTCACCGTCTCGACGGCTCCGACTCCGAGACTATGTCCTACATCCGCCCTTTCCTCAAGCAACTCAATAAAGCCATGCCCAACATCCCCGTCGAGATGATCGACGAGCGTTTCACCACACGCATGGCTCAACGTGCCATGATCGATGGCGGCGTCTCAAAAAAAGATCGTAACAACAAAAACGGACTCGTCGACAAGGTCTCTGCCACCATCATCCTCGAGTCCTACATGGAAAAATTAAGGTTCCAAGCCTCAATATAAATCACCTCAGCGACAAACATATCCCTCGCTGTAACGTAAAAAGGTTGTAATTCTATACCACGATGCTACTTCCCATATATCTCTACGGTCACCCCGTCCTCCGCAAATTGGCCACCGATATCACTCCCGATTATCAAGGCCTCGCCGAGCTGATACCCAACATGTTCGAGACAATGTACAAGTCCGACGGCATAGGTATCGCCGCCCCGCAAGTAGGACTCCCCATACGCCTCTTTGTCATCGACGCCTCACCTCTCGCCTCCGACTACCCCGAGGTCAAGAACTTCAAGCGTGTCTTCATCAACGCCCACATCAAACGTATGTCCGACGACCAGATGGAGACCTCCGAAGGCTGCCTTAGCCTCCCCGGCATATCCGAGTACGTCAAGCGCAGCACCGAAATCGAAATCGAGTACGACGACGAGAACTTCGTCCACAAAACCGAGGTCATAAAAGGCTACGCCGCCGTTGTCGTTCAGCACGAGTACGACCACCTCGACGGTAAACTCTTCATCGACCACCTCGGCGCACTACGCAAGAGGCTCATAAAGTCCAAACTCACCAACATCGCCAAAGGCAAAGTCCGTGTTGGCTACCGTACCGTTTCCGCATAGTTTTTACCATTAAATCACCATAACACAATGAAATTCAGCATACCAAGCGGAGAGCTCCTTTCCCGTCTCCAAACAATGGGTAAGGTAATCGACGACAAATCTACTCTCCCCATCCTCGCCAATTTCCTCTTCTCCGTAAAAGGCAACCTCCTCATCCTCACTGCCTCTAACACCGAGATGCGCATGACCTCCACCATCGAGATAAACAACCTCGAGGGCGACGGGCAAGTCTGCATCCCAGGTCTCAAACTTACCGACTACATCAAGTATCTCCCCGAGCAACCTATAACCTTCTCCATCCCCGAAGGCTCACTCTCGCTCGAGATCTCCTCACTCTCCGGCAAGTCCGACCAGGTCTGCATAGCCGCCGACGACTACCCAGCCGAGAAAATCGACGAGGCCGAAGTCTCCACCATCAAAATCTCCGAAGACGCCCTGTTCTCCGGCATCACCTCAACCCTCTTTGCTACTGCCAACGACGACCTCCACCCCGTCATGAACGGCATCCTCTTCGACGTTGAGCCAGGTAAAGTCTCCTTCGTCGCAACCGATACCCACAAGATGGTTCGCTACATCCGCACCGATGTCAACACCGCCGAGCAGACCACGAGCTTCGTCCTCAACAAGAAACCCGCCAACGTTCTCAAAGGCATCCTCGGCCGCTCCGACGATATGGTGACCATCTCTTTCGGCAAGAGCAACGTCATTTTCGACACCCCAACATACCGTTACGTATGCCGCCTCACCGAAGGCCAATACCCACAGTACCGCACTGTAATCCCAACCAACAACGAGTCGCGTCTCCTCGTCAACCGTAACGACCTCATCAAGGCTATGGCACGCGTCTCCGTATTCGTCGATGCCTCTCACCTCATCAAGTGCGAACTCTACTCCAACTCGATGAACATCAGCACTCAAGACCTCGACTTCTCATGCTCCGCCAACGAGACCATCCCCTGCGAGTACGACGGCCGTGAGATGACTCTCGGCTTCAGCGGACAACATATCAGCGACGCTCTCAGCAACATCAACTCTCAAGATGTCGAAATGCGTCTCTCCGACCCCTCTAAACCAGGACTCCTTAGTCCCGTAGGCACCGACGATAAGAGCGACATGCTCATCGTCATCATGCCTATGCGCATCTAACTCGAATGATTGTATTCCCCAACGCTAAAATAAACCTTGGCCTCAATATCGTAGGTGTCCGCCCCGACGGCTACCACGATATTGAGACCATTTTTGTCCCTATCGGATACTCCGACGCTCTCGAACTTGTATTCCCCAACGAGCAAGTCGAGGGCGGTGTCCTTTGGCAATCCTCTGGTAATCAACTCGATGTCCCTCTCGAGAAAAACCTCTGCGTCAAAGCCCTACGTGCCCTGCAAGCTGAAGCCGACCTCCCCACCGTCTCCATGATGCTCCACAAGGTCATCCCCAGTGGCGCAGGTCTCGGCGGTGGCTCCTCCGATGCCGCCTTTGTCCTCACGACGCTCAACAACCTCCTCAATCTCAATATACCCCACGAGCGTCTCCTCCAAATTGCCGCACGTCTCGGCGCAGATTGCCCCTTCTTCATCGACGGCAAACCTGTTTTCGCCTCAGGTATAGGCGACGTGTTCTCCCCCATCAATCTCCCCAACCAAGACCTGAACATAGTCGTGGCTATCCCACAAGGCAGCGTCTCCACAGCCGAAGCCTACCGCGACATCCCTTGCCGCAAACCAGCGCGCCACCTCTACGACATAATTTCCGACCCCATATCCACATGGAAAGACTCCATGGTCAACGATTTCGAGGATTATGTCGCACAACGCCTGCCCGATGTGGCCGCCTTCAAACAAAAATTCTACGACATGGGCGCTCTCTATGCCCAAATGTCCGGCAGCGGCTCCTCTGTTTTCGCCCTATTCGAGGATCACGTCGAACTGCCCACTGCCAACGACTTCCCCGCAGCACGTGGCTTCTATTCCGGTCATCTCAACATCTAATCAATACCTCGATGCCCCGCATCCAGTCCTTTCACGCCAAGGCCATCATCGCCTCCCTCGTGACTTTCCTGGTCACAGAGGCCGCGGCTCTTGCCCAAAGGGTTGGTCTCCTCGAGGCTGTCGACTCCGCCGCCACCGCCGTCATCGAGGAGCGTATGCGCGACGCCTCACGCTGGTCCTACTACGCCGTCGAGATATCCAACAGCCCCCACGCCCCAGTGATGGCCTCATGCATCCGCGCCAGCATCGACATCTTCCACGGACATTTCGACGAGGCTCGTAAGGTCATAGACGACATTATCCCACACTACGCCGCAGCAGCCGACACAATGTCCATAAACGCCCTTGCCCTCGCCTACTGCGCCAAAGGCCGTCTCGAGACTGAAACATCTTTCTCCCCCTCCGACACCTACTACATGAAGGCCGAGCGTCTCGCACGTAGCGTCGGCAACATCCGTCTCGAACTGCTTGCCCTGCGCAACAGAGCCGAACTGTATATCCGCGCTCAACGTTTCGTCGAGGCCGCCTACTGCTCACGCCTACTCCTCGCACGTTGCCCCGAAGGCTTCATGCCCGATATGCGCTTCTGGAGCCGTATATGCCTCATTCAAGTCTACCTCGCCATCCATGTCGATGCCGCTATCGACGACTGTGTCAACGACATCGAACGCGAAGGTTTCTACCACCAACACCCTGCACTCCACAAAGCCTACCTCGTCGCCATGTCCCTCGTCCGCCTATGCCAAGGCGACAACGCCCAGGGACTGAACCTCATAACCAAAGCCGCCAAGATAGCCCAATCCCTCCACACCTCCACAGCCGATGAATGGCGCATAGCAGCCATACGGGCCGAAGCACTCGCACGCCTCAACCGTACCGCCGAGGCCAAAGAGTACCTCTCCTTCTGCCAAGAAAACATCAACACCGTCTCCATCTCCCAGTCTCACCCCTACTTCTCCCGCTTCAGCTATTTACTTGTCGAGGCTCGTGTGGCGCTCGACGAGAAACGTATAAGCGATGCCAAGAAGATCATCCTCGACACCGACATCCCAAAGATGATGTTCGACAAGACTTCTTTCACGCACCGCTACTACTCTCTACTCGAACGCTACTACGTCATGATTGGCGACTACGCCTCAGCACGCCAAACCCTCACTATCGCCAACTCACGCTACCGCTACCTCCTCTCCGTCAACGCCCGTGCCCGTGCCAAGGATATGGAAGTGGCATTCCGCGAGGATACCACGATCCTCCGTCAACGCATGGACATCAACATGCGCAAAGCAGCCGTTGGCAATGTCAAACGCCAAGTATTCATCGCCACGGTCATAATCCTTGCCGTGTTCATCATCGTCGCTTTCGTCTGGATGCGCAATGTTTGGGGACGTAATGCGCGCAAGATTAAAGACAGCGAGGCCCTAAACAAACAGATGGCCGAGGAAATGAAACGGCAAACAGCCTCCTTCATCAACCGCAACCGCCTAATCCTCGCCCGCAACGCCGATATGGCCGCAAGCCAAAGCTATGCGCAACGTCTCCAACGTGGCATATTGCCCGACATGAGCCACCTCTTGAAGCTCGGCTTCAAGAACTCCTTCGTCATGCGTGGCAATGTCGACGTCACCTCAAGCTGCTTCTTCTGGTACAAACGTATTTGCGATCACCTCCTCCTTTGCACCGCCAACTCCGAATGGGATGGTGTCCCAGGTGCCATGCTCTCCATGGTCGGCCTCACACTCGTCGAGGAGGTCACCTCACGCTACGACGGCAAAGAGACGGCCTCCGAGATTCTCGCCGACGTGGAACACGGTTTCGTACGCCGACTGCCCGACCGCCGATGGCGTAGCAACCTCTCCATGTCAGTGGCTATAATCGACCAAAAAGCAAACCTCATCCGCATAGCCTCAGCTGGTGTCGACGTCATGATGCGTCGTGCCGGTGTGATAGAGGTGATACGCGGCAGCGAGAAGATGGTTGGCGAAGTCAAAGATGTCCGACGTCAAGAGGACGAAGTCCGCTCCTGCATCTCTAACGACGCCATATACCTCTACTCCAGCACCCTCACTAAGGTCTACGGCGGTAGCGATGGTCGACAACTCGGCGAGGTAGGTCTCCACGACATGCTCGCGCACATATCACGCCTCCCCGCCGAACTCCAATACGATACTATGCTCAACGAGATGCTCCTGTGGAAAGCAGGACGCCCAATGAGCGACGATATTCTCCTCTTATCCGTGACAATGCCATGAGGTCTCTCGCACACATACTCGTCCTCCTGGCCCTCATCCTGAGTGTCGCCTTCCCCTCGTGCAAGAATAGCAACGTCGAGGAGGAGAAGGTCATTGGCGGATATGAGCGCAATATCCAGCTTGTCAATCAAGCCCTCGACCAAAACGACACTGCCCTCGCACGTCTCGCCATAGACAGTGCCGGACTCTTCGCCTTCGGTTTCGCACGCCGCAACGAGTTGCTCGCCTACAACATCCTCCTCGACCCGCACGTTGCGCAAATCAACCTCCGCAGCATATTGACCGCACTCGACTCACTCGCAGGGCACGGCGAGGTCGACGACCGTGTCATCATGCGCCTCCTCGAGCAATACGCCTACCAACTGTCACGCCACCACAACGCAGACGAAGCATACCGTAACCTCGACGAAGCCGCATCCATAGCCTACCGCATTAACGAGAGCGTCGCCTACGTCCGTATAAAACTCAAATGCCTGAAACGCCAAGAAATACAAGGCAACTACATAGATGCCGTACGTGGCTATCGGCAACTGCTCGACTACGCCCGCAAACGTGGTCTCCGCTCCTCCGAGGTCAACGTCCTCTACCGCCTCCTGAGCTCCTTCATATCCATGGGCGATATTCCCTCTGCCCAGATATACCTCAGCGAGATGTCAACCGCGGCCGACACCACACCCATGTCACAATGCCTATACCACCTCGCCGCAGCCAACATCAGCGTCTCTATCGCCGACACAGCATCCTACTGCGAATCCCTCGATGCCGTGGCAACAGAGTTCGCCCGCGACTCCGTGGTAAGCTCACAGCTCGGCCTCACCTACTCGGCCTACCGCTCTTTCTACTACATCCTCAAGAACGACCCCCATTCCGCCCAAGCCGTAATAGATAGCCTCAAAAAAAACTGGGACAACGCCAACTCCCTGACCTATCGTTACATCGATATCCTCGAGAGTATGATTCTCCTCAAAGAGGGTCGTCTCGACGATGCCAAAGAAAAACTCAACGACATAGACGCACCCCACCTGCGCGCCACAAACGTCAACCTCTACGAGACATACGCCGATGCCGTGACCGCCTACTACACCCTCATCGGCGACGAACGTATGGCCTACTTCTTCCTGCGCTCCAAAACCTCACTCATCGACTCCGTCAAAGACCAGTCCATATACCACGACCTCGCCTACCGCAACATGGAACATAAGCGAGACACAACCATCGTCTCGCAAGACCTCGAACTCGACCAAGTGGGCGACCAGCAACATCGCCTCGAGGTCGTACGCACCCTATGGATTTTCGTCGCCATAGTCATCATAATCGAGGCTCTCGGCCTATATTTCATAATCTCCGTCCGCCGCATCAAGAAGCGCAAACGTGAACTCGAATCCGCTTTCGCCCGCATGTCGCAAGAGATTAAGCGTAAGCAGGAGCAACTCCAGGCGCAACGAGAGCAACTCGACGAGCAGAACGAAGCCCTCGCCTCCGAACTAATGTTCGCCAACCACATACAGTCCAACATCCTCCAGTCCGAAGACGAACTCGACGTCCGTGGCATCGACGACCACTTCATCATCTTCAGCCCCTGCAACATGGTGAGTGGCGACTTCTATTGGTTCTTCGACTGTGGCGATAAGTTCTTCGTATGCGTAGCCGACGCCACAGGCCACGGTGTCCCAGGTGCCTTCATCTCCATGGTGGCCTCAACCCTCCTCAGCGACATTGCCAACGACCCCAATATGCGTGAACCCTCACGTATGATCGAACGCCTAAGCGATGAAATCGTACGTGTGATATGTAGCAATGTCGACGTGGTCAATAAGGATAGCCTCGACCTCTCCCTGCTATGTATCGACCGTGTAGCCGGTAAGGCCTCCATCTGCCTCTCCCGCCAAATGGCATTCATCATCCATACCGATGGCAATATCGAGACTGTCGCAGGTGTACGCCGTAGTGTAGGCGAGAGCGCAAACATAGGCGGCGGACGACCTTTCGTGACAGTCGACCTCAACCTCTCCAAAGGCGACTGTATCTACATGACCACCGACGGCTTCTCCTCACAATTCGGTGGCCCTCACAACCAAAAGTTCAAACGCAAACGTCTCGCTCACCTCCTCCAAGAGAACTACCAGCAACGTATGCCCATCCAGCGAGACGCCATTATACGACGTTTCGACGATTGGCGTGGCGATTACGACCAGACCGACGATGTCCTCATGATTGGCCTCCGTATAGGCGACATGAAGTCCTCGCGCTTCTCACGCTTCAACGGATACTCTCACCATAAACCCTCCGACAACGACGACTACCTCGACGACTACCCGCAAGAGATGGCCGACGGAATAGTCTCCCTCATCAACAACATCAACGACAAGGTATCATCTGGTCCAGCAACTCTACTCGATGTCCTCCCCCTCTTCGGCGAATGCTACATGGAGTGGGTCGACAACTGCGTACGTGTATCACCGGCCGACCACGACAACTCCATATTCATATTCGCCGAAGTCACCACAGTGGCCGACTGCTCAGGCTTCGCCGAACCAATCCTCAAAGTCGTAGTCACCATACCCCAATGGGCTAAGAACTCCATACCACGCACCACCGAGGCCAAAGTATCCCTCGACACCGATAAGGAAACTATACGCCTCACTTTCATAGCTAAGAATTAACAAACACACACGACCCTATATTACCATGAATATCACTTCTGCGCAATTCCTCGTCAGTAACGCCAAAGTGTCGCATTGCCCCAACTCTACACAACCAGAGTTCGCCTTCATAGGCAGGTCCAATGTCGGCAAATCCTCCCTCATCAATATGCTCTGCAACCAGAAAGGCCTCGCCAAAGTCTCCGCAACGCCCGGCAAGACCCAACTTATAAACCACTTCGACATCAATAAGGGCGAATGGTACCTCGTCGACCTCCCTGGCTACGGCTACGCTAAAGTACCCCTCGGCGAAAAAGCTAAATTCCAGTCCATCATAACCGACTACGCCCTCAAACGTGAGCAACTGACCTCCTTCTTCGTCCTCATCGACGTGCGACACTCCATGCAGACCGTCGACCGCAACTTCATGGACTTCCTCGGCATAAACAGCATCCCCTTCGCCATCATCTTCACCAAGGCCGACAAACTCACCCCGACGCAAGTCGACCGCAATGTCGAAGCCTACAAACAGGAGATGCTAAAATCATGGGAAGCGCTACCACCCATGTTCGTCTCCTCCTCCGCCAAACACCAAGGACGAGACCTAATCCTCAACTACATCGGTAGCATCATCAACAACATGTCAGAGAACAAATGAACCGTATCACTCTGACACTCCTGTCCCTCCTACTCCCTTCTCTCATCCTCGCCCAAATGCCCGAGGACCTCATAGAACGTGAGATGCGTGGCATCTGGGTGGCCTCAGTAGCCAACATCGACTGGCCCTCCGCCCCAGGTCTCTCACAAGAAACCCTATGCCACGAGGCCGACGCCATACTCGACCGCTCAGCGGCTATGGGACTCAACGTCATATTCCTGCAAGTCCGACCCTCTTCCGACGCTCTCTACCGCTCCACCATCGAGCCTCCCTCCTACTACCTCGTGGGCGACGACTTCAACTCCCCACTACCGTTCGACCCCCTCGCCTACTGGATCGAAGGCGCACACCGTCGTGGACTCGAACTACACGCATGGATAAACCCCTTCCGTGTCACCCCTAAGGCCGACTTCCCCACAGCCCCTACCCACATAGCCCACACCCACCCCGAGTGGCTCATAAAGTACAACAACAAACTCTACCTCGACCCAGGCATACCCGACGCCCGAGACTACGTCACACGTGTCGTGATGGACATCGTATCACGCTACGACATCGACGGCATACACTTCGACGACTACTTCTACCCCTACCCGGCCAAAGGCGAGGTGTTCGACGACAGTAAATCATTCTCCAAATACAACCCCCGACACCTCACACAAGCCAACTGGCGACGCTCCAACGTCACAGCCGTAATAGCCTCCGTGTCCGACCAGATACGCACCCTCAAACCCTACGTTCAGTTCGGCATAAGCCCCTTCGGCGTATGGCGCAATAAACGAGACGACCCCCAAGGCTCCGATACACGTGCTGGCGTCTCCGACTACGACGTACTCTATGCCGACATACTCGACTGGATCGACAATAGCCTGATAGACTACGTCGTGCCGCAAATCTACTGGGAGCATGGCAACAAATGGTGCGACTTCGATGTACTCCAACGCTGGTGGGGCGAACGTAGCACCAACGACACTAAAGTCTTCATCGGTCACGCCGTCTTCAAAATCAACGACGGTAAGGTCCCCAATGCCGGATGGAACTCCAAATCCGAGATGCCCGACCAAATAGCCAAAGTCCGCAAGAACGCCAAACTCGACGGCAGCATCTACTTCAGCTACCGACAATTCAACCGCGACATACTCGGATTCGAGGACTACCTCGCCTCCAACTTCTACCAACATATAACCCTACAAGTACCCGTCACCAAAGGACACGCCGACAACATCGACATAACACACCTCGAACGTGACGGACGCACCCTCTCTTGGAACGTCGAAGGCGATACCTCACAAGTCCGTTTCTACGTCGTCTACCGTGCCCCACGCTCCGATGCCGACAAGATAGGTGCCAACGAGACTATACTCTCCATCGTCGACAAACCCACCACAACCCTCACCGTATGCCAAGGCAAACGACAACGCTACGTCTACCGTGTTGCTGCTGTCGATAAGTTCCGGGTCATACACGGTCTCTCTCGACGCATAACCGTACGAGAGGGTGGGGGAGACTAATACACGCCATGCCCTATGTTACGTCGCGACTACATCCTCAAACTCATTCAAGACCTATTCGCCGCCATCGCCAACCTCCTCGAACGTGATGGCGACGACTCCGAACGGCAAAAACAATTAGAAGCCCTATACGCCACATTCGGCAACAACAAGGACTTCTTCCGACAAGCCGACGACGACCAGCTCATCTCCACAGTAGCACAATCAGCCGCCGACGCGCAAGGCATATCCCCAGACCAACTACGCCCCGACGAACTGCTACAACGAACCGAGCTACTCGCCGCACTACTCTACGCCGACTTCAAAGTCTCCAACCTCTCCCCCAACCTCCGACTCGACATTGCTCTACGCTCCCTCAACCTATACTCTCGTATCGACCACTCCTCCGACACCTTCTCACAAGAACGTATCGACCGTATTAACGAACTCTCCTCTTTCCTCTCCCAAAACCTATAACTTCCTACCTTGATTAAGCAACTTAACTTCAACCTCGCCCCAGCCGACGCTGCCGACGAACTCTTCTGCCGACGCAAAGCCGCAACCGACCTCAATATCCCTGAGTCCGACATTGCCGCCATGCGACTCGTCCGACGCTCCATCGACGCACGTCACAAGAACGTCACACTCACCCTCACCTACGACGTCTTTATCGGCGAGGAGCCACTACCTCAACAACTCGACCTCCCAGGCTACAACGACGTCCACAACGCCGACCCCATAGCCGTGGTAGGAGCTGGCCCAGGCGGCCTATTCGCCGCACTGCGACTTATAGAGCTCGGACTACGCCCCATCGTCCTCGAACGAGGCAAAGACGTATCCGAACGCAAGAAAGACCTCGCACAGCTTAACCGCAACCTCTCCCTGAACCCCGAGTCCAACTACGCTTTCGGCGAGGGCGGCGCCGGCACATTCTCCGATGGCAAGCTCTTCACACGCAGCACCAAGCGTGGCTCCGTACGCAAGATTCTCGAAGTATTCTGCCACCACGGAGCACAACACGACATCCTCATCGACGCCCACCCTCACATCGGCACCGACAAACTCCCCTACGTCATAAAGGCCATGCGCGAGACTATCCTACAACACGGCGGTGAAGTCCTCTTCAACGCTAAAGTAACCGACATCCTGACCGACGGCCACAAGGCCACAGGCGTACGCCTCGCCGACGGCTCCTCCATCGACGCTCGTGCCGTAATCCTCGCCACAGGACACTCCGCACGCGACGTATACGAGATGCTACTCCGCCAAGGTATTGCCCTCGAAGCCAAGACATGGGCAATGGGCGTACGCGTCGAACACCCACAAGACCTCATCGACGAAATTCAATACCATAGCCCCGACGGCCGTGGACAATACCTCCCACCCGCATCCTACTCCCTCGTCACACAGGTCGATGGCCGTGGAGTATACTCCTTCTGCATGTGCCCTGGCGGTTTCATCGTCCCTGCCATGACCGGACCAGGCCAGCAGGTAGTAAACGGCATGTCTCCATCCCACCGTGGCTCCCCCTTCGCCAATAGCGGCATAGTCGTCGAGATCCAACCCGAAGATATTGGCCCCTTCGCCGACGATGGCGTCCTCGGTGGAATTCACTACCAAGCCGAACTCGAACGACTCGCCTACGTCAACGGTGGACACGGCGTGATAGCACCCGCGCAAGGCCTCGCCGATTTCGTCGACGGACGACTCTCCTACGAACTCCCCGACTCCTCCTACGTCCCCGGACTCGTCTCCTCGCCCCTGCACTTCTGGATGCCCGACAATATCGCATCCCGACTGCGTAAAGGATTCGACGACTTCGACCGGCACGCCCATGGTTTCGTCACCAACGAAGCTATCGTAGTCGGCGTAGAGAGCCGCACCTCATCCCCCATCCGCATATCACGCGACAACGACTCCCTACAGTCCCTATCCCTACCTGGACTATACCCATGTGGCGAAGGCGCTGGCTACGCGGGAGGCATCGTCTCCTCCGCCATAGATGGCGAACTATGTGCCGAAATGGCCGCGCAATATCTTCACTAACCACCTATGCCCAACACCCAAGACGACGACCTCTTCCTCCGTATCCTCCGACACTACTGGGGATACGACTCCTTCCGCTCCATACAACTCCCCATAATCCGCTCCATATACAGCGGACACGACACCCTCGGCCTCATGCCAACCGGCGGTGGCAAATCCATAACATTCCAAGTACCAGCTCTCGCCCTCGACGGCACTTGCCTCGTCATAACACCACTCCTCGCACTTATGACCGACCAAGTAGCCGCACTCCGACGACGTGGAATCCTCGCTCACGCCGTCAACTCCATGATGTCGCACGAACAAATACTAACAGCCTACGACAACTGCATCTTCCGCGCCTGCAAATTCCTCTACCTCGCCCCCGAACGTCTCACCAACGACCTCTTCCTCACCAAACTCCCGCATATCCACATCTCCATGATCGTCGTCGACGAAGCCCACTGCATATCTCAATGGGGCTACGACTTCCGACCCTCATACCTCAACATCGCCAACATACGCTCCCTACTCCCCGACACACCCATCCTCGCGCTAACCGCCACAGCCACACCCGAAGTAGCGCAAGACATAATGCAAAAGCTCAAATTCCCAACCCCCAACCTCCTCTCCATGAGCTTCGCACGACCCAACCTCGCCTACATAGTCCGCAACGCTGAGGACAAAGAAGCGCAAATGCTCCACATCCTCTCCTCAATGACAGGCTCCGCCATAGTCTACGTGCGCAACCGACGACTAACAACACTCTACGCCAAGTTCCTCAACGCCAACGGCATATCCGCCGACTTCTTCCACGCCGGCATCCCAGCCAAAGACAAAAACCGCAAACAAGAACAATGGACCAATGGCAACACACGCGTCATAGTGGCAACTAACGCCTTCGGCATGGGCATCGACAAACCCGACGTACGTATCGTAATCCACATCAACCCTCCCGACTCCATCGAAGCCTACTTCCAAGAAGCAGGACGGGCAGGACGAGACGGCAACAAAGCATACGCCATCCTACTATGGTCCCCCTCCGACCCTAAATCCCTACGAACCAAACTCGCCAACTCTTTCCCCCCGATCGACTACATCAAGACCCTCTACAACTCACTGTCCAACCTCTACCAAATAGGCCTCGGATGCGGCGACCAATACGTAGCCCAATTCAACCTCGAGAAATACTGCGACGAAACCGGACACTTCCCACCAACCGCCTACGCCGCCCTCTCACTACTCCAACGTGCCGGATACCTCGCCTACCAACCCAACGTCGACCTCGACGCACGAGCCATGTTCCTCGTCGACCGACAACGACTATACCACATACAACAACACTACCCACACCTCGCCCCCACCATAGTAGCGCTACTCCGACTCTACACCGGCCTATTCACACAATACTCACTCGTCGACGAAGACGACATAGCAGAGCTCGCCAACCAACCACGACAGCAAACCTACCTCTACCTCCAAGAACTCGACCGCCTCGGCATCCTCTCCTACAACCCACAACGACACACACAGACCCTAACCTGGCTCCAACCACGTCTGCACGAAGACAACCTCATCTTCCCACCAGCCATATACGACGAACGACACGACGACGCGCAACGACGCATCGACAGCATAATAAACTACGCCACCAACAACAACCAGTGCCGCAGCCAAACCCTTCTATACTACCTCGGAGAACCCAACCCCAAACCCTGCCAACAATGCGACGTATGCCTCCGGCAAGCTAACTATACAACGTCTTCCTAAACACCACACTGTCTCCCCTGCCCAACACCAACCGCAACCAACCATTATACAAAAAACCCGCGCCATAACCCAACACCTGAATACCCCCAGCCCAAACACTCAACAACCCCACACGCACGCTCCTGTGAACCCGCCACGAATCAACAAACAACAACAACCCATACCCGACAATAGGCACCACGCACCACCAACGCCACAACAACCCGCACACCACGCACCCAACACAACACAACAACGCCACACTCGGCAACACATGAACCAACTTCAACGCGCCTCTATGACGCTTAGCCAAATCAACACGAGCCGTACCCGAACAGAACACCTGCTTGAAAAACGACCGGAACGTCGACCGACGCTTATGATACACAAACGCGCCAACAACCAAACCCAGACCATAACCAGCCTCCCTCACCTTCATGCAAAAATCAATATCCTCACCATAACGCATCCCCGAAAAACCACCAACCGCCTCAAACACATCCCTGCGCACACCCATACTGTAACTACGAGGATAAAACCGATCCATACCCCTCTCTCTCCCACCCCTTATCCCGCCCGTCGTCCAAAACGACGTCATCGAATATGATATAGCCTTCTGGATAGGCGAAAAAAACTTATGAGCCTCATCACGTGTGCCAAAACACTCCGACCCGCCCCCCTCAACATACGCTCCCACACGCTCCATGAAATCCGACGGCAACGTGCAATCCGAATCAAAAAACAACAACCACTCACCACGAGCCATGACCGCACCCCTGTTCCGCGCCGACGCCGGACCTCCATTCTCCTGCCACACATAACGCACATCAAGCTGACCCCTGTAACGCTCCACAGCCTCCTCACTCACTATCTGCGACCCATCCTCCACAACTATCACCTCCGTCACATCCCCATAACGCTGCAACGTCAACGAGTCCAGCAACTCCTTCAACTCCTCCGGCCTGTTATACACCGGCACTATCACACTATACTTAACCATACCCCAAAGATACTAATTCCAACTCAATATCCGCTATATGCTCCCTGCATGCTCCTTGCATGCTCCGTGTATGCTCCAACGATGCTCCAACGATGCTCCGCGGATGCTCCAACGATGCTCCACGAACCATTTTCATTTCCTCGTAAAATAACAAAACTTACCTATTAACATAATATCTGTGTGCCACTTTTGCTAATATCGCAAATTAATATACGCTCCATGCTCCCTAATTTTAACACTCCCTGTCATATTCTCACCCATAATCAGAACATTAGTCACACATCACCACATCGCCACATTTCCCCCCTTCCACGGTCTCACGTGGCTCATCCCCTTATTATTGATTCTCTCAAAATTCATAATCATAACTCCCTGTAATTCAAATAAATATAACCGCACACCCTCCCATACATCAATAATCGTGCCACTTTCCCCGTGTTAATCTCATCCCCGTTTTCGACCAACTTGAAATCCACTTTGCTCTATCATCAATTATTGTTATTTCTCTCCAATATCTCATTGAAATACTCATATTCACTTATTCATATTAAATCATATTTATTTGAGATGTTTTCATGAAATTTCTTGCCTAATCATTTTGTTATATCAAATATGCCCCCTATATTTGCACCCGAAACCGACAAGCACTGGTCGCCACGATGGAGGCTCAGGTCGCCCCGGTTTCAAGTAAAGTTTTTTTTAATGAAAATAAATCTTATAGAGGCCGCTGAGTGCGGCAGAAAGGAGGAACACCGTGGCAAAGTATAGTGCTGGTGAAGCCTTCGGAGACGTGACAGGTAAACTGTACCACGTCGTAGCTCAGGTTGTGAACGGGATTCACATCCTGAGAGCTCTCCCTAAGGGGATCAAAAGTGAACCTTCTACCGCGCAGAAAGACGCGCGTAAGAGGATGGAAGCGGTAGTAGCAGCTGTAAGGCCCTTCCTGAATACCATCAGGAAAGGCTTTTTGAAGCCTAAACACAATGCCTGGCCGTTAGCTGTTAAGGCTAACTACCGATTGCTGACAGCTGCTGCGGACGATAGCTATACTATCCTCCCGCAGGATCTGCAACTTTCTAACGGTGCACGTCAGTTCGACGTGCTCGTAGCGCGAGAAGGTGATAAGGTCTCGCTCGCTTGGGAGGCACCTAATGAAAACGACGACCTCTACGGGGGTGAACTCTACGCGGTTGTCGTGAATCCCGCCAATGGGCGTATAGCGGAGTTCTCCGCTGCCCTGTCGGCTGGTGAAAACGACTTCAACTTTTCGTCGCTCAAGGCGGCAGAAGCAGACAACCTCTACTTCTACTCCTTCGCTGCGACTAAGGAGAGGTCTACTGAAACCGTCTTTGAGAATATCTAAGACGGCACAGCCTGGCAACATCGCCTGGCCTTAAACTGAAAGTATTGGGATCGCATGCCTCCATCCAATGGCGAGTGCGATGACCCAGTTGGGCAAAGGCCCAACAATAAACAGCCCCCGTCGCCACTTAGACGACGGGGGCTGACTTTTCCCACCAATCTCTAACTCACCCTACTCCACCTTCCCCGCGCCCTCACCCTCAGGCTTCTCCTCCTCCCCACTAACCAAACCCTTGCCCACCAATATGTTATACCACGTCGCCAACTTCCTGATGTCCGACACGTACACACGCTCCGAATCCCACTCCGGCAACACCTCGTCCATAAACGCACGCAACTCCTCCGAGCTCGCCGTCCGCCCATCCAGACACTCCTTGCCTCCCTTCGCGCGGAATATACCAGCCATCACGCTCTCCAAACTCACATCCCCGCCCCTCGTATACATCGATATCTCATGCAACGAGCTGACGCGGGCCATCCCTCCCACTGGCATACGCTTGCCGTCCAACAACGACTCCACAATCACAGAGCTCTTACCCTGACTAACCATCTTGAACAACCCACCCTTGCCACTAATAGATAGAATTCCTTCTAACATCTTATTTCTTAATTCATTATTAAACCACCACGCCACAGCCTAAGCCACAGCGCGACATTTCACTCCGCAAAAATAGCACCATAAAAATAAAAACCACCAACAATCTTGCCACACACGCAAAAATACCTAACTTAGCACCCGATTTACAACTCATAGAAATCAAGCAAACGCAACATAACCAACAGCAAAAAACGCACACGGCGCTCACCAGCACCCAAGGCGTCTACTATAATTCCCTTTTTTAAACCTATCTTTCAAAGAATGAACATCTTTGTAGCAAAACTGAGCTTCCGCACCAAGGAAGACAAGCTCAGCGACCTCTTCAGCCAATACGGCGAAGTCTCCTCCGCACGTATCATCACCGACCGCCAAACCGGACGCAGCAAAGGCTACGGATTCGTCGAAATGACAGACGACGAGGCCGCGCAAAAAGCCATGACCGAACTCGACGGCTACGAACTCGACGGCCGCAACATCGCTGTCTCCGAAGCTCACGCACGCGAAGAGCGCGCACCACGTCAGTAAGTATATCCCGACTAACAGTCACCATATACTACTAACTCACAGACCCCTCTGCCCCTAAAGCAGCGGGGTCTTTCACTCTACAACAACAACAAAAGGACTAACACGCGCACAACACCCACATCCCCTCCCCCCACAACAACTCAAAACAATACGACAATGAAACTCACGCACCTCATAACGGCAACCATCGCCACACTCCTCTCACTGACCCCCGCACTCGCACAAAGCGAATTCAACAAGGGCGACCTCGCCTTCAACCTCGACTACGCCCTCGGCTCCGACGAACTCCAAGGCTCCGCCACAAACGGATTCTCCCTCCTCGCCGAATACGGATTCATGAACGTCATAAACGAGAAAGGCACTATCTCCGTAGGACTACTCCTCGGCGCAGGATTCAACAACAACGCCGACATCTACAAATTCCAACGCGTCCGCATCGGCACACGCGGCACGCTCCACTACTCCTTCATCCCGCAACTCGACACCTACGGCGGCATAAACTTCCTCTTCGTCGACATCGAGAAGACCACACTCGACGACGACTCCAAGCATACCGACACCAACGTCGTAGTCCCGGCTCTCGTCGCCGGATGCCGCTATATGTTCACATCCGCCTTCGGCGTCAACATCGAAACCTCGTGGGACCGCTTCCAACACCTCAACCTCGGCCTCACCTTCAAATTCTAACCACACCACAACACACAAAAAACCGTCCCCTCCACTCCCGGAGAGGACGGCTTCTCTTCACCCTAAACCCTATTCCACCACAACCTCACACTCACCCGCATATCCATCGCCACTCACCCGCACGCCAATCTTCCCGCGCTCACCCTTCTCTCCCACCACAACCACCATCTCCCCACCAAACAACTCCATCCTCCCCGACTGTAACCCCGTGAGCGACGTGGCGTCTCCATTGCACGCCCCAACGAACCTCCCCGCGCCCCTCACCTCAATATCCATCATCGAGCTGCCACCAGGCACCAACGTCCCGCGCTCGTCCAACAACGACACCCTCACATACGCCAACTCACCGCTCCCCGCACGCAGCTTCCCCCTGTCGGACACCATCCTCAGCACCCTCCCCTCGCCAGCCGTGCGCACCGTGTCACGACCTATCTCGCGCCCCTCGCCATCATACGTCACCACAGTCACCTCGCCCGCCTCATAACGCACGTCATCCCACCGCAACCTGTACCTGTCCATCTTGCTGCCAGCTTCCTTGCTCCTGCGCCCCATGCTACGCCCGTTCACAAACAACTCACCCGCCTCCCCGTCAGTATAGCAATACACCGGAGTCACCTCACCCTCACGCCCAGGCCACGTCCAGTGAGGCAGCAAATGCGTCGTATGAGAACCCTCGTTCCACACGCTCCTATACAGGTAATACCTGTCCTTCTCCAACCCCGCAAGGTCGCAAATGCCAAAATAACTGCTCCTGCTCGGCCAATACGTGTCGTATGGCGACGGCTCGCCCAGATAGTCAAAACCCGTCCACACGAACTGACCTATCGTATAACCCAAATCATCCTGCGCCGCAAAATCATCCTCCGGCACGTTACTCCACGAGCAATACTCCACGTCATAACTTGAGCACTGGCCGTCGTCATAAACCCTGTCTGCCACAACCTCCACCGGGAACTTATACACTCCCCTGCTGCTCACCGTCGATGCCGTCTCCGACCCCAATATTATCCCCTGCGGCAACTTGCCGATATTCGGCTCATACAAGTGCACACGGTAGTTCATGCCCACCACGTCCTGCAACTGCGCAAAGCCGTTCTTTATAGCCCACTCTATCCTGTCCATGCCCTGCGTCACGGGACGCGTCTCGTCCAGACGGTGGCACAAGTCCTGAAGCCTCGTCAGGTTCTCAGGCCCGCCCTCCATAGCCTGCTCCGGTATCTCGTTGCCTATGCTCCACATCACGATGCACGCATGGTTCCGGTGCCGCCTCACGAGGTTCTCTATATCCCTGTCGCTCCACTCCTCGAAAAACCGAGCATACCCGTTCTTGCACTTCGGGTATATCCACATGTCAAAGCTCTCCGCCATGACCATCATGCCCATCGAGTCGCACACCTCCATCTGCATCTTGCTCGGCATATTATGAGCCGTGCGTATAGCGTCCGCGCCCATATCCTTCATTATCCGTATCTGACGCTCAAAGGCCGACCTGTTCTCCGCCGCGCCCAACGGCCCAAGATCATGATGCAGGCACACGCCCTTTATCTTCCTCGTCACGCCATTAAGCCTGAACCCATGCTCCTTGTCCACACTGACCGTCCGCACGCCCGCCTTGAACCCTATCCTGTCCTCGCTCCTCCCCTCACGCCCCACGCTCACCTCCACGTCATACAGATTAGGCTCCTCGGGGCTCCACAGCTTAGCCCCCCTCAACTCTATCGTGCCATGCGCGTCGCCAGCCGTGTCCACACGCATCTCCGTCGAACTCACAAACCTACCCCCGTCACGTATCACAACCGTCATCGTCGACCCGCTCTCCACACCGTCGGCATGACCGTCGAACGTCAGCCGCGCCACGCCACTATCAATACTCGTCGTCCTCAAGAACGTCTTCCACTCGTCTATCCTCCCCACGCCCGACGTCTCCACCAGGCGCACCGGCCTATACAACCCCGCCCCAGGATACCACCGGCTGCTCTCCTCCACGTTGTTCAGGCTCACCGCCAACTCGTTCTCCTTGCCCACCTCCACGTATGGCGTGATATCCACCTCGAACGCGTTATAACCATACGCCCATCGCCCCGCCTCGCGTCCGTTCACATACACCACAGGCTCGCTCATAGCCCCGTCAAACACCAGCCGAGCGTCCCTCACACCACGGCCTATCTCCACCTTAGTCCTGTAATATCCCCTCCCTATCCACGGCAACGCCCCCGAGCGGCCACTCTTCTCCGTAGCCTCCGTCTCGCCATTCTGAACTATCGCCACAGTCTGCAAGTCCCATCTCTTGTCAAACGGCCCCGCTATCGCCCAGTCGTGAGGCACACTCACCCCCGACCACGTCACACTGTCGCGGCTGAACTCCCATGAGCCCAACAGACGCTCCTGCCTGCCGCTATCTTCCGCGCATCCCGCCATGCCCATGCACAACGACAACGCCATAATGCCCTCTATTCTCATTCCTTTTCTGTTTTTATATCTTATATATTTCTAATATCTAACACTTTAACCCTTCTTCCTCCCCTCGCACTTCCCATCCCCCTTCTTCCTCTCGCATATCTCCGCCAACGCGCACCCCGCGCACCTGCCCCTCCTCTTCCCCTCGCGCCACACCCGCACCCCCCTGTGACACGCATACCCCACCGACAATAACACCACGACCCCCACCACCACATACTGCCACGTCATACCCCCTCGCTAACCTCCACACCCTCCACGTCCGTCAACCGCTCCCTGACCCGCTCCGCGTCACCCTTCCGCACACGCAACACCAACTCGCACTCCACGTCGAACGCCTGACGCTCCACCCTCGCCTCGCTATCCTTCAACACCCGCATCACCCCGTTCATAGCCACATACGGATACCGCGCCACCATCACCACGTCGAACGTCCGCGTCTCCACCTCCGCCCCTGCCAGGCAATCTGCCGTAGCCGACTTGTACGCCACTATCAACCCTCCCGTACCCAGCTTTATCCCACCAAAATATCGCACCACAACCACCACCACGTTAGTCAGCCCCGCCGACATTATCTGCCCCAATATCGGACGACCAGCAGTGCCCGACGGCTCACCGTCGTCGCCCACCTTCGTCTCGCCCTCCCCCTCGCCTATGCGCCACGCGTAGCAATGGTGCCGCGCGTCATGATACTCCCTCTCCTTCTCCCTCACCTTCTCCTTAGCCTCCTCCACGCTCTCCACATTGTACGCGAACGCCAAGAAACGGCTCCCCTTATCTTTATACAGCCCCGTAGCCTCGCCACGTACTGTCCTATATTCATCACTCCGCATTGTTCCAACAGCTAAATTACGCTTTATTCAACCCTTAATATACTACATTTCCCCCCTTCCCCCAACTTTAACCAATCCCTCTCCCCTCTTTTCACGATTCGTTACCCCTCGATCGTCATGTGTTGGTGAGGAGTGAGCGAACAGTTGTGGGGGTGAGTTTCAGCGGTGGGTTTTGGGGGAGGGGTGGGTACGCCCTGCGGCGTTTAGGGGTAGAGGGTGTGGGTGGGGGGGTGTACATGGGGCCTCTGACTGTGGGTTAGGAAGTATGTGAGACGCCGCGGGCGGACGTCTCTACATTCGTAGGTGCGGGGAGGGATTAGGAAGTATGTGAGAGGGGATGGGGGAGTTACTTGGTTGTTCGGTTCTGAAATGTTTTCGCTATATTTGTCGTGAATCACGAAACGCTACACGCCATGCAATATCTCGACCCTAAAGCGGACCTGACCTTCAAGAAGGTGTTCGGCCAACACAAGGATCTCGCCATAAGCTTGATTAACGCGCTCCTGCCCCTGCCAGAGGACGGGCAGGTGACGTCGATAGAGTATCTCACGCCGGAGCTTATGCCCGAGACGCCGCTGGGGCGCAACAGCATCGTGGACGTGAGGTGCAAGGACCAGCGGGGGCGCCAGTTCCTGGTGGAGATGCAGACGGTGTGGACGCCGTCGTTCATGGCGCGCGTGGTGTTCAACTCGTCGAAGGCGTACGTGAGGCAGATAGAGGGTGGTGAGGAGTATAAACTGCTGCAGCCGGTGTATTCGCTGAACCTCGTCAACGACATTTTCTTGAGGAAGTATCCGGACGAGTTCATACACCACTATGACACGATACACAGGCTGCACAGCGACGAGGTTATCGAGGGTTTGCACTTCACGTTCGTGGAGCTGCCCAAGTTCAAGCCGCAGACGATAGCCGAGCGGAGGATGGCGGTGCTGTGGCTGCGGTTCTTGACGGAGATAAACGCCAGCACGGAGGAGGCTCCCGCGGAGCTGCTGTCGAACGACCTCACCAGCAAGGCTCTTGAGCAGGTGTGGAAGTCGGGCTTCACCAAAGATGAGCTTTATTTCTACGAGAAGTTCTGGGATAACGTGAGTGTGGAGAAGACGCTGTTCTTGGACGCGACGGAGGAGGGCAGAGAGAAGGGGTATAATATGGGGAAGGAAGATGGGAGGGCGGAGGGTAGAGCGGAAGGTAGAGCAGAGGGAAGGGAAGAGGGAAGAGCTGAAGGAAAGGCGGAGGAGAAAACCAACAATGCCAGGAATTTTCTTGCCTGCGGTGTGGATCCCAAGGTCGTGGCACAG
>CAVFBA010000026.1:0-27154 GCA_963620665.1 bacterium
AGATGGGCGTGGTGGGGGGTGTCGGGG
This sequence comes from bacterium, assembly GCA_963620665.1. Lineage (GTDB taxonomy): Bacteria > Bacteroidota > Bacteroidia > Bacteroidales > Marinilabiliaceae > W3P20-009. Next base: position 28 of record CAVFBA010000026.1, read on the forward strand.
GTTGCTGTTGGGGCTGTTGTTGGGCACGTTGCTGTGCGAAGGCTTGTTGGCGTTGTTGGCGTACGTCCTCGTCGCGTTGCTTAGTGGCGTTATCGACGAGCTGCTTGCCGAGTTGCTCGAATACGGATTGCTCGGATATGTCGAGCATTTTGGCGCATTGCTTGACATATATCTCGCGAGTGAGTCGGTCGTCGATTTGGGCGATAGAGGCGATTATGACCTTTGAGGCGTGTGCTTTGCGAATGGGGTCGTTGGCGGCGGGGTCGATGAGGGCTTGGCGTTGGTAGGTGAGGAAGTCGACCTCGTGGGAGTTGACGTAGTTTTGGAACTCGTCGGCGGAGTGTTTGCGGGAGAAGGAGTCGGGGTCGTCGTTGTCGGGGAGGAGAAGGAGTCGGGCGTTGAGGCCGGCGTGTAGGATCATGTCGATGGCCTTGAGTGAGGCTTTAACCCCCGCCTCGTCGCCGTCGTAGAGGATGGTGATGTTGGAGGTGAAACGCTTGAGGATTTGCACTTGCTCGGGGGTGAGGGCGGTGCCGCAGGAGGCTACGACGTTGGCCACGCCGCTTTGGTGCATGGATATGACATCGGTGTAGCCCTCGACGAGGAATACTTTGTCGTGTCGGCTAATCTCGGAGCGTGCTTGATATATGCCGTAGAGGTTGTAGGATTTGTTGTAGAGGTTGGTCTGCGGGGTGTTGAGGTATTTGGTGTTGACTCCTTTTGTGGCGGCGTCGAGCACACGTCCTCCGAATCCTACGACCTTGCCGGAGGTGTTGATTATGGGGAAGATGACCCGTCCGCGGAAATAGTCGTGATAGTCGGTGTTTTTTTCGTTTTTGCCAACGAGACCTACGTCGGCGAGTTGCTGTGGGGAGTAGCCGTCGGCTGTGGCGCGTGCGATTAGGGCGTTGCCTTGGTTTATGGCGTAGCCGAGTCGGAATTTGGCTATTATGTCGTCGCGGAAGCCACGGGATCGCCAGTAGGCCATGCCGAGCGCCTGTCCCTCGTCGGTTATGGTGAGGTTTTGCTCGAAGATACGAGCGGCGTATTCCATGAGGGCGTATTGGGCATCGAGTTTGCGTGCCTCGGCGTCCTCTTCGGGGGATAGTTGTTCTTCGGGGACGGTTATGCCGAAGCGTTTGCCGAGCATACGGAGGGCGTCGGGGTAGGTGGCCCTCTCGAGTTCCATGACGAAAGTTATGGCGCTTCCGCTCTTGCCGCAGCCGAAGCAGTGGAAGAAGCCTTTGGCGGCGTTGACGCTGAAGGAGGGTGTTTTCTCGTTGTGGAAGGGGCAGCATCCCATGAAGTTAGCCCCTCGGCGTGTGAGTTTGACGTAGTCGCCGACGATAGAGACGATGTTATCGTTGGCGACCTCGGCTATTTGTGAGGCTATTTGTTTGGGAATCATGGGAGCGGAAAGGGAAGAGCCGCCGCACAGTGGAGGGCCGTGCGGCGGCTTGTGGTGTGGGGGAGGGGTGTGTGCCGCTTGTCTACTCGCCGGAGTTGGTTATCCAGCTTTCGATGTGGTATTGGCTTTCGACGGCTTGCTCTTGCATGCTTTCGGCTTCGGCTATGCTGTTGAACTCGGCGAGCACGGCGACGAAGTGGCCACGACGTGTGGCTACGAAAGCGTCGGTGAAGCCTTTGGCGTGCAGGTCTTCGACACGTTTTGTGGCGGCGGGCTCGTCGCGGTAGCTACCGACGATGATGTTGTAGCGTTTTTTGAGGGGTTGCGCTGTGGTGGCAGTCTCGGGCTCTGGCACTTCGACTTTGGGAGTCTCGGGCTCTGGCACTTCGACCTTGATGGTGTCGGCGGGGACGGGTGCGGGAGCTGGCGCGGGGGCTTCGACCTTCTGCGGGGGGAAGAAGAGTTTGTAGACTGGGTTGTTCTTGAAGAATACGAAGAGCAGGAGCCAGAGGATGAGGAGCAGGAGGAGGATTATGAGGGTGATAATGAGGGGTTTGTGGTTGTTGTCTTTTTGGAGGTAGGAGGGGACTGTCCTTGTTGTGGGGGCGGGCTCTGGGGCAGGGTTGGTGGTTGGCTCGGGTTCTGGCTCGGGCGTGTCTTGTGGTTCTGGCTCGGGTGTGGGGACGGTGTCGCCTGGGCGGAGTATGTCGATGTTGCCGTTTTCGTCGCGGTAGAAGGTGCATACTCCGTTGATGGTGACGGTTTGTCCGTTTTGGAGGGAGTTGTTGTAGTCGTCGACGTTGGAGGCGATAAGGGTCCTGGCATCGTCTTCGGAGATGTCTTTGTCGGCCATTATGGCGTTGACGAGCTTACCGTCGTCGAAGTTGAGATAACGGTTGAAGTTGAGGAGTTGGGACTCGTCGCATGACGCTTGGATGCATCCGAAGTTGGGGATGATAACTCTGGAGTCGTCCGAGAGCAGTTGTTGTATGTATTTATCCATGTAAGTTTCAGTATGTTAGCAGTATTGCCAGCATTCTGGTAGGTGTGGTTGATAAGAACCCACGGGTATTGCAAAGATAGCTAAATATCGTAACAATCTATTGTGGGCATGCAGAAAAGGGTAAAAAGATTAGAGAGTGTAGAAATTTGTTGGTGTGTGATACGTGTTTTGAGGGGAAAGGTTGTCGTAGTAGAAGAAGGGCGGGAACGCCTGTGAAGAACGTCAACCGATAAAATAGGAGTGATATGGAAGCGATGTCATTTGACCAGTTGAGGGCAGCCACGGGTGCCTTAGGGAGTTTGCGTGCTATGAATGTGATGTCGGTTCTTGCGCAGGACAAGAGTTTTGTGGAGCATTTCTATCTGTCGGGGTATGAGGGTTTGTGCGTTCAGATGGGTCATGAAGAGCTTACTCGGAGCATCATCTCGACGGCTGTGCCTATGGAGGGGGAGTTGCTCGTGGTGGGTGGTGACGAGTTGTGCGGGTTATGGAGGAGGGTGTGCGCGAGTTTGCGTATCAGGGTGTCGGCGATTGATGTGGAGCGTGGTGACGTGGTGGTGGCTACGGAGACGTTGTTGAAGGTGAATCAGCGTATTACGCATATACTTTGCTCGACCCAGCTTGATGCAGAGGTGGTGCGTAGGTTGACGGGGTTGGCGCATAGGAACGGCAGGTCGGTGATAGTGGACAGCACATCGGACAGTATGGATATGGGTGATATAGAGAGGAGTGGGGTGGATTTTGCGATATCGGCGGGTGAGGGGGATCGTCCTGTGAGCGTGATTGTGGCACGGAGGAGCAGGCTTGTGATGACGGAGGGTAACGCACGTCGGCGTGAGCATGACATATATATGGCATGGCAGGCGTCGCTTGAGGGGAGGACGTCGCGGATAAGGCCTATGGCATAGGGGAAGACACTACCTTATTATATAGAGAGAGAAACGCCTCGCAGGGGATTCCTTGCGGGGCGTTTTTGGGTGTTAGAGTGAGCCTGCGCTGAAGAGTGCTTGGACTTCGTGGGGGACGTCATCTCAGTAGACCTATAGTTTTTTGGAGTAGGAGTGGAGGGTGGAGGGTGACTGTGTGGGTCTAAATGTGGGTGGCGGGGGAGGGTTTGGGGTGCATTGGGTTCAGTATTGTTTCAGTATGTTGGAGTATGGGTGGAGCAGTTTTATCAGTATATTGTCAGTATCTTGGAGTATTCTCGTAGAAGTTTTGGAGGATATTGGAAGTATGCTTGTGGGGTGGGGTCGATGAGGTGTGCAGGAGGGTGGATTGAGGTGGGGTTAGTGGGTTGGGTTTTTGGGGCGTGGGAGGGGCGTGTGCGCGTTATCGGGCGGTGGTGGGTTGTTGGGTATGCCTGTGGTGCGTATTGCGCGAATGAGGGGATCGTGGGAGGTTTTTGGTGGGGCGTGAGGGGTGGTGAATGTTTCGTGGAGGGGTATAGAATGTTATCTGAGGGTATGAGATGTTGCATTGTGTTGTTGAGGGTGTGGTTTGTGTCAGATTGTGTCTTGTTGTGCTGCTTTGCGGAAGTCGCGAGGTGTCATTTTGTAGGTGTCGGAGAAGGCTCGGAGGAATGTGGAGCGGCTGTTGAAGCCTACGGTTTCGGCTACTTCTTGGATTGGCATGTCGGTTGAGGCGAGGATGTCGGCGGCTTCACGTAGTCGGTATTTGTTGATGAATGCGCTGACGGTCATGCCGTTGGCGCATTGTCGTATGGCGTTGGCGACGTATTGGTAGTTTGTGGCGAGGTGGTTGGCGAGAGTTTCGCGGGAGAGGTCGGGGTCGGTGTAGAGTTTTTCGTTGGTCATGGCGGCACATAGTTTGACGTAGAGGCGTGCTTCGGGTGATAGTTTTTCGGTGGGTTGTGCTGCGAGGGACTTTTCGGCGTCGGCTTCTTGCTCGTTGGCTTGGCTTATGGAGAGGTAGAGTCGTTTGTTTTTGCGGAGGAGGAGGATGTTGTGGATGGTGGCGACGAGGAGTAGGATGAGTAGAGCGGAGGCTGCTATGATGAGAAGGTGGAGGTAGTTGAGTCGTGTTGTGGCGTTGTCGCGGTGGTGTTCGGCTATGGTCATTATTCCTGAGAGTGCGTCGCTGGCGGAGCGGTTGTCGTTGATGCGGATGCTGTCGGTTAGCGCGGCAGCCTCGGCGAAACGTCCGAGTTGTGTTAGAGCGTCGCGTTTGACGGCGAGTGCTGTGTAGGCGCTGCTGATGTTGGATTGCTGGAAGAAGGTGTTGGCGACGCTGTCGGCGAGTGTGAGGGCTTTGTGAGGATGGCCTTGAGCGAGGAGTAGTTCGGCGGAGTAGAGTTTGTATTGGCAGAGGAGGTCGTTGTCGGCGCGAGTGACGTTGTTGTCGGCGCGGTCGAGGTGGGTTCGAGCGGAGTCGAGTTGTGATAGTTGGATGTAGGCGTTGGCGAGGAAGAGGTTTGCAGAGGCGTCGCCTTTGCGGAAGAAGGTCATGTTGCTTTCGCATTTGCTACCGAAGGGGTTGGCCCATTTGGCGGAGAAGTTGAGCCATTGGTGGCATACGGAGATGACGGTGTCGAGAGTAGGGAGGCCGAAGGCGGTTTCGGCGTAGGTGATATAGATGCGTTTGGCGAGTTGGCATACGGTGGCGGAGTCGATTTTGGGTGAGGAGTTGATGATGTTGAGCGCGCGGCGGAAGTATTGGCAGGCGCGGTTGGAGTCGTCGAGTGCGGCGTGAGTCTCGCCTACCATGATGGCTACTCGTGCTTGTCCGAAGTCGTCGTGTTGTTTTTTTGCTCGTGTGTTGAGGGAGTCGGCGAGGGCGAGGAGTTGGTGTATCTGCCTGGTTTCGAGGAGGTATGAGCCTTTCACTCCGGCGAGGTTGTAGTAGTCGACGGAGCAGCCGAGGCGGTTGATGTCGGTCATGGCATCGTCGATTAGGGCGAGGAAGTCGTTGTATCGTCCTTCGTTGTAGAGTACGATGAGGAGGTCGTGTCGGGCGTAGGAGGATATGGTGTTGTTGTGCGCGGCGTCGGCGGTGACCATTAGCGCGTTGATGATGGCGAATTGGTCGTCGAGTGGCAGGTCTTCGGAGGCGCCGTAGAGCAGGTCGAGGGAGTCGAGCCGTTGCGCGAGGGGGAGGCGGTTGAGTCGGTCGAGGGTGTTGGTGGTTTGTTGTGAGGGTTTTGGGTTGAGTGTTTTGAGGATGTTGACGGTAGCCGAGGAGGTGGTTGTGGCGAGGGATAGAGATGCTGCCGTGAGGGGGATGAGGAGTCGGGAGATAAGTTTGAGCATTGTTGATATGATTGTGTTAGAACTGGAAGTATATGAACTTTTGGAGGTCGGCCGTCACGAATTGGTAGATGATGAGGACGATGAGGACTACGGCGAGGGCCATGAGTGGGAGTGGCATGGCAGCGAAGCAGAGTCGGTATCGTCGTTTGAGGCGGTCGGGGAGCCAGTGGATAATCATTCCGAGTGTGAATATGATGAATACGGGGGCGTAGGCGGATATTATTTCGGGGATTTGCGAGATATTCCAGGGTGAGCCTATCTGTCCGACCATTTGTGTTGCGGTCTCCCATGCTACTTGGTTGGCTTCGGCGGGGTTGAGGTTTGAGCCGGCGCGGAAGAACAGTCGGGTGAAGGAGATGTATACGAAGGTTTGTGTTATGGCCCATGCTCGTTCGAGCCATGCGAGTTGCCAGGGCATGTGTGCGGCATTGTAGAGGCTTCGGAGGATGCTGCATAGGGCAATCACTCCCATCCATACGGCACCCATGCGCATTACGGGCCAGCCTCCGTAGAGTGCGGCGGAGGTGAAGGCGAGGGCGATGAGGAGAGAGATCAGAGCTCGGGCGTGGATGCCGACGGTTGTCCACCAGCGCCAGATGAGTATGCCGATGCCATTCAGCCCGCCCCATATCATGAAGTTCCAGCTTGCGCCGTGCCATAGTCCGCCAAGCAGCATGGTGTTCATACGGTTGACGTTGCTTGTTATGCCCTTGCGTCGGTCAGGGTGTAGGACGGCGTTTATGACGCATGCGGCGGCGATGGTCAGTACGATGATGGCCACCCATAGGGATCCGGAGAGAATGGTGCCGACTATGGCTATGGTGATGATTACGGCGTATGTGCCGAATGAGGCGGTGCGGTTTCCACCCATGGAGATGTAGAGATAGTCTTGCAACCATTTGGAGAGTGAGATGTGCCAACGTTTCCAGAATCCGCCGCAGTTGGTGGCTTTATAAGGGGAGTTGAAGTTAGTGGGCAGGTAGAATCCCATGAGGAGTGCGACCCCTATGGCGATGTCGGTGTAGCCGGAGAAGTCGGCATATACTTGTAGTGAGTAGACGAAGAGAGCGGAGAAGTTCTCGAATCCGCCGTACATTGTGGGGTTAGTGAAGATGCGGTCGGCGAAGTTCACGGCGAGGTAGTCGGCGAGTATAATCTTCTTGGCGAGTCCGTTGACAATCCAGAAAACGGCTATGCCGAACCATCGTCGGGATAGGAAGTAGGGTTTTGAGATTTGGAAGACGAACTCGTTGGCGCGTACGATAGGGCCTGCGACGAGCTGCGGGAAGAAGCTGACGTAGAAGCCGTAGTTGAGGAAGTTGGTGAGAGGAGTGATGCGTCGGCGGTAGATGTCCATCAGGTAGCTGATGCATTGGAAGGTGTAGAAGGATATGCCTACGGGGAGCCATATCACGTCGATGCTGAAGTGGCCATCGCCGAATATGGAGTTGCCGAATTCGGCGAGGTAGTCGCGTACGATGAAGTCGGTGCCGAATATTTGGTTGACCATGTCGACTGCGAGGTAGGCGTATTTGAAGTAGCAGAGGACAACGAGGTTTATCACCACTCCGAGGGTGATCCACAGTTTGGCGGATAGGGGTGGCTTGGTGTCCTTGGGAATGCCATTGACACATGCTCCGACGCGGATGCCGACAACGTAGGAGAGAAGAGTGGCGACGATAAGGAGAGCGGTGAATACGCCAGAGGTTTTGTAGTAGAAGAATATGGAGACGAAGAAGAGGAAGGCGTTTCGCAAGAGGATGCGGTTCTTGCCTATCAGGGCGAGAGCGAGCATGACAAGTGCGAAGAACGCCCAGAAGTAGAACTGGGTGAAGAGCAGGGGGTGCTGGTCGTCGAAGGCGAATATATTGACGGCCAGTGATTTGAGGGCATCGATGAAGCTATCGGATGTAGTTGTCGTCGGAGGCATCTTGATCGAGGTAGAAGTTTAGGAAAGCATCGTAGAATAGGGCGCCTACGATGGCGTAGCCTTGTCGGGAGAAGTGGACGCAGTCACGTTGTGCGAGCCCCGCCTTTTGCCATTGTTGCATAGAGCCTAAGCCTCCCATTATGGAGAAGAGGTCGTAGAATCCGCCTTGCCATTTCTCGGCTATGGAGAGGAATGCGTCGCGCACGAGGGGGCCATTGGTGTTGGTGACTCGTCGATGACGTCGGACTCGTCGGCGTGTGTCGTTGTTTGATATGAATATCAGGGCGCAGTTAGGGTTGACTTGTCGGGCTATGGAGATGAGTTTGTCGTAGTTGTTGCGGAATGTATCGGGGTCGAAGTTTGGGCCTGAAGCGTCGTTGACACCAATGCTCATGATTATGAGGTCGGGGTGTAGGGCGTGGAGTTGGCGTTCAAAGAGTTCGCAACGTAGGAAGCTCTTGGTGCTTGCGCCGTTGACGCCTATGGTGTGGAAAGTTATGCCGTCGTCGGGAGCACCGGGTATTACGCCGTCGACGAAGAAGGTGTCGGTGGCTGGGTTGAAGAGGTTATTGGCGTGTAGGGCGAGTTGGAAGTGTGTGGTGTGGTGGGGTAGAGAGAAGGTGTAGGAGATGCCGTCGGAGGAGGTGGGGAGTAGGGGTTTGTCGTCGAGTATGATGCGTGGAGTCAGGTGGTTGTTGGTGTGACGTGTGAGGATGCGTAGGGAGGTGCTTGTCCATCGGCCTGTGGAGTCGGGGTCGGTGTTGAAAGAGATCCATGCCGTGGGGTCGGAGGTGTAGACAGTTATGCCAGTTACACCGAGTGCGGGTCGTGGTTTATGGTGGCTGCATCGGGCTGAGGACCATGAGCCACTGTAGCGTATGCGGTAGGATAGGGGGGTGTTGGTCTTGGCTACTGAGTAGGGGAAGAGTATACCGCGGGCGGGATGTAGTCCGCCATTGAGCGAGTCGAGTCGTTGTCGGAAGACGTTAGTGTGCATGTCGGCCTGGACGTGTGAGCCGCCTATTTGGAGGATGCTGACGTGTCCTTTGCCGAGGAGAAGAACGGAGTCGAGTTTGTCGACGAAAGTAGTGAGTTGGGGACTATGGCCTCCTGGCAGTTGGATGATATTGGAGTCGGGGTGTGCGCATGAGGGGATGAGAGAGAGGATGTCGGCGTCGGGTAGGGTGTATGAGGAGTCGGGCTCGGGTTCTGGGGTGTCGTCGGAGAAGTCGTCTTGCGCAAAGACGGCGTAGGGGAGGATTGAAAGGATGAACAGGAAGAGGAGACGGTAGCTCATTTATAGCGTGGTGTTGGGGATAGAGTCTTGCCGTGAACGTAGGAGCATATAATCGTAGTTCATTCTTATGGCACGCCATAGGACGGCGGCTATCTTGGCAGCTCCACGGGAAGTGAAGTGGACATAGTCGGAGCCGGCGAGTGGTGGCTTGTGTTCAGCCCATGCGAGCATGGAGTTGCGACCTCCCATGACATCGAACATGTCCCAGAAGGCTACGCCGTGGGCGTTGGCTGTCTGGGCGAGTTGAGCTGTGAGGTAGGGCAGGAGGGGGTGGGTTTGCAGTTCGCCGTTGACCTTTATGGCCATGTCGGCTGGGCCGATGAAGATGATTTTGGCTTCGGGGCAGATGCGGCTCATGCGGTCGAGTTGTTTGCCGATGCGTTTGCAGTAACGTTGCACGCTGGTGGAGTCGGAAATCATGGGTAGAGCGTTACCGCCGAACTCCATGATGACGAGGCGGGTGTTGAGTTGTCGAAGCATCTGGCCGATTAGGGAGTCGTCGGTGCGTGAAGTAAAAAGGGCGTCAGCACCACGTAGGGGGACATTGGTGACATTGACACCTCGTCCGGCTGATATGCTAACGCCGTAGACATCGGCATTGCCAGAGAGGTAGAGGTCGAGTTGTCGTGATGTGGTGATGCGCCACGTGAGGGCTTTAAGTCCAGAGATAGAGCCGGATGTCAGGGTGTCGGAGTTGACAGAGGCTATGAGAGTGTCCTCTACATGTCCGATAAAAGCGGTGACACGTCGCCAGTTGGCGTGACCGTTGCGAGGCTCGGCGTGTAGGGTGACAGACTTGCCTCGTAGCTCTGCCATTTGGGCTATGGCACCGTAGCGTTCGTGGTTGGCACGTCGGCCCATGATGCCTGCGGCATAGAAGGTTGAAACGCTGTCAGTGAGGGTCTGCGAGAGAGTGCGAGTGGGGATAGGTTGCCAGAGGGGAATCACACCAGGCCCTGACCCTCCGAAGAGAGATTGGAGACTGTCGCGTATGAAACATGTTATACGATCACCCTCTATCTGTGAGTCGCCGTAGTGTATGACCGACACCTCTGCACTGTCGGCATTCTGCATGGCACGGAATACGGGGAAGAGATAGGCGAAGTTGTCATTTGGGAAACGTATTGAGCCTTCGCTCATCTTGAAGACATGTTCTACTCGTTGGATGCTGTCGCTACGTAGGGTATGGGTGGCTATTGCGGCAGAGTCGACGGGAAAGATGTCCATTGTGGCGTCTACGGCGGCTAACTGATCCTCAACATTGATGCGTTGTGAGAGAGTGGAGTCGGGGATTAGGGATGAGAGTTGTGGAAAACGTATATCCACCCCGAGAATATTGAGTGGGCCGGCGGGGGCAAGTGCGCTTATAATACCGAGGATGGCAATCACACCAAAAGCGAAGGCCACTGTTGCCCAGAGCGAGACGCTGCTGTTGAGGTGTTTCATTATCTGTCGTTGACTGACATTACGATGGCCTCGTTGTTTGCGTCGACCATTTGGATCACATTCTGCCCAAGTTCTACGGAATATGTTGTGGATGATAGACTCACATCCATCTTATGTGCGCGGTCGACGATATGGAAACGGACGGGTACTTGTAGTTTGGCGTTGGGGTCTACATATCCAGGGGCAAAAGCGGGGCGCACCTTGTTCTTGATGAGAACATCGGTGAATTGCTCAACGAGTGGAGCGTCAAGTTTCTCAAGATCGACAGTGAAAGTGACATTACGGATCGTGCCGTGTTTGAGGACATCGGAAAGGAAGTCGACTTTAACAATCTTCATATAGATGTTGTCTCCATAACCTGCTTTCTCAATCTTTCCCGTCACGTAGACAAAGGTTTGTGGTTGAGAGAAATAGGAAGAGAAGTTGACGTAGTCATCACCAAATAGGGGTAACTCGCCAGCTCCCTCCATGTCTTCTATCGTTGCAATGACGTATGGCTTATTGGTCTTACGGGTTAGGCCGGTCTTTAGTGCTGTGACGATGCCGGCGCATGTGAATGTCTTGCCGAGCATTTGCTGGAAATTCTCTCGTTTCAACTCCGCTATGGGGGTGTTGACCAAATACTTTAGTACAAAGGCGTATGAAGCGAGAGGGTGCGAAGACATGTATATGCCCACAACTTCCTTCTCTCGGTTCAGACGTTCGAGGTCACTCCACGGTGTAGCGACTTCAGGAAGTGTAGGCTTTGCAATGGCCACATCGAGCAGGTCGCCAAAGAGTGATGCCTGAGTCTTTGACTTGTCAGTTTGAAAACAGTTGCCATACTTAACGAGCAACTCGCTACCTTGCACACCATCCTTGTTCGGTGCGAAGAACTGTTCACGTTGAACATCACCAAGACTGTCGAAAGCACCCGCCACAGCGAGACTTTCCAAGGTCTTGCGATTGCAAGAGTTGATAGGCACACGCTCGACAAAGTCATAGATCGACTTGAAATCGCCATTCTTCTCTCGCTCACTGATTATGGCTTCCACGGCTCCTTCGCCTACACCTTTTATGCCACCAAGACCGAACACCACAGACCCATCATGAGCCACACCGAAGTTGAGGACAGAGCTATTGACATCAGGGCCCTTGACTTTCAGACCCATGTTCTTACACTCGTCCATGTATTTGGAGACCGACTTTATATCGTTCTTAGAGTTGGTGAGAAGGGCCGCCATATATTCGGCAGGATAGTGCGTCTTGAGCCACGCCGTCTGATACGATACCCACGAGTAGCACGTGGCATGCGACTTGTTGAAGGCATACGAGGCGAATTTCTCCCAATCGGACCATATCTTTTCGAGCACTTCTGCTGGGTGACCGTTACGTGCGCCTTGATTGATGAACTTAGGTTTAAGCTCATTCAATACGGCTATCTGCTTCTTGCCCATAGCCTTACGCAACTTGTCACTCTCGCCGCGTGTGAAATTGGCAAGCAGACGACTCAAGAGCATCACCTGCTCCTGATAGACCGTGACGCCATACGTGTCCTTGAGGTACTTCTCCATGCAAGGCAGGTCGTAAGTTATAGGCTCACGACCTTGCTTACGGTTGATGAACTGCGGAATGTAGTCCATAGGCCCTGGACGATACAAAGCGTTCATCGCTATCAAGTCCTCAAAGACTGTCGGTTGCAACTCCTTGAGGTACTTCTGCATGCCAGGACTCTCGAACTGGAATATGCCCATCGTGCGACCCTCGGCATATAGACGGTACACGGCCGGGTCGTTCCTGTCCACGGAGAATATATCTATGTCTTCGCCAGTATGAGCCTTGATGTTACGCACGGCCTCTTTCATGATGCCCAGCGTTATAAGCCCAAGGAAGTCCATCTTGATAAGTCCTACGCTCTCAACATAGTGACCGTCATACTGCGTAGACTGCATGCGGAATCCTGTAGCCTTATCAGTGACGAACGTGATAGGGGCGTATTTCTTCAAGTCGTCGGCGCCAATGATTATACCGCACGCATGCACTCCTGTCTGTCGAATAGTGTCCTCAAGTTCTGCGGCGTAACGAAGCATTGACGAGACGTTAGGCTCAGGCCCATTGAGTGCCTGAGCCATCTCGGGCACATACTTGTAACAATTCTTGAGGTTGATCTTGGGCGCCTTCTTAGTTTTAGGGTCTATAAGATCATCAGGGAAACGCTCTGGCACTAATGCCGTCATCTGCCTGACCACTGGCAACGGCACATTCTGCACACGCCCCACATCCGATATGGCACTCTTCGTGGCCATAGCGCCAAACGTAATGATATGCGCCACAGCGTCACTGCCATACTTGTTCGTCACCCACTCTATCACCTTCTGACGACCATCATCCGCAAAGTCCGTATCAATATCTGGCAACGATATACGGTCAGGATTGAGAAAACGCTCAAACAGCAGGTCAAACTCCATAGGGTCGATGTCCGTAATCCTCAGACAATACGCCACAACCGACCCCGCCGCCGAACCACGACCAGGCCCCACCCACACATCCAACTCCTCCCTCGCCGCACGTATGAAGTCCATCACTATCAAGAAGTAACCAGGAAATCCCATAGTCTTCATGATATGCAACTCAAACGTTATCTGGTCTATCTGAGCCTGACTCAACACCTCCCCATACCGACGATGCGCTCCCTCCCACGTGAGCTTGGCAAGATAATCCGCCTCAAGCTTTATGCGATACAACTTGTCATAACCACCCAACTTCTTTATCTTCTTCTCGGCTGCCTCCTGCGACATCACCACCTGATGCCTCTCATCCTGTGTGAACTCGTCAAAAAGCTCCCTCTCCGTATATTTCTTCCTATACCCCTCCTCCGTCCCAAACTCCTCAGGAATCGGGAACTTCGGCATTATAGGGTCAGAATTCAAATTAATCTCCTCCACCTTCGCCGCCACCTCCATGGTATTGGCGAGAGCCTCTGGATAGTCAGGAAACACCGCCTCCATCTCCTCAGGAGTCTTAAGCCACTCCTGCTTAGTGTAGAACAGCTTAGGCCCATCCGCCATAGTGCGGTTAGTCGACAGGCATATCAACCTCTCATGAGCGTCAGCCAGCTCCTTATTCAAAAAGTGCGAGTCATTAGTGGCTATCACCTTGACCCCCGTCTTCTTCCCCAACTCTATGATATGGGGTATGACCGACTGCTGCCTCTCAAATACATCATACGCCGGATTATCACCCAAACACGGAAACCTCTGTATCTCCAAATAATAATCCTCTCCAAACACCCCCTTAAACCACTCCACAGCCTCCTCTGCCTCCCTCAACTTATTCCCCATGATAAGCTGAGGCACCTCACCCGCCAAACAAGCCGACGAACATATCAACCCCTCATGATACTCCTTAAGCAACTCCTTATCCACACGTGGCTTGCCATAAAACCCGTCAATCCACGATATAGACACCAACTTGCACAAATTCTGATACCCCAACTTGTTCTTAGCCAACAGTATCAAATGCCAACCACTACGATCCATCAAACCCTCCTCCCCAGTCTCCGGATCCTTCATCCTCACCGCCTTATCCTTATCCTCAATCCTACGACGAGCGCAATACGCCTCCACTCCAAAAATAGGCTTGAATATCCTCCCACGCAACTCCTCCGCCTTCACACGAGCCGCCTCACGCTCCCCCTCGCTCCGACCCTCATCCACAGCCATACCCTCCTGCTCCCTTATCGCCTCACGTGTCTTGCCATTCACCTTAGCGCAATAATCATGAAACTCCTTAATCCCATACATCACGCCATGATCCGTCAACGCCACCGAATACATCCCGTTGGCCATGCACTTATCCACTATCTCTGGCACCTTACTCATGCCATCCAATACGGAATAATGCGAGTGTACGTGAAGGTGAGTAAACTTTACCATCCCCAGACCATCCTAAATAACGCAAAATTACACATTACGAACCACTTCCCAACCCAAACACAACAATAAAATCCTACCACCACAAAAACCATACCACACTCCAAAAACACCCCACCAAGCAACCTAAGAGCAACCTAAGAGCAACCTACACCCTACCTGAACCCTACCCAAAAACACCCAAAAACACCCAAAAACACACCACACCACCAATCTCCTCCACAACCCTCATAACAAACCCTCCTTCAAAAGCTCAACAATCCCACACGCCGCATCCTCAATCAAATCCAACGCATACTCAAAATCACCCTCACCCCCATAATACGGATCCGGAATACCACCCACAAACCCACGACCCCTCACATAATCCGACATCAACCTCACCCTGCCACCCCCACACCCGTCACCCGCCATCCCGCGCAACACCCTCACATTCTCCTCATCCATCCCGAATATCACGTCAAACTCCTCAAAATCACTCCCACGAACCTGACGAGCCCTATGCACAAACTCATAACCCCTACGACGCCCGCAAGCACGCATACGCGCGTCCGGCAACTCCCCAACATGCCACGACCCGATACCACACGAATCCACACGCACATCCAAACCCGCCTCACCCAACATCCGCCGCGCCACACCCTCCGCCGCCGGCGAACGACATATATTCCCCAAACACACAAACAACATCGAACCAATCCCAGCCATAACCCTACAAACTAAAAACACGCCCACCCCCGTGACATCCGAGAGCGGGCGCGTATACCACTAAAAAACACTTCACTAAATATGAGCCGCAACCCAGTCGCCAACCTCCGACGTCGACCGAGCCGAACCGCCGTTAGCCAAATCCTCAGTCACATAACCCTCCTCAATGCTCGCAGTAACAGCCGCACGAATAGCCTTGCCCTCCTCCATGAGGCCAAATGCATACTCAAACATCATCGCAGCCGACAAAATAGTAGCCAGAGGGTTCGCTATATTCTTCCCAGCCGCCTGAGGATAAGAACCATGTATAGGCTCAAACAACGACGTATGCTCACCAACCGACGCCGACGCCAACAAACCCATCGAGCCCGCTATAACCGACGCCTCATCCGTCAAAATGTCCCCAAAAGTGTTCTCCGTCACCAACACGTCAAAAAACTTCGGCATCGTGACAATCTTCATCGCCGCATTATCCACAAACATATAGTCCGTAACAACATCACCATACCTCGGAGCCATCTCCTGAGCCACCTCACGCCACAAACGCGACGACTCAAGAACATTCGCCTTGTCCACAACCGTCAAATGCTTACGACGACGCTGAGCATACTCAAAAGCCAACTTCAAAATCCGCTCCACCTCACGACGACTATACACATTCGTGTCATACGCCGTGTCCCCATTATCCCGACGACCCTTCTCCCCAAAATACATACCACCTGTCAACTCCCTCACACACAAAAACTCAGCACCCTCAACCAACTCACGCTTCAGAGGACTCTTGTCTATCAAACTCCTATATGTCTCCATCGGACGCAAATTGGCAAACAAACCAAGCTTCTTGCGCATAGCAAGCAACCCATTCTCCGGACGCACCTTAGCCGTAGGATCATTATCATAACGAGGATCACCAACAGCACCAAACAGCACAGCGTCACTCCTCATGCACGTCTCAAACGTCTCCTCCGGAAAAGGATCTCCCGTAGCGTCAATAGCGCACGCGCCAACCAAACCCTTAGTATACACGGCCGAATGGCCAAACCTCTTGCATACGGCATCGACCGCCTTCACGGCCTGCTCCACAACCTCAGGACCTATACCGTCCCCAGGAAGAAGCGCAATATTGAATCTCATCTCCTTATAATATTACAAATTATCTTATCTCTATAATATTCAGCATCTTGACGGTAGCCTTGATAGCCGCCTCCGTCTGATCCGCATCCAAACCACGCGTCCGCAACTCCTGGCCATCATTATCCCACACAATAACAGCCTCCACCAACGCGTCAGTCTTCCCGCCCGGTGGTATCGACACCTTATAATCCACCAACCGAGGATGACTCCTCCCCAACCGCTCATATATCTTCCACAACGCCTTCATAAACGCGTCATACTGACCGTCACCCCTGCTCGTCTCCTCATACTCCTGATCATCTATCCGCAAACGCACAGTCGCGACAGGCTTCAAACCACGAGTCAAACTCAAACTATAATTCACCACACTTATCCGATCAGGCCTCTCCCGAGCCGACGACGGCAACGAACCCCTCAACACATCAGCCACAATATACGGCAAATCCTCAGCCGACAAACTCTCCTTCTTATCCCCAAGCTCTATAACACGCTCAGTCACAAGCTTTATCTGCTCCCCCGACAAATTCATACCCAACTCCTGCAAATTCTTCGCTATATTAGCCTTCCCCGACAACTTACCCAACGCATAACGCCTCACACGACCAAAACGCTCCGGCAACAACGCATTGCAATACAAATTACCCTTATTATCACCATCCGCATGAACACCGGCAGTCTGTGTGAACACCGAGTCGCCAACAATCGGCTTATTATCCGGTATCCTCACCCCCGACAAACTCTCCACCATACGACACACATGATTCATCCGACCCTCATTAATCGAGTTCGGCACACGTAGCATATCATTAAGAACAGCCACCACACTCGCCAACGGCGCATTCCCCGCACGCTCACCAAGACCATTCACCGTCACATGAACCCCCGTAACACCCCCCTGGACTGCCGCCATAACGTTCGCCACAGCCAGGTCATAATCATTATGAGCATGAAAATCAAACTTCACTCCCGGATAACGACGCGTCACTCGACCGCAAAACCCCCTCGTCTCCTCCGGACTCAAAACACCCAGAGTGTCCGGCAGCATGAATCGCTCAATAGGCTCCCCACGCAAATTGTCTATCATATAATAAACATAATCCTCCGAACTCAACATCCCATTACTCCAATCCTCCAAATACACGTTAACCCGCAAACCCCTCCGCGTCGCCAAATCCACATTCGCACGTATATCCCCCAAATGCTCCTCCGGACTCTTATGCAACTGCTCCGTCACATGACGCAACGAACCCTTAGCCAGCAAATTCAACACCTTGCCACCAGCCCTCGCAATCCAATCTATCGACACCCCAGAGTCCACAAAACCCAATATCTCAACCTTCCCCAAATGACCATTCCTCCTGGCCCAAGTGCATATATCCGTCGCCGCCTCAAGCTCCCCTGCCGACACGCGGGCCGACGCTATCTCCAGACGATCCACACCCGTCTCCTCGATAAGCATCTTCGCTATCGACAGCTTCTCCCCATGATTAAACGAGACCCCCGCGGTCTGCTCCCCATCCCGCAACGTCGTGTCAAGTATCTCCAGCATCAAACACTCTCCTCGTTTCGCTACCTCCCCGCTCCCGCCTCATACGACTCCGTCCTCTCCTTATTCGTCAAGAGATAGTCTATGTCGTCAAGACCATTCATCAGGCAGTGCTTCTTATAACCGTTTATCTCAAAACGCTCACTCCTCCCGCTCCCCACGTTCGTTATCGTCTGGTTCGGCAAGTCAACCCTCACCTTCACCCGCGGATCCCCCTCAATCGTCTCAAACAACTCCGCCAAAAAAACCTCGCTCACCACAACAGGCAGCACAAAATTATTCAACTCATTGTTCTTATGTATGTCAGCAAAAAAACTCGACACCACAACCCGAAAACCATAACCCGCTATCGCCCATGCCGCATGCTCCCTGCTCGAGCCAGAACCAAAATTCTTACCCGCAACCAATATCTCGCCCCCATACGTCGGGTCGTTCAGCACAAAACTCTCGTTCAACGTCCCGTCCGCGTTATAACGCCAGTCCCTGAACAAATTCTCCCCAAAAAACTTCTCCTCCCTCGTCGTCGCCTTCAAAAAACGCGCCGGTATAATCTGATCCGTATCCACATTCTCCAGTGGAAGAGGCACACACGTGCTCTCTATGATATTGAATTTCTGTTTCATCGCTCTCTTGCTCGTTTTATTCTGTTTCGTCTACATCATCGCCCTCGGGTCCGTAATAACACCCGTCACAGCCGCTGCCGCAGCCACCAGTGGGCTCGCCAGCAACGTCCGCGAACCAGGCCCTTGGCGACCCTCAAAATTACGATTGCTCGTCGACACCGAATACTTGCCCGCCGGTATCTTGTCATCATTCATAGCCAGACATGCCGAACAGCCCGGCTGACGTATCTCAAAACCCGACGCCTCAAGAACCTTGTCCAACCCCTCCTCGCGTATCTGCCTGTCCACCATCCACGAACCCGGCACCAACCATGCCACAACGCCCTCGGCCTTCTTCCGACCCTTCACAATCGACGCAAACGCACGGAAATCCTCAATACGGCCATTCGTGCACGCACCCAAGAATACATAATCTATCTTGTGCCCAATCAGACCCTGACCAGGCTCAAAACCCATATAACACATCGACTTCATGAACGACGCGCGGCCTGCCTCGTCTATCGACTCCTCCGTAGGTATACTATCCGTGATAGCCATGCCCATCCCAGGATTCGTGCCATACGTGATCATCGGCTCTATATCCTCCGCCCTATACGTCAACTCCTTGTCAAACACAGCATCATCACCGCTCTTCAACGTCTTCCAATACGCCACGGCCTTATCCCAATCCGCCCCCTTCGGCGCATACTCCCGACCCTTGATATACTCAAACGTCGTCTCGTCCGGCGCAATGAAACCTCCCCTCGCACCCATCTCAATCGACAGATTGCAAAGAGTCAACCTCCCCTCCATGCTCAAACCCCGCACAGCCTCACCCGCATACTCCACAAAATACCCCGTCGCACCCGATGTCGTCAACTTGCTCATCAAATACAACGCCACATCCTTCGCCGTGACCCCCTTCCCCAGCTTACCCTCAACACTTATCCGCATCGACTTAGGCTTCTGCTGCAATATGCACTGCGACGCCATAACCATCTCCACCTCCGACGTCCCAATGCCAAACGCCACAGCGCCCATCGCGCCATGCGTCGACGTGTGGCTGTCCCCACACACCAACGTCATCCCGGGCAACGACAAACCCCTCTCCGGACCCACCACATGGATGATGCCATTGTGATCCGTGTTCATCCCGAAATGTGTCAAGCCAAACTCCGCGCAGTTCCTCGCAAGCGTGTCAACCTGCGCCTTGCTCACAGGATCCTCTATCGGCTTGTCCTGATCGTGCGTCGGCGTATTATGATCTGGCATGCAATATATCTTCTCCGGACGAAAACACCGGATCCCCCTCTTCCGCATCCCCTCAAATGCCTGAGGACTCGTCACCTCGTGGCAATACAGGCGGTCAATATACAACTGTGTCGGTCCGTCGGGCACAACCTGCACAACGTGCGAATCCCATATCTTGTCAAAGAGAGTATTCATCGTTCTTTATCTCCTTTCTTTAGCTCTTTGTTATCGTTTCTCTAATCTATCGTCTTGCTCGCCCCATGAAAACGGTTGATGCAATCAACATACGCCTCCACTGTCGCGCACACTATATCCGTGTTCGCCGCAAACCCATAATACACACGACCATCATGCTCCACCTGCACATGAACCTTGCACGTGTCATCCGAACCCTTGCTTATGCTCTGTATCGTCAACTCCTTCAAAGTCATATTCCTGTGTATGATATTCTTCAACGCGTTCAACGCCGCGTCAACCGGACCATTGCCCGTGGCCGATGCCGTGAACTTCTCCCCGGCTATATCCAACCCTATCGCCGCCATAGGCCGCACACCAACACCCGACGTCACCTGCATGAAATCTATCTTCACATGGTTCGCCTGTGCCACGTCTGCCCCGACAAGCATCAAAAGATCATCATCATTAACCTCCTTCTTCTTGTCCGCAAGCTTCAAAAACCGCTCATACGTCACGTCCAGCTTCTCCCCCTCAACCTTGACCCCAAGCTCCGCAAGCCTATGACGCAACGCGGCTCGACCACTCCGTGCCGTGAGCACGATCGAGTTGTCGTCAATACCAACGTCATGAGGATCCATAATCTCGTATGTCGATAAGTTCTTCAACACTCCGTCCTGATGTATCCCGCTCGAGTGCGCAAACGCGTTGCGACCCACTATCGCCTTGTTCGGCTGCACCGGCATATTCATCAAGCTCGACACCATCCTGCTGATCGGGTATATCTGCTTCGTGTTGATATTCGTGTCGATATCAAGACCCTTATGGCACTTCAAAATCATCGCTATCTCCTCCAACGCCGTGTTCCCAGCTCGCTCCCCTATGCCGTTGATCGTCACCTCCGTCTGGCGGGCCCCATTAAGCACACCCGCCATCGTGTTCGCCGTCGCCATCCCAAGATCATTGTGGCAGTGGGTCGAGATTATAGCGTTCTCTATCCCATCCACATGATCCACCAGATACTTTATCTTCGCTCCATACTCCTGTGGCAGGCAATAACCCGTCGTGTCCGGTATGTTCACCACCGTCGCCCCGGCCTTGATCACCGCCTCCACCACGCGAGCCAAATACTCATTATCCGTCCTCCCCGCATCCTCAGCGTAAAACTCAACATCGTCCACATACTTCCGTGCATAGCGCACCGCTCGCACCGCACGCTCTATAATCTCCTCCCGTGTCGAGTTGAACTTATACTTTATATGGCTGTCCGACGTCCCGATACCCGTGTGTATGCGCTTACGCTTCGCATACCGCAACGCATCCGCCGCCACGTCTATGTCCTTCTCCACAGCACGGGTCAAGGCGCACACCGTCGGCCACGTCACAGCCTTCGATATCTCTATGACCGAATTGAAATCACCCGGGCTCGAAATAGGAAACCCAGCCTCTATAACGTCTACACCGAGGGCCTCAAGGGCTTTAGCCACCTGTATTTTCTCCACTGTGTTGAGCTGACAACCTGGCACCTGCTCTCCATCACGCAGCGTCGTGTCAAAAATATAGACTCTCTTGTCCATGCTTAGAAAATCGTTTTTCCAACCGAAGGCCGCACATCTCTCAGGCCGCCCTCGCCATCGGGGTTTTATTCTTGCGTCGTTGTCTCTCGCCGGCTGTTCGGTCGCGCCGCCGACTTCGCGCGTGTCTTGTGGGAGATTTTAAAAGGGACGCGGCTCTCGCCCGTGCGCCAAACCGCGCCCCAGTCCGATTCGTTATGCCAGTACAGCACTAATTGTTCTCCGGACGTAGCTTGCGCACAGTGACTGCCGTCTGCCACATCTCGCTCTCGCGAAGCGCCTTCAACTCCTTCTCCAAACCTACACGATAGTCCGGCTTAGAGTTAGAATCCATCGAGATCTGTGCCTCATTGCCAAGCTTGACGCTCATATACAGCCACTGCATGATAGGCTTGATCGCGTCATGGAATCGAGGATACCAGTCAAGCGCGCCACGCTGTGCCGTCGTCGAGCAGTTGGCATACATCCAGTCCATACCCTTCTCCGCAAAGAGGGGCATCAAGCTCTGTGTCAACTCCTCAACAGTCTCGTTGAACGCCTCCGATGGAGTGTGGCCATTCTCACGAAGCACCTCATACTGCGCCAACAGAAGACCCTGGATAGCGCCCATCAGCGAACCACGCTCACCCGTAAGGTCAGATGTAGCCTCACGCTGGAACGTCGTCTCAAACAAGTAGCCCGAGCCAATGCCTATGCCAAGAGCCAACGCCTTGTCAAGTGCCTTGCCCGACGCATCCTGATATACA
The DNA here is from genome assembly GCA_963620665.1 of bacterium. Taxonomy (GTDB): domain Bacteria; phylum Bacteroidota; class Bacteroidia; order Bacteroidales; family Marinilabiliaceae; genus W3P20-009. The sequence continues at coordinate 22,024 of CAVFBA010000026.1, forward strand.
GCATACGAAGAGTTCAACCCGCGACCCTGCAAGAACATGCTGCGCAACGACGTGCCAGAACCCTTAGGTGCTACCATGATGACATCCACGTCCGCTGGTGGCACGCACTTCGTCCTGTCGTTCCACGTGATCGCGAAACCATGAGAGAAGTAGAGCGTCTTGCCCGGCGTCAACGCTGCCTTGATCGTAGGCCATACCGACAGCACCGCCGCATCCGACAGAAGGCACATGATGACCGTCCCCTTCTTCACCGCCTCCTCTATCGAGAACAGAGTCTCGCCCGGCTTCCATCCGTCTGCCACCGCCTTCTCATAGGTCTTGCCCTGACGCTGCCCTACGATGACGTTGAACCCATTGTCGCGAAGATTCAACGACTGACCAGGACCCTGTACACCGTAACCTATCACGGCGATAGTCTCGTCCTTCAGTATCTCTCGTGCCTTCTCAAGAGGAAACTCTTCGCGGGTCATGACTTCCTCAGTGACGCCGCCAAAATTCATCTTTGCCATTTTGTTGTGCTTATGAAGTTTAAGTTGTTTGCTCTATTCCACACCACCCTCCAAGCGCGCCTTCCGCGCACGCGCCTCCTGAAGCTCTATAAAACGCGACACCCGCTCCACTGTGCTCTTCGTGATCGCCACCCTGCCCGAACGCACAAACTGCAACACCCCGTACGGCGCAAGCTCGTCATACAGCCTCCGTGTCTCATCACAATGACCCGTCTTCTGCAACACAGTGTATGTCCTGTTTATCTCAAGTATCTGCGCATTATTCCGACGCACAAGCTCCTCAAAATCCGGACTCTCCAAGATCGTGTCCGTCTGCACCTTATACAAAGCCACCTCCTGATATATTATCTCGTTGTCCGTATAATAGAACGCCTTCAGCACGTCTATCCGCTTCTCTATCTGACGCACCACCGTCTCTATCGTCTTCAAGTCCGTCCGGCAAGCTATGGTGAACTTATGCACACCCTCTATCGCCGACGACGACACCGAAAGACTCCAAATGTTCAGGTTCCGACGCGTAAAGATAATAGATATCTGATTCAGTATCCCGACCTGATTCTCCGTATACACCGTGATGGTATACAGCGTGTTCTCTTTCTGCTCTGACATGTTCCTTATCCTCTTCTGTTTATCCTCTAATCCCCTATTTGCCAAGAGGCTCATAGTCATACCACGACGTCGCGTTAAGCATGATGTCCGTAACCCCCTTGCCCGGCGGTATCATCGGGAACACGTTGTCCTGCTCCTCCACATGTACCTCAAGCAAATATGGCTCACTCGGATCCGCAAGCATCTCACCAACCGCCTCATCAAGCTCATCCCGACGCTCAACCCTCCTATGGCTTATGCCATACGAAGCCGCAAGACTCATAAAGTCAGGATTCGCCAACCGGGTGAACGAGTACCGCGAACCAAAAAATAACTGCTGCCACTGCCTGACGTTGCCCAGCCAATTGTTGTTCAGCAACACTATCTTGACCCCAAGGTGCTCCTGCATTATCGTGCCAAGCTCCTGCACCGTCATCTGTAACCCACCATCCCCACAGAACACGCACACGTTCCTCTCCTGCGCCGCCACCTTTGCGCCAACGCCAGCCGGCAAGCCAAAGCCCATAGTGCCAAGACCACCCGACGTGAGCAGACTCCTCGTGTGTGCAAAAGTGCTATACCGTGCCGAGATCATCTGGTTCTGACCTACGTCTGTCACCACTATCACCTCCGACTTGCCTATACGGCTCACCGCGTCTACCACCTCGCCCATCCGTATGTTCCCCGCGCCTGGCGACACCTCATATCGGCTCACCATGCTCCGCTCATCCTCATTACACTTGTCAAACGACGCCTCCCACTCGTCATGATTCGCCACGTTGACCATCTCCGTCAAACGCCGCAACACCTCACGCGCGTCCCCCTCAATGCCCACCTCCACAGGTATTATCTTCCCAAGCTCAGCCCTGTCTATGTCTATGTGTATAATCCGCGCCTGACGGGCATAAGCCCCCACAACGCCCGTCACACGGTCGTCAAACCTCATGCCCACAGCCAGTAGCACGTCACACTCGTTCGTCTTGACGTTTGGCCCTATATTCCCGTGCATCCCCACCATGCCCTTATAGTGCTTATTCGTGCTCTCCAGCGCGCTAAGACCCAACAGCGTCGATGCCGCGGGAGTCCCTGTCTTCTCCAAAAACGCCCCAAGCTCCTTCTCCGCGTGCGACAATATCACACCCTGGCCATACACCACCATTGGCCTCCTCGCGCCGTTGATTATCTGCGCCGCCTCACGTATCTTCTCAACCGAGATGTCTGGCGTCGGCACATAACTGCGTATGAAGCTCACCGGCTTGTAGTCAAACACCGCCTGCATCGTCTGCGCATTCTTCGCAAAGTCAAGCACCACAGGCCCCGGACGACCTGTCCGCGCAATGAAAAAGGCACGTGCCACCGCCCATGCCACATCCTCTGGCCTCCGTATCTGGTAGCTCCACTTAGTGATCGGCAACGTCATGCCAAGCACATCCGTCTCCTGGAACGCGTCAAATCCCAATAACGACGCCCCAACCTGACCACTAATCACCACCAACGGCGTAGAGTCCATCATCGCGTCTGCTATGCCCGTTATAGCGTTCGTGGCGCCAGGACCAGAGGTCACAAACACCACACCAGTCTTGCCACTCACTCGCGCATATCCCTGCGCCGCATGAACCGCCCCCTGCTCATGACGCACCAATATATGACGCACCTTGTCCTTGTAGTCATACAGCGTGTCATAAACCGGCATGATAGCACCACCAGGGTACCCAAATATCGTGTCTACCCCCTCGGCCATCAACGACCGCAGCAGTATCTCCGAACCTGCTACCTTCGGCTCGTTATTCGTCTGCTCTGCCATCTAATCTCTCTTATTCGTGTTAATCCAATACCCGCGCCGCACCCTTGTCAGCCGAGCTTACCATCGCCGCGTATGCCCGCAACGCCTTCGACACCTCACGCTTCCGCACCGGTGGAGTGAACGCCTTGTCTCCGCGCTTCATCTCCTCCGCACGCCTGTCGCTCAACTCCTTCTCCGTCAAACGAACATTGATGCTGCGGTTCGGTATGTCTATCTCTATGATGTCCCCATCACGCACCAAGCCAATGTTGCCACCAGCAGCCGCCTCAGGCGATATATGCCCTATCGACAAGCCCGAGGTGCCGCCCGAGAATCGACCGTCAGTGATGAGGGCGCACTCCTTCCCAAGATGCATGCTCTTGATGTAGCTCGTCGGATACAGCATCTCCTGCATGCCTGGACCTCCTCGTGGCCCCTCGTAAGCTATAACAACCACGTCTCCACTCTTTATCTTGCCTCCCAAAATCCCCTCACATGCCGCCTCCTGCGAGTCAAACACCTTAGCCGGCCCCGCAAACTTCCATATCTTCTCGTCAACGCCCGCCGTCTTGATGACGCAACCATCCTGCGCTATGTTGCCAAACAACACACCAAGACCGCCATCCTTAGTGTACGCATGCTCCAAATCGCGTATGCAACCCTCCGCACGATCCGTGTCAAACGAGTCATAATACGTGTTCTGAGCACCAAGCTGTATGCAATACTTCCCCCCAGGAGCCGCCTTATACTTCGTCTTCGCGCTCACCGTGGCCTTCGGACTCATTATCGAATATTGCTCTATCTCCTCCTTCAACGTCAAGCCGTCAACACGCTTCAACGACGTGTCCACAAGACCTCCCTTCGCAAGCTCCGCCATGATGCCCACAACTCCGCCAGCACGGTTCACATCCTGTATGTGATACTTCTGTGTGTTCGGTGCCACCTTGCAGATGCACGGCACCTTGCGACTCAACTGGTCTATGTCCGCCATCTTGAAGTCCACACCCCCCTCAAACGCCACTGCCAGCAAGTGCAACACCGTGTTCGTCGACCCGCCCATCGCAATGTCAAGAGTCATAGCGTTCAAAAACGCCTGACGCGTGGCTATCGAACGTGGCAACACCGACGTGTCCCCATCCCTGTAATACTTATACGTGTTGTCCACCAGCAACTTGGCCGCATCGGCAAACAACTGCTTCCTCTTCTCATGTGTCGCAACGATCGTGCCGTTGCCCGGCAGCGACAACCCTATCGCCTCGGTCAGGCAGTTCATCGAGTTCGCCGTGAACATCCCCGAGCACGACCCGCATGTCGGGCATGCCCTGTCCTCTATCTTCGCCACCTCCTCGTCGCTAAGAGTCTTGTCCGCGCTCTTTATCATAGCGTCGATAAGGTCCAACTTCGTGTCGCCAAGAACCCCAGCCTCCATAGGACCGCCAGAGCAGAACACCGTCGGTATGTTCAGACGCATCGCCGCTATAAGCATGCCAGGCGTGATCTTGTCGCAGTTCGAGATGCATATCATCGCATCCGCCTTATGCGCGTTCACCATATACTCCACACTGTCCGCTATCACATCACGCGACGGCAACGAATACAACATCCCGTCATGACCCATGGCTATACCATCGTCCACAGCTATCGTGTTGAACTCCGCGGCATAGCAACCGCGCTTCTCAATCTCCGACTTCACGTACTGACCTATCTCGTGCAGATGTGTATGACCCGGCACAAACTGTGTGAAACTGTTCACTATCGCTATCACCGGCTTGCCGATCATCTCGCGCTTCATTCCGTTGGCCACCCAAAGGGCCCTCGCTCCTGCCATCCTGCGACCCTGGGTCGTGGCGTCACTACGCAATGCTATCTTATACTGGTTCTCTGCCATGGGTTTATATTTGTTCTTTAGTTTCCTATCACGAAAGAAGCCCCTCTCGCAGTGAGAAGGGCTTCATCTTATTCTATGCTGTCAAGCATCCGCGCACTCCTCACTGCTCCTCATCGTCGTAGCACGATAAGAAGAAACGACACTCGTACATGAGCTATGTGTGCTTCGCTCGTCATTCATCGCTTCATTAGTCAGACGCGAATATAAGCACCTTCCTGTTAAGAAAAAAGCCCTCCCGTGATTTATTTTCACCTCCCCACGCTTTTTATATCCCTCCCCCGCCACCCACATACTTCCCAAACCCACCGCCGCACCCCCCCATGAACACCCCCCCCGCCCCCACCCTCCCCCCAACCCCAAACG
>CAVFBA010000027.1:0-24995 GCA_963620665.1 bacterium
CACGAATGTAGAGACGTCCGCCCGCGGCGTACCACCCAAACGCCGTAAGGCGTACACACCCCACGCCCGCACCCACGGTCGGTGTAATGTCCCCACCCCATCGTCTCTTCCCCTCACCACACCTCCCCAAAAAACACATCACTCCAAACACATCAAACACACCTCATGTCCCTTACCACTCTACGACGAGGCTGGGGCGGCTACGCCGCTCCTCTCCTAACTCTCGCCGCTCCCGTCATCGCCTCACAAGCCAGCTCCATGCTCGTCAACCTCGCCGACACGCTCATGGTGGGTTGGCTCGGCGACGTGCCACTGGCCGCCGTATCTTTCGCAGGCAACCTATCCGTGCCTTTCATGTTCTTCGGCATAGGCGCCGCAGCCACTATCACACCCCTGGTCGGCCGCCGCCTCGGACGTGGTCAGACTGGCGAGTTAGCTCACGTCGTCGCCCATGCCAGGGCGTTCAACTGGCGCATCGTGGCTCTACAACTGGTACTGCTAACCCTACTCGACTTCCTGATGCCCTACATGGGTCAACCCACCGAGGTGGTCGAGATAGCCCAATGGTATCTGCCAATATACGCGGCATCACTCATAGGTCAACAGATGTTCGTATGCTCCAGAACTATCATCGAGGGACTACAAGACACCACCTCACCCATGATTGTAGGACTGGGCTGCAACGTGCTCAACATCGGACTGAACTACCTCTTCATTTTCGGCATCGGCAGCTATGAGGGCATAGGTGTCTATGGCGCAGCCGTAAGCACACTGATTTGCCGAACGTTGATGTGGATCGTGATGGAAATAATCCTAAGACGACGCTTGCGCAAATTGGGTGTCATTCCCCAAAGTGCCAAACGCCACAACATCACATCTCGCCTCTTCAAAATGGGACTGCCCATGGGCTTGCAATCTATCATCGAGACCCTCGGCTTCGCCTTCGCTGGTATCATGATGGGATGGATCAGCACCGAGGCCATCGCCGCGCATCAGGTGGTCAACGCATTCACAAGCACCACCTTCCTCATGGTCGGAGGCCTCGCCACAGCAATAACAATCAAAGTCTCACACAACACCGGGGCTGGCAATAAGCTCGACGCTCGACGCTACGCCATAACTGGCATCACCATGGGTGCGACATTCATGTGCCTGACCGCCGTCCTCTTCTTCTTCACACGCTACTCCCTGCCAGGACTGATAATCAACAGCGAGGAGGCGTTGCGCATAGCTGCCGACCTGATGCTGATGGGTGCTATATTCCAAGTGTTCGACGGCATACAAGTGTCTGCACTGGGTGCCTTGAGGGGCTACGCCGATTTCAACTACCCCGCCCGCGTGGCAGCCATATCCTACGCCGCAACATGCTCCCCCGTGGGCTTTATCTGCGCCTTCTGGCTCGGCATGGGCCCGTCAGGTATATGGTGCGGTCTGATCGCTGGATTAGGCCTCGCGGCGATTCTGCTCCTGCTGCGGTTGCATAGGCGCTACTGGTCGTTCTGAGTAGGACGTTGGTCGTTTTGTGAGCAGCAGATGGCAAAAAAAGTGTTATCTTCGCACTGCTACAAAATGGACTTCAGTAAGAACATACCGAGATATCTTGTCGAGAAGGGCAATCAGGTAAGGCTGGTGGTCTTCACTGCGATATTCTCTCTCGTCTTCATTAACCTCTTCCAACCATACGGCTCACGCGATTGGCTGAAAGGCGGCATCACGGAGACAAGGTATTTCTTGTTGTCCTCTCTCCTGGTGCTGATAGGCATGGTGGTGGTCAGCATCAGCCGAGTGATCTTCTACCACCATTGCGTGTCCCTGAAACGCCCCGTAGCACTATGGGCCTATCTGCTATGGATCGCCGCCGAGATTGTGGCTATCTCTTTCTCTTTCACCATACTCGAGATTTTCGTATTCAAAGACCCACGCGAGATAACGCAGCTCATGAACATCTCGTTCCGTAACACATCATGCATCCTGCTGCTGCCCTACGCCTTCTCATGGCTATATTTCTCGTGGAGGGACAAGGATAAACGTCTCAAAGTCATCAACGACTACCGGCAAGGCGCCGACGAAGGCGAGAACCTGGACACCAAGCAAATGGTGAACTTCTACGACAGTAGGGGCATACTGAAACTGGCTCTCAACGTGAACGACCTGCTTTATATCAAGAGTTCCGAGAACTACCTGACTGTTCATTACATCGACGGCCAAAAGTTAGGAACGTCAATGATCCGCAGCACTTTCAAATCAATTGAGTCCGACATGAAGGAACGCGGCATCGTCCGTTGCCACCGCTCCTATATGGTGAACCGCCGTCACGTGAGGATTTTCGAGAAAAATAAGGACGGGTTTGTGGTGAAGCTCGATACCACCGCTCCCATATCAATCCCCGTGTCACAAAACTACTCAGAAGATGTTTTCGCGCTATTCGACCAGTAGGTTGATGGTCGTCACAATGGCGTCTCTTGCGTCGCTCTTGTCGTCGTGTGGCGGCAACGAGGGCAATCGTCATGCCGCAGTGAGCGTGTCCAACCCCGCCATGGGCTATTTCGTCTCACGTCTCATGCCCGACACCGTGGAGGTCAACGTCCTGATCCCACAAGGCGCCGACCACGACACCTATACCCCGCGCCCAAGCCAGTTGACAAGCCTCGGCAACTCTGCCACATACCTCGCCTATGGCCCCCTCGAGTTCGAGATAACATGGCGTGAACGTCTCACCAGCGCCGCACCCTCAATGCAATGGCAAGATATGTCCAACGGCATAACACTGATAGGCGACAGCACACATGGCACAGACCCACACTACTGGCTCTCCCCAAAACAGGCAATGCGCATGGCAGACAACATAGCACAAACCACGAAAAACGTCTACCCCACCATATCCTGTTACGTAGACTCGGCTCTTGTGTCTCTCAAAGCCGACATAGCCCACATGGACTCCCTAATGTCATCCGTGGCGACTAAGAACCCAAGCCTGACTTTCGTGATATACCACCCCGCCCTCGGTTATCTCGCACGCGACTACGGCATGCGCCAACTATCCGTGGCACAAGAGGGCGTATCCCCACAGCCAAAACGTTACGCCGAACTGGCCGACAGCGCACGAGAGGCCGGGGCACGCGTCTTCTTCATCCAGGCCGGCACAACCCCCGACAGGGTGCACGCCACAGCCGAGGAAATAGGTGCTAAGGTGGTCAGCATAACTCCCGAAGGGGACGACTGGATGAAAACCATGACGACGATAGCGGAGGCACTGCGTAGCGATGAATAAAGACGCTCTCTTGACGTTTCACGACGTGGCGGCGGGTTACGACTCCCGTCCTATCGTGGAACATGTGTCTCTCGAGGTCGACAAGAACACACTATTGTCTCTCGAAGGACCTAACGGGAGCGGCAAAACGACGATAGTGAAAGTTATGCTGGGTCTGCTGCCCGCACTTCATGGCCACGTCATCAGGCGACAAGGTTTAAGGGTCGGCTATATGCCACAAGTGGTAGGTGCCGACTTGGAGTTCCCTATTAGCGTCAGCGACGTGATTTTGATGGGCGAGCGTGATGGCCATCGACTGTTTGTTAGCCGTGAGGCAAAACGCAGGCTCGGTGATCTTGTGGAGTTCGCACACCTGACAAACGTGAAGAATTCTCCCATAGGTGAAATTTCAGGCGGCCAACGGCAACGTGCCATGCTCTGCCGAGCCCTAATGGGTCGCCCCGAACTGCTGATCCTCGATGAACCCCTGACGTATATGGACCGCGACGCCGAGGCAGGACTCTACGACCTTCTCCCACGTCTACGCGGTGAGATGGGCATAGTCCTTGTGACGCACGACCATGAAGCGGCAAAGCGTATTTCAACGCAGACTATAACTCTGCCAGGAAGGATGCGATAAGGCAATGGGAATACTCGAATACACCTTCGGGCGCTACGCCCTAATGACTGTGGTGCTGCTGGCCGTCCTTAGTGGCGTGGTCGGCACCTACGTCGTCGTGCGTCGCATGGTATTCTCGGCCGGAGGCATCACTCACGCCAGCTTTGGTGGCATAGGCTTGGCCTATTGGGCTGGTTTCGACCCCACACTTGGGGCTTTGATCTTCGCCATAGCGACTTCCTTGGGCATAAACGCCGCCACACAGCGCGGTGGTGTGCGCCCCGACAGCGCAATAGCCATGCTATGGTCTTTGGGCATGGCCATAGGTGTGATTTTTCTGAGCTTGTCACCCGGCTATGCGCCCAACCTTATGGGTTTCATGTTCGGCGACATTCTCGCTGTCAGCCTACGCGACGTGGTGTGTAGCGCAATCGCGGCATTGACTTGCGTGGCCTTAGCTGTGGTGTTCTACCGCCCCCTCCTCTATTCATCCTTCGATGGCGAGTACGCCAAGTTGGCTGGCTGGCGACCCGCGTTAGTGAGATTCGTGGCCGCCGTGATGGTGGCAGTGGCTATATCACTGTCAATAAAGGCCGTTGGTATAATTCTGGTCTTGTCAGTGTTCACCGTGCCACAAGCCATAGCTCTGATGTACACTAAGTCTTTATGGCGGGTGATGCTCCTGTCGGGTGCGGTCGCCCTGATAGGGTGCGGAGCTGGTCTGTTGCTCTCTTTTTGGTTCGACTTGCCCTCCGGCGCGGTCATAACAGGCTTACTGACTGTTATATTTATCGTCCTGCGTTTGATGAAGCGAGGATGAGCTGCCAATGCGTTCATCGTGCGTCAAGCAGCAAGTCAATGTGTCGGCTGCGGCCAGGCATAATATTGCCCCTCAATAGTTTAATCTTTGTCCAACCTGTTCATTGGCGACTATCTCAACTGGTGTAAATCATCAAGATGAGGCTGTCGCAAGGGTGTTTACTGATAAAAAAACTCACCACAAGTGTTGCGTTATTGGAAAACTGTATATCTTTGCAGTGTACTATATGATTATAACACTAAGACAAGATGATAAAAGTAACTAACCTGTCATACCACTACCCCAATAGAAAGCGGATGGTGCTGAACGACTTCAGCCTGAGCCTGGAGGATGGGAGGGTCTACGGTCTGTTAGGCGAGAATGGTGTAGGCAAGACTACCCTGCTGGGATTGATGTGTGGATTGCTTCGGCCAAGCAAAGGCTCGGTGACGGTAGATGACGTAGAGGCTATGCATAGAGAGCCTTCAATATTGTCCAGCATGTTCTATGTGCCAGACGAGTTCACCCTGCCCCGTGTAACACTAAAGACATACGTGAAAGTCCATGGCTCATTCTACCCCAACTTTAGCACGGAGGTGCTCCAGAAATGCCTGAATGAGTTCGACATGCCCAACGATCTCGACAGGCTTGATCAACTCTCATTGGGTCAGCGCAAGAAGGTGATGCTGAGTTTCGCCATCGCCTCAGGTGCAAAGACTCTCCTGATGGATGAACCGTCTAATGGTCTGGACATCCCAAGCAAGGCCCAGTTCCGCAAGGTCATGGCTTCGGCTATGACCGACGAGCGTATAATCATCATATCAACCCATCAAGTGCACGATGTGGAGCAACTGCTCGACAATGTCGTGATAATCGACAACCATAATATCCTGTTGGACAAGTCGATAGGCGAGATAGCCGACGAATACGCGTTCCGAATGGTCGGACCGGCAGAGAACATCGACGGTATCATATACTCCGAGCCATGTATAGGCGGCCTTAACATCATAGCCCGCCGTGGCAAGGACGACGACGAGACGCAAGTCAATCTCGAAATGCTCTTTAACGCGACAACCAAGGGGCTGATCAAGTAGCACTTAAAACGCAACTATCATGAAGAAGATATTAAGCATAGCCACCGCAGTGTGCCTGGTGGCGTCAATGCTCACCTCATGCATCATAGAGAAGAGAAACGAGTGTATCAACGAGAACCTTACGGGAGCAAACTCTCTGACGTTCAAGGTGAATGAGTTCGAGGTGTTGGATGTCGACGGAGCGTGCAAAGTGATGTACACACAAGGCGCGGCCGACACCGTGCGTGTAGAGGGAGAACCACGCGACATAGCGCAATTCGAATGGTCGCAAGAGGGCAACAAACTGACAATGGGCATGAAGAACAAAATCGCCATCATCAACCTCTACAACACAACAAGTCAAGTCACCGTCTACGTCTCCTCGACCAAGTTGACCGACGTAGAGCTGTACGGCGTGTCAGATCTCTACATGGATGAGCCGGTGAAGTTCGATAAGTTTAAACTCAAGTCCGACGGCGCGTCAACCATCGGACTCACGGATTTCACAGCCGAGAGCCTGAGAATCACGGCATCAGGGGCAAGCAACATGAAAATCAAAAAGGCAAATGTGGGCATGTTCAACCTCAACATGAGCGGGACAGGCGATATCAATGCTAACGTGATTGGCGCTGAGAACGTCGACGCAAGGCTCGCAGGTGCCGCGGCTATGGATATGAACCTGACAGAGTGTGGCGACGTTAACGTTGAAGTATCTGGCGCTGTCAGCGTGACAGTGATGGGCAACGCACGCTCCATAAGCAAAAACAAGTCGGGCGTGGCATCTATCGACATTGATGATCTTAAGATAACAAAGTAGCAATGGGTACATTTTCTTTTCGTAGGCTCTTCTTGACAATGCGATATATGGGCAGCGTGTCTTGGATGCGCTACCTGATGGCAGCAGGCATCATGTTCGCCGTGGCACTGGTGATTTTCATGTACACCAACTACGACACCAACTACATGAGCGACCTCTTGAGCTTCCTGATCTTCATCCCTTACACGCTGGCGATATACTGCTTCATGACATCCTGCTTCGCCAACATGATTACTGGCTTCAGGTCTAAGAAGGACAATGATCTTTCCCAACTCCTTCTGCTGCCATCATCAAATATCGAGAAGTTCATATCAGCACTGATCATGAACGTGGCGCTGCCAACATTCTTGTGCGCAGTGGCGTTCCATTTGGCAGGCCTTATAGCCTTGCCAGAGATTTTCGGCACTTTGGTGAGCAAAGGCGGCCTCGTGGCCATCTACGCTTTCGCATCGGGAATCGATGTCGACATGTTCGGCAGCTTTGAGGGAAACACAAGTTTAGCCACTACGGGAGTCAAAATCTCGTTATACATCTTCCCTCTCTTCATATCAGCGATATACATGCTCGGTGGTATGTTGTTCTGCCGAGCTAAATGGCTGCTCACCACCCTGTCAATGCTCCTAATACACACTGTGATAGCGCATGCCGTGGTAGGATTCTTAAGCACAGTCGATTTCAACGCCTACACACTGAACATCGTGGCGTGCGCATGGTGGCCTATGGCTATCGAGTCTGTTGTCATTGTAGCCTTCGTATGGCTGTCGTATCGGTTGTTCAAACGCAGGCAGACAGCCAACGGGGCGTTCTTTAATGTGTAAGTCCTATGGTGACGTTTAATTCAGATAGAGCAATATTCCTCCAAATGGCAGACAGATTATGCGACGAGATCCTGATAGGGACATACGGCGAGGGTGACCGAGTGCCAAGTGTGCGAGACTACGCCATAAGCCTCGAAGTGAACACCAATACCGCCGTCAAAACCTACGAGCATCTTGGCCGTGAAGGTATAATCTTCAACAAGCGAGGCGTCGGCTACTTCGTCTCCGATGGCGCCAAAGAGAAGATTATGGAGGAACGCAGAAATGATTTCTTCTCACGCACGCTCCCAGAGATATTGCGCCAAATGCGCCTCCTCGGAGTGCAAATCAATGAGGTCACAGAACACCTCACGGAGCTATCCGAGGCACCAAAGGAGCAATAACGACATAAAGAGCATATAATTAAGAAAACAAAACTATAATCAAACAAAAAAAAGATTATCTTACCAACACACAGTCTTATCACAGAAGCAATAATTACTACTTAGTGCCATTTTCAACTGCGAGCAGAGACTCTTGGGGCAGTAATAAGTGCGTGATAGACATAACATTTTGGCGTTTCAGGTATAATAATTAAATTTGCATTGTTCATATAGGCGTTAGCAACGTTGATAGGGGACCCAGGTCCCCTATTTTAGTATAGCAAAACCCTCAACTGTAATGATCAAAAAGGAGCAAGTGCTTGCTGCTGTGGCCGACAAGATTGCGGCCGACGGTAATTTCATTGTCGAACTGACCATCTCGGCCGACAATGAGATACGACTCGTGGTGGACAGTGAGAAGGGCATCCCCATCTCCTATTGTGAGGAGCTCGACGCCCTCATTGAGACTGCTCTCGATAGGGATGTCGAAGACTATGCCCTCGAGGTGTCATCGGCTGGTATAGGCGCAGAACTGAAGGTGACTGGGCAGTTCCGTAAGAACATAGGCAACAAGGTCGAAGTGACTATGCCCAACGGCGCATGGATTCGCGGCATACTTGTTGACACTGACGACGAGGGTTTTGACATTGAGACCGAGGAGAAGCGCAAGGTGGAGGGTCAGAAGAAGAAGCAGGTCTTCACCACCGTGACGCACTATCTGCGATCCGAGGTCAAGATGGTACGCGACATTGTGGAGTTCTAATCCCCCATAACGTTGCGGACAAACGAGAGTATTAAGAAACAAAGAGTATATAATCTTCTTAAAGACAAGAGGTTGTAATGGAAAATAACAATCTGATTGATACTTTTGCTGAGTTCAAAGAGCTCAAGAACATCGACAGGGCAACGATGGTGCGCATCCTCGAGGAGGCGTTCCGCGGCGTCTTGGTTAAGCAGTATGGCACGGACTCGAACTTCAACATCATCATCAACGCCGACAAGGGCGACTTCGAGATATGGCGCAGCCGTACTGTCGTCGAAGACGGGCAAGTTGACGACGACAACCTCCAGATAAGCCTAAGCGATGCGAAGAAGATAGATGCCGACTTTGAGGTAGGCGAGGAAGTGACAGACGAGGTTAAACTCAAGGATTTCGGCCGTCGCTCAATACTCAGCCTCAAGCAGAACCTTGCAGGCCTCGTGATGGAGCTCGAGAAGGATGTGCTATTCAACAAGTACAAAGAGAAGATTGGCCAAATCATAACCGGCGAGGTATACCAGGTATGGAAACGTGAGGCGTTGGTACGCGACGACGATGGCAACGACCTCATATTACCCAAGACCGAGCAGATCCCAGCCGACTACTTCCGCAAGGGTGACACAGTGCGCGCCGTGGTGTCACGCGTAGAGTTCAAGAACAACAACCCCCTCATCATCTTGTCGCGCATATCGCCCGTATTCCTCGAGAGGCTCTTCGAAAACGAGGTGCCAGAGGTGTTCGACGGCCTTATCACAATCCACAAGATTGTCCGTATGCCAGGCGAGCGTGCCAAGGTGGCCGTAGAGTCCTACGACGACCGTATCGACCCGGTAGGCGCATGCGTCGGCATGAAGGGCTCACGTATACACTCCATAGTGAGGGAACTGCGTAACGAGAACATCGACGTCATCAACTACACAAGCAACATTCAACTCTACATACAGAGGGCTCTGAGTCCTGCTAAGATTAACAGGATCCAGGTGGACAACGAGAACCGACGTGCCGAGGTCTACCTCGACGCCGAGGAGGTCTCAATGGCTATCGGTAAGGGCGGTAGCAACATCAAACTTGCTATACAGCTTACGGGCTATAACATCGACGTGTTCCGCGAGCAGGCAGAGACAGTGGACGATGTACGCTTGGAGGAGTTCTCCGACGAGATCGAGCCATGGGTAATCGACGTGCTCAAGGAGATAGGTTGCGACACGGCACGCTCCGTCATAGATCTTGGCTACGACGAGCTCGTGAAGCGCACCGACCTCGAGGACGAGACAATCAAGAATGTGCTCGCCATCCTCAAGGCTGAGTTCGAATGATTGCCATAGCCATTGCGGTGAAGCCGAAAGGCCGGGACCTCTAACCATTAGGGCTTCGCTGCAAAAACCAATCCAGCCGACGTGGCTCGCAGGGCATGCGTCGGGTCATTGTAAAACAGAAATAAAGAAGAGGAGAGATAGATTTATATGGCAGGAGGAATAAGAATTTCCAAATTTGCAACGGAGTCCGGTGTAGGGGTAACAACCATCATTGAAACTCTCAAGAAGTTCGGCGTGACCGAGGAGTTAAACAACAACTCTAAGATATCAGAGGAGATGTATGACCGCCTGGCGAAAGAGTTCAAACTCGACCGTCAGGTGAAGAACGAGTCGGAGAAGATTGTCATCACAACGAAGGGAAACAAGGACAAAGACTCGGTGGCGATAAGCAACGATGGCATCGTGTCGGCCATCGAGGAAAAGACAGAGCCAGTGGCCGTTAAAGGGCCTAAGGTTTTGGGCAAAGTCGACCTCAGCGCATTCCAGCATGGCGGCAGGCCGAAGCCACAACCAGCACCCAAAGCCGAGCCTAAGGCGGAGACTAAAGCTGAGGTTAAGGCGGAGCCTAAACCAGAACCAAAACCAGAGCCTAAGCCCGAGCGTATGCCAGTCGAGCCTAAGGTTGAACAACCCAAACCAACTGAGGCGCAACCAGCAAAAGCCGAGCCTAAGGCAGAACAGCCTAAGCCAGCAGACCCCGCCAAAGAGCAGCCCGCACAAGCAGAGCAACCCAAGGCAGAACCCGCACCACAACCAGCACCTGCGGCAGAGACAACCGAGCAAACAACAGCAAACGAAGGCAACAAGGAGGACGGTGTGTTCCGCATCAACGATAAGCCGAAGTTGACAGGCCCCGTCGTGCTGGGCAAGATAGAGCTGCCCGTCGACAAAGCCGGACGCGACCACAACAACAAGAAGAAGAGACAGCGCATACAGGGAGGCAAGGAGAAGGTCGATGTGTCGTCGCCTGCCACGATAAGCCAAGTAAACTCCACCCTCAACAAGGAGCGCAACAAGCAACGCCAGCAGCAGAAACAACAGCAGCAGGCGCAGCAACAGCAGCAGAACCGCAAAGATAAGCAGCGCAACAAGAAGGCACAGAACCAAACAGCCACTCCCGCAAAGGAGACAAGCGACGAGGATGTACAGAAGCAAGTCAAGGAGACCTTGGCACGTCTGACAGCCAAGGGACATAAGACTACCACTTCTAAGCACAACCGCGAGAAGCGCGAGGCGGTGCGTCAACGTCAGGAGGAGGAGGCCGAGAGGCTTGAGCAAGAGAAGAAAGTGCTCAAAGTGACGGAGTTCGTCACAGCCTCAGAACTCGCTACGATGATGAACGTGCCTGTCAACAAAGTCATAGCCACGTTCATGTCGCTGGGCATGTTCGTGTCAATCAATCAGAGGCTCGACGCCGAGTCACTGTCGCTCGTGGCAGAGGAGTTCGGCTTCAAGGTCGAGTTCCTGAGCGTCGAGAAGGCACATGAGGTCGAAGAGGAGGAAGACGATGAGAGCATGCTCGAGGAGCGTCCTCCAATCGTCACGGTCATGGGTCACGTAGACCATGGTAAGACCTCCTTGTTGGACTACATACGCAACACTAACGTCATCCAGGGCGAGGCAGGCGGCATAACCCAGCACATTGGCGCATATAGCGTCACACTGGATAATGGTCGCAAGATAACGTTCCTCGACACCCCTGGTCACGAGGCCTTCACCGCCATGCGTGCACGTGGCGCGCAGGTCACGGACGTGGCGATCATCATCGTGGCGGCCGACGATAGCGTGATGCCCCAGACCATCGAGGCCATCAACCACGCATCGGCAGCTGGTGTGCCAATCGTGTTCGCCATAAACAAGATAGATAAGCCAGGGGCTAACCCCGACAAGATACGCGAGGCGTTGGCCAACATGAACTACCTCGTCGAGGAATGGGGCGGCCAATATCAGTGCCAAGAGATAAGCGCGAAGAAGGGCATCAACGTCGACAAGTTGTTGGAGAAGGTGCTTCTCGTGGCCGATCTTCAGGAGCTGAAGGCTAACCCGAACCGCCGTGCCACGGGCAACGTCATAGAGAGTTCACTCGACAAGGGTCGCGGCTATGTGGCCACGGTGCTGGTGCGCAATGGCACGTTGCGCCCGGGCGACATGATGGTGTGCGGCTCGAACTATGGTCGTGTGAAGGCGATGTTCAACGAGCGCAACCAGAAGGTCAACGAGGCTGCCCCGTCAACTCCTGTATTGGTACTCGGCCTTAACGGCGCGCCTCAGGCAGGCGAGAAGTTCAACGTCTTTGAGGATGAGAAGGAGGCCAAGGATGTCGCCAATAAGCGCGACCAGCTGCAACGTGAGTTCAGCATGCGCGCCACTCCACATATCACTCTCGACGAGATTGGCCGTCGCATAGCGTTGGGCAACTTCCAAGAGCTGAACGTCATCGTGAAAGGCGATGTGGACGGTTCGGTCGAGGCATTGTCCGACTCGCTCATCAAGCTGTCGACAGAGGAGATTCGTGTCAACGTGATACACAAGGCCGTGGGTCAGATATCCGAGAGCGATATCCTGCTTGCCACGGCATCCAACGCTGTCATCATCGGCTTCCAGGTGCGTCCCTCCGCGGCAGCGAGGAAATTGGCCGAGAAGGAGAAAATCGACATTCGCCTCTACTCTATAATCTACGACGCCATCGAAGAGCTCAAGAGCGCGATGGAGGGCATGCTTTCGCCTGAGATACGCGAGCAAGTCACGGGCAACCTTGAGGTGCGTGAGACATTCAAGATCTCAAAGGTTGGCACTATCGCCGGCTGTATAGTGAACGATGGCAAGGTGAAGAGCAAGAGCAAGGTGAGGATTATACGCGACGGTATCGTGGTACACTCTGGCGAGTTGGAGAGCCTCAAGAGGTTCAAGGACGATGCCAAGGAGGTCGTAGCGGGCCTCGAGTGTGGTCTGAACGTGAAGGGCTACAACGACATCCAAGTGGGCGATATTATCGAGGCCTACGAGGAGATAGAGGTGGCACGCAAGCTGTCATAGCAGAAATATTAGCTACGCATAATGGGGCGGCAGAGTGGGATAAGCTCTACCGCCCCTTACTTTTAATGAGGAGATGAGCGAGAATAAGAGTGGCTGGCGATGGGTGCCAAGCCTATACGTGTTTCAGGGTGTGCCGAGCTGCCTTGTGATGACTACATCGTCGTTGATGTATTCTGACATGGGCGTCAGCTTGTCGTCGATAGCGTTTTGGACGAGTGCGGTGAGCCTGCCATGGTCGTTGAAGCCGTTGTGGGCGCCATTGGTGGAGAGGTATGGGACGAAACGTGAGTGGGTGCGTGCGACGCAGCTGGTGCTGGTTGTGGCGTTCTTGCTGTTAGGTTTGTCGATGGTTACGGGAGGGTTCTTCGGGTTGTCGCTTGCATTGATGTTTGGGATAGCTATGGCGTCGTCGCTGCATGATATAGCGTGCGATGGCTATTACATGATGGCGCTGGATGAGCGTGGGCAGTCGTTTTTTGTTGGTATCAGGTCGACCTTTTACCGAGTGGCGATGGTGCTGACTACGGGCATGGTGCCATTACTGGCAGGCAAGTGGGGCAGAGGAGCTGCCAGTGGTGAGGGGTGGATGATGGCGATAGGGTGCGCAGGTGTGTTGCTTGCCGTCATGGCGATATTATGCAGGGTCGGGATGCCACGTGTGGCGGAGGCGCGTGGTCGTCAGGATGACGGGTTGAAGATATTTGTCAGGGCGTTGCGGTCGTTCTTCACTCACAAGGGCGCGGTGGCGGCTGTGACGTTTTTCTTTGTGTATAGGCTTGGCGAGGCGGTGCTGAGCAAGGCAGTCTTGCCGTTTCTGAATACGGATCGTGGCGCTGGTGGTTTGGGCATAAGCGTGGAGAGTTGTGGGGTGGTGTATGGCACGTTTGGAGTGTTGGCGTTGGTGGCAGGGGGTGTACTTGGTGGGATCATGGCATCGCGGTGGGGGTTGAGGAGGGTGCTGTGGCCTATGATAGTGATGATGAATGTGCCAAACTTGGGGTATGTGGCGTTGGCGTATTTCATGCCCGACGGTGGCAGCTGGTGGGTCGCGGCCGCCGTTATGACGGAGCAGTTTGGCTATGGTTTGGGGTTCACGGCCTATATGCTTGTGATGTTGAAGTATGTGGGCGAGGCGGAATATAAGGCTGCAGAATACGCCATAGGCACGTCTATTATGTCTTTGGGGCTTATATTGCCTGGCATGTTGGCAGGCGTGCTGATGGGTGAGATGGGATGGTCTTTCGTGACCTTGTTTGTTGTTGCTTGCGTCGCCACTCTGCCTGGTGTCATAGCCGCCACCTTCTTGAACTTCAACGACAAAGCCTCTTAACCCGTAATAGAACTGTGGGTTAGAGTGAGACGTTGCAGGCAACGTCATTACACCTCGCAGTTAGTGGGGGGGTACGCCTTTCGGCGTTGAGGGAGATGCCGCGGGAGGATGTCTCTACATGGAGAGGCTAATAAATAAGGCCCGGGATGTAAATCCCAGGCCTATTATCGTTGATGGAAGATCTGTGTTACTTGATGGTTGTGAGGGTGGAGCTGCCATTTTGTACTTTGACGGCTACGCCCTTGTAGGTATCGGGATTGACCTTGCGCCCACTGAGGTCGTAATATTGGGGGTGGGAGGAGGTGACAGGTGCAAGCTGGAGAGAGGTGGCGGATTTTGAGAGGTCGTTTAGATTGTTGTGGAAGTAGTAGCGGAGGTTCTCTTCGTCGGTTTCACCTATCCTGAGGGTTTCGGAGTAGTAGGTCAGTTTGGCCGTGATATTCGTGGGGAAGACATAATAGTACATAAACTTGCCTATGCTTGCTTCAGTGGGGCTGCTGCTGCCAAGTACTATGCAACTTTGTTTGCCTTGAGTCCCTTTGGAGATTACGACTTCTTCGAGAGATGAACAGTCCCAGAAAGCCGCATCGCAAATTTGGGTCAAAGAGGCTGGCAGGGTGACCTTCTTGAGCTTAGAACATCTCCAAAACGTTTCGTTTTTAATAGTCGTTACACCCTCGGGAATGACGATTTCTTCGAGCGAATTACACATCTTGAAAACTGATTGGCCAATAGTCGTAAGCGTAGCAGGGAGCTCTATCGACGTAAAATCGCATCCAAAAAAAGCTTCATCCTTGAGAGTTGTGAGCTTCTTACCCTGAGGGAGAGTAACCTTAGTGAGGCTAGTGCAGTTGAAGAAAGCTCGAAACTCGATGGATTCTACGCAGTCGGGGATTGTTGCAACTTCTTCTAAATTCGGAAACCAATAGAAGGCGCTTTCGCCTATTGTCGTGGCTTTAAAGTCGTCGGAGAATACGACCTTGGTGACGACGTCTTTGTAGCTTGAGAGGTCGGGCCACTCGTCAAAGCTGCCGAGGGTGAGTGTGGTTCCATCGACAGAGAAACCCTGTGTGGATGTGCCGTCCTGTGCGGAGGCGACGGTTGCCATAGCGAGCATGGCTACCAGAGAAGTGGAGAAGCACCGTAAGATGTGTTTCATGTTAGCTGAAAATTAGGTTTAACAATGTCGCCATTTAGCCGTAGGCGAATGTGCAAATATATAAATTTAAGGTGTTAGGGGAGGGGCTTAAATAATGTTAAATTATGGTAGTTGTCTGTTAGCTGGGACTTGGGGGGACTATTCTATAACTTGATGTTTTTGTGGTAGTGTTGGGAGTGGAGTGTTCTTGGGTAATGTTTTGGTCATAGGTTTGTGGTTGTGTTGGAAATGTGTAACTTTGCGTGCTGAAATAGAGGATGGTTCCGTAGCTCAGCTGGATAGAGCAACAGCCTTCTAAGCTGTGGGTCTTGGGTTCGAATCCCAACGGAATCACGTGAGGGGCGTCTGGCACAGGTGGTCGGGCGCCATTTTTATTATCAATAACACGGAAAGCGATGGCACAAGTGGTAAGCGCGTCAGAGTTGCAGGACTCGTCCGATGTGTATGACGAGGAGCGTACAAGCCGCATAGCGGGATATTATACAGGCATCATAGGCGCATTGGGCGAGGATGTGAGTCGAGAGGGGTTGGTGAAGACGCCAGAGCGTGCCGCCAAGGCGATGCAATATTTGGTGAAGGGGTACAGTGAGGATCCCGAGGCGATATTGCGCCAGGCGATGTTCAAGGAGCCATATCAGCAGATGGTTGTGGTGAAGGACATAGAGCTCTATTCGCTGTGCGAGCATCATTTGCTGCCGTTTTTCGGCAAGGCACATGTGGGTTATATTCCACGAAATTATATTACTGGTTTGTCGAAGTTGCCGAGGGTGGTGGATGCCTTTGCCCGTCGGCTGCAAGTTCAGGAACGTCTGACGACTCAGATTAAGGAGTGCATTCAGAACACGTTGAACCCACTTGGCGTGGCGGTTGTTATTGAGGCACAGCACATGTGCATGCAGATGCGCGGCGTGCAGAAGCAAAATGCCGTGACAACAACTTCTGATTTCACTGGCGCCTTTATGAACAGCACCGCCACGCGCGAGGAGTTCTTTAATATCATCGGGCGGAGGATGCACTAAAAAACCCAACGTTCCCAAGGAAATAGCAGGTCGAACCCGCCCATGCCTCCTCTGACGCTACAGGCGCGCTGTTTGTGGTGGGGAGGGGTGTTTTTGGTTATACTTCAAGGGAAAGTGAGGTGGGGGTATTCGTCACACTCACGACCGAAAAATGGGCGATGCGGGAGTCGGGCAAGGCGTGGATATTTGTAGAAAGCGAGTGGAATTGGTTAAAAATCGGGGTTGAGGGAAATTTTTGGAATCTTACGGGGGGACGGAAACGAGTCGTGATGCTTCAAGTATGCTTCGTTTATGCTTCTTTGAATAATCATTGTAGGAGTTTGGTAGGAGTTTGGTAGGAGTTTTTGCGTCTGGGGTAAGGGGAAGGGGAGAGGGTCTATCTTTGCGTTGTGGGATAATCGTTGGTGATTGTGGTGTTGCGGGTGGATGGCTCTGTCTTAATTGGTTATAATGCGGCATACGGAGACCTTGAGAGGGGAGGCATCGGCTCAAGTGCGTTGTCTCTGACAGATAGTTTATGAAGAAAGACATCGCCATAGACAAAAAAAAGCAGGCGGCTGCCACCCACCGAGGGAAGCAGCCGCCCTTATAATAATCTGTTGAGAGATGTTACTTCGTTGCGCTCTTCTTAGCCTTGCGAGCGATAATCTCGTATGCCACAGGCGTTGCGAGGAGCATGGAGCTGAAGGTGCCGACGAACATACCTACGAACATTGCGAAGACGAAGCCTCGGATGACCTCACCACCGAAGATGAAGATGACGAGCAGCGTCACAAGCGTCGTAGCCGATGTGTTCACCGTACGCATCAAGGTGGAGTTCAGCGCGTTGTTCATAACCTGGAGGGGGTCGGCCTTAGGCATCACTCTGAACGACTCACGGATACGGTCGAAGATGACCACCGTGTTGTTGATGGAGTAACCGACAATGGTCAGGATAGCGGCCACGAACGACTGGTCGACCTCCATTGAGAATGGCATCACAGAGTATAAGAGCGAGAATGTGCCGAGGGTGAAGATGACATCGTGTGTAAGGCCCAATACTGCCGCGGCACCGTAGGCGACCTTGCGGAATCGTGCGAAGATATAGAGGAACATCACGATGAGAGAGAGGACGATACAGTAGACTGCCTTCTCGGTCATATCCGACGCCATTGTGGGGCCTACTTTCTGCGAGCTCATGCGATAGTCGGAGAGGAAAGTGTCCTTGTCGACATTCTCCGGGAGGAACGACTTGACGCCATTGTAGAGTCGTTGCTCGATGTCGTGCGCGCCCTCGGCGGAGTTGTTCTCGACGCCGTAGTTGGTGGCGATGCGCACCTGGTTGTTGTTGCCGTAGGTCTTGACCTCGATATTAGCACCGTCGAAAGCGGTGAAGAGGGAGCTCTGAACCTGGGCTGATGATACAGGTTGCTCGAATCGTACCACGAAGATCTGACCACCGGTGAAGTCGATACCCTTGGCGAGGCCGCGTATGGCGAGCGAGCCGATGCAGACGAGCATTGCCACGGCATAGACAATATAGTAGGCCTTGCGCTTGCCCATGAAGTCGATGTTGACATTCTGGAGGAAGCTCTCGGTGAAGTTGGTGCTGAAGCGCATCTTTTCGTCCTTTGCGGCGAGGCGCTCGATGATGATACGGCTCAAGAACACGGCAGTGAAGAATGAGCAGACGATACCAATCATAAGGGTCGTGGCGAAGCCGCGGATAGGGCCGGTGCCAAAGGTGAAGAGGATGACGGCTGTGAGGAATGTGGTGAGGTTGGAGTCGACAATTGCCGACATGGCGTTAGAGTAACCCGCCTGGATGGCATTCTGCAATGAGTGGCCGCTGCGAAGTTCCTCCTTGATACGCTCGTAGGTGATGACGTTGGCATCGACCGCCATACCAATGGTGAGGACGATACCGGCGATACCTGGCAATGTCAGCACAGCGCCAAACGAGGCGAGAACACCGACGATGAAGAAGAGGTTGCAGATGAGAGCGAAGTCGGCCGTCAGACCAGCCTTAGCGCCGTAGAAGATGACCATGTAGAGGAGGACGGCGATGAAGGCGATGAGGAACGACCACAGACCAGCCTCGATAGCCTCCTGACCGAGCGAAGGGCCTACGACGGTGTCCTCGACGATGGTTGCGGGGGCAGGGAGCTTGCCGCTCTTGAGGACGTTGGCAAGGTCTTGCGCCTCCTCGGTGGTGAAGTTGCCTGTTATTTGGCTGTTGCCGCCAGAGATCTCGTTCTGCACTGTGGGGTAGCTATATACGAAGCCGTCGAGCACGATGGCTATGGAGCGGCCGATGTTAGCCTTGGTGAGTTGCGCCCATTTGCGTGCGCCCTCGCTGTTCATGCTCATCGACACCTCATATTGCGCGCCGCCGTTCTGGCTGACCTGCGAGCGAGCGTTGGTGATGACGTCGCCCTCGAGAGGAGCACGTCCGGAGTTGCTGGTCTGCTTGATAGCTACGAGTTCATAGAGCAGCTCACGCGGGTTGCACTGTATGCCGTAGCGTATAGCCTCCTCGCCTTTGATAGGCTTAACGCCCCAAAGGAGGCGGAGGTCGTGGGGAAGCACACGGCGCACCTTGTCGGAAGCAAGGAGCTCCTCTACCTTGTCGCGGTTCTTAGCGAAGGTGAAGCCGATGAGCGGGCTGTTGCCGGCCTGGATGGGGAGGAGGTATGTGAAGAGGCTCTCCACATGCGCCTGCTGTGCGAGGGTGTCTTGCGCAGCCTCGTCGCCAAGGAGGGCGAGAGTGGTAGAGTCGGCTGTGGCGGTCTCGGCCTGGGCTACGGTCTTGGTGGTGTCGGCCTCAACGACGACGCGGGTGGCGGCATCGGCCTCGGAGAGCTTGGCGAGAATCTCGTTGTTGGTATATGTCTCCCAGAACTCAAGGCTTGCGGTGCCTTGGAGGAGCTTGCGCACACGCTGCGGGTCGGTGACGCCAGGGAGCTCAATCATGACACGTCCCTTCTTCTCGAGCTCCTGGATGTTAGGCTGTGCGACACCGAAGCGGTCGATACGTGTACGGAGGACGTTGAACGCATTTTGAATGGCGCCATCGGCCTCCTCGCGGATAACATCGACGACCTGGCTGTTAGACATGCTCAGGTCGATACGATCCTTGAGGTCGACTGTTGCGAAGATGGTAGCCAACTGTCCGTTGGGGCTGAGTTTGGAGAACTCGTCGGCAAAGAGCGTGATGAAGTCGGATGTGCTTGTCTTCTCACGCTCCACGGCATTGTCTACCGCCTGGTTGAAAATGGGGTCTGTGTTATGGCCGGAGAGTGCTTTGACGACGTCGGAGACTTTGACCTCGAGGATGAGGTTCATGCCGCCTTTAAGGTCGAGGCCGAAGTTAATCTCCTTGCTTTTGCACTCCATGTAGGTGTACTTCTTGATCCACACGAAGTTATACACCGGCTCGTTTGCTATGGAATCGAGGTAGGCAGACTCTTTCTTGATGTCGCCCGCTGCGAACTCCTTGGCGTCGCTTTCGACTTTCTTGGTGAAGAAAGTGAAGGACAATTGGTACAGACACACGAGCGCCAGGAGGATGGCGAATGTCCGTACAGCTCCTTTGTTCTGCATTGTTAGATTAGATTTGTATGTGAAGCTATTTATTTCGCTAATAAACACGCAAAGATATTAAAACTATTTAGTAATGGCAACGGGTGTGCCCCTTACTTGTTCATCTCGCGCCAGAGAATGTCTTTTAGCCGCTGTATGCCCAGGCCTGTATGGCTTGAGAACACAACGGACGGTATGTCGTTTGGCAGCCGCGCCTCTATCTTCTGGCGATCCTCGTCGGTCACGAGGTCGGCTTTCGACACTGCCAGCACACGGCTCTTGTCGAGCAGCTGCGGGTTATAACGCCTCAGCTCGTCGAGTAGGATGTCGTATGCCGCAATGATATCCTCCGAGTCGGCCGGCACGAGGAACAGGAGTATCGAGTTGCGCTCTATATGCCTCAAGAACCTCAGTCCGAGTCCCTTGCCCTCTGCCGCCCCTTCGATAATGCCTGGTATATCGGCCATGCAGAAAGAGTGCCCGTCGTGATAGGAGACGATGCCCAGATTTGGCACGAGTGTCGTGAAAGGATAGTCCGCGATCTCGGGCTTGGCGGCCGACACCACCGACAGGAGTGTCGACTTGCCCGCATTGGGGAATCCCACGAGACCCACGTCGGCCAGCACCTTCAACTCGAACACGGCAGTGAGTTCAACGCCCTCCTCGCCTGGCTGAGCGAAGCGCGGTGTCTGGAACGTGGATGTGCGGAAGTGCCAGTTGCCCTGACCACCGCGCCCACCCTTGGCGAGAATCTTCTCCTCGCCATCCTCGGTTATCTCGAAGAGTTCCTTGCCCGTATCGGCATTGCGCACCACCGTGCCAAGAGGTACTATTATGACCTGGTCCTTGCCGTCGCGGCCGAAAGCGCGTTCACGGCCTCCCTGCTCGCCATCCTCGGCGAAGACGTGGCGTGCGAACTTCAGGTGGATGAGCGTCCAGTGTTGCGCGCTGCCACGCACTATGACGTGACCGCCACGTCCGCCGTCGCCGCCATCGGGGCCGCCCTTCTCGATGTATTTCACGTGACGCAGATGCGCCGAGCCGGGGCCACCGTGACCCGAACGGCAGTATATTTTCACATAGTCTACGAAGTTGGAAGCCACGGTAATGGGGTATAATAAGGTTGTTGTTAAGTGGTCAAACTGAAACCCTGTCGCCCCGACCCGCAAAGACTGGGCGTGGGGCGGCAGGGCATGTCTTGTTGTGCGTGTCGCGAGATTACTTCTTGGAATCTACGGCAGCCTTGATGTCGCCGAAGATAACGTTGATGTCGCCGACACCCTTGATGTTGACGGCCACGCCCTCCTTCTTGTAGAAGTCGAGCACAGGCTTGGTCTGGTTGTCGTAGGTGGCGAGACGCTTGGCAATAGTCTCCTCGTTGTCGTCGGAGCGTCCGCTTGTCTTGCCGCGCTCGATGAGTCGTTTCATGAGCTCATCGTTTGGCACCTCGAGGTTGAGGCAGACGTTTATTTTGGTTTTATAGGTGACGAGGAGGTCGCGGAGAGCCTCAGCCTGGGCGACGGTACGTGGGAAACCGTCGAAGATGACACCGTTGACCTTTCCCATCTTGTCGAGGTAGGAGTCGATCATGCCGACGATGACCTCGTCTGGCACGAGTTCACCCTTGTCGATATAGCTCTTGGCGAGTGCGCCGAGTTCAGTGTTGGTGCTTATTTCCTTGCGGAGAAGGTCGCCAGTGGAGATGTGAGCGAGGTTATACTCATTGATAAGGTTCTCACTCTGTGTGCCCTTGCCAGATCCTGGGGGGCCGAAGATGACGATATTGAGCATTTTCTTGAGAAAATATTGTGTGGTTTTTATTTGCTTACGAGAGTCATAATCTCTGGCATATTGCGTCCGTAGCCGTCGTAGTCGAGACCATAGCCCACGATAAAGTCGTTAGGAATTTCTAGGCCTATATAGTCGGGTTTGGTTGGCAGTTGGCAACTGGCGGGCTTGAAGAGCATGGTGGCCACGCGTACATCGGCCGCGCCCTTGTCTTTGCACTGCTGTATGAGGCTCTTGATGGTGACGCCCGTATCGACGATGTCCTCGATGAGCACGACTGTGCGGCCAGTGAGGTCCTCGTTGAGCCCTATGAGCTGCTTCACGACACCGGTGGACTGTGTTCCGCTGTATGAGGCGAACTTGACGAATGATATGCGTGAGGGGATGTTGACGAGCTTCATGAGGTCGGCGGCGAACATGAAGGCACCGTTGAGGATGCAGAGGAATAGAGGGTCGCGGCCATTGAGGTCGGCATTTATGGCGTCCGCCACGTTGCGAACGGCTGCCTGGATCTGCTGTTCGGGATAGGAGGTCTCGAACGTCTTGTCGAGTATGGTGACTCTTGCCATTTGTGCCTACAAGAAAGTGAAGTTAAAGAGTTTGGCTTGGCGGCGTGCCGCATGCGACTGCCACCTAACAAACGGCAAAAGTAGATAATTTATTTTGTAGCCGCTAAAAATCGATTGCAATAAATAACTTTACGCGCTCAAAAAACCGATAACACGACATACAGAATGAAACCAGTAGTTAGCATCATCATGGGCTCGACCTCCGACCTTCCTGTCATGGAGAAGGCACTCAACTTCCTCGAGGAGCAGGAGATACCCTTTGAGGTCAACGCCCTCTCGGCACACCGCACCCCACACCAGGTATTGGCCTTTGCCGAGGGCGCGCGCGATAGGGGCATCAAGGTAATCATAGCCGCGGCGGGCGGTGCGGCTCATCTGCCAGGCGTCATAGCAGCCGCCACGACATTGCCCGTCATAGGCGTGCCGATCAAGGCGTCGATATCCATGGACGGCTGGGACTCGATGCTCAGCATGATACAGATGCCCCCGGGCATACCGGTGGCCACGGTGGGTCTTGACGCGTCGCAGAACGCCGCCATATTGGCGTTGCAGATATTGGCTGTGGGCGACGAAGAGGCAGCCAAGAAGGTTGCGGACTATAAGGCCGGGCTGGAGAAGAAGATAGAGAAAGCCAACAAGGATCTTGCGGCCAAGAAAGATTGGAAATACAAGACCAATTAGGCGGGCGGGATAGGCGTATAAGCGAGACGGCGGGGCTGTGGTGGCTCCGCCGTTGTTCGTTATGGGTCAGGGTTGAGTGTTGGGGTCGATATTGTGCGTGGTGAGGATATGGCGCAGTCGTCCTATCTCGCGGTTCAGGTTGGCTATTTGCGCCTCTTTGCGGTCGAGAGTCTCCTCGAGGAAGCGGATGCGCATGATGGAGTCGAGTGGAGGCTCATCGTCGGGCGTGCCGGACGTGTCGGGGTTTTCGCGCCTCGCCTTCCACTGTTTCATTTTTATGCTGAACTGTTTCATCGCTTCGCATATGCGTTCCTGCTCTTCGTCGTCCATGACTTTGATGGGTGGCGTAGCGTCATTGGTGAAGGAGGAGGGGTTGGCATCGGCGAAGGGGCTTGAGCGTTTGAAAGGTTGCCCCTTGCCGGTCATGATCCATTGGGTAGATACACCGAAAGTATTTACGATATTTACGAGGGTGGTGTATTTAGGGGTGGTTTTACCAGAGCGGTAGTTGCGTATATTAGCCTCATTCTCGTTGATTTTGAGGGCGAATACGGTATTCTTGCCATCGCCACAGGTATTGACGAGGAAAGATATACGGTCGGCAATATTTTCGTTCATAATGAAAATTTATTCGAGAAATATTTGCACGTCTCGAATATTATGACGAATATTGCGGACGTAACTGAGAATTGACAAATAAAGTTACGAAAAACAATGATAAAACGCTTGCAAAACGAGGGTGCACCGATAGGACGTAGGCGATAAAGGATCAGAAAAAATACCTAAGCGATGAAACTGAACAAGTATCTGATGCTGTCATTAGTGATGACGGCGATGGGCGCATTGTGCGCTTGCGGTGAAGACGAGGAAGAGGACGTCACGCCGGTTGTGGATGTGAGAGACCAGGCTGTGGGAGAGTATGAGGGTACGGTCGCGTGCTTTGTGGAGTGCGATTCAAAACTTATTGACATCAGTTCGGTGATAGAGGATCAGTCGGAGCTGGAGTTTGCGGCCAACGTCACAAAGAATGGCGATAACGCCATAACAATCAACGTAGACGGGGATAACATCGTGGTGTCGAAGATTGCCGCGGCGTCGAACGGATTTGTGGGTGACATAGAGAACGAGTATAAGCTTAATGGTTATAAGGCGGTGGGATATAAGGCTTGCACGTTGACCTCTGAGGGGTCGACAGTAGAGAGATACTCGGCGGTTTACCTTAGCGGAGAGAAGTTGTTGAGTTTCGCCATATCGACTGATGCGGAAGCTATCCTCACAATGATTGCGGAGGAGGACAAGGCGGCTGTGCTGGCGAAAATAACGGGATTGACAGAGGAGGAGCTGACGGAGAATTGGGACAACCTGCTGATTATTGAGTGTTTCAAAGGCGTAAAGAAGTGAGGGTATGAGACAAAGTAATCACACATAATAATTATCGCAATGAAACTGAGCAAGTGTTTTGTGTTGCCATTGGTGATGCTGATGGCAGGTGTGTCTGCCAATGCGGAGACTGTCGTCACGGAAATTCCGACAGGCGAGCCTACGGAGGTGACCGTGCAAGAGGATAGTAACCTCGGTAAGTTTGAGTACAAGAAGGTGGCGGTGGAGGGCAAGAGCCGCAAGAAGTGGCGTTACGTGAGTGGCGACACCGTGATGACCTCTGCTGAGTTTGAGCAATATTGCAGGGTCAACTGCCCCGAGGCGTATAAATACATCCGCAAGTCGAGGAACTTTGCGTTGGTGGGGCTCGCTACGTGCTGGACTGTGATTTTGCCATGGCCGTTCATCATTGTCTCGGCAGTCAATGCTGATAAGGCGTTGCCTGCATATAACGAGAGCTGCGCAAGTAAGTAGTAGATAATATTTTATATTCCCCCTTGCGATGTAGAGTCGTGAGGGGGAATTTTTGTGTGGGGATGTGGAAAGGTTGCAGGCGGCGGGGTTAACAGTTGAGCTTTGGGTTTGGCACGCCTTCGGCGTTAAGGGAGACGCCGCGGGCGGACGTCTCTACATTACGCATTCGCGTTTAGGGATACGC